>CAUPWR010000021.1:0-8180 GCA_963515445.1 Parahaemophilus parainfluenzae | reverse complement strand
ACGACCTTGCCAAGGTCGGGGTCGCGAGTTCGAGCCTCGTTTCCCGCTCCAAATTCTCAATCCGTTGCTGAAAAGCAGCGGATTTTTTTATTGTATTTTCCCTACATATTCCCTTCAAAATACGATAAAATCCCCCAGAAACTTTAACCTAAAAAATCACTCTAAGAATGACCGAATTAACCCAATACATTCCTGATGAAAGCACGATGCTCCGTTTTGGTAAAAAACTGGCAGAAGTGCTTGTAAAACAACCGAAAGATAATGCCATTGTGCTTTATTTTAATGGCGATCTTGGTGCAGGGAAAACCACCCTGACTCGTGGAATGGTGCAAGGTTTAGGCTACCAAGGCAATGTCAAAAGCCCTACTTATACGTTAGTGGAAGAATATAGCATTGCAGGGAAAATGATTTATCATTTCGATTTATATCGTCTTGCCGATCCTGAAGAATTGGAATTTATGGGCATTCGTGATTATTTCAGCCAAAATTGTATCTGCTTAATCGAATGGGCAGAAAAAGGTGAGGGCATCTTGCCTGAGGCTGATTTACTAGTGAATATTGATTATTACGATGATGCTCGCAACATTACGCTAATTGCTCAAAATCCAGTGGGCGAGCATATTTTGACACAACTATAAAACTGACTTACATGAAAGCAAAATTTTCGTTTCTTTTTGGAATATTTTCTCTAATTTCTACTACCGTATTTGCCGCCTCACAATGGACAATTGCGATTGATCCTGGCCACGGTGGTAAAGATCCCGGTGCAATCGGAAAAAATCTCGGCATTTATGAAAAAAATGTCACCCTTTCTATCGCACGAGAATTAAAGGCTTTATTAGATAAAGATCCTAACTTCAAAGGTGTCTTAACACGCAGTAGTGATTACTACATTTCGGTGCCTGAACGCTCCGAAATTGCACGTAAATATAAAGCAAATTTCCTCGTTTCTATCCATGCGGACTCCTCTCTTAATTCAGACCAACGTGGTGCATCTGTTTGGGTGCTATCCAATCGTCGTGCCAACGATGAAATGGGGCAATGGTTAGAAGATGATGAAAAACGCTCTGAGCTTTTAGGCGGAGCCGGTAAAGTACTTTCCAATAACAATGACAAATATTTAGATCAAACCGTACTCGATCTACAATTTGGTCATAGCCAACGTACAGGCTATGAACTTGGTAACAGCATTTTACGTCGCTTTGCTCGCGTGACCTCATTAAGCCGTAGTACCCCACAACATGCGAGCCTTGGCGTATTACGTTCACCCGACATTCCTTCTGTTTTAGTGGAAACAGGCTTCCTTTCCAATATGGAAGAAGAGCAGAAACTGAATACCATTACTTATCGTCGTCGTATTGCTTATATGATTTACGAAGGTTTGGTTGCTTATCGTAATGGTAATTTAAAAGCAATTGCCGTTCCACCTAGTGATGAGCAAGACAGCAAATCTACAAAATCAAACGATAAAAACAATGAAAAATCTGACCACACTTCTGATGTGAAAGACAGCGGTATTCGCCATAAAGTGAAACCAGGTGAAAGCATTGGTAGCCTAGCCAATAAATATGATGTCAAAGTCAGCGAAATCGTTGAGTTAAATAAACTGAAACGCAAAGAACTTTGGTTAAATGAAACCATTAAGATTCCTGATAATGGCAAAGGCAAAAAAGCAGAAGAACCGATCAAAAAAGAAGAGAAAAACACTGAAAAATCTGACCGCACTTCCGATGTCAAAGACAGTGGCGTACGTCATAAAGTGAAACCAGGTGAAAGCATTGGTAGCCTGGCAAACAAATACGATGTAAAAGTCAGCGAAATCATTGAATTAAATAAACTAAAACGTAAAGAACTTTGGCTGAATGAAATTATTAAAATCCCGGATAACGGCAAAAGCAAAAAGGTAGAAGAAAAACCTAAATCGGATGATAAAGCCAAAGCCGATAACAAAGGAAAAAACAGCAAGATTGTTGAAGCTGAAAAAGCCGTTTCTAAAAAAGATCAAAAACAAGAAAAAGCTGAGAATAAAAAAGAGCCTGAAAAAAAAGGTAACGATAAAAAAGACACTTCTTCAAAAGGAAATGAGAAGAAAGATGATGGCAAGAAAGAAACCCCGCTTTACCATACTGTGAAAGCCGATCAAACTATCTATGCTATCTCTCGTGAATACAATGTACCGGTTAATCGTCTTTTAAAACTGAACCCAACATTGAAAAACGGCAAAGTCGTGACTGGGCAAAAAATCAAACTTAAAGAAAAATAAGGAATCCTATGGCAATCAAAATTCTTTCTCCACAGCTGGCTAATCAGATTGCCGCAGGTGAAGTGGTCGAACGCCCTGCCTCTGTGGTGAAAGAATTAGTGGAAAACAGCCTTGATGCTGGTGCCAATAAAATTCATATTGATATTGAAAATGGTGGCGCCAGTCTGATTCGTATTCGAGATAATGGCAGTGGCATTCCTAAAGAGGAATTAAGCCTCGCACTCGCTCGACATGCAACCAGTAAAATTGCCGATCTTGATGATCTCGAAGCCATTTTAAGTTTAGGTTTCCGCGGTGAAGCCCTTGCCAGTATCAGCTCGGTTTCTCGTCTCACGCTTACCTCTCGCACAGCAGAGCAAAATGAAGCGTGGCAGGTTTATGCACAAGGACGAGAGATGGAAACCACAATCAAACCCGCATCTCATCCAGTCGGTACGACAGTTGAAGTGGCAAATCTCTTTTTTAACACGCCTGCTCGTCGTAAATTCTTACGCACTGATAAAACAGAATTTGCTCATATTGATGAAGTCATTCGCCGAATTGCTTTAGCGAAATTTAATATCGCTTTTACGCTCACACATAATGGCAAAATTGTTCGACAATACCGCCCTACGACGAATGAAGAACAACAACTAAAACGCGTTGCCGCTATTTGTGGCGATGATTTTGTTCAACATGCCTTACGTATTGATTGGAAACATGATGATTTACATCTTTCTGGCTGGGTGGCGACACCTGAATTTACCCGTTCTCAAAATGATTTGAGCTATTGCTATATCAATGGACGAATGGTGCGCGATAAAGTGATCACCCATGCAATTCGTCAAGCTTATGCGGAGTATTTACATACTGAGCAATACCCTGCATTTGTACTATTTATCGATCTCAATCCACATGATGTCGATGTCAACGTGCACCCAACAAAACACGAGGTTCGTTTCCATCAAGCGCGTTTAATTCATGATTTTATCTGCCAAGGCGTAACAAATGCGCTTAATGCCATTCCTCAAGCTGAATTGGATTTAGCGCCAACGATGAATGAGGCAAGAGAGCCTTCGGCTTCATATCAAACCCACTATGAACCTAAACCCAATCGTGCGGCGGCTGGGCAAAATATTTTTGCCTCGCATTATCATCAGCCTCGTGAAAAACAATCAGAAAATCGACCGCACTTTTCAAACCGTAGTGAGTACGTTCCGTCGTATGGTTATCGTGAACAACCTACAAAGACCGAACAACGCTTATATGGTGAATTAGTACGTCCAACAGAAGCATCTCAAGTTTTAACAAAATCTGTCGTTGAACAATTCCCACAGACAAGTGATGCAGGCTATTTACGCGCATTGGCATTAATTGAAAATAAAGCATTGCTTTTACAACAAAATCAGCAGTTTTATTTGATGTCATTAGCTAAATTGCAAGCCTTAAATTATGAATTAACCTTACAACAAGGTGAAATTCCACAACAACCATTGCTCATTCCGATTATTTTCCGCTTAGATGAAAAACAATTTGAACAATGGCAAAAACAAAAAGCTTTTTTCCAACAAAGTGGTTTTGAATTTATTGAAAATGAAGCTCAGCTGCGTCTTACATTAAATAAAGAGCCTGCAATTTTACGTACACAAAACTTACAAAAATGTGTGGTGAGCCTGCTTGCTGAACATTTAGAAAATATGCCTGATTTTCTGACCGCACTTTGTCAGACGCTAGAGATGAAACCGATTGAGGTGTTAGCGGATGCAGTCAGCTTATTAAGTGAAACGGAACGCTTACTGAATAAAGCTCATCAAGAAAAATTTAATACATTACTGAAACCAATTAACTGGCAGCCTTTTTTAACTGATTTGTAATATGACACAAAAAACTTACTCCAAACCAACCGCACTTTTTCTGATGGGGCCGACGGCCTCCGGAAAAACGGATCTTGCTATTCAATTACGTCAAAGCCTGCCAGTGGAAGTGATCAGTGTTGATTCTGCATTAATTTATAAAGGCATGGATATTGGCACGGCAAAGCCTTCTAAAGAAGAACTAGCCCTTGCCCCTCACCGCTTAATTGATATTTTAGATCCCGCTGAAAGTTATTCTGCGATGAATTTTCGTGACGATGCGCTCAGAGAAATGGCCGATATTACCGCGCAAGGTAAAATTCCGCTTTTGGTTGGCGGCACCATGTTGTATTACAAAGCATTGATTGAAGGACTTTCCCCCCTTCCATCTGCTGATGAAAAGTTACGATTAGAAATTGAAGAAAAAGCGCAAAAACTTGGCTGGCCTGCTCTTCATCAAGAATTACAAAAAATTGATCCTATTTCTGCAGAGCGTATCAATCCAAATGATTCTCAGCGCATTAATCGTGCATTAGAAGTATTCTATTTAACGGGCAAATCATTAACGGAATTAACTGAACAAAAAGGCGAAGAATTGCCTTATCAATTTTTACAATTTGCTATTGCTCCAGAAGATCGTGCGGTGTTACATCAACGTATCGAACAACGTTTCCATAAAATGATCGAATTAGGTTTCCAAGAAGAGGTTGAAAAACTCTATCAACGAGAAGATCTCCATCCTGATTTGCCTTCTATCCGCTGTGTGGGCTATCGACAAATGTGGGAATATTTACGTGGTGACTATGATCATGAAGAAATGGTCTTCCGTGGCATTTGTGCGACTCGCCAATTAGCAAAACGACAAATCACCTGGCTGCGCGGCTGGAAAACACCATTAAATTGGCTAGATAGTCTGCAACCGCAACAAGCCAAAGAAATCGTACTACGCAAGATTGACGAACATTTTAAGGGGTAAATTATGGCGCTTTCACTTCCGCTTTCGACTGAAAAACTCATTCAACTTGGCGAAGTGCTTTGCCAACATTTCCCTGAAATGAATCTTGATAAAATAACCCAACAAATCGAGCGGGACGAAACAGATCTCACGACAGCAATCGGACAAATAAACTATGCCATCAGTCTGTCTGATTTCTTGGAAAAAGTCTTAAAAAAACACCCGCACTTTTTAGCCCAATGGTGGCAAACACCTCCTCAATTTTCAGATTGTCAACATTACGCTAGCCATCTAGCTGACCAACTCTCCACTATCCAAAACGAAGAACAGCTTTACAAAACGCTACGAGATTTTCGAAATCAAGAAATGGCGAAACTAAGTTTCTGTCAAAGCTTGAATCTTGCTACCGTAGAAGAAATTTTTATTCGTCTTTCTCAACTTGCTGAAAGTCTTATTATTGGTGCGAGAGATTGGCTGTATAAACAAGCTTGTGAAGAAATGGGCACACCTTGTGATGAAAATGGCAACCCTCAGCAACTCTATATTCTTGGCATGGGAAAATTAGGTGGTTTTGAGCTAAATTTTTCCTCTGATATTGATTTAATTTTTACTTACCCTTCACAGGGAGAAACCGTTGGTGCAAGACGAGCCGTTGATAACGCCAAATTTTTTACGCGTTTAGGACAACGTCTGATCAATGCTTTAGATCAATTCACGCCAGATGGTTTTGTCTATCGTACGGATATGCGCCTTCGCCCTTTTGGTGACAGTGGTGCACTTGCCTTAAGTTTTTCTGCAATGGAGCAATATTACCAAGATCAAGGGCGAGACTGGGAACGCTATGCCATGATTAAAGGGCGTATTTTAGGCGCTGATGCGCAAGATCCCTATGTAAAAACCTTGCAGCAATTACTTCGCCCCTTTGTGTATCGACGCTATATTGATTTTAGTGTGATTCAAGCTTTACGTGAAATGAAAGGTAAAATCGAGCGCGAAGTACGTCGTCGTGGCTTAAAAGACAATATTAAACTAGGTGCAGGTGGGATTCGAGAAATCGAATTTATTGTGCAAGTTTTTCAACTGATTCGAGGTGGACGTGAGATTAAGCTCCAACAACATGAATTGCTTAAACTTCTCCCCGAAATACGAGATCTTGGTTTAATTACGCCTCAACAATATCATGAATTAAAAGACGCTTATATCTTCCTTCGTCGTACTGAAAACGTGCTACAAGCCATTGATGATCAACAAACGCAACTACTTCCAACAGATGAAGAAAATCGCCTTAGATTAATAGTTGCTTGTCGAGAATACACTTACTTAGATGAGAACAATCAAACTACGATAAAATCTTATCCAATTGAAAACTGGGATGATTTCTATCAAATACTACAAGCACACCAACAAAAAGTGCGGTCAGTTTTTGATGCATTAATTGGTGAAGAAAAAGATGAACGTACCGATGACAGTAATCAGTGGATTGATTTTTTAGAAAGTGATCTTGATGACATTGAACAAATGTTGGTTGATAATCACATTGATGATGACGCAATTTCCGATATTTTAGATAAACTTATTCAATTCAAAGAGGGGCTTGCGCGCCGTGTTATTGGCTCTCGTGGTCGAGAAGTTTTAGCTCACTTATTGCCAAATATCTTCACTCAAATATTTGAACAAAAAAATTACCGCACTTTATTGCCACGCATCCTCAACATTGTCGATAAAATTGCGAGTAGAACGACGTATTTAGAATTACTCTTAGAAAATCCTCAAGCCATTAAGCAGCTTATTGAACTATGTGCGCAATCCCAGATGATTGCCGAACAAGTCGCTCGTTACCCTATTCTACTCGATGAATTATTAAATACTGAAGCGCTACGTAATCCATTACCGTTCACACAGTACCCTGATGAATTGAAGCAATATATGCTGCGATTACCGCAAGACGATGAAGAACAATTTATTGACGGTTTACGCCAATTCAAACAGTCCATTTTATTACGTGTTGCAGCCGCCGATATTCTCAGCGTATTGCCTGTTATGAAAGTGAGCGATCATCTCACTTATCTGGCTGAAGCAATCATTGATGCCGTTGTCAATTTTGCTTGGCAACAAGTCAGTCAACGCTTTGGCGTCCCCGAACATCTTGTTGATAAAACTGAAAAAGGCTTTTTAGTCATTGGCTACGGCAAACTAGGCGGAATTGAACTCGGTTATAAATCTGACTTGGATTTAGTCTTTTTATATCAAGCTGTTGAAGGAGTAACTGTTGGTGGGAAGAAATCCATTGATAGCAATCAATTCTATTTAAGATTGGCTCAAAAAATTGTCAGCATCTTTAGTATGAATACCAGTGCAGGCATACTTTACGATGTTGATATGCGATTACGTCCTTCAGGCGATTCAGGCTTATTAGGCTGTTCGCTTCAAGCATTTGAAAACTATCAACTCAATGAAGCATGGACTTGGGAAAAGCAAGCACTTGTCCGCAGTCGTGCCATTTTTGGTGAAACTGAATTAAAAGCAGAATTTGAAAAAATTCGCTGTAATGTACTTTCCGCACAAAGAGATATTAATCAGCTAAAAATTGAAGTAAGAGAAATGCGTGAAAAAATGTACGACCATTTATCTCATACAAAAGAAGGCTTTTTTAATATCAAAACAGATCGTGGTGGTATTACCGATATTGAATTTATCGCCCAGTATCTGATGCTCGCGAATGCCCCAGCTAATCCAATATTAACCAAATGGTCTGATAATGTCCGTATCTTTGATTCAATGGCAGAATATCACATTATTTCTCTAACAGAATGTGAAAAGCTCAAATCCTGTTACGTGACACTACGTAATAAAATCCATCACCTAAACTTATTAGGAAAGCCTGTCATTGTTGATGATTCGGAATTTATAGAAGAAAGAGAATTTGTTTGTTCTTTATGGAATAAGCTATTTTCTTAAAAGATTAAAGGAGTCTATCCCCCAATATTTGGGATAAACTCCTTTTTATATATTCTCTACATAAAACAACCTAACTTTCTACAGCACTTATATTATCAAAGTAATCTTTAACTAAACTCCATAAACAAAAACCCCAAGCCATTTAGCTCGGGGTTCTACATTCACTACCTGG
>CAUPWR010000020.1:0-12366 GCA_963515445.1 Parahaemophilus parainfluenzae | reverse complement strand
GAATTTTATACTTTTTGAGCAAAATTCCAAGTTTTGGATGAGCATTCTAATAAGTACGTTATATTCTCTTGAAAAAGTAAACATTATCATTCACATGCAATTTTGTTTTACGTATAATCTAAGAAACTCTCAAATAGTTTTAGGTCAAGTTTACGCGTTAAGCGGTATTTTATATTGATAAAATATCAGTTAAATGAGGTTTATTATGAAAATCAGTTTTCATTCTGTGTTACTTGGATTAGCGTCATGTATTGGCATTCAACAATCTGTGATAGCGAGTCCTCCTTCGTCTTCTCACCAATCAATATCTACTGAGTCCGCTGAGGCTTTAAAGCAACAATTTTCAATCGCTTTAGCTAAACAAGAAAAGCAACAAATTTCTATTTTACAGAAAAAACTCACCGCACTTTTTTCTTTACCTCCCCAATTTCTTGATAATCAGATCCAAATAAGCGAAAAAATCCTCACTCGCATTTTTAAAACAGATAAAAATCTCACCCCTAAATTTCTTGATTATTTATACTTTGAACCGATAAATACTGGCGATGCTAATTTAATTCAGGAAATGAAGAAAAACTTACTGGTGTCTTTTTTAGCGAATGAGCAGGCAAAAATTTATATTCGTCAAACAGATAATTCGGAGCAATTTGTTCAGGCTTTAATAGAACGGGGAGCCAAACCAGATCAAATTATATTATTGTCTTTGGATGCTAAAGGCATATTTCAAAAAATTATTGAACAGATGCGTCAAGATTTTCCTAATCAAACAACTTTTTCTATTACTGAGAATCGAGTGAGTTTGATAACCCCTTCTTCTGAAATTAAGCCCCGCCTCGCTCTAGCCAATATGATGTTTGCTCGCCAATTTAAAGGGGTGGAGGTTGATGATTTTTCGTATTTAGATCAAGCACGTGAAAATCTTCAACACAATAACTATGCTATTCGTTATAAGACTTTCCAAGCAATGCTTGAAGGCTTAAATTAATCCGTTTACTCACAAGGAGCCATTATGTTTTTATCTAAAAAATCAGTTACCTTTGCAGTTAGTGCGTTAGCAATGCTTTGCTCAGGTGCAGCCTTTGCTAAAGAAGCGCCGCAAGCACATAAAGCTGTGGAGTTAAGTATCTTACATATTAACGACCACCATTCTTATTTGGAACCGCACGAAGCAAGAATTAATCTAAATGGTCAACAAACAAAGGTTGATATTGGCGGTTTTTCTGCTGTGAATGGAAAACTTTATGAGTTACGTAAAAAGTATAAAAATCCATTAGTGCTACATGCTGGTGATGCGATTACCGGTACGCTGTATTTCACACTTTTTGGCGGTTCCGCTGATGCGGCTGTCATGAATGCTGGTAATTTCCATTATTTTACTTTGGGTAACCATGAATTTGACGCGGGTAATGAAGGTTTATTAAAACTACTCGAGCCATTAAAAATTCCAGTACTTTCAGCCAATGTTATTCCTGATAAAAATTCAATTTTATATAACAAATGGAAACCTTACGATATTTTCACTGTGGATGGAGAAAAAATTGCCATTATCGGTTTAGATACCGTGAATAAAACGGTTAATTCATCTTCACCAGGTAAGGATGTGAAGTTCTATGATGAAATTGCTACCGCACAAATTATGGCAAATGCGCTAAAACAACAAGGCATTAATAAAATCATTTTACTTTCACATGCAGGAAGTGAAAAAAATATCGAAATTGCTCAAAAAGTAAATGATATTGATGTGATCGTTACTGGGGATTCACATTATTTATACGGAAATGATGAATTACGTGGTTTAAAACTTCCAGTAATCTATGAATATCCGCTTGAATTTAAAAATCCGAATGGCGAACCGGTATTTGTAATGGAAGGTTGGGCTTATTCTGCTGTTGTGGGTGACTTAGGTGTTAAATTCAGTCCTGAAGGTATTGCGTCTATTACTCGTAAAATTCCTCATGTGTTAATGAGTTCTCATAAACTTCAAGTGAAAAATGCGGAAGGTAAATGGACTGAATTAACAGGCGATGAACGTAAAAAAGCGCTTGATACTTTAAAGTCAATGAAGAGTATTTCACTTGATGATCATGATGCAAAAACAGACATGCTTATTTCAAAATATAAAAGTGAAAAAGATCGTTTAGCACAAGAAATTGTTGGCGTCATCACCGGTTCTGCAATGCCGGGTGGTTCAGCAAATCGTATCCCAAATAAAGCAGGCTCAAATCCAGAAGGTTCTATTGCAACGCGTTTTATTGCAGAAACAATGTATAACGAACTCAAAACAGTGGATTTAACCATTCAAAATGCAGGCGGTGTTCGTGCGGATATTTTACCAGGCAATGTAACCTTTAATGATGCTTATACTTTCTTACCTTTCGGGAATACGTTATATACCTATAAAATGGAAGGTTCGTTAGTGAAACAAGTGCTTGAAGATGCGATGCAATTTGCTTTAGTTGATGGTTCTACAGGGGCATTCCCTTATGGCGCGGGCATTCGTTACGAAGCGAATGAAATACCAAATGCGGAAGGTAAACGTTTAGTCAGCGTGGAAGTATTGAATAAACAAACCCAACAATGGGAACCAATTGATGATAATAAACGTTATCTCGTTGGTACTAATGCTTATGTAGCTAGCGGTAAAGATGGTTACAAAACTTTTGGTAAATTATTTAACGATCCGAAATATGAAGGCGTTGATACTTACTTGCCTGATGCGGAAAGTTTCATTAAATTTATGAAAAAACATCCGCACTTTGAGGCTTACACTTCATCAAATGTGAAATTTAATGCTTCTAGTGATGCGTTACCTAAAAAATAAAAGCTAAAATATATTGAAAATAGCGCGTATTTAACACTCGATTTTATACCTCAGGCAAACCCACTTTATAGACCATCTGGTAAAGGTGGGTTTATTTTTTGTCGTTTTATCTCTTTCTATTACATTTCACTTTAGATTGCCATTCAAGCAGTCAGTTTCGTAGAGTTTTTACCATTACCTCATATTAATAAAGTCTGAATTATAAAAAGCGTAAAAAAGCCCATAGCACAAGGGCATTTTCTTGATATTTTGTGCTTGCTTGCATGTGTACTTTCGACGAACCTCTGTAATGGGCATAACTATGTCTATGGTGTTGTTCTGCTTCCGTAAAGTTATGCTCAACCATTTTTGCTAGACGTTTGTAGAGTTTTTCCCTTGCTCCGATGACTTAACTGCATTGGCATTTTGAGTAGTGTAAAAGCGCATTTTGTTCAACAACGTGCCGATATTGTAGAAATGGAAGGAAAAATTTGGCTCAACCTCGCCAATCCTTTAACCTTACTTGGTGTGCATGGTTATGATGAACCTCCACACATAACCGATTGTAAAATTAAAATTTTTATTTCATCTGATTTAGATGATCAGACGTTTGATAAGCTTACTGAAGCTGCATTAAGAAATTGTTTTATCTACAACACATTAAATAAAACGTTTTCTTTTACTGTCTTGTTTGAGCAAGTTTTGTAATTCATTATATCAGTTAAAAATACGACTTAAATTAAATACCATCAATATTTTCCTAATTTGAAATAATTGGTATTTTTTGATACCATAAATGCACTTTTGGAAACAATCCACTCAAATCCTACTGAGCGTTTTCTTCAAAATCGCACTTCTCCGTGCTATCATTTGCGATGGTTCCATCTCACCATTTAGGGCTTAAGGCCTTATTTTATTTAATCTGATTTTATTTTTATTCACTTAATTTTTAAGGGGGAAGCGTTGTCTTTATCTAAATTTATGGAAAAGCAAACGTCGTTCAATCCTTTAGTGATTGGTGCAACGTTATTTTTTGTGGTGTTGCTTGTCGCGATGATTTTAATCGCACCTGAGCAAACACAAACTTTATTAAATGCTGCTAAATCGGGCATTTTTGCCAACTTTAGTTGGTTTTACGTCTTAGCATTCTCAGTATTTTTGGGCTTTTTAGTCATTTTATCAGTCAGTAGCCTAGGTAATATCAAATTAGGCAATGATGAAGAAGAGCCTGAATTTGGTTTTCTGTCTTGGTTGGCGATGTTATTTGCTGCCGGTATGGGGGTAGGGTTGATGTTCTTTGGTGTAGCAGAGCCATTGACGCATTACTTATCTGATATTACCACAGGCAGCGCAGAGCATAAGCAACAAGAAGCCTTGTTACACACCTTATTCCACTGGGGAATTCATGCCTGGGCGGTGTATGGCACGATTGCGTTGGCATTGGCTTACTTTGGATTCCGTTACAAATTACCTTTGGCATTACGTTCTTGTTTCTATCCGTTATTGAAAGAGCGTATTAATGGCAAGTTAGGCGATCTTATCGACATTATGGCGTTACTTGCCACCTTATTTGGTGTTATCACAACATTAGGTTTTGGTGCATCACAATTGGGTGCAGGCTTACATCAATTAGGCTGGATTAGCGAAAATAGCTTCAGCTTGCAAGTTGTCGTAATTGCCGTGGTAATGAGTTTAGCGATATTTTCCGCGATTTCTGGTGTAGGGAAAGGGGTAAAAATCTTAAGTGAGCTGAATTTAACATTAGCTTTCTGTTTGTTGATTTTCGTCTTAGTGGCGGGACCGACACTTTATTTGTTATCCGCTTTTAGCGACAACATCGGAACGTATCTTAGCAACTTAGTAAAATTAAGTTTCAAAACCTATGTTTATGAACAAGAACATACTAGTTGGTTTAGCGGTTGGACAATTCTGTATTGGGCATGGTGGTGTTCTTGGGCGCCATTTGTCGGTTTATTTATTGCTCGTATTTCGAAAGGGCGTACCATTCGCGAATTTATTTTTGGCGTGTTGGTGATTCCTAGCATGTTCGGTATCTTGTGGTTTACCGTATTTGGTAATACAGCCATTTGGTTGAATGATGGTGAAGCTGCAGGTGCGTTAGGACAAATGATTTCTTCGCCTGAAACGTTGCTCTTTAAGTTCTTAGATTATTTACCGCTTTCTGGTGTGACGGGTTTAGTGAGTTTAGTGGTGATTTCTTTATTCTTTATCACCTCGGCAGACTCCGGTATTTATGTATTAAATAACATTGCATCACGCGATAAAAGCCTTGTAGCACCGAGTTGGCAGGCTGTGATGTGGGGTGTATTAATGTCAGTCGTCGCGATTGTTTTAATGCAATCAGGCGGCTTGGCTAATCTACAGGCAATGACGCTATTAGTGGCATTACCTTTTGCGATGTTGATGTTATTGATGTGTTTTAGCTTATGGAAAGGTTTGAATGCGGATAAAAAATATTTTGATACCAAAGTTAATCCAACCAGTATTTTCTGGACGGGGGATAAATGGAAAGAACGTTTGGAACAAATGATGAACCAAACGCAAGAAAAAGATATTTTACGTTTCCTTAAACATACGGTTTTACCGGCTATGCGTGAATTACGTCAAGAGTTGATTGGCAAATATGACTTAAGCGTACAAATTAACACGCTATTTGATCAAGATGAACCTGCAGTCGAGTTAGTCATTCAGAAAGATTTGATGCGAGACTTTATGTATGGGGTGAAATCTATCGGTCGTGAGGTGTCAGAGCAATTAATTAATGACGATAACTTGCCACATATCCAGCATAGTATGACCTATGAGCCATACACTTACTTCTTTGATGGTCGAGTGGGTTATGATGTGCAATATATGGATCAAGATGAATTAATTGCCGATATGTTGAAACATTATGAACGTTACTTAAGTTTGCTAGACGATGTGGGTCAAGAATTGATGGCACACGAGCAAACAGAACTGGCTGAATAATAAGACTAAAGTGCGGTTGAAAATCCCCTAATTTTTAACCGCACTTTTTATCTTAAAACAAATATGAAGATACAAAATACTTTCAAAGCAAATGTTATTTGGGGCAGTTTAGGCTTTAGTTTAGCGATTATTGCAGCCCTTTTATTTGATACGCAGCAAACGATATCTTATCTTGCTGCGGCGAAAGCATTTATTTTCTCTCAATTTAGCTGGTTTTATATTTTACTGAGTGCATTTTTTCTGTTCTTTTTACTTTTCTTAGCGTTAGGACGATATGGCGATATTAAACTTGGGAGTGATGAGGAAGAACCAGAGTTTAAATTAGGCTCTTGGATTGCGTTACTTTTTACCTCTGGAATTGGTATTGGCATTGTTTTTCTCGGTGTTGCTGAACCACTTTCACATTTTCTTTCACCAATAGGTGAATATGAGAAAGTTAGAACAGCATTATTTTTTAGTATTTTTCATTGGAGCATCAGTGCTTGGGCTATTTATGGATTAATCGCACTTACGATTGCTTACTTCGGATTTCGCTATAAATTACCGTTTTCTTTACGTTCTTGTTTTTATCCCTTACTGAAAGAAAAGATTAATGGAAGAGTCGGGGATATCATTGATATTCTCGGAATTTGCACTACCTTATTTGGCGTGGTCGCAACCTTAGGTTACAGTGCAATTCGGTTGGCGGCAGCGTTCCATTCCATGCATCTATTGGATAACTCACCGTATTTGGTTCCCCTTATTTTGGTGAGTGTTTTTATCATTGCTATTTTAATTTCACTGCAGGGCATAGCTAACGGATTCCGCATTCTTAGTGAGCTAAATCTAGGCATAACATTTCTCTTTATGCTGTTGGTTTTGCTATTCGGTCCGACAATATATTTAATTTCTGCGTTTACAGAAAATATTGGTACCTACTTAAGCGGTTTAATTAGAGTCGGCTTCAAGGCTTATGCCTATGATGTAGAACATTTAGACTGGTTTATGGATTGGACGGTTTTTTACTGGGCATGGTGGTTTTCATGGGCGCCTGGGTTTGGAATTTTTATCGCACGGATTTCTCGTGGACGAACTTTACGGGAGTTTATTTTCGGCGTATTGATGGTGCCAAGTTTATTCTTCGTTTTATGGTTCACTGTATTTGGTAATGGGGCCATTTGGGTCAATGAACATCTTGCTAAGGGAGCATTAGGTCAAGCTGTAAATAATGTGGGGTCACTCCTTTTTGATTTTCTGAGTTATTTACCCTATTCCGGCTTAACTAAAACGTTAGCTTTATTTATTATCACACTCTTTTTTATCGTCACCATTAACTTTGGTATTTATACGCTTAATAATATCGCGATTGAAGACAAAAGCCAGGTTTCACCTCGTTGGCAATCTATGTTCTGGGGAGGGCTATTGTCAGCAGTTACGTTTGTGCTTTATCTTTTTGGCGGTATTGAAATACTCCAATCAACGATGTTGTTTTTTTCTTTACCTTTTGCTCTGTTGATGTCAGTGATGGCATGGAGTTTGTTGAAAGGTTTACGATTTGAGCGTCAATATTATTCCACAGAGGTTTCAGATTTGTGGACAGGTGCAAACTGGCGTAGCCGTTTAAGACAGTTAGTGATTGAACCTAAGCGAGATGACGCCATTTTACATTTAAAAACAACGGCGCTTTTGGCAATGAGAGAGTTGCGCCAGTTACTTATCGGTACCTATGGTTTAAATGTGACCCTACAGCAACATTTTGGTCGTGATAATAATCAACTGGTTCTTTCTATTGAAAATGGATTAGCAGAAGATTTTTTTTACCAAATTACCTTGTTCGAGAAGCCTGAGCCTGAAACTGCACAAGTTCATCATGCATTAATGGTTTCAACCAATATTCAATTGGAAGGTTATCCTTTGAGTATTACAAATGAAGAGGATTTGATCGTGGACATCTTGCAATGTTATGAGCGATACATGAAAGAACTGGATTTTGTTATTTCATAATTCCTGTCTCATTAGTAAACAGAACTGGCTGAATAATAAGACTAAAGTGCGGTTGAAAATCCTCTAATTTTTTTGACCGCACTTTTAAAATTACCTCTTGAGACAAATGCATAAAAAGAGTATATTCAAGCCCAAATTTTTAATTTAATTCTAACGGAGTTTTTCTATGTTTGGTTTATCCCCAGCACAAATGATTATTTTATTAGTCGTGATTTTATTAGTATTCGGTACCAAAAAATTACGCAATGCGGGATCTGATCTTGGCGCAGCAGTAAAAGGCTTTAAAAAAGCGATGTCTGATGACGAGCCGAAAAAAGATGCGGAGTTTACTCAAATTAAAGACGGTACAACCACCGCTGAAAAAACTGAAACTGTAAAAGATAAAGAACAGGCATAACCGTGTTTGATATTGGTTTTTCCGAACTTGTTTTATTGATGCTTGTGGGCTTAGTAGTGCTAGGCCCTAAGCGTTTACCTGTGGCTATTCGCACGGTAATGGGCTGGGTGAAAACGATCCGTGGATTGGCAGCTAATGTTCAAAATGAATTAAAACAAGAGCTTAAATTGCAAGAGTTGCAAGATAGTATTAAGAAAGCGGAACAACTTAATCTCAAACAGCTTTCCCCAGATTTAAGTAAAACCGTTGAAGAGCTGAAAGAGCAAGCTCAAAAAATGCGTGCAGAGTTAGAAGAAAAAGCGGCTGCAGCAGGAACAACGGTGGAAGAGCAAATTAAAGAAATTAAAAGTGCAGCTGAAAATCCGGCTGATTCTGCGGAAAAACTTGAGGTAAGCGCACAAGAAACAGCAGAAAAACCGGTTGAAACAGCATCCACAGAACATGCAGAGAATGAAACTGCCGAAGTTTTGGAATCTGAAAAAACAGAAGTGGATTTGACCGCACTTGAACCTCATGAACAAGCTGAATTAACTGAGCGTTTATCCGATTACTATTCGCCGGATGATGTGGAGCTACAGCCAGCACCCAAATCTGAAGCGAAGTCCTAGAGAATAATTATGAGCAATATGACGGACGATTCCCAACCGTTAATTACCCATCTTGTTGAACTCAGAAACCGCTTATTACGTTGTGTAATTTGTATTTTAGTGGTTTTTGTGGCGTTGGTTTATTTTTCTAATGATATTTATCATTTTGTTGCTGCGCCTTTAACAGCTGTGATGCCAAAAGGTGCAACGATGATTGCAACCAATATCCAAACGCCTTTCTTTACGCCAATTAAATTAACCGCGATTGTTTCGGTGTTTATTTCTGTCCCTTATTTGCTTTATCAAATTTGGGCATTTGTGGCACCAGCACTGTATCAACATGAAAAACGTTTAATTTATCCGTTATTATTTTCCAGTACAGTTTTATTCTATTGCGGTGTAGCGTTTGCTTATTATGTTGTTTTCCCTTTCGTGTTTAGTTTCTTTACGCAAACTGCACCAGAAGGGGTCGCTATCGCAACAGATATCAGCAGTTACCTTGATTTTGCGCTAGCATTATTCTTGGCTTTCGGTGTGTGTTTTGAAGTTCCCGTTGCCATTATTTTGCTTTGCTGGACAGGTGTCACAACCACGAAAGCATTGGCGGCAAAACGTCCTTATATTATTGTGGGAGCGTTCTTTGTTGGCATGATCTTAACGCCACCAGACGTGTTCTCTCAAACTTTACTTGCTGTACCAATGTGTCTTCTCTTTGAATTAGGCTTGTTAGTTGCACGTTTCTATCAACCGAAAGAGGATGAAGAAGAGGCAGCTGATGAAGAAAGTGCGGTAGAAAATCAAGGTGATTTGAATCACAAAGATTAAGAAAATGGGCGTAGGTGATACGCCCTTTTAACATCATAAAAACAGGAAATATTATTATGACTCAACAAATTTTAGGCGGTTTTCCAACCCGTCGTCTTCGTCGTTTACGTAAACATGATTTTAGTCGCCGTTTAGTGGCAGAAAATACTTTAACCGCGAATGATTTAATTTATCCGGTATTTATCATTGAAGGCGAAAATCATCGTGAACCAGTTCCTTCTATGCCTAAAGTTGAACGTTTAACGATCGATCAGTTATTAATCGAAGCAGGCCTTTTAGTGAAATACGGCGTGCCAGTGATCTCATTATTCCCTGTGGTTGAGCAAGATAAAAAATCTTTAATGGCGGATGAGGCGTTTAACCCGAATGGTTTGGTACAGCGCGCAGTGAGAGCATTGAAAGCCGCTTATCCAGAATTAGGTGTATTAACCGATGTCGCACTCGATCCTTATACACTACATGGACAAGACGGGATCATTGATGAAGAAGGCTATGTATTAAACGATATTACAACAGATATCCTGATTAAACAGGCTGTTTCACACGCTGAAGCTGGTGCTGATATTGTTGCACCGAGTGATATGATGGATGGACGTATTGGTCGTATTCGTCAGGCATTGGAAGAAAATGGTCATATCAATACGCAAATTATGGCGTATTCTGCAAAATATGCGTCTAATTATTATGGTCCATTCCGTGATGCAGTCGGTTCTGCCGGCAACCTGAAAGGTGGTGACAAGAAAACCTATCAACTTGATCCAGCCAACGGTAATGAAGGCTTGCAAGAAGTGGCTCTTGATTTACAAGAAGGGGCAGATATGGTGATGGTGAAACCAGGTATGCCATATTTAGACATGGTATATCGCGTGAAAGACTATTTCGGCGTGCCAACCTTTGCTTATCAAGTTTCTGGTGAATATGCGATGCATATGGCGGCCATTCAAAATGGTTGGCTGAAAGAAAAAGAATGCATTATGGAATCATTGCTTTGCTTTAAGCGTGCGGGTGCGGATGGTATTTTGACGTATTTTGCGAAGCAAGTCGCTGAATGGCTTTACTTAGAAGGTAAAAATAAATAAGCACTTTTTAACTTGAAGTGCTAATCTAGGTACTGATTTTAGATCTCATCTAATAAAAACGAGAAAATATTAAATGTTTTCTCGTTTTTTATTTTTTCTTCATTTTTTCTATAAAAAAACTATTGCCTAGTTGATTTTTCTATTGTTATATTGATGACACGCCGCAACAAGACGGTGATAAATAAAATAACGTTACACACATCATATTAACTCACTACTAGAAGGAAAATCCTATGTCAGCAGTAGCATCATTAGACGCATTTCTTGAAAAAGTGGCTCAACGTGACGGTCACCAACCTGAATTTTTACAAGCCGTTCGTGAAGTCTTCACGTCAATCTGGCCTTTCTTGGAAGCAAACCCTAAATACCGTTCAGAAGCTTTATTAGAGCGTTTAGTTGAGCCAGAGCGCGCAATCCAATTCCGTGTGGCATGGACTGATGATAAAGGCCAAGTTCAAGTAAACCGTGCTTTCCGTGTGCAATTCAACAGTGCAATTGGTCCCTTTAAAGGGGGCATGCGTTTTCATCCATCCGTTAACTTATCAATCTTAAAATTCTTAGGTTTTGAACAGATCTTTAAAAATGCCTTAACTACATTGCCAATGGGCGGTGCGAAAGGGGGCTCAGATTTTGATCCTAAAAGCAAATCAGATGCTGAAGTGATGCGTTTCTGCCAAGCATTAATGGCTGAATTGTATCGTCATGTAGGTCCGGATACCGATGTGCCCGCCGGTGATATCGGTGTAGGTGGTCGCGAAGTCGGTTATCTTGCAGGTTATATGAAAAAATTATCAAACCAAGCGGCTTGCGTGTTTACTGGTCGTGGTCTTTCATTCGGTGGGAGCTTAATTCGTCCAGAAGCAACGGGGTATGGATTGGTTTATTTTGCCCAAGCAATGCTTGCAGAAAAAGGGGATAGCTTCCAAGGTAAAACAGTTTTAGTTTCTGGTTCGGGTAACGTGGCGCAATATGCGATTGAAAAAGCGATGGCGCTCGGTGCGAAAGTCGTAACCTGTTCTGACTCTGCGGGTTACGTGTATTTACCAGAAGGATTCGATCGTGAAAAATTAGAAGCGTTATTAGAGCTCAAAAATGTAAAACGTGGTCGAGTAGAAGAGTTTGCAAAACAATTTGGCCTTCAATATTTTTCGGGTAAACGCCCTTGGGAAGTGAAAGCAGATATTGCACTTCCTTGCGCAACCCAAAATGAATTAGAGATCTCTGATGCGAAAGCCTTAATTGCAAATGGTGTGAAATTAGTCGCTGAGGGGGCAAACATGCCAACCACTATCGAAGCGACAGAAGCATTCTTAGAGGCAGGTGTATTATTTGGTCCAGGTAAAGCGGCTAATGCAGGTGGTGTTGCGACATCGGGTTTAGAAATGGCGCAAAGTTCACAACGTTTATACTGGACAGCTGAAGAGGTGGATAGACAGCTTCATCGCATCATGTTAGATATTCATGCAAACTGTAAAAAATACGGTTCAGCAGAAGGCCAAGCAAACATTAACTACGTAGTGGGCGCAAACGTAGCAGGCTTTGTAAAAGTAGCTGATGCAATGTTGGCTCAAGGGGTTTATTAATCCAATAAATTAATGAAAAATTGACCGCACTTTGTGATGAAGTGCGGTCATTTTTTATGGTGAATTTCTCAAGTAGAAATAGGCTATTGGCTTGCTTTTTTGTTCAAAAAGTGTAAAATCT
>CAUPWR010000019.1:0-18028 GCA_963515445.1 Parahaemophilus parainfluenzae | reverse complement strand
CTATCACGTTTAAAGCTGCGTGTACCACTGATATAGAACATATCATTAAGTGTTAACACGTTATCCCAAGAAAACGTAGCTGAACCTTGTAAACGACCCGTAGCTTTACTGCCTGAGTCATCTAACCCTAAGGTTAAGTGAAAAGGTAAGCTTTGCTTATAAGCAATCACCACATCGGTTTCACCCACTGCATCCGTTGGCACAAGCTCCATATTCGCATCAGCACTCGGTACACGTTTTAAGTTTTCTAAACCTTGTTCAATATTGCGAATATTTAATATATCCCCTTGCGCCATTGGCATAGCAAACCATAGGGTACCACGGGTGGCAAACGGAATCGCACTTTGGTCTTGTAATTGAATGCGACCCACTTTACCCGGAATCACAGTGAGTACGAGCATGCCTGAACGTAAATCCTGCGGCTCCACCACCACGCGGGTCGTGATATAACCAAAATCAATTAAACGATTTTGAATACGGCGAAGTAAGACATTAATCCCCTCAGAACCAATACAAGCCGGCAGCGCAAAATCACGCTCAGCATAAACCGACTTCAATGCCCAAGAGAATTGGCTTGGTTGGATTAATTTAAGAGAAGAAGCTGATGAATCTTCTTCAGCTTGATAATCGGTCAGCACCAATTGATTGATAGGAAAACATTGTGCTTCATTTTGTGGAAAGCCACGAGAGGCTTCTTTTTCCCCCTCTAAACGCACATTCGCGGATTGCGTTTGCTGAGCTAAAATAGCCGCATCTTGTTCAGCTTGTTGCCTCTGTTGTTTGGCATCGATTTGTTTTTCTACATTTAAATTAGTAGAAGGCTCTGCAAAAACAAAAGGTGAAATTAAAAATAATCCACTCCCAAATAATCTAGATATAGTCATAATAAAATTGTGGTTATTAAAGTGTTGAAAAATATTGGATTTAATAAAATTAAATACCATACTAAAAAACTAAACAATAGCAAGTTTATTAAATCCGATGAAAACAGTCAACAAAATAATACCTATAATTTTTTTATGGATATTCTACTCTTATATAAATAACCTTAAATAACCGCAAATAAAATAAGGATAATAAAAACAAAGTGCGGTTAAAAACATAAAAATTTTTAACCGCACTTTTACTTTAAAACTCTAGTCGTTGCGTAACCCCTTCCTCTGGCTCTTGACTTCGGAAAATCAGCCATAATCTCAACACATCAATCATTATTCCACGATGCAACGTAAGATAAAGCGGAAATCTGTGCAAGATATACACCATTTGGATAAGTGTATAATATCCGTTCAACACGGATATTACCTAAGGCGGAATGACCACCGATCATGACTGTCATAAAAAACCTCTAATCTAAACTGAAAAATAAACTTCATTACTTATATTGGGTTCAGATAGTAAGAAGTCATACCAATTAGATAAAATGATCTTAAATTGGTCAAACTCAAGATAATCATCAGGATATTCCTCATCCCCCCAATAAATAGTTACTTTATCTAACGAGATTAGCGCACCTAAAGTTTGTCCCCACATATCATATTCAGGAATTTCTTTTTTAGATATTTTATCAATCTCTTCAAGACCGTTTTTTATCCACTTTTGTAAATGGCTTAAACCTAATCCCTCATCATCACTCAAAAAATTAACTATATTTAAAGCCTTATCTACATTTAACATTGAGCAACGAGGTCTTAAAACACCGTCTTTCCATGTAGACGATATATACCAATAAAATTTAAAATCCATAATCAGCTCCTATTTCATAGGCGGGTAAACTGTACTTTTAGGTTCTTTATATCCTTTTACTTCTACATAGGGGTGATATTTTCCAATATTCATCTTATGGATAATATTTTTTACCCAACAAATTAATATTTTCTAATATTTCATCATTTGTCATATAGAAACCAGGTTCTATTATACTAATCAGATCCAATGCAAAATCATGAAACTCCTCTCTCCAATCAATTGATGAATTCATCAATTCTAAGGCTCGATAAGAAATCTCCTGTTCTGATGCATTATTACTTACCATGGATCTAATTTCATTTATAAAGTCTTGTTCACTATATCTGATCATTTTTATTTCCCAATTAAACTAACATATCAACGAATGAGCATTAGTATGTTGAGATTATCGATAAGCTATTACCTAATACATTCAAATATACCTTAAATACTCTATTCATAAGAATAAAAAGTGCGGTTAAAAACACAATAGTTTTTAACCGCACTTCCAATAATTACCTATTTAAACCTAAACTCTGTCCACTGGTAATAGCGTTCACCTGCTTTTTGAATACCACCATAATTCTGCCACTCAGGGTGGTTTGGAGTATCAGGAAGGCATTGCGTTTCAAGGGCTATGCCGCTGAAATCTTGATAAGTGCCACCTTCACGAGTTGGAGTACCTGCAAGATAGTTTCCCGTATAAACCTGTAATGCAGCTTGGGAAGTAAGCACTTCAAGGCTTAAATCTTCATTAGGGGAAGTCAATAATACACAAGGCTTTTGCCATGCTTTATTGACGATAAAAGAATGATCGTAACCTTTTGTCACCACTTGATCGCCTTGTTGGAAATCTTGTGCGATTGGTTTTGCCACACGAAAATCAAAGCTGGTATTCACCACATGTTTAAGTGGTGAATTCGGGATACCTTCGCCATCAACCGGCAGATAGAAATCCGCATTAAGGCGTAGTGTATGATTTCGCACATCACTGCCCTGCTCCGCATTTTCTAAATTGAAATAAGCGTGGTTCGTTAAGTTAAGCGCAGTATCTTTATCGCTTTCTGCTTCATACTCAATTTTTACGCTATTTTCATCGGTCAGCGTATAAAGCACATTAACTTGTACATGGCCTTCAAAACCTTGATCTCCATCAGGAGACACAAGAGAAAAACGCACAAAATTCTGACCGCACTCTTCGACTTTCCAACGGCGTTTATCAAAGCCTTCTTTACCACCATGTAATTGATGTTTTCCTTGATTAGCAACCAGCTGGATTGTTCGCTCACCTAATTCAAATTGGGCGTGAGCAATACGGTTCGCATATCGCCCTACGCTAGCACCCAAATAAGCAGTTTGATGAGGATAATCCTCCACTTTGCAGCCGAGCAACACTTCTCGCAACTCACCATTCACTGGGACTTTACAAGAAAGCCAAGTGGCTCCCCAATCCATAAATTGCACGGTCATGCCATTTGAATTGGTAAGTTGAACAAGTTGATAAGGCTGTCCATCTGGTGCATTGAACGCCGTTTTTTCTAGCATAGGCTCACTCCTTGTGAGGCTGTGCAAACGTAGAAATCTTCTTTTAAACCTGTTTGTTTCTCATAATTATCAGCAATAATTTTACGCACTTCTTCAACTTTATCATGAGGTGCAAGAGCTACAATACAGCCACCAAAACCACCACCTGTCATTCTCACCCCACCAGTTTTACCGATCACTAATTGAGCAAGTTCAACAAGATAATCAATTTGCGGCACGGTAATCTCGAAATCATCACGCATGGACTCGTGAGATTGCCCCATTAATTCGCCTAATTTTGTTAAATCGTTATGTTTTAATGCTTCAACGGCATCAAGTACTCGTTGGTTTTCAGTCACCACATGGCGTGCGCGTTTAGCCACTAAAACATTAAGTGCGGTCAATTCTGCTTCTCTTTTTTGGAATTCTTCTACTGACACATCACGTAAGGCTTTTACGCCAAAAAACTCTGCGGCTTTTTCACATTGCCAGCGGCGTGTGTTGTATTCACCTGTCACCAAATCATGCGGTACATTTGAGTTCACAATAATAACAGCAACATCTTTCGGCACAGGCGTTGGTTGTGTTTCTAAGCTACGGCAATCAATCATTAAGAGATGATCTTTTTGTCCTAAAGCGGAAATCAATTGATCCATGTTTCCGCAATTCGCACCTACAAATTTGTTTTCAGCTTTTTGACCAATTAAAGCAATTTCTGTATGTGTTAAAGGTAAATCACTCAATTGTTGGCAAAACTTACCCGTCGCCACTTCAAGCGCTGCAGAAGAACTTAAACCGGAAGAATGAGGCACATTGCCAGAAATGACCAAATCAGCGCCTTGTTTAAATTGTGGGCAACGTTCTTGAATAAATTTTACGACACCACGCACATAATTCGCCCATTTTTGCTCACTTTGAGGGAAATCTTCATTAAGAGAAAAGGTATCCTCAAGATCAAGATCTGCGGCATAAACATTCCAAATATGATCAGCACGTTTTGATCCCGCAATGGCTGTACCATAATTGATCGCACAAGGCATCACAAAGCCATCGTTGTAATCCGTATGTTCGCCGATAATGTTTACACGACCAGGCGCATACACGGTCAGTTCAGGTTGCTTGTTATATTTTTGCGTAAAAATGTGTTGGGATTTTTGGACTGGAGTCATATTATTTTCCTTTATCTTTCACACTCCCTCTTAACTCAAGAGAGAAATTATTGCTTAACGTTCTTTGTAATGTACTTCGCTTAACGCACGTAATCTTTCTGCGGCTTGTTCTGCGGTGAGGTCACGTTGGCTTTCACCTAACATTTCATAACCCACCATAAATTTGCGTACTGTAGCTGAACGCAATAATGGCGGATAAAAATGCGCATGAAGCTGCCAATGTTCGTTATCTTCGCCATTAAATGGTGCTGCATGGAAGCCCATCGAATAAGGGAAAGACGTTTCAAATAAGTTGTCGTATTTCGTTGCCAGCTTTTTCAAGATCACAGCAAGATCTTTAGCTTGAGCATCGGTTAATTCTGTTAAGCGTTTGACATGCACTTTTGGCAATAACAAGGTTTCAAACGGCCATACCGCCCAATAAGGCACTACCGCAACCCAATGCTCGGTTTCCACCACAATACGTTCTTTTTTCTCTAATTCTTTTTGAACGTAATCTACTAAAAGTACCGAACCGTGTTTTTCATAATAATTTCGTTGAGCAACATCTTCACGCGCGACTTCATTCGGCAAAAAGCTGTTTGCCCAGATTTGTCCGTGCGGATGTGGATTGGAGCATCCCATTGCCGCACCTTTGTTTTCAAAAATCTGAACCCACTGATATTTTTGGCCCAGTTCACGCAATTGCGCTTGCCACACTTTAATCACTTCTTCAATTTCAAGTGCGGTCAATAACGGCAAGGTTTTGCTGTGATCTGGGGAAAAACAAATAACACGGCTTTCTCCACGAGCTTGGCTCATTTGAAAAAGCGGATCGGCTGATTGCTCTGGCGCGGGTGTATCTTCTAATAAAGCCGAGAAATCATTTTTGAACACATAAGGTTTATGGTAATCCGGATTAGGTTCACCGGTAATACGCTTATTACGTGGACAAAGATAACAATTTGGATCGTGGCTTGGCTTTTGTTCCTCACTCACTTTTTCTTGCTGCCCCTGCCATGGACGTTTAGCACGATGTGGCGAGACTAAAACCCATTGTTCAATTAACGGATTATAACGACGATGCGGATGATCTGTCGGTTCAAATACGGTTTCGCTCATATTTTTGCTCCAAAATGTAAACGATTACAAAATTTTCTTCATAAGATAACAAATTAAAAAAAATAAACCGTGATCATTATCACAAAATCAGGAAATAAGGCGCTAGTCCAATCTCTTTTTTGTGACGAATGTAGCATTTTTAAAAGTAACCGCTTTCAATTTTATTCAAATTTACTATGATAATTATTATGAAAAAATGAATGAGAGCCCAGTTATGCCTACAATTCGAGATGTTGCTGAATTAGCTTGCGTGTCGGTTGCCACTGTTTCCCGGGTGATTAATCGCTCCCCCTCTGTGAGCGAAAAAACCCGTTATTCGGTACAACGTGCAATGGAAGTCTTAAATTATCAACCCAATGCAAATGCACAAGCTCTGGCCGTGCAAAATACCGATACCATTGGCGTAGTGGTTACGGATGTAACAGATCCCTTTTTTGCTATTTTGGTCAAATCAGTCGATAAAGTTGCTGAAGAGCATCAAAAAACGATTTTGATCGGTATTGGATACCATCATGCAGAAAAAGAGCGTGAAGCCATTGATACCTTGCTGCGCAAGCGTTGTAGCTGTCTGGTCGTTCATTCCAAAGCCCTTTCTGACAAAGAATTACGTCATTATCTTGAAAATGTACCGGGTATGGTTGTGATTAACCGTGTGATTTCAGGTTATGAAAATCGTTGCGTCAGTCTTGATAACCGCCAAGGTACCTATCTCGCGACTGAAATGCTGATTCGTTATGGTCATAAGCACATCGCTTACATTGGATCTAATCACGGTATTTTAGATGAAACCGAACGTAAAGAAGGCTACTTAGAGGCATTAGAAACGCATAACTTCCCTATTGTAGAACAAGCCATTGTACATAATTCGCCTGATTTTGAAGGCGGTGAAAAGGCGATGATTGATTTATTGAGTTACAACTCTAACTTAACCGCAGTGGTTGCCTATAACGATACGATGGCGGCAGGAGCAATTTCCGTTTTAAATGAAAACAATATCAAAGTACCGAAACAATTTTCCATTGTGGGCTTTGATGACATGCCAATTGCTCGATATTTAATTCCCAAACTCACCACAATTCGCTATCCAATTGATTTAATGGCAAATTATGCTGCAAAATTAGCATTAAGTTTAGTTGATTCGTCTATTGTTACACCGACTGTTGTCCAATTTAATCCAACCTTGGTGAGACGTTTTTCTGTAGAAAATGCAATGAAACCGTGATGGAGATCACAAATTTAAACATTGCTATGTAATCGTTTTCATTTATGTGAGTTTGATCACAGATTAACAATTTTGATTTCGTTATGATGGATTCAGTTGCAATAGATGTACGCAACATTCCTCTATTTGGTATATAAAAATCAACAATAAAATCTCTTTCTCTAATAGGAGCGTTTTTATGAAAAAAACAGCAGTATTAAGTGCGGTCGCTTTAGCAATCGGTTTAGGTTCAGCAACTTCAGGTTTTGCAGCTGATAACCGTATTGGTGTTACCATTTATAAATATGATGATAACTTCATGTCATTAATGCGTAAAGAAATCGATAAAGAAGCGAAAGCCCTTGGCGGCATTGAGTTATTAATGAATGACTCTCAAAATGCACAATCTATTCAAAACGACCAAGTAGATGGTTTGCTTTCTAAAGGTGTAAAAGCTCTAGCCATTAACTTAGTAGACCCAGCTGCAGCTTCAACTGTTATCAACAAAGCGAAACAAGATGACATTCCTGTTGTTTTCTTCAATAAAGATCCTGGTGCAAAAGCTATCGGTAGCTATGAGCACGCTTACTATGTTGGTACCGACCCTAAAGAATCAGGCTTAATCCAAGGTGATTTAATTGCAAAACAATGGAAAGCAATGCCAGCCTTAGACTTAAATAAAGACGGTAAAATCCAATATGTATTATTAAAAGGTGAACCAGGCCACCCAGATGCTGAAGCACGTACTAAATATGTGATTGAGCAATTAAATGCTAAAGGTATTCCAACCGAACAATTATTTATTGATACCGGTATGTGGGATGCAGCGATGGCAAAAGATAAAGTGGATGCATGGTTATCTAGCTCTAAAGCTAACGAAATTGAAATGATCATTTCAAACAATGACGGTATGGCGTTAGGTGCGTTAGAAGCAACCAAAGCACACGGTAAAAAATTACCAATCTTTGGTGTGGATGCATTGCCAGAAGTACTTCAATTAATTAAGAAAGGCGAAATTGCTGGTACTGTGCTAAACGATGGTGTTAACCAAGGTAAAGCAGTAGTTCAACTTTCTGCAAACCTTGCTAACGGTAAAGCAGCAACAGAAGGTACAAAATGGAAATTAGAAAACCGTGTTGTACGTATTCCTTATGTTGGTGTGGATAAAGATAACCTAAGTGAATTCTTAAAATAAGAAAATCTATTGCTTTTCTTTAATTTTAGGGGGAAAGGAAACCCAAATTCCCTTTCCCCCTTTTTGATGAGGTTGGATATGACAACTCAAACCCAAGACAGTGATGTACTACTGACGATGACGGATGTCAGTAAGTCTTTCCCCGGTGTAAAAGCCCTTGATCACGCCAATCTAACAGTTCGTTCTCACTCTGTTCATGCCTTAATGGGCGAAAACGGGGCGGGTAAATCGACATTATTAAAATGCCTCTTCGGAATTTATGCAAAAGACGAAGGTGAAATTTTATTCTTAGGCAAACCTGTTGATTTTAAAACATCAAAAGAAGCCCTTGAAAATGGGATTTCAATGGTTCACCAAGAACTAAACTTGGTGCGTCAAACCAGTGTAATGGATAACTTATGGTTGGGTCGTTACCCACTTAAAGGTCCTTTTGTGGATCACGCCAAAATGTATCGTGATACCAAAGCGATTTTCGATGAATTGGATATTGATGTTGATCCAAGAGAAAAAGTGGCCAAACTTTCCGTTTCACAAATGCAAATGATCGAAATTGCGAAAGCGTTCTCTTATAACGCTAAAATCGTAATTATGGATGAGCCAACATCCTCACTTTCAGAAAAAGAAGTGGAACATCTTTTCAAAATTATTCAAAAATTAAAAGATCGCGGTTGTGGCATTATTTATATTTCACACAAAATGGATGAAATCTTCAAAATTTGTGATGAAATCACCATTCTTCGCGATGGTAAATGGATCAATACCGTTCAAGTTAAAGGCACCACAATGGAAGAAATCGTTTCAATGATGGTTGGCCGTGAATTAACACAACGTTTCCCAGAAAAAACAAACGTACCAAAAGAAATCACGCTTGAAGTGGAACATTTAACAGCAGTTAACCAACCTTCTATTCAAGATGTTTCCTTTAATTTACGCAAAGGTGAAATTTTAGGTATCGCAGGTCTTGTTGGTGCAAAACGAACCGATATTGTGGAAGCCATTTTTGGTGTACGCGAATTAAAAGAAGGGACGATCAAACTCAACGGAAAAATCGTGAAAAATCATACCGCACTTGAGGCGATTAACCACGGTTTTGCTTTGGTGACTGAGGAACGTCGTTCAACCGGGATTTATTCAAACCTAAGTATTGAATTTAACTCTTTGATTTCAAATATGAAATCTTACCTCACCCCATGGAAATTGCTCAGCAATAAAAAAATGGCGAGCGATACACAATGGGTGATTGATGCGATGAACGTGAAAACACCTTCTCACAAAACAACGATTGGATCGCTTTCTGGTGGTAACCAACAAAAAGTCATTATCGGCCGTTGGCTTTTAACCCAACCAGATATCTTAATGCTCGACGAACCAACTCGTGGTATTGATATTGGGGCAAAATTTGAAATTTATCAGCTCATTCAAGAACTCGCTAAAAAAGATAAAGGCATCATTATGATTTCATCAGAAATGCCGGAACTATTAGGCGTAACAGACCGAATTTTGGTCATGAGTAATGGTCGTGTTGCCGGCATCGTTGAAACGGCAAAAACGTCTCAAGAAGAAATTTTGCAACTTGCCGCAAAATATTTATAAATCATAAAGGAACAAATTATGAGTGCCTTACCAAAAAATAAATCATTCGATTTCTTAAAACAAAATGCGATTTATTTTGTGTTGTTGATTTTACTTGGCATCATCATCGCACAAGATCCAACATTCTTGAATGTTCGCAACTTTAGTAACATTTTAACTCAATCATCCGTCCGTCTCATTATTGCCCTAGGTGTTGCAGGCTTGCTTATCACTCAAGGTACCGACTTATCTGCCGGTCGCCAAGTAGGTTTAGCAGCGGTTATTTCTGCTACCCTCTTGCAATCAATGGAAAACATGAACCGCGTGTTCCCTGATTTAGGTGAAATTCCTATTCCAGTAGTTATCCTGACTGTTTGTGCAGTAGGTGCTGTAATCGGCTTAGTGAATGGTTTAGTTATCGCTTATCTCAATGTAACCCCGTTCATTGCAACTATGGGTACCATGATCATCGTTTACGGTTTCAATTCACTTTACTATGATGGCGTGGGTGGCTCACCAATTGCAGGCTTCAGCGAATCATTCTCTAACTTCGCACAAGGCTTCTTCAGACTCGGTTCATTCAAATTATCCTACATCACTATTTATGCGGCGATTTGTGCATTCTTAGTTTGGGTAATGTGGAATAAAACACGCTTCGGTAAAAATATCTTTGCTATCGGTGGTAACCCTGAAGCAGCAAAAGTATCTGGCGTAAACGTAGCACGTAACCTTGTTGTGATTTACATGATTGCAGGTATGTTCTATGCATTCGGTGGTATGTTAGAAGCGGGTCGTATCGGTAGTGCTACCAACAACCTCGGTTTCATGTATGAATTAGATGCGATTGCTGCCTGCGTAGTAGGTGGTGTATCTTTCGCTGGTGGTGTGGGTACTGTTATCGGTGTAATCACGGGTGTTATCATCTTCACGGTTATTAACTACGGTTTAACTTATATCGGTGTAAACCCTTACTGGCAATATATCATTAAAGGTAGCATTATCATCCTTGCGGTTGCTATTGACTCCTTGAAATACGCGAAGAAAAAATAATTAAAAACAACCATAAAAATAACCGCACTTTAGCAATAAAGTGCGGTTTTATTTTGGAATGAATTATTTAAAAAAAAAAGCGAGCCTCTCAGCTCGCTTGATTAATCAAATCAATTACTCGTATTCATCTAACCATTTCAACAAAATCGCTTCCAGAATACTCTCGTTAGATTTCATAGGATCATCATCAAAACCGTCTAATTCGCAAATCCATTTATGTAAATCCGTGAAACGTACCGTTTTAGGATCTAAATCTGGATTACGATCATAAAGCTCTTCTGCGATAAGTTGGGCATCAGTCCATTTCATTAGTGAGCCGCCTCATTCGCATGGTTAATATTATATTTAGGAATTTCCACCACTAAATCTTCATCACCCACGATACATTGGCAAGAAAGACGGCTATCCATTTCTAAGCCCCAGGCTTTATCCAACATATCTTCTTCTTGATCGCTGGCTTCATTTAATGAATCAAACCCTTCACGAATAACTACATGGCATGTTGTACAAGCACAAGACCCATCACAAGCATGATGAATTTCAACGCCTGCATTATGTGCTACTTCTAATAAGTTGTCACCTGCTGCTGCATCAACCACCATACCCTCTGGGCAGAATTCTTCATTCGGTAAAAAAATCACTTTTGGCATATTACTTTCCTCAATATAAAAACTCGTTAATTTATAACCGCACTTTACTGCTCAATATCTGACACAAATTTACCTGTCAGTGCTTGATGAATGGATTTATTCATGCGTCTTGCCGCAAATTCTTGAGTTGCCACATCAAGAGCTTTAATTCCCTGCGCAATCGCATGACGATCTGTACCTTCTTTTACATCCATTAATTGTTTCAATGCATGTTCAATTTGATGGAATTCAGATTCGGTTAATAAGTCCGCCCCATCTTGTTGCAATGCCACAATTACGCTATCAATCACACGATCAGCCTCAACGCGCTGCTCGGCTAATTCACGAGCTTGCATATCATCTTGTGCATTATCAAACGAGGCTTTAATCATTGCCGTTACTTCTTCATCCGTTAAGCCATAAGAAGGCTTAATTTGAATCGATGCTTGGACTTTAGTGGATTTTTCCATCGCGGTCACACTTAATAAGCCATCGGCATCCACTTGATAAGTCACTCGAATATGAGCCGCACCTGCTACCATTGGCGGAATACCACGCAATGTAAAACGACCTAAAGAACGGCAATCATCCACTAACTCACGTTCTCCTTGTACCACATGTACAGTCATCGCAGTTTGACCATCTTTAAAGGTAGTAAACTCTTGTGCACGAGCTACTGGAATCGTGGTATTGCGTGGAATGATTTTCTCCACTAAACCGCCCATGGTTTCAATACCTAAAGAAAGCGGCACAACATCGAGTAACAACATATCACTGTCATTCTTGTTGCCTACTAAAATATCCGCTTGAATTGCCGCACCTAAAGCGACCACTTTATCAGGATCAATAGATGTTAATGGGGTTTTACCGAAGAATTCGCCCACTTGCTCACGGACATAAGGCACGCGAGTTGAGCCTCCAACCATAACCACTTCTTGCACCTCTTCAGCTTCAACATGCGCATCTTTTAATGCTCTACGACAGGTTAATAAAGAACGTTTAACCAATGAGTGAATTAATTCATTGAATTGCTCACGACTTAACTCACCTTCAAATCCACGCCAAGAAATGACCGCACTTTGTGCACTTGTTAAGGCAATTTTAGTTTGTGTGGCTAAGCTTAAAAGCTCACGTTGCTCATTTACATTTTGTGGTTTAATACCCGCTTGTTCAACAATCCAATCTGCAATTAAATGGTCAAAATCATCACCACCTAAAGCGGTATCCCCACCTGTTGCTAACACTTCAAATACGCCTTTAGATAAACGTAAAATTGAGATATCAAAGGTACCACCACCTAAGTCATAAACAGCGATGACGCCTTCTTTTCCGCTATCTAAGCCATAAGCGACTGCGGCAGCAGTGGGTTCATTTAATAAACGTAATACATTTAACCCAACAAGGCGCGCTGCATCTTTCGTGCTTTGGCGTTGAGCATCATCAAAATAAGCAGGTACGGTAATCACCACACCAGAAAGCTCACCTGCAAGGCGTTGTTCAGCGATATGATTTAAACGAGATAAAATATCTGCAGAGACTTCAATCGGGCTTTTTTTGCCTTGATGTGTCACCAATAATGGCAAGCCATTTTCACTTGCCACAAACTCATAGGGTAAATTTGTGTAACGTGATTGCACATCTGCAAGACTACGACCAATCAAACGTTTAACCGAAATAATCGTATTTTTAGGATCAATTGCAGCTTTGGCAAATGCTTCGGTACCCACAAGTTTTTCATTTTCACCATAATACACAACTGAAGGCACAAGGCTTCTGTCTTGTTCATCATTCAAAATGGTGGCTTGACCGCTACGCACTGCGGCAACTAAAGAATTTGTTGTACCTAAATCAATCCCTACCGCAAGACGATGTTGATGGGGTGCAGCCGTTTGTCCTGGCTCTGCAATTTGGAGTAATGCCATATCTCTTTTTATCTCTAATAATTAATTCGTTAAAAGCTGATTATGCGACTGAATAAGCTTGCGCAAATTTATCTTGTTCGGTGAAACTTGCATTGTAATGCGTTTCAATATTGACTTCACGTCGTTCACGCTGATTAATCTCAGTCGTCTTATCTTCCGAAAGCTCTGGTGTAAAAACAATCATGTGGTTACCATCGAGTTGTTTTACATCTTCTTGCCAATTTTGCCAAAACAGATTTTGGTAAAATGCTTCAATGTCACCATTTAATGCCCAAGCTAAGAAATCCGTATAGGTAAAATTTAAATCATGCCAAGTTAAGTCTTTCGGTGAAAAATAGTAAATCTTGCCGAGATTATCTCCTAAAGAACCACCATTTAAGGCAAAATACCCTCCAATGACATCGTCTGCAACGAGCAAATATTTCGGTTTATCACCTGATTGATTAAAGGATTTGCTGAAATTCCAATCCATTAATCCACGTGGCAATTTAAAACTGCCTGAACCCAATATACGCAACCAACCATGATGGATTAAAATGCCACCGGTTTCATAAATTACCGCGCCCATCGGAGAAGACGTTGGCATTTGCATGGTGAAAAGCTCACGTTCTGCACTAGATTGATCTTTTTTAATCGCCTCACAATGATTACGAGCACACTCAATCCATTGGGAAATGGTTCCCCAAGCCGATTTTGAGGCATCAGTCAGTTGTTCTAAAGTTTGCATAATCGGGTTTCATTAGTATGAGGGCGGCAGCCCATTTATCAATAGCGAAAAGGGCGTATTAAACGCCCTCAAGATTATAATTCAAATAGACGTTCTTCTACTTGGCTAATTTCATCCGCCAATTTTTTTAGAAAACGTAATTTATCGCAGAATTGTGCTGCAGTTGACCATTGTTGCTCATTAAGTTGTGCTTCAAGTGTGGTCAACATTTCTTTTGTTTCTTTTTTAACGCGTTTCGCAAAGGATTCTAATGCATTCTCATCCTGGCTTAGCTCGATATTTTCGAGCTCTTCTCGCCATTCTAATTGCTGCATCAAAAATGTGACATCTTGTGTACTCTTTTGTTCTAAATCCTGTGCTTCTCCCGTATTTAACGCAATAATTGCTTCCGCACGTAAAATTGGGTCTTTCAAGGTTTTTAATGCATCATTAACTTCTGTCGACTTTTGCATTGCAATGCGTTGTTCTTGCGCATCTGCTGTAACAAAATTATCTGGATGCAAACTCTTTTGAAGCACTAAATAGCGTTCAGACAAAAGGACTTGATCAACATTGAAAGCAACGGGCAAATCAAAAATAGCAAAAGGATCTGTCATCTTTATTCCTTAAACATGGAAACTTTCACCACATCCACATGATTCTTTCACATTTGGATTGTTATATTTAAAGCCTTCGTTCAAGCCTTCTTTGACATAATCTAGCTCAATGCCATCTAAATAAACCAAGCTTTTTGGATCGACTACCACTTTCACGCCATGCTGCTCAAAAACAAGATCGTCATCATTGAGCACATCAACGAATTCAAGCACATAGCCTAAACCCGAACAACCTGATGTTTTCACACCTAAGCGTAAACCGATGCCTTTTCCACGATTTTCAAGAAAAGTACGAACTCGTTGCGCCGCTTTTTCAGTGAGTGTTATAGACATATTCTGATCCTTAAATTGATAAAGTGCGGTCATTTTCAACCGCACTTTGATTACTTACCTTGTTTATTTTTATAGTCAGCAATAGCGGCTTTAATTGCATCTTCTGCTAAAATTGAGCAGTGAACTTTTACCGGTGGTAATTCAAGTTCTTCCGCAATTTGACTGTTTTTAATTGCGCCTGCTTCATCTAAAGATTTACCTTTTACCCATTCGGTAATTAAAGAACTTGATGCAATCGCAGAACCACAACCATAAGTTTTGAATTTTGCATCTTCAATAATGCCGCTGTCATTTACTTTGATTTGTAACTGCATAACGTCACCACAAGCCGGTGCGCCAACCATACCCGTTCCTACTGAATTATCTTTTTTATCCATCGAACCTACGTTGCGTGGATTTTCATAATGATCGATAACTTTCTCGCTATATGCCATATTATGTTCCTTTCCTAAATAAGTTGCTATCAGGCGGTCTCGCCGCCTTTAAAATTAGTGGGCTGACCACTCAATAGTATTTAAATCAATGCCTTCTTTGAACATATCCCAAAGTGGCGATAATTCACGAAGTTTTGCTACTGCATTACGTGTTAAATTAATGGTGTAATCAATTTCTTCTTCCGTTGTCCAACGACCAAGTGTGAAACGAATTGAGCTATGTGCTAATTCATCATTACGACCTAATGCACGTAGTACATAAGATGGCTCTAAACTAGCAGAAGTACAAGCTGAACCAGAAGAAACTGCCACATCACGTAATGCCATCATTAAGGATTCACCTTCAACATAGTTAAAGCTGATGTTCAAGTTATTTGCTACGCGGTGCTCCATCGAACCATTTACATAGGTTTCTTCAATTTCTTTCAAGCCATTATATAAGCGATCGCGTAAAGCTCTGATACGAGGAATCTCTGTCGCCATTTCTTCTTTTGCAATACGATAAGCTTCACCCATACCAACAATTTGGTGTACAGGTAATGTACCAGAACGCATGCCACGTTCGTGACCACCACCATGGATAATTGCTTCTAAACGAACGCGAGGTTTACGGCAAACATATAATGCCCCGATACCTTTTGGTCCATATAATTTGTGGCTAGACATTGACATCAAATCAACTGGTAATTCAGCAAGATTAATTTCTACTTTACCGACACTTTGGGTCGCATCTACGTGGAAAATCGTTTTATTTGCACGGCAAAGCTCACCAATTGCTTTAATATCCTGGATCACGCCAATCTCATTATTCACGTGCATAATTGACACAAGAATCGTATCTGGACGCAATGCAGCTTTGAATTTCTCAAGATCGATTAAACCATCTTCTTCTGGATCTAAATAGGTCACTTCAAAGCCTTCACGCTCTAATTGACGACAAGTATCCAATACTGCCTTGTGCTCAGTTTTACAAGTAATAATGTGTTTACCTTTTGTTTGATAAAAGTGTGCCGCACCTTTAATTGCGAGGTTATCTGCTTCCGTTGCGCCTGAAGTAAACACAATTTCACGTGAATCTGCACCAATTAAATCAGCAATTTGATTACGTGCAATATCAACTGCTTCTTCAGCTTGCCAGCCAAATTTATGTGAACGAGATGCAGGATTACCGAATACACCATCAATGGTCAAATATTCCATCATTTTTTTAGCTACACGTTCATCCACTGGACATGTTGCTGCATAATCTAAATAAATTGGTAATTTCATTTTCACTCCTAAATAACTACTAAAAATGCTATCAATTTGACCGCACTTTAATCTACTTTCCCATTATTGGTTGACTACAATTAAGTCATCAAAATCTTTGTGAGCTTTATGCTTCCCTGCTTTTTTCTCTACAAGCTCAGCTAATGTAATCTCATCTAAAAAATCAGAAATGCGATCACTTAAATCTTGCCATAATGTATGAGTTAAACACTCTACTCCGCCTTTGCAATTTCCTTTACCAAGGCATCTTGTCACATTAATGTTCTCATTTACGGCTGAAATCACCATACCGATAGAAATTTGTTCAGTTGGTAACGCTAAACGATAGCCACCACCTGGGCCACGAACGCTTTTTACTAATCCACCACGACGCAATTTGGCAAATAATTGCTCAAGATAAGAAAGTGAAATATTTTGACGTTCTGAGATATCCGCTAAACAAACAGGGTTTGTTCCTGCGTGTAATGCGATATCTAAAATTGCGGTAACCGCATATCGTCCTTTAGATGTTAGTTTCATAAAGCATCCCTATAAATCGCCATCTAGGTAGTTTACCTATCTGACTATGATAGTCAATTTTACTCTTTTTGCAGATTAAGGCGTTTTTCAATCGCACTTAACATTCCTCGCAAAATATTTAATTCATTTTTTTCTAGAGAAGAACGGTTATAAAGTCGTCTTAACTTTTGTATAACCCCTTGATTTTGAATAAAACCAAGAGACTGATACACCTGTTCCGTATGAGCAAAAAAATACTCCATTTCTTGTGCTGTTGGATAGATATCTTCTATCGTTGAAAGTGTACTTTCCGTTTTATTTTTTGTTAAAAATGCCATGCGCATTTCATAACTTACCAACTGTACTGCCATCGCTAAATTGAGCGAAGAATATTCAGGGTTAGCAGGGATATTTAAATGATAATGACATTTAAGTAATTCTTCATTTGTGAGCCCAACACGCTCACGACCAAACACGATCGCTACTTGCCCTTGATGTGCACTGGCTTTCTCTGCACACTCTCTTGGCTCAATAAGCGTACTCTGTAAATGACGTAATCTTGCACTCGTACCAATCACTAATGAGCAATCTTCTATTGCTTGTTCAAAAGTATCAACAATGTGGGCATTACGCACGACATCATCAGCGCCTGCTGCTAATGTAATAGATTGCTCATCCACCGATTTTGGTGAGACCAAATAAAGATTGGATAATCCCATTGTTTTCATCGCACGCGCCGCAGAACCGATGTTCCCGCTATGTGATGTTTCAACCAAAACAATTCGAATATTTTGTAACATTTTATGCCCGACTTAAATTTGTGGATATTCTACCATAATAACCGCCAAATATAGTCAAGAATTTTGAAAATATTTTAATTTTTTGTAAATTTTTTAACAAATAGGAGGAATAAGATGTTGACTGGTGGGCTGTGAGAGGCTCGAACTCTCGACCGACGGATTAAGAGTCCGCTGCTCTACCAACTGAGCTAACAACCCAACCGGTTAAATAATGATCTGTAAAATAGATGGTGGGTCGTGAAGGATTCGAACCTTCGACCAACGGATTAAAAGTCCGCTGCTC
>CAUPWR010000018.1:0-20372 GCA_963515445.1 Parahaemophilus parainfluenzae | reverse complement strand
TTGTAGGCTTGTAGGCTTGTAGGCTTGTAGGCTTGTAGGCTTGTAGGCTTGTAGGGACATTTTTTGTTCCTTATTGAGTTAATGTCAAGTTAAATATTTATTGTTTTTCTGATATTTCTTTAAAAGAAATAGCAAAGGCATCCTTTAAATTTTCAGGCATAGTACGATAGTCTGCAATCAGCTTTTCTTCTTGCTCTGAGATAGTATTTTTTGGCGTTACAGCTTGAAACATCTCACCTTCACCGCTAACGAGCCAATTTAAATTCACTCCTGCTTTAGCGATCCCAGCCATCCCTTCCGCATTAGGTTCTCGTTCGCCACCGATGTAACCTTGCATCGTGCGATAGGCTATTCCTGTTTGTTCTGCGAAGTCTGTGATTTTCCAATTTTTAGCTTCACAAACTTGTCTTAATCTTTCTGATATACACATTTGAGCGTTCCATTTTCAATTTATAATTGACAAACTACGCAAATGAGCGTATATTTGTTTTGAGTTTAAACGCATTTTATCACGTTTGAGCATATTTAAAATCTCTATTAACATAAATTTTAAACAAGACGATGACTCAGCATTTCTTACTTTCCAGCAAAGCTCGCACGCTTTCTTCCTACGAGATTGCACAACTTTCGGAAGAAGAAGCGTATGATTTGCTTTGTGAATTAAGATGGGGTGGAAAAGAGTTCATCACTTGTCCTAAATGTGGGGTGCAACACAAGCCTTATTATATTTCTACACGTAAACAATGGCGTTGCAAACATTGCAATCACACTTTTAGTGTCACTTCTGGCACCATTTTTGCCAATCGCAAGAAACCGATTAAGGTTTATCTCTATGCTTTAATGGAATGGGTAAATGCCGTCAAAGGCTTATCTTCCCTTCAATTAGCTCGTAATGCAAAACTTAATCCTCGCACGGCATTTGTTTTATCACATAAATTTCGCAAGGCATTACTGGAAAGTCGTGATATGAAACCACTTTCAGGTGTGGTCGATATGGACGGTACTTATGTTCACCCTGCACCACGCAAAGCAAATAAGAAATCTGACCGTATTGACTATCGTTTAAAGGAAAATCAGAATCCTGATAAACGTTGTGTAATGGTTGCACGTGAGCATTATTCGCCAGAAGAAAAAGCCAGTAATGCGCTGCATTGTGGGGCAAAACGCTCTCACGTTTTTGTGGCGCATACAGAATCGCAATCGGTAGTGAAAAGTTTTGCCGATAAGTTCATTAAACCGAATACACAAATCAATACCGATGAAAGCACGGCTTATGATGTATTGCTACCTTATTATGATTTGAAAACTGTAAATCATAAGGAAGAATATCGTAGTGACTTAGGTGTAACAAACAATCAAGCAGAAAGTTTGTTCAGTCGTTTCAAACGTATGTACTACGGACAAGTTCACCGTATCAGTAACGAATACTTACTCAACTATGCGAATGAAATTGCCTACCGTGAGGACAATCGCCGTACCTCAAATAAAGCGCAGTTTATTGATGTATTAAGCCGATGTTTAAAAACCACCAACGATAACAATGAATGGTGCGGTTATTGGCAACGTAAAATTATTCATCAAGAAGTGATTTGGCAGTAGATATATGGCATATAACCTAGATAAGAAACTCAAAGAGTTTGAATTTGAGCGTAAACAAGTATTACATCATCTTGCGTTACTTGATGCGAACATTGCCACATTAAAACGTGCTATTGAGCTTACACAACAGGAAAGTGATGTAGCCCTTTATAATACGGACAACTTTGTGTACCGTTCCAAATATAAGCTCTTTAAAGGGAAAATTCGTAAATACATCGTACAAATGATGCGAGAAGCACCAGATAAAACCTTTACAATTGCCGAGCTTACACAGCGCATTTTTGATATTGAACAAAATCCTGATACACCGTCCGAAAAACATCTTGATTCCGTTCGTAAACAACTGAATGAGTTTTATAAAAGAGAATGGATTGATAGAATTCAAATCAGTCGAAATGAGGTTCACTGGCAATGGAAACAAAAATAGCGGTATTTCTACCGCTATTTACTATCCTTACTCAAGTGTTCTCAATCGCCAATGTTGTGAGTTATCTATTAAGCATTTTTCCACTAACGATTTATACTTTAAATAGTTTAATGTACAAGCAATCGTTTGTGATTGTTTATACGGTATAACTTCTTCAATCTCTTGCCCATCTAACTTCATCGCCTGATATGTAATCTCCTTTACACTTAACCATTTTGAAGGCTCTTGTTTTAGTACCTGAGCAATCAACTGTTGAGGTGAAGTTTGGAAGCGAAGATTTCTAAATTTGGGGTTTGACGGTAAAGGCGGTTCTTCCTGACCTTTTGCGTGATTTAATGCCACACAATAGTCTGAAATCTTCCGATCAAGATCTTTTAATTCTTTATGGAGTTGCTTGATTTTCGTTGCAATTTCTTTCTTTTCGGTTTCAATTTCTTCAATCGCTTCTTCAAGCGCATTTTCCAAAGTTGATTTTTGTTTTGTCATTGACTATTCTTACCCTTCGTACATAAAAGATAAGAAAATGTAGCAGAAACAACAAATTAAATCTTTGTGCAACTGCTACATAATACCGAAAAACTATGATGTTTTTTGACCGCACTTTATTTTTTTAGTTTATTTCACCGCAATCATCGAGCCAAAGTTAAAACACTGGAACCATAATTCGATGTGTGAAAATCCGATGTTTTTTAACCGCTCTTTGTGAATGTTAATTGAGTCAGTACGCATTACATTTTCAAGTGCGGTGCGTTTTTGGCTCACTTCAAGTTCACTATAACCGTTAGCACGTTTGAATTGGTGGTGCAGGTCAATAAGCAGCTCATTTACTTTTTCATCTTCAAAACGGAATTTTTCAGAGAGCACCAATACACCGTTTGGGTTTAAACCTTGATAGATTTTTGTGAGCAAAGCTACGCGATCTTCCGGTGGTAAAAATTGCAACGTGAAGTTGAGCACCACCATTGACGCATTCTTAATTTCAATTTCACGAATATCATCGCAAAGAATTTCTACGGGCACATCACTATGATAAGCCGCTACATGCTGACGGCAGCGTTCCACCATTGGCAAAGAATTATCGACACCGATAATTTTCACATTAGGTTGTTTAATATTACGTCGCATAGAAAGGGCTGCCGCACCGCGTGAACAGCCTAAATCATAGACTTGGCTGTCAGCCGTCACAAAGCGTCCAGCCAACATACCAATCGCCGTGATAATGTTGGAGTAGCCTGGAATCGAGCGTTGAATCATATCGGGGAAAACTTCCGCCACGCTTTCATCAAAAGTAAAATCGCCCAGTTTTTCGATTGGGGCGGCAAAAATTGTATCTTTCATCATGATTGAGTTCTGTGGTTGTCTTGAGAGGGCATTTATTTAGATAAAATGCAAAAAACTGCGGTCATTTTAGTGAAAGTTTTTAAAGGATCAAATAAATTTCGCTTTTCAATTTAAATGCCCCGTCTTTTTCCGTATAATCAACGCGTTAATTATCCATTTTTAGAAAAATGAAAGGAATACAGAAATGATGCGTACACATTATTGCGGTGCATTAAACCGCAACCATATTGGACAAGAGGTAACATTAAGCGGTTGGGTTCATCGTCGTCGCGATTTAGGCGGTTTAATTTTTATCGATATGCGTGATCGTGATGGTATCGTGCAAGTTTGTTTTGACCCGAAATATCAAGAAGCGTTAACTGCAGCTTCAGGCTTACGTAATGAATTTTGTATTCAAATTAAAGGTGAAGTGATCGCGCGTCCTGACAATCAAATTAATAAAAATATGGCGACAGGCGAAGTGGAAGTGTTAGCAAAAGAATTACGCATCTACAATGCTTCTGATGTTTTACCGTTAGACTTCAACCAAAACAACACAGAAGAACAACGTTTAAAATATCGTTATTTAGATTTACGTCGTCCAGAAATGGCACAACGGTTAAAAACTCGTGCGAAAATCACCAGTTTTGTGCGTCGTTTTATGGATGATAATGGTTTCCTTGATATCGAAACCCCAATGCTTACTAAAGCAACACCAGAAGGTGCGCGTGACTATTTAGTACCAAGCCGTGTACATAAAGGCAAATTCTATGCATTGCCACAATCACCACAGCTTTTCAAACAGCTTTTAATGATGTCTGGTTTTGATCGTTATTATCAAATCGTGAAATGTTTCCGTGATGAAGATTTACGTGCAGATCGTCAGCCTGAATTTACCCAAATCGATGTGGAAACTTCTTTCTTAACAGCGCCAGAAGTACGTGAGATCATGGAACGCATGGTGCATGGTTCATGGCAAAACATCATTGGTGTGGATTTAGGTAAATTCCCGCAAATGACCTGGCAAGAAGCGATGACTCGTTTTGGTTCAGATAAACCAGATTTGCGTAACCCGCTTGAATTAGTCGATGTGGCTGATATCGTTAAAGACGTTGAATTTAAAGTATTTAATGAGCCTGCAAATAATCCAAACGGCCGTGTGGCAGTCATTCGTGTACCAAATGGTACTGAAATCACTCGTAAACAAATTGATGAATATACACAATTTGTTGGTATTTACGGTGCAAAAGGTTTAGCTTGGGCGAAAGTAAATGACATTAATGCTGGTCTTGAAGGCGTACAAAGCCCGATCGCAAAATTCTTAAATGAAGAGGTATGGAAAGCGTTAGCAGAACGTGTGAAAGCTCAAACTGGAGATATTTTATTCTTCGGTGCTGACAAATGGCAAACCACCACGGATGCAATGGGGGCGTTACGTTTGAAATTAGGTCGTGATCTTGGCTTAACTCGTTTAGATGAGTGGCAACCACTTTGGGTGATCGATTTCCCAATGTTTGAACGTGATGAAGAGGGTAATCTTGCAGCAATGCACCACCCATTCACTTCACCAAAAGATTTTACGCCGGAACAATTAGAAGCAGATCCAACAAGTGCGGTAGCAAATGCTTACGATATGGTGATCAACGGCTATGAAGTAGGTGGTGGTTCTGTCCGTATTTTCGATCCGAAAATGCAGCAAACCGTATTCCGCATTCTTGGTATCAATGAACAAGAACAACGTGAAAAATTTGGTTTCTTATTAGATGCATTAAAATTCGGTACACCGCCACATGCAGGTTTAGCATTTGGTTTAGACCGTTTAACCATGCTTTTAACAGGCACTGAAAATATCCGTGATGTGATTGCATTCCCGAAAACAACAGCCGCAGCTTGTTTAATGACAGAGGCACCAAGTTTTGCGAATCCGCAGGCGTTAGGTGAGTTGAGTATTGCAGTGACTAAGGCTGAGTAGTTTTTTCAATATTTAAAAATAAAGAAGTGCGGTCAATTTTGGCCGCATTTTTGTGGAGAGTAAATGAAGCAACCTACATCATTAAAAGTAATTGCAGGGATTAATATCCTTGCTTCAGTGATTGGATTTTTGTCAGTTTTCTATATTTTATGGGATGGGTGGCGAACTTTAGGATATGTAGTTCCTAGTGCTATCCCATATTTAATTTTTGCATTTGTAGTTTCTTTCCTTGTATTTTTATCTTCTATTGTAATGCTGGAAGGTAAATCATGGGGAAGAACACTTTATATAGTTATAGGATGTTTGTCTGTTGCCATTGGTTTTATCGATGGCGGATATGCAGATAAAGATGCAATTAGAAGTCTAATTAAATTATGTATATTGGGATTTTTCCTATATCGTCCAATTATTAATGAATATTTCAAGTCTTCAAAAATAAAAAACGTTTAAAGTAATTAGTTTCATTATTCTTATGGTGCGGTCAAAAATTCAACTGATTTTGACCGCACTTTCTTTTTATTGAAAAAATTTTATTCACTTAAACACATTGCTTTTCTGGCATGAATATGTGGTGATTTTATTCATTTTGAACTTATATTCTAAAAAATTAGAATAATTAGATTTTTATTCTTTATTGAATCTTTAAAGTGAATTTTATTTACTTTACTCAAGAATAAAATTCTATTATAAATAAGGCCTTTTTCGGTTTATGGTCAATTTATAAGAGAAAATTTTATGAGTGAAGTTTCAACTCCAGTAGAAAAATCAACATGGGCGAGTAAATTCTCTGCCTTAGGCCCTGGAATCGTGATGGCATCAGCAGCTGTTGGTGGTTCACATATTATTGCATCCACCCAAGCCGGTGCGATCTATGGTTGGGAATTAGTGAGCATTGTTATTCTTGCTAATTTATTCAAATATCCTTTCTTCCGTTTCGGTGTTCAATATACCTTAGATACGGGGAATACCTTGTTAGAAGGTTACCGTCAAAAAGGGAAATTCTATCTTTGGTTATTCCTTGCTTTAAACATTTTTGCGACTGTGATTAATACTGCTGCAGTAGGGTTATTAACAGCAGCAATTTTAACGTTTATCACCCCAATCCCTCTACCAATGCCAGTATTGAGCTCATTAGTGATTCTTGTGACAACCGGCATTTTATTGTTAGGGAAATACCGTCTATTAGATAGCTTATCGAAAATTATCATGATTGCTTTAACGGTAACCACCGTGAGCGCTGTAGTGATCGCCTTTATGCGTAATGGTATCCATGGCGTAGCTGCACCTGATTTTGTAGCGCCTTCTCCATGGGAATTAAGTAAATTAGCGTTTTTAGTTGCTTTGATGGGATGGATGCCTGCACCAATTGAAATTTCTGCAATTAACTCAATGTGGGTGGTGGCAAAACGCCGTTTAACCAAAGTGTCTTATCAAGATGGTTTGTTTGACTTCAATGTGGGGTACATCGGTACTGCCATTTTAGCTGTTGTTTTCTTAGCCCTTGGTGCATTAGTACAATATGGTTCGCCAGAAACCGTAGAGATGGTGGGTGGAAAATATATCGCCCAACTTATCAATATGTATGCAAGTACTATCGGTGAATGGTCTCGCTTATTAATTGCGGTGATTGCGTTTATGTGTATGTTTGGTACAACAATTACGGTAATTGATGGTTATTCTCGTACTAATGTTGAAGCAGTACGTATTTTGTCTGGTAAACAAGAAAGCTCAGTAAGAGTTTTAAACATTGGCATGATTTTAGCCGCATTGTCGGGTTTAGCGATTATTTTCTACTTTAATAATGCAGTGGGTCCAATGCTGAAATTTGCGATGATTGCTTCATTTGTTTCTGCGCCAATCTTCGCTTGGTTGAATTTATCTCTGACTAAGCACGCGAAACACAGTGTAAAAGGCGGCTTATTGTGGTTATCCCTTATAGGATTATTCTACTTAACCGCCTTTGCAGGATTGTTTATTGCTCAACAAGCTGGCTGGTTAAACTAAAATAATTGAGATAATTACCGCACTTTAGTTTTAAAGTGCGGTAATTTTTTTGAAAGTTTTTAGTAGAAAAGGTATGATGCTGCCCATTCTCAATTATACAGATGACTAGTTTGAAATATAAAAATAATCAATCGGTTCTCGTGGTAATTTATGCAGAAAGCACGCATCGTGTTCTTATGCTTCAACGTCAAGATGATTCTACTTTTTGGCAATCTGTTACGGGGACATTAGAAAGAAATGAAACACCAAGAGAAACCGCCATTCGGGAAGTTTGGGAAGAAGTTGGATTAAAAATAGAAGAAAATTCGACCGCACTTTTTGATTGCAAAAAGAGCATAGAATTTGAAATTTTCCCGCATTTCCGCTATAAATACGCACCGAATGTGACTCACTGTCATGAACATTGGTTTTTATTGGCAGTTGAGCAGGAATTTGAGCCGATATTAAGTGAGCATTTGGCGTATCTATGGGTTTCACCTGAACAAGCGATCCAAATGACGAAATCGCCGAATAATGCCGAGGCTATCAAAAAATATTTGATGAACGGCTTTCCTCTATAGAAGAGGGTATAATTTACAAACGTTTTTAAGATAAGAAGGAAAACAACATGGCAGGCCATAGTAAGTGGGCAAATATTAAACACCGTAAAGCAGCACAAGATGCGCAACGCGGTAAAATTTTTACAAAATTAATTCGTGAATTAGTCACTGCTGCAAAAATTGGTGGCGGTGATGTCAGTGCAAACCCGCGTTTACGTGCAGCAGTAGATAAAGCTTTATCAAGCAACATGACTCGCGACACCATTAACCGTGCGATTGAACGCGGTGTGGGCGGTGGTGATGACACCAATATGGAAACAAGAATTTACGAAGGTTATGGTCCGGGTGGAACTGCTGTGATGGTTGAGTGTCTAAGTGACAACGCAAATCGAACCATTTCACAGGTTCGCCCAAGTTTCACTAAATGTGGTGGTAACTTAGGGACTGAAGGTTCTGTGGGCTATTTATTCAGCAAAAAAGGCTTGATTTTAATTAGCGAAGGTGAAGAAGATGCGTTAATGGAGGCGGCAATCGAAGCCGGTGCGGATGATATTCAGCCACAAGATGATGGTTCATTCGAAATCTATACTGCGTGGGAAGATTTAGGTTCTGTGCGCGATACTATCGAAGCAGCAGGATTTAAAATTGATAACGCAGAAGTGACAATGATTCCATCAACAACAGTTGATCTTGATCTTGAAACTGCGCCTAAATTGTTGCGTTTAATTGACATGTTAGAAGACTGTGATGATGTACAAAACGTATATCATAACGGTGAAATTAGTGATGAAGTTGCAGCTCAGCTGTAATTTTAAGGAGATTTAGAATGAAATTAGCTAAAGTATTACCTGCAATGGCCGCTCTTGTTGTTTTATCAGCTTGTGCAAGCGATGCACCAAAAATGGAAAACAAGGCAGAGCAAACTGCAGCACCTACTGTAACGGATAAAACAGTAGTTTATACTTGTAACAAGAAAACTGTAACTGCAGTTTATCAATTCGAAAACCAAGAGCCAACAGCGGCAATGGTAATGGTAGGCAACAAAGTTGTTGCGAAAGATTTTGCTCGTGATGCAGCTCAAAAAGACTTCACTTCATTTACTTCTGGCAAATATGTTTGGAACGTAGACAGTGGTTTAACTTTAGATAAATTCGATTCTGTTGTGCCAGTAAATCTTTTAATCAAAGGCAAAAAAGCAGATAAAATTGTTGTGAAAAACTGTGATGTAGATGCAAAAGCAACTGCAAAAGCAAACCAATAATTAACGCTAAAAACGGCCGGCATTGACCGGCCGTTTATTTTTGAGAATTTATGAGTATTATTTTAGGCATTGACCCTGGTTCTCGTGTAACGGGCTATGGTGTGATTAGACAAAATGGTCGCCATTTAGAATATCTCGGCAGTGGAGCAATCCGCACGCAGGTCGAGGATTTACCGACACGATTAAAACGAATTTATGCCGGTGTGACAGAAATCATTACACAATTTCAGCCCGATATGTTTGCCATTGAACAAGTGTTTATGGCTAAAAATGCTGACTCAGCTTTAAAACTGGGACAAGCGCGTGGTACGGCGATAGTGGCGGCTGTGAACCATGATTTACCTGTATTTGAATATGCCGCTCGTTTGGTGAAACAGACTGTCGTAGGGATTGGTTCGGCAGATAAAGTGCAAGTTCAAGATATGGTGACACGAATTTTGAAGCTCTCAGATAAACCACAAGCTGATGCGGCAGATGCTTTAGCCATTGCGATTACCCATGCCCACACCATTCAACATTCTTTGCATATTGCTGGCTCGGTCAAGACGACAGAAACACATGAAAAAATAACCGCACTTTTAAAAACAAGGTATAGCCGAGGTCGATTTAGATTGAAAATTTAACTGGATTAATATCCAGTTTTATTTTATTCTATGCAAAAATTTTTTACATGGAAATCTTATGATCGGTCGTTTAAAAGGCATCTTATTAGAAAAACAACCTCCTGAAATTTTGCTTGATGTACAAGGCGTTGGTTACGAATTATTGTTACCGATGACCAGTTTTTATGATTTACCTGAAATCGGGCAAGAAACTACTTTATTTACCCATCTTGTTGTGCGTGAAGATGCTCATCTTCTTTTTGGATTTGCCCAAAAAACTGACCGCACTTTATTCCGTGAATTAATTAAAACCAATGGTGTTGGACCTAAATTTGCACTCGCGATCTTATCTGCAATGTCAGTAGAGCAGTTTGCTTACGCTATTGAGCGAGAAGAACTGTCAAAATTAGTGAAAATTCCTGGTGTGGGCAAGAAAACAGCTGAACGTTTATTGGTGGAGTTAAAAGGTAAGTTTAAAGATGTTCGCCAAAGTGATTTCTTTGTGGAGAGCAAGCATATTCCTTCAACTTCAGAATTGTGTCAATCGGAGAGCTCAGTTGATGAAGCGGTTGCTGCATTGGTTGCATTAGGCTATAAACCAACTGATGCTGAAAAAATGGTGAAAAAAGTGGCTAAAGCAGACTTAACCAGTGAGCAATTAATTCGCGAAGCCTTAAAAGCCGCATTATAAAGATTAAACAGATATGATCGAAGCAGATAGAATTATTAGCAGTCAGGCAAAAATGGATGAAGATGTCATCGATCGTGCTATTCGCCCAAAACTTTTAGCCGACTATGTGGGACAACCACAAGTGCGAGAGCAGATGGATATTTTCATCAAGGCCGCAAAGTTACGTCAAGATGCCTTAGATCATCTTTTGATCTTTGGCCCTCCAGGTTTAGGAAAAACAACGCTTGCTAATATTGTGGCAAATGAAATGGGTGTGAATATCCGCACCACATCAGGGCCCGTACTTGAAAAAGCCGGCGATTTAGCGGCAATGCTGACAAATCTTGAACCCCATGATGTATTGTTTATTGATGAAATTCATCGCCTTTCTCCTGCGATTGAAGAAGTGCTTTATCCAGCAATGGAAGATTATCAGCTGGATATTATGATTGGTGAAGGGCCAGCAGCACGTTCAATTAAATTGGATTTGCCGCCTTTCACATTAATTGGTGCTACAACCAGAGCTGGTTCGTTAACTTCGCCATTGCGTGATCGTTTCGGTATCGTTCAGCGTTTGGAGTTTTATTCCGTTGAGGATTTAACTTCTATTGTGACAAGAAGTGCATCTTGCTTAAATCTAGAATTAGAAGATAAAGCCGCTTTTGAAGTCGCTCGTCGTTCACGTGGTACGCCTCGTATTGCAAACCGTTTATTGCGTCGCGTTCGAGATTTTGCTGATGTGCGTAATGATGGCATTATTTCGGCAGACATTGCTAAACAAGCGCTTTCAATGTTAGATGTCGATGATGCAGGTTTTGATTACTTAGATAGAAAATTACTTACCGCAGTGATTGAACGTTTTGATGGTGGACCAGTTGGGTTAGATAACTTGGCGGCAGCAATTGGCGAAGAGCGTGACACTATTGAAGATGTGTTAGAACCTTACTTGATTCAACAAGGATTTTTACAGCGTACGCCTCGAGGCCGAATTGCGACTTCGTTAACTTATCGACACTTTGGACTTCAGAAGCAGTCAGAATAAGAGATAGAAAAAAGGACATATTGATATCAATATGTCCTTTCTTTTTAAAACTTGATTAGTTAGTTTCTTCAGTATAGCTCTTCATGCTATTTAATCTTGCTAAACCCACATCACAGCTTTTTTGTTGAGTTGCTAATTCCATTTCAAGAATTTGCTGTTTGCTTTGATTAAGTTTACTTTTAATTTTACCTACTTGAGTATGAGTGCCTGGCTGTTTTTCTGCTTGGGCAATCAAATTTTCTGTTTCTTTAAATAACTGTGTGCATTGTTGTGGAAGAGCAGCTTTGTTTTCTGTAATAGGTGCTGCAGTGGCAGATAGAGCCATCGAACCGAAAAGTGCGGTCAAAATTACACAAATTTTTTTCATTGTAAATCCCTACAAATCTTTCCAAATATTATTGGGCTAAAAAATAGCAAAATCTTGTCGCCCTGTCTAGTGGTTATTTTGTCTATTTCTTTTCGATAAAGTTTCCTTGTGATAGAGATAAATTTTTTCATTTGAGATAAATATGCAAGATTTGATGCAGATCAATTTCGCTATAGTTACGCTAAATAGGGTATTTTGTAACTTATATCAAAAAATGTGATCAATATAACGGTTTTTTCTATTTTTTATCCTCATAAATAGTAGTAGAATAGAGCAAAATTTTGAATGTTTATATTATAATCGGTCACTGCATTCTGTTTTGAGAATAGAAAAGGCAATTATTACGTAAATAATTCAATGTTTCTTAACGATTTTTGTTGAGTAGTTTGGGGTGATTATTTGGGATTATCCTTGGTAATCATAAAGTGAAAATCTTGTAGATTTATACAAGGAGTTGAGATGTTAGACGTTGTTGATCTCTCACGCTTGCAGTTTGCGTTAACTGCGTTATATCACTTCATTTTTGTACCATTAACATTAGGTTTATCTTTCGTTCTTGTGATCATGGAAACCATTTATGTTAAAACGGGCAAAGAAGTATATAAAGATATGACTAAATTCTGGGGTAAGTTATTTGGTATTAACTTTGCTCTAGGGGTAACGACCGGTATTATCATGGAGTTCCAATTCGGGACAAACTGGTCTTATTATTCTCACTATGTAGGTGATATTTTCGGTGCACCATTAGCGATCGAAGCATTACTTGCATTCTTCTTAGAATCCACTTTCGTGGGGCTATTCTTCTTCGGTTGGGATCGTTTAACTAAAGGTAAACACTTACTCGCAACTTACTGCGTAGCCTTTGGTTCAAACCTTTCTGCGATGTGGATTTTAGTGGCAAATGGTTGGATGCAACATCCAGTAGCGGCAGAATTTAACTTTGAAACCGTTCGTATGGAAATGACCAGCTTCTTAGATCTTTGGTTAAATCCAGTTGCGCAAAGTAAATTCTTACATACATTAACAGCAGGTTATTCAACTGGTGCAATGTTTGTATTAGGTATTAGTGCATTCTATTTATTAAAAGGCCGTGATATTAGTTTTGCTAAACGTTCATTCTCTGTAGCAGCAACCTTTGGCTTTATTGCGGCATCAGCTGTATTAATTATGGGTGATGAATCAGGTTACGACATCGGTAAAGCACAACCTGTGAAATTAGCTGCAATGGAAGCTGAGTTTGAAACTCATCCTGCACCAGCCCCATTCCACCCAGTGGCGATTCCAAATACTGCAGAAATGAAAAATGATTTTGCGATTGAAATCCCATATTTAGGTGGTTTAATTGCAACGCGTTCTTTAGACACTGAAATCGTTGGTTTGAAAGAAATTCAAGCAAAAAATGAAGGTCGTGTTCGTAACGGTATGGTTGCTTATGATTTATTCACACAATTAAAAGCAGAGAAAAAATCAGCAGGCCAAGTAAATCCAGAAACTAAAGCAAAATTTGATGAAGTCAAAGGTGATTTAGGTTTTGGTTTATTATTAAAACGTTACACAGATAAAGTTGTAGATGCAACGGATGAACAAATTAAACAAGCAGCACGTGATACTATTCCAAACGTAGGTCCTAACTTCTGGGCGTTCCGTGGTATGTTAGCAGCAGGTGGTTTAATTATTTTACTGACCTTTGGTGCATTTGTTCAAAATTTACGTAACAAAGTCACTTCTTCTCGCTTATTACTTAAAGCATTGCTTTGGGGTATTCCATTGCCATTCTTAGCGATTGAATTTGGTTGGTTCTTAGCTGAATTTGGTCGTCAACCGTGGGCGATTTATGAAGTATTACCGGTAGGTGTGTCTGCCTCTAACTTGAGTGTAGGTGACTTATGGTTCTCTATCGGTTTAATTTGTGTACTTTACTTCTTCTTCATCATTGCGGAAATGTATTTGATGTTTAAATATGCACGTTTAGGTCCAAGTGCATTGAAAACCGGCAAATACTATTTTGAGCAATCATCTAAATAAGCAGGAGATGGATTATGCTTGATTATGAAATTCTACGTATTATTTGGTGGGTGCTAGTTGTTGTATTGCTTATCGGTTTCTCTGTAACAGATGGATTCGATATGGGCGTGACCGCACTTTTACCCGTAGCAGGTAAGAAAGAAGTAGAAAGACGTATTATGATTAACTCTATTGCTCCACACTGGGATGGTAACCAAGTTTGGTTATTAACTGCAGGTGGTGCAATCTTCGCGGCATGGCCGATTGTTTATTCTGTAGCGTTTTCAGGCTTCTATATTGCCTTATTCCTTGTGTTAGCTGCGTTATTCTTCCGTCCAATTGGTTTTGAATATCGTGCGAAAATTGATAATCCAACATGGCGTGCGATGTGGGATTGGGGCTTATTTGCAGGTGGTTTTGTACCTGCATTAGTATTCGGTGTAGCATTTGGTAATTTATTACAAGGTGTACCATTTGAATTAAATGACCTTTCACAAGCTACTTATACCGGTTCTTTCTTTGCGTTATTAAACCCATTTGCATTACTTTGCGGTGTGTTAAGCCTTGCAATGTTAGTGACTCACGGTTCAAACTGGTTACAAATGAAAACCACTGCAGCATTGCGTGATCGTGCAAGAGCGATTACACAAATCGGTGCATTAGTAACATTAATTACTTTTGTACTTGCAGGTGTGTGGCTTTCTTTCAAAGACGGTTATGTGGTGACTAGCACGATTGATCACTTTGCAGCATCAGCGCCAGCTTCAGGTAAACAAGTGGCAGTTGAGTCAGGTGCATGGTTCAAAAACTTCAATGAAAATCCAGCTTTATGGGCATTCCCAGTATTAGCTGTGGTTGGTGCATTATTAAATGTAGTTGCATCTAAAGCAAATCGTTGTGGTTTTGCGTTCTTCTTCTCTGTATTAACCATGGCTGGTGTGATCATCACTGCGGCAGTATCAATGTTCCCATTTGTAATGCCTTCAAGTACTCATCCAGAACAAAGCTTGCTAATGTGGGATGCAACGTCAAGTGAATTAACATTAACTCTAATGTTCTACTTGGCATTAGTATTTGTTACCATCTCATTGCTTTACACCATTTGGTCATACTACAAAATGTTTGGTCGCTTGGATGAAAGCTTTGTTGAAGACAACAAAAACTCATTATACTAAGGAGAAACAATATGTTATATGTAATTTGGGTAGTGGGTGTGTTGGCTGCAGTTATGGTGAGTGCTAAATTAACCATTGGCAAAGAAAAGTCAGGTAAATTTGACGAGTAATGATGATTAATTCACTCTATCAATTAAGTAATAAGGGTTCCTTGCGAACCCTTTCGTTTATTTTAGCGTTATTTTTAACCGCGGCTTTCTTTTTAAATTTAAATCAATTTTCGACCGCACTTCGTACTGCACATCCAGCTTGGATTCTTGCGATTTTTTGGGGATTGATTAATTTGTGGATCCACGGTATCGGATTCGATATTCGCCGAGCAATATGGCAGCTTGTTTTCTTGCCATTTATTGGTTATTTCACCACAATAATTGCTATTGTTCAGCATTGGTTTTTATAAGAACGATAGACAAATATTATTATTTGGAGCTTGCACATCTAATGAACAGGTTCTAAAATAAGCGGCTTGTTATGGCTGATAATTTGAGCATTATTTTGAATAACCAATGTTTTACCTTTCCGGTTCGTGTCTATTATGAGGACACGGATGCTGGCGGAGTAGTGTATCACGCACGTTACTTACATTTCTTTGAGCGTGCGCGAACTGAATATTTAAGAACGCTTAATTTTTCCCAACAATCATTATTGCAGGAACAACAATTAGCTTTTGTGGTCAAAACTATGTCTATTGACTATTGTATTCCGGCAAAATTGGATGATTATCTTATTGTCGAAACGGAAATAACGGCAGTGAAAGGAGCAACAATTCTCTTTGAACAGCGGTTAGTTCGTGAGGCAGTGGTGTTATCAAAGGCTACTGTTAAGGTAGCCTGTGTTGATCTAGGCAAAATGAAACCTGTCGCAATTCCTGAAGAATTAAAAGCGGCATTTTTAAAGTAAATAACTTTTCGGAGTATGCAATGACTGCAGAATTGAACTTTTTAGATCTTTTTCTAAAAGCGAGTATCGTTGTTCAACTTGTAATTGTGATCTTGATTTCGTTCTCAATTATTTCTTGGGCAATCATCATTCAACGTAGCCGTATTTTGACGAGCGCGTTAAAAGAAGCGAATACTTTTGAAGATCGTTTCTGGTCTGGTGAAGATTTAAATAAACTTTATGATGGTTTATCTAATCGTCGTGAAGTATTAACTGGTAGCGAACAAATTTTCTTTGTCGGTTTTAAAGAATTCTCTCGCTTAAAACAAGTGAACGCAGATGCGCCAGAAGCAATCATTAAAGGTACCACTCGTGCGATGAACCTTGCGATGAATCGTGAAGTAGAAGCACTTGAAAGTCGTGTACCTTTCTTAGCGACAGTGGCTTCTGTAAGTCCATATATCGGTTTATTTGGTACCGTTTGGGGGATTATGCACGCATTTATGGCATTAAGTGGTGCGAAACAAGCAACATTACAAATGGTTGCGCCAGGTATCGCAGAAGCCTTGATCGCAACAGCAATCGGTTTGTTTGCGGCGATTCCAGCTGTAATGGCGTATAACCGTTTAAGCTTACGTGTTAATGCGATTGAACAAAATTATGGTAACTTCATTGATGAATTCACCACAATTTTACATCGTCAAGCTTTTGGTAAAGCGCCCCATTAAAAATAAATGAAAAATTGACCGCACTTGATAAATTAAAAAAGTGCGGTGGATTTTAACGAAGTTTTAGAGGAAATTATGGCTCGTCGTCAGCGTAAAGACATTAAATCTGAAATTAACATCGTGCCATTTCTCGATGTTCTTTTAGTTTTGGTGTTAATTTTTATGGCAACCGCGCCGATTATCAGTCAGAGCGTTCAAGTGGAACTCCCTGATTCGGTGCAAAGTCAAAATGTATCAAATGAAGATAAAACACCGGTTATCTTAGAAGTAGCGGGTGTAGGGCAGTATTCGATTTCTATTGGTGGTCAACGCCAAGAAGGCCTTAACGAAGAAATGGTAACCCAATTATCAAAACAAGAATTTGATAAAGACAATAACACAATGTTCTTAGTGGGCGGAGCAAAAGATGTACCTTATGAAGAAGTGATTAAAGCACTGAATTTACTACATCTTGCCGGCATTAAGTCTGTGGGTTTAATGACCAACCCGATTTAAGAATAAGTAGGTAAAACCGTGCAGAATAATCGACGAAAAAAACGTGCAAATGAGTTTGTCATCTCTATTGCGATGCACCTTGCATTGTTTGGTTTGTTGATTTGGAGCTCTCTTTATCAAACCGTTGAAATAATGGGTGGTGGAGAAGGTGAAGGTGATGCCATGGGAGCTGTGATGGTCGATACCGGCAGCGCAGCGCAGGAATGGGGACGTATTCAACAACAGAAAAAAGGTCAAACTGATAAACAGAAAAAACCAGAACCTGTAGTCGAAGAGAAAAAACCAGAGCCTGAACCTGAACCAAATCAGCAAGAAATTGCGAAACAAGAAGAGATTAAGCGTCAGCAGGAAATTCAACGTCAAAAAGAACTTGAAAAACAAAAGCAGCAAGAAATTGAAAAGCAAAAACAGCAACAAGAACTTGCTCGTCAAGAGGCGTTAGAAAAGCAGAAACAAGCTGAAGAAGCGAAAGCAAAACAAGCAGCTGAAGCAGCGAAATTAAAAGCTGATGCAGAGGCAAAACGTTTAGCGGCAGCAGCTAAACAGGCTGAGGAAGAGGCAAAAGCTAAAGCACAAGCCGAAGCTCAAAAAGCGAAAGAAAAAGCTGAAGCAGATGCTAAAGCCAAGGCTGAGGCAAAAGCGAAGGCCAAGGCAGAAGCAGATGCTAAAGCCAAAGCTGAAGCAGATGCTAAGGCTAAAGCAAAAGCTGAGGCTGATGCAAAAGCGAAAGCAGATGCAGAGGCGAAAGCGAAGGCTGAAGCAAAAGCTAAAGCGGATGCAGAAGCCAAAGCGAAGGCTGATGCGAAAGCAAAAGCTGATGCAGCAAAACGTAAAGCAGATCAAGCGGCTTTAGATGACTTCATGAACGGCGGCGATGTCGGTGGTGGTAGTGCATCTAAAGGTGGTAATGCAAATAAAGGCGGTACACAAGGCAGTGGTGCAGGACTTGGTGCTGGAGATGGTGGTAAAGTTGGTGACCAATATGCGGGTGTCATTAAACGTGAAATTCAACGCCGTTTCTTAAAAGACCCAAGCTTTGCCGGTAAAGTTTGTAGCATTAAAATCCAACTCGGTCGAGATGGTACTATTTTAGGCTACCAACGCGTTTCTGGACCTGATGATATTTGTACTGCAGCATTAAGTGCGGTAGCGAGAACGAAAAAAGTTCCAGCAGCACCATCTGATGCTATTTATGAGAAATATAAAGCGCCGACTATCGATTTTGATATCAATGCTCGATAATCGGTTTTAAGAAAGTAACAACGTTAAAATAAGGTGATTAAATGAAATTGATCAAACGTGTTATGGGGCTATTTGTGGTGATGTTTGCATTTGCAAGCACAGCAATGGCAGAAGATGAAGTTCGAATTGTGATTGATGAAGGTGTTGATGGCGCTCGTCCTATCGCAGTTGTTCCTTTCGCAGGTTCTGCACCTGAAAATATTGGTCAAATTGTTGCGGATGACTTACGTAATAGTGGTAAATTTAACCCAATTCCAGTAAGCCAAATGCCACAACAACCAACGACTGCAGCAGAAGTGAAACCAGAAGCTTGGACAGCTTTAGGTATTGATGCTGTTGTGGTAGGTCAAGTAACATCAACTGGTAGCGGTTATAATATTTCTTATCAGTTAGTTGATACTGTGGGAGCATCAGGTACACCAGGTGCAGTGCTTGCACAAAATAGCTATACAGTGACTAATAAATGGTTGCGTTACGGTGCACATACTGTGAGTGATGAAGTATTTGAAAAATTAACCGGTATTCGTGGTGCATTCAGAACACGTATTGCTTATGTAGTGCAAAAAAATGGTGGTTCACAACCTTATGAAGTTCGTGTAGCAGATTATGATGGTTACAATCAATTCATCGTAAATCGTAGCTCACAACCAATTATGTCTCCAGCATGGTCTCCAGATGGTAAACGTTTAGCGTATGTATCTTTTGAGAACAAAAAATCACAACTTGTTGTACAAGACTTAGGTTCAGGTTCTCGTAAAGTGGTTGCTTCTTTCCCAGGACATAACGGTGCGCCAGCATTCTCTCCGGACGGTTCTAAACTCGCATTTGCTTCTTCACAAGATGGTTTATTAAACATCTATGTAATGAGCTCAAATGGTGGTACACCGACTCAATTAACTCGCGGTGCGGGTAATAATACAGAGCCATCATGGTCTCCAGATGGTAGCTCAATTCTCTTTACTTCAGATAGAGGTGGTTCACCACAAGTTTATCGCATGAGCGCAAGCGGTGGTGGTGCATCGCCAGTTGGTGGTCGCGGTAGTGCGCAAATCAGTAGTGATGGTAAAACACTCGTGATGATCAACGGTAATAACAACGTAGTGAAACAAGATCTCACCAGCGGTAGTTCTGAAGTATTAAGTACATCTTTCTTAGGTGAAAGCCCAAGTATTTCTCCTAACGGTATCATGATTATTTACAGCTCTACACAAGGGCTAGGAAAGGTGTTACAATTAGTTTCTGCAGATGGTCGCTTTAAAGCGAGTCTTCCAGGAAGTAATGGCCAAGTGAAATTTCCAGCTTGGTCTCCATACTTGACTAAATAAAAAAACTCATTGAGGAGAAATCTAATGAACAAATTTGTTAAATCATTATTAGTTGCTGGTTCAGTAGCTGCATTAGCAGCATGTAGCTCATCAAATAACGATGCAGCAGGCAACGGTGCTAACAACGGTCAAACTTTCGGTGGTTACTCTGTTGAAGATCTTCAACAACGTTACAACACCGTTTACTTCGGTTTCGACAAATTCAACATCGAAGGTGAATACGTTCAAATCTTAGATGCTCACGCTGCATACTTAAATGCAACTCCAGCTTCTAAAGTTGTTGTTGAAGGTAACACTGACGAACGTGGTACTCCAGAGTACAACATCGCTTTAGGTCAACGTCGTGCTGATGCAGTTAAAGGTTTCTTAGCTGGTAAAGGTGTTGACGCTGGTAAAGTATCAACTGTTTCTTACGGTGAAGAAAAACCTGCAGTGTTAGGTCACGATGAAGCAGCATACTCTAAAAACCGTCGTGCAGTGTTAGCATACTAATTTTTAGAGAATTTTGATTCTTAGAAAAAGGGAGAGTAGAAATACTCTCCTTTTTTATTTGTTCTAAGATATTGTCAGAAATTGACGAGTATTCACGCAATTAACACAATTTCTTCAGATTTTTCTTGCGTCAGAAAATAAAATCGGTAATATACGCACCTGTTACGAAATGATGTGGGTCGTTAGCTCAGTCGGTAGAGCAGCGGACTTTTAATCCGTTGGTCGAAGG
>CAUPWR010000017.1:0-25674 GCA_963515445.1 Parahaemophilus parainfluenzae | reverse complement strand
TAATATTACGAAATTATTCTGGGTATTGTTGCCTATTTTGAATAAGGATTCAATTTTTCTTTTTTAACGAAAATCACGGGAAATCTGACCGCACTTTTGTCTTTCTTTACTTTAGTCACGGCGAGTAAGATAATGAATAAAAATTATTATCAAAATACGGGTATTAGCCCTGATTCAATAAGGAGATAACCATGACAATGAATAGACGTGATTTTTTAAGAATGAGCGCAGCACTTACGGCAGCGGGTATGTCGCCTTCTCTCTTTGCGGCAACAAAAGAACAATTTACCATTTATGGTGCACCAGCGATGCCAAGTGTGACCATTGCAGTGGCAGCAGCACAAGGTAAATTAGCCAAACAAGCAGATGTCGCATTAGAGATTTGGCGTTCGCCTGATCAGTTGCGCGCGGGTGTAGCAAGTGGTCAATTTAAAGTGATGATGAGCCCGAGTAATGTGGGCGTGAATTTACGTAATCAAGGGCAAAAAGTTGGCATGGTGAATATTCTCACCAATGGCATTACGCAGTTGATGTGTAAAGGTGGCGCCATTACTTCACCGCAAGAATTGGTGGGTAAAAAAATCCTAGTGCCATTTAAAAACGATATGCCTGACATCGTGTTGCAGGCTCTACTGAAAAAACTGAATATTGATATTAATAAAGTAGAAATCACCTATGCGGCAACACCAACGGAAGCAATTGGCTTGTTCTTACTGAAAGATTTCCATGCTGCCATTCTGCCAGAACCGATGGCAAGCGCCGTTGTGCAGAAAGCAAAAATTGTCGGTACGGAGATTGTGCGTGGGTTTGATTTAGTGAAAGAATGGGGACAAGCGTTTAACACCAAACCGCTTATTCCAATGGCGGGCATTATTGCTAACGAAGAATATTTCCACGCACACAAGGCGGAGTTTGATCTACTTCACCAAGATTTAAGTGATGCGTTAAACTGGATTATGGCTAACCGTAAAAGTGCGGCTGAAATTGGCGCTAATTATCTGCCAGCACCAGAAGCCGCTATTGAAATGGGCTTAGACGGTGCGCGCTTAACGGTGACCAAAGCCAGTGAACTGAAAAATGAAATCATGCAATTCTATGAAACTTTGATGGAATTCAATCCAAAACTCTTAGGCGGTAAATTGCCAGATGATAAATTCTTCTTGGCTTAATTTAAAACAGAATCACAACACATGATTAAAACTGACAAAATCCGTAAACCACAACCTGTCCTGTTTTACATCATCGACTATCTCTGGAGCGGCTTTACCGGCTTGAGTGTGGCGATGATGGTGGTTGCCTTGTGGGCTTGGGGCAGCGCAGTATTTGGTGAATTTATGCTGCCTGCTCCCGCGGATGTTTTTCAAAAAGCCCTTGATCTGCTCGATCATTTCCAACAAAACGAAATCGGTATTTCACTATGGCGTTCTGTGGTGGGTATTACCATTGCCTTAGTCGCAGGCTTAGCTGCGGGGCTGATTGCGGGGAGCTTTAAAACCGCTATGGCATTGCTCAAACCCGTCATTACGATTTTGTTAGCCATGCCGCCAATCATTTGGGTCGTGATGGCATTATTTTGGTTTGGCTTTGGCAACCCAAGTGTGCTATTTACCATTATCGTATTAGTCGCCCCACTGACCTTTGCCAGTGCAGCCATGGGTATGGCAAGTGTAAACAAACAACATGAAGAATTGTTTGATGCGTACAAACTCGGATTGTGGAAAAAAATCCGCTATTTGTATGTTCCCCATCTCACGGGCTATGTGATTTCCAGCATTGGCGTCGCGGTTGCCATGGGCGTGAAAGTCGTGATTATGGCTGAGCTTTTGGGGGCTAATGAGGGGGTAGGAGCACAGATCGCCGATGCCAGAGCCATGTTAGATACGTCAACGGTCATGGCTTATGTGTTGTTGGTGATTGTGTTTGTTTCACTCTTTGAATATTTGATTACCAAACCATTGGAAATCCTGTTTATGCCGTGGAGAAGATAATGCTGAGTTTAAAAAATGTGCGTTTTGAAATTCTCCGTGATCCTATCGTGCGCGATTTCAGTATGGATTTACAACCGGGCGAAGTGAAAACTTTATTCGGCCCAAGCGGTTGTGGCAAAACGACTGTGCTACGTTTGATTTCAGGTTTGGAAACGCCAAAATCGGGCGAAATCAAGAATACATTTCGTAAAACGGGCTTTCTGTTTCAAGAAAATCGTCTATTAGAAAATCTCACTGCCATGCAGAATATCGCCATTTTTATGGATAATCCTAATGAAAATGAAATCATTGCGCTGGCAGAAAAGATCGGGCTTTCTTCGGGTGATTTGAATAAATATCCGACCGAATTATCGGGCGGTATGGCAAAACGCGTGGCATTTTTGCGTCTATTGCTATGTGGCTGTGATTTAGCCTTATTGGACGAACCTTTTGTCGGTTTGGATCGCGATTTACGTGATATTTTAGCCGCTATGTTAGTGGAAAAAATTGAGCAACAAGGCATGGCTTGCATTTTAGTGACGCACGATCGTTTTGAGGCAGCTCGATTAAGCCGAGAGATTATGCAGCTTTCTCCAAAAGGGATGGATGTGCAAAATGTGATTACCTTGCCAACGCCATTATCCGAACGCAATTCAGCCTTTGAAGAAACCATAGTCGCACGCGAATTTCAAGGAATCCATTACTATGAATAATTTCTTTACCCATCCGATGCGACCCTTTTTTGTTGGTGCTGCTATTCTAGCGATTGTTGGTGCCTTGAGCTTTTTCATTAGCCCTGATGATCTCATCCTACACCGCAAAATTTTCTTAGAATTTATGCTGCCAGCCGCATACGGCGGCTTTCTGACAGCTTCCATGCTCGAATGGACAAATTACAAAGGTAATTTAAAACCTATTGCGACGATTTTAGCCGTGCTCTTGCTTTCTGGATTGGTGTTATTGCCATTCTCCCCGCAAACTGCCTCGTTTTTAGTGGCTGCTTATTGGCTCGCACTGTTACTCTTTTGTGCTTGGCTGTTTTGGTTGGATCGCAATACCGACAATTTTACTTTACTGATGTTACTTGCAGCATTTACAGTTTGTCAGACTGCTTACGCCATGACTGATAGCCTGAAATTATTGCGGGCACAGGTGCATTTGAATATGGCAGCGGTGATGTTTGTATCGATTCGGGTCAGCATTCTATTAGGCGCCGAGGCACTGAAAGAAAGTACATTAAAAGATCCCGTATTTATCCCGAATGTCGTGTATAAGAATATCGCAATTACATTCTTGCTGATCCATACCGCTGCAGAATTATGGTTACCAGCGCAAACAGCCGCTTTTACTGCCTTTGCCGTTGGCTTTATCTTGCTTGCTAAGTTACGCGAATTACATCATCACGAATTGCTACGCAAACATTACGTGCGCACTTATTATTTCCTTCAACTGTTCGCCGCAATTGGCTATTTGTGGATGGGCATCAATAAATTAATTGATGAACCGACTGCCGATCCGTTACACATGGTGACACTCGGCGGGATTCTCGGCAGTATGATGATGATTTGGCTCACCGCGGGATTATGGCATAGTGGCTTTACAAAACTGGATTACCCAAAACTCTGTCGCCTTGCTGTGCTTTGTCTTTTCACGGCGGCACTTTCCCGAGCTTGTTTAATGTATGTGGACGAGCTGTTTTTTATCACGATTCCGGCTATTTTAATTGCCATTGTGTTTGTGCTGTATCTCGCAACCTTTGTGCCGATATTCCGAAACAACGCGTTTACGGATGATCCAGAATAATGACCAATCCGCATATCAACGTGCGGATTTTTGATATTTTTTAGACCGCGCACTTAATAGGCTTTTAATTGAGCCATTGCTTTACAATCTGCAGCTTGATGATCATCTTCGGTAATTAAACTTTGTAGGAAATGTTTAATTTCAGTCAGTTCGGCAATTTTTTCTTCAACTGAAACCAAATGCTTCGCCAACATGCTATCCACTTCACAATGTTGAGATTGCTGCGTTTTCAACGCATTAAAATATTTAATTTCGGCCAAGCTAAAATCCAACGCTCGGCAGGTTTTAATAAACTTTAATTGTTTCAAACTGGCTTCATCATAATCTCGATAGCCATTTGCCAGCCGTTTAGGCTCTGGCATTAACCCCATTTTTTCATAATACCGAATCGTTTCTAAATGAATACCGCTTTGTTTGCTGAGTTCGTGAATCTTCATTTTTTTAAATCAAGCCTTGACCTTGTAGTTACTACGGACTTTATACTTTATCTCAAGTTAATTAAAGACACAATGAGGAGCAATATGTCTCACCATCATTCTCATGAACACCACGAGCACGCTCATGAGTATCACGACCATATTCCACAAAATAAAAAAATTTTGGCATTCAGTTTTATCGTCATTACAGGCTTTATGATCATTGAATTTCTTGGGGGGTATTGGTTCAACAGCTTGGCATTAATGGCTGATGCAGGGCATATGGCAAATGATAGCTTGTCATTATTTTTAGCCTTGCTAGCGTTGTTTCTATCTGCTCAAAAACAAAGATACATTGCCCTACTTAATAGCGGCTCATTGATTGTTGTGGCATTGATGATTTTAGTTGAAGCCATTCAACGCTGGCAAAATTCCATCGAGATGATGGCATTACCGATGCTTGGGGTTGCCTCTCTCGGATTATTGGTGAACCTTCTCGTTGCAAAGATGATGTTGAACAGCGATCATGATAATCTCAATATCAAAGCGGCGTATCTACATGTACTCACCGATTTATTCGGTTCCATTATTGCTATTCTTTCGGGGCTAAGTGCCTATTTTCTGGGATGGTTATGGGTTGACCCATTGGCAAGTATGATACTAAGTGTATTGGTATTAAAAAGTGGGATGAGTGCGTTCCGTTTGGCGCTTAAAAACATCTAAAAAATGAACCGCACTTTGTTTTGAGATTAACAAAGTGCGGTCAATTTTCCGCGATTATTTCAATTCGCCTCGTTCTACAATAATTCCGACATTATTTGCTTGAGCAACCGCTTTGGGTTTGCTTAATTTGAGGCGTAACCATGAAATACCAAAACGTTGTTGTAATTGGTCTGCCACTTCATAAGCCACTCGCTCAATCAATAAAAATGGCTTAGCTTGAACATAATCTAAAATAAATTGGCTCACTTCGGCATAATTAAGACAGTATTGCACATCATCCGTTTCGGCAGCTTTTTGACAATCCCACGCCATTTCCAAATCAAAAACAAGCTTTTGTTTGATTTGTTGCTCCCAGTCATACACGCCAATTTGTGCGAAGACCACTAATTCTTCAATAAAAATTCGATCCATCTCTCATTCCTGTAAAAATATAGTGGGCTTATGCTACCAAGTTTGGTTAAAATAACGAACAAGTTTTTCAAATACAATCAAGATTGTGGAGCACAAAATGAGCCTATTTGCCCTTTTTTATATGATTTTTGCTTATTTACTGGGTTCGATTTCCAGTGCAATTTTGATTTGTAAGGTTGCAGGCTTGCCTGACCCGCGAAAAAATGGCTCTCATAACCCTGGTGCGACCAATGTATTACGTATTGGTGGACGTTGGGCGGCGCTCGCAGTATTAATTTGCGATATTTTAAAAGGGATGTTACCTGTTTGGGCGGGTTATTATTTAGGGCTCACACAATTTGAATTAGGCATGGTTGCCTTGGGTGCGTGTTTAGGACATATCTTCCCCATTTTCTTTCAGTTTAAAGGCGGAAAAGGTGTCGCGACCGCATTCGGTGCCATCGCGCCCATCTCTTGGGGCGTTGCTGGTTCAACCTTAGGTACGTGGTTGTTAGTCTTCTTAATTAGTCGTTATTCCTCACTAAGTGCGGTCATTACGGCGCTTCTCGTTCCATTCTACGTTTGGTGGCTTAAACCGGAATTTACCTTCCCCGTTGCCTTAGTTTGCTGCTTGCTGATTTATCGTCACCACGACAACATTCAGCGTTTATGGCGAGGCCAAGAAGATAAAATGTGGGGAAAATCTAAAAAGAAATAAATAAAAAAACCTGTCGATAATCGACAGGTTTTCTTTTTATCAAAATGGATTAGAAATCAACCGCACTTTTAAGTTTTTTCAGTGCATTGGCTTCAAGCTGACGAATACGTTCTGCAGACACATTATATTTTGCTGCAAGATCGTGAAGGGTCGCTTTCTCATCGTCTAACCAACGTGCTTTGATAATCTCTTGGCTACGTTCATCAAGGTTAGCTAATGCTGTACCTAATTTTTCTGTGGCTTGTTCTTCAAAGTTTTCACTTTCAAGTTCTGCCGCGAAGTTTGAGCTTTTATCTTCTAAATATAAAGAAGGTACATAAGCCTCATCGTCATCGTCTGTTGGCAAATCAAAGCCTACATCAGCCCCAGTCATACGGGATTCCATTTCGATGACATCTTCTTTTGACACGCCAAGCTCATTCGCCACCATATCCACTTCGTTTTCATTGAACCAACCTAAACGTTGTTTAGTTTTACGTAGGTTAAAGAACAATTTACGTTGTGCTTTTGTGGTCGCGACTTTCACAATACGCCAGTTGCGAAGGACATATTCATGGATTTCAGCTTTGATCCAATGCACCGCAAAAGATACAAGGCGAACACCCACTTCCGGATTAAAACGTTTTACCGCTTTCATTAATCCAATATTACCTTCTTGAATTAAATCTGCTTGTGGCAATCCATAACCAGAATAACCACGTGCAACATGAATAACAAAACGTAAGTGTGATAAAACTAATTTTTTCGCTGCTTCAATATCACCATCATAATACAAACGTTCTGCTAAGCTTTTTTCTTCCTCTGCTGTCAGCATCGGATATTCGTTTGCTGCTCGAATATAACCTTCGATGCTACCTTGAGGTACTAACATCATTTGAGTTTCTTTATTCATTCTTCTCCTCACAGCATGCGGAGCTAGGCCCCGACTCATTACTTATTTGTTATTGTATAACAACTATTGTCATCATACCTCAATTTGTTTTATTTGACAGTTTTTAACGATTGAAAGTTCAAATTAATCACTAAAAATTTTTCAATTTAGTTTAATGGCACAAGCGAATAAACTACATCTTCTGCCACAACCTTAAACAATAAATCAATATTCGGGTGTTTTCCAGGATTTTGTTTAGCATCTTCAACGTGTTCAGCAAACCATTCAATGCCTTGTTGTGCAGAAGTGCGGTCTAATTTCCCGTTAAATTTTTCTGCTAACGCATGATAAAGACGGAGCGAGCCAAGCTTACCTGGCGCAGCCGGAATATGATGAATCACAGTTTCACCGTTTAACACGTCTAAACCTGTTAGATGATCAATGGTGGGTAAAGTCTCTAAAATCTCTTTAAAGTTCATGATTGCTTTCCTACATACTTTTTAACTGTTATATCATTATAATTTACAATGTATCCAAATTTCGATACTTTCCTCTTCACAACTAAAATAATGCTTGGATACGATTGTTGATAAACTATTTTTGAGTTAAATAACTCATCGCCATATTCTTTTGAGGTTACATAAACATAATATTTTGGGCTTCGTCTATACCCACCTTTTTCGTACTCTAATCTAGTAATAACAACTTCAGAAGTTTCTTCCTCTCCAAATACTGTTGAGTAACATATCATAAACAGTGGTTCTAGAAATATAAAAGCTATTACGGGTGGAGTTAATATCAACTCTAATACTATTCTAATCCATGAAAATCGCCCTGTCTTATCTGAGCTATATCGAATGGAAGATTTCAAGGTTTTATATTCATAATAATCATCAGAATTCGACCAAAGAATTATTGGAATACCAATACAATAAGCAACAAAAATACTCCAATATAAAGTATGGCTACTATACGAATGTATATAATGTGTATCAGTAAGATAAGTTAATCCCCATAGTATCCCGAAGAAGATCAAGAATAAGGTCAAAAGACAAAGCAGCTGCCCTAAATTTGCATATCTTTTAAACATTACTTAAGAAATTACTTGCTCTGAATTGACTTCGCCATTTGCGCCCATAAAACGCACTTCAGGCTGTAAATACACACCAAATTTATCTGCCACAGTTTGACGGATATGATGTGCAAGCTTCACAACATCCTGACCTGTGGCATTACCTTTATTAATCAGTACTAACGCTTGTTGTTGATGAACGGCCGCACCACCGATTTGAAAACCTTTTAAATGGCATTGGTCAATTAACCATCCTGCTGCAAGTTTCACAGAGCCATCCGGTTGTGGGAAGTGCGGTAGATTTTCGACCTGTTTTTGGATTTTCGCAAATTGCTCTACACTCACCACAGGATTTTTGAAGAAACTGCCTGCATTGCCAAATTCTTTTGGATCTGGCAATTTGCTGCGGCGAATATGGCACACTTCATCAAATACTTGTTTTGCCGTTACCGTTTGAGGATCAAAATTCACTAATGAGCCATATTTTAAAATTGGTTGCCAATTTTTGGCTAATTTCAATCCAACCGCTGTAATCACATAACCTTGCGCATAGCGGTGTTTAAAAATACTTTCGCGATAACCGAATTCACATTCACTTGCTTGTAAGCGGAATTGTTCGCCTGAATTGAGATTCAACACATCCACGTAATCGCATACATCTTTAAACTCTACGCCATACGCACCGATATTTTGAATTGGTGCAGAGCCGGCACAGCCTGGAATGAGTGCAAGGTTTTCTAAACCATTAATTCCTTGTGAAAGCGACCATTCCACCAACTGATGCCAATTTTCGCCACCATTAACATGCAAATAATGGTAATCGCTATCTTCTGTATGTTGAATACCCGATAAACGGTTAACAATTACAACACCTTGGAAATCTTCTAAAAACAGCATATTGCTGCCTTGGCCTAAAAATAAGACAGGGAGATTTTCAGCTTGTGCTTTTTGCCAAGCTTGTTGGATTTGTTCAATCGATGTGGCTTCAATGATTTCACGTGCATTTGCCGGAATATTGAAAGTGTGAAATGGTTGTAAACTTTGCATTAACTTTCCTTAAAAAAACGTGTGAGGGAGCGTGATTTTAACCATCGTACCACCTTGCTCCCCTTTTGAAATTGTAAGCTGAGCATTTAATTGGCGACTGCGTTCAGTCATGATATTTAAACCATAATGCCCTTCTGGCTCGTCTAATGTCGGAATCCCTACGCCATTATCTTGCACAAGGATTTCATATTCTCCCTCGGCATTAATATGGGCTTTCACTTCAATCAGCGTGCCTTTTGAGTGTTTAATCGCATTCAGCGTTGCTTCACGCACAATTTGTAGAACGTGCACTAATTCTTGTGGATTTAAACTTTGTGATGGCAAACTGCAGTCCACCGTCATTTGCATTTTCGTTTGCGAACGTAAACTTTCGATAACTTGCTCCAAGGCAACCTGTAAATTCGCCTCTTGTACCGTTAAACGGAAAGTCGCCAATAATTCTCGTAATTGAGAATACCCATCTGATAAGGCTTGTTCAAATTCACCAATGATTGCAATGCTTTTCTCTTTTGATTCCTCGTCTTCTTTCTTCAAATTATGCTTTAACAGCGTTAATTGAATTTGTAAGAAAGACAGCACTTGCGCCAACGAGTCATGCAATTCCCGTGCAATAATGGACCGCTCTTCCATCAATAAGAGCTGCTCTTGCTGGCGTTGCGTTTTGTGCGAATACAACGCTTTTGCCACCATTTGCCCTAAGTTTTTCATCATGCGTGGATCAGGACAAGGCAAACCAGCTTGCCATGAGAGCACAGCCAAGTTTTCATTTTCAATAGAAAGTTCTTCGACTTGAAGTGATTGTTTAGGATCTTTTTGACCAAAAGAAATTTCCCAATGTTCTGAGCCGAAAATTTCTAACTCAATGTAGCGTAAATGTTCGCTAACACGAATATGATTGAGCACTTGACTGAGAATTTTATCATTAATCTTCGTGGGCGTAAGCAACTGCGAGCTTTGATAAAGCGTCGTTAAAGAGCGGTTAGTTTGGCGCAATTTTTGCGTTTTCTCATTAACGGCATCTTCTAAACGTGAATAAAGTCGCCCTAATTCCGAGGACATTTGCGTAAACACTTTCGCCAAAACACCAAGCTCATTACCACTTTCTGTATCAAGTTGAATATGTTTAAACTGCCCCATTTGCACTTGCATACTGGCTTTGGTCATGAGCTCTAAAGGCTTCACCACTTCGCGCTTTAGATACCAAATGACATAAGACACCATGGCCAAAATTAACAACATCGACACGCATAACACTGAAACCGCACTAATCCATTTTTGTTCGGCAAAGCGTTGTAATTCCAACACGAAATCGTCGACATCTTGTACATAACTTTTCAGTTCAGCATGATATTTTTCGATTTGATGTGCACGAGCAAAATCGGACATCACCGCCCAGCGTTGTAGAATTTTTTGATAGGACTCTCTCACCCCTGAAGGTGCAAAAAGCTGATTCTGCACAGAAAGCAAGGCCTCAGCATTGAGACTTCGTTGATAACGCACCAGATTCTGTTCAACCGTATCCGGCGAACGTTCCATTTCCGTTAATAGTCGATAACTTTGCATACGCAAAGAACCGGAGATATTAATGGCTTCCGCATCCGATTTATTACTGGCCATCACGAGCAAACTCAATGAGCTAATAATACCCATGAAGATAATGACCACAAATAAATATTTAGCAATACGGGTAGAAACTGAACGTTTAGCGTACACGATAACTCTTCAAAATTAGGGAAATTGCCCATAGTTTAGCATAAAGTGCGGTTGAAATTGGCTGATTTTTCACAAATAAAAAACATCGGCTTTGACACCGATGTTTTCAAAAACTTGAATTTTTTGACCGCACTTAGCTTAATTCTTTGCCTTTTAATTCTGGCACTAAGAAGACTGTCGCCACCATGTCGATAACATAAATCACCGCTAAGAAAGCAATCGCAATACTGAATGAGTACGCAGATACAATCGCCCCGACAACAACCGGTCCAAAACCACCTACGGCACGACCTAAGTTAAACAACACATTTTGTGCCGTTGCACGCGCTTCTGTCGGATAGGCTTCTGCCATTAACGCCCCATAACCGCCCATCATGCCGTTGACAAACATCCCTAAAAATGCGCCAGCCACCAACATCGCAGTTGGATCAGTTAATTGAGAGTAAGTGATGATGCTAATCACCGCGCCTAGTTGGAATAATAAGAAACTTGGTTTACGTCCGATTTTATCGGCTAAGCGACCAAAAATCCAAATCCCTGCCATCATGCCGCATACGGTAACGGCAGTCCATAAACCCGATTTCGTTAAACTAAAGCCAAGTTGTTTAGATAAGAAGTTTGGCATCCAAATCATAATGCCGTAGTAACCGAAGTTTTGAACAGAAGTTAACACCACTATACCAAGACTCACTTTTGTGGTTGCTTTATCTTTCACTAAGAGTTTGAAAGATTCCAGTTTTGATATTTTTTGGGTTGAAAGTGCAGTCTGTTTTTGTGAGAAAATTTCTGGTTCGTGTAAACGGGTACGTAAATACCAAGCCACAAATGCTGGGAAGATACCGACAACGAACATGCCACGCCAGCCGATATGTGGAAGCAATACAGGGGTGAGTAACGCAGCCGCTAACACACCAACTTGCCAACCTAATGCCACATAAGAAGCGGCTTTTGCTCGGTGTTTTGCCGGCCAAGCTTCAATGGCTAATGCCATACCGATACCAAATTCACCACCCAAACCGATACCCGCGATGGTGCGATAAATTAATAAATCCCAATAGCCTTGTGCGATTGCACATAAACCAGTAAATACAGCGAAGAGGACGATTGTCCAAGTCAATACGCGTACACGCCCGTAACGATCGCTTAATGCGCCAAATAAAATACCGCCCACCACGGCACCAATAAGTGTCCAGGTGACTAATGAGCCAGATTGTGCGGGAGTTAAATTAAGATCTACCGAAATGGCACTAAGCATAAATCCAAGAATAAGAAGATCGAATCCATCCATCGCGTAGCCGACAGCTGATCCAACCAAGGCTTTCCAGCCATATTGATTGACGTTTGTCATGATTGAGGTCCCTTTTGCTACTCACGGGTAGCGTTTAAAGTGAAATGATGAGGAAAGTAATTTTCCGACGCGTAGTTTAGAGAAATTGACGGGATTTTGCAAGAATGAGAAAAGCAAAGTGCGGTTGATTTTATTCAAGTTTTTATTTTTTCAATAAAATTCGAATCAATAAAGCAATGGCTGCCGCATCATCCACCAAACCTAATGGACCAAGCACCGCTTCAGGCAAAATATCAATCGGACTGAACAAATAAATCAGAATGATGGCGATTTTAATTAACTTTGTTTTATTCATAGTCATTGGACGAAAAGAAAAAGATCAGGTAAATTCTACAACTTATCCGAATGGTGAATCATCACAAAACGTTCCCAAAGCTGCTCTTCGCTTTCTTGATGCTCAGGATCTGGCTTAATACAGTTTGTAATCGGGCAAACTTTTTGGCAAGTTGGCGTGTCATAATGACCGACACATTCCGTACAAAGCACAGGATCGATCACATAGATCTCCTCGCCGATTGAAATTGCTTCATTCGGGCATTCGGGGAGGCACATATCGCAGTTTGTGCATTTGTTTGTGATCAGTAACGCCATACCATTCCTTTATATGAGAAAGCGGCGAATTATAGCCGACAAAAGCAAATTTGACAAAATTTAAACAGGATTTTTATGAAAAAACAGGCTTCCACTCTTTCCCTTCTTGCCCTTGCTGCATTTAGCATTTGGCAATATTTCACTGAACACAAAAAAGACACCAAACCCGCCCCAACAACCCCACAGCAACAAACCCAAAGTGCGGTCAAAAATACCAAAGATTTTGGGAATTATGATGTCGTCATGCGCGATGATGCCATTGGACAAAATAAAAATGCCCCTGTTGATTACTATATGTTGGCCTTATCTTGGTCGCCTGCATTCTGTGAAAAACAACGTGCGCAATATGGCAATAATTTACCTGATTCAGCGCAATATCAATGCGATGTAAAAAATCAATTTGGCTGGGTGGTGCATGGCTTATGGCCACAAAATGAAAATGCACGTTCTGTTACGGATCAGCCACGTTTTTGTAAGGGTGATTTAGCACCGCTTCCAGTTGAAACCCTCGAACCTTATCTTTCAATCTCGCCAGGTGCAAAATTATTACAAGGTGAATGGGAAAAACATGGTAGCTGTGCGTTTGATTCAGCAGAAGCTTATTTCAAACAAGAGAAAGCATTATTTGAATCACTCTCCTTACCAAATGAACAATTAAGCCGTAAAGAATTATTTCAATGGATGAAGCAGAATAATCCACAACTAAAAGGCGCTTATTTAGGCGCGAGCCATAATGAATTATTCATTTGCTATGATCGTCAATGGCAAGTAATCGATTGCCCTAAATAAGCATAATTCACTTTTTTATTTGATCTACATCGTTACAACCTAGTAAGATCTAGGTATAATGTTCCCGTTTAATTTTAACTAACCCAAGAGGAAAGCTTATGTCAGTAATCAAAATGACCGACTTAGATTTAAAAGGTAAACGTGTATTTATTCGCGCGGACTTAAACGTACCGGTAAAAGATGGCAAAGTGACATCTGATGCGCGTATTCGTGCGACTATCCCGACGTTAAAACTGGCTTTAGAGAAAGGCGCAAAAGTGATGGTTACCTCTCACTTAGGTCGTCCAACTGAAGGTGAATTCAAACCTGAAGACTCTTTACAACCGGTTGTTGATTACTTAAAAGACGCAGGTTTCAATGTGCGTTTAGTACAAGACTACTTAAACGGTGTGGATGTTAAAGAAGGCGAAATCGTTGTTTTAGAAAACGTACGTGTAAACAAAGGTGAGAAGAAAAACGATCCTGAATTAGGTAAAAAATATGCTGCACTTTGCGATGTCTTCGTAATGGATGCATTCGGTACCGCTCACCGTGCACAAGCATCAACTTACGGCGTAGCGGAATTTGCACCAGTTGCTTGTGCAGGTCCATTACTTGCAGCAGAATTAGATGCATTAGGTAAAGCATTAAAAGAGCCTGCTCGTCCGATGGTTGCGATCGTAGGCGGTTCTAAAGTTTCCACTAAATTAGAAGTATTAAACTCTCTTTCAAAAATTGCTGACCAAATTATCGTAGGTGGTGGTATTGCAAACACTTTCATCGCAGCAGCAGGCCACAATGTGGGTAAATCGTTATATGAAGCAGATTTAATCCCTGTAGCAAAAGAATTAGCAGCAAGCACTGATATTCCAGTTCCAGTTGATGTACGTGTTGGTACTGAATTCTCTGAAACTGCACCTGCAACAGAAAAATCAGTAACCGAAGTGAAAGACAATGAATCTATCTTCGATATCGGTGATAAATCTGCAGAACAATTAGCTGAAATCATCAAAAATGCAAAAACCGTTTTATGGAATGGTCCAGTTGGCGTGTTTGAGTTCCCTAACTTCCGTAAAGGTACTGAAATCATTTCTCACGCGATTGCAAACAGCGATGCATTCTCTATCGCAGGGGGTGGTGATACTTTAGCGGCTATCGATTTATTCGGTATTGCAGATAAAATCTCTTACATCTCTACCGGTGGTGGTGCATTCTTAGAATTCGTTGAAGGTAAAGTATTACCAGCAGTAGAAATTCTTGAAAAACGTGCGAACGGTTAATTAAATGCTTTCTATCCCCTCTGTGCTCATAGAGGGGATAAATATTGATTCTTCAAACGGAGGAATAAATCCTCCAAAACAAAAGGAAACACAACTATGGCTAAATTATTAGATATCGTAAAACCTGGCGTAGTAACAGGTGAAGATGTACAAAAAATCTTTGCTTATGCCAAAGCAAACAACTTCGCGATCCCTGCAGTAAACTGCGTGGGTTCAGACTCCGTAAACGCTGTATTGGAAACCGCTGCGCGTGTGAAAGCACCAGTAATTATCCAATTCTCAAACGGTGGTGCAGCTTTCTACGCAGGTAAAGGTATCAAACCAACAAGCGGTGCACGTCCAGACGTTTTAGGTGCGATCGCAGGTGCGAAACACGTTCATACTTTAGCCAAAGAATATGGTGTGCCAGTTATTCTTCATACTGACCACGCAGCGAAAAAATTACTTCCATGGATTGACGGCTTACTTGAAGCGGGTGAAAAACACTTTGCTGAAACTGGTCGTCCATTATTCTCTTCTCACATGCTTGACTTATCTGAAGAGCCAATGGAAGAAAACATGGCAATCTGCCGTGAATACCTTGCGCGTATGGATAAATTAGGCATGACCCTTGAAATTGAAATCGGTATTACCGGTGGTGAAGAAGATGGCGTGGATAACTCTGATGTAGATGAATCTCGTTTATATACCCAACCATCTGATGTGCTTTATGTTTACGATCAATTAAACCCAGTAAGCCCTAACTTTACCGTTGCTGCAGCATTCGGTAACGTACACGGTGTTTATAAACCAGGTAACGTAAAATTAAAACCATCTATTTTAGGTGCATCACAAGAGTTCGTTGCAAAAGAACGCAATCTTCCTGCTAAACCAATCAACTTCGTCTTCCACGGTGGTTCAGGTTCTAGCCGCGAAGAAATCCGCGAAGCAATTAGCTATGGTGCAATCAAAATGAATATCGATACTGATACTCAATGGGCTGCATGGAATGGTATTTTAAACTTCTATAAAGCAAATGAAGCTTATCTTCAAGGTCAATTAGGTAACCCTGAAGGTCCTGATGCACCAAACAAAAAATACTACGACCCACGTGTTTGGTTGCGTAAAATGGAAGAATCAATGTCTAAACGCTTAGAGCAATCTTTCGAAGACTTAAACTGCGTTGATGTTTTATAATCCATAAAAATAGACTAAAATAAGACCGCACTTTCGAGTGCGGTTTTTTATTTAACTAGAGAAAATATGAAAAAGATTTTAGTCATTCGTAACGATAAACTGGGTGATTTTGTTCAAGCGTTTCCGGCTTTTGCGATGTTGAAAGCCTCAAATCCCGAGCTAAAACTGACCGCACTTGTGCCGGCTTATACAGCCCCATTGGCTCAAATTTGTCCCTATTTAGATGATGTCATCATTGATAGTGCCAAGAACGATAAAGCGGATTTTAATCGTCTTGTTAAAGAAATCAAAGAGCAGCAATTTGATGGCATGATTAGCTTCTTTTCCAATACCCATAACGGTAAATTAGCGTGGAAAAGTGGGATTCCTTATCGTCTTGCGCCCGCAACGAAATGGGTGCAAATCCTTTATAACTATCGTTTGACACAACGCCGTTCACGCTCAGAAAAATCTGAAGCAGAATACAATCAAGATCTAGCTCGGGCGTTCTTAAAGAAACACAACATGCCAATTGTGGAACCCAAACCACCTTACCTTTCACTTCCTGAAAGTGCGGTTAAAAATCAACGTGTTTTTCTTCAAGAACAATTAGGCTTATCGGGAGACAAAAAATGGGTATTTGTGCACAGCGGAACAGGTGGTTCAGCAACAAGTCTTTCGTTGACACAATATGCTCAATTGATACAAGGTTTGTTAAGCGAATTTGATTGCCAGATTATCTTAACGGCAGGACCTGGTGAAAGTGAAAAAGCCCATGAGTTGGCGGCAAAAGTCGATAGCCCAAATGTGGTTGTTTACGATAAGAATAAAGGATTGGTTGATTTTGCACACTCTCTGGCTTGTGCGGATTTATTCATTGCGGGTTCTACTGGACCATTGCATTTAAGCAGCGCATTCAATGTGCCAACTATTGGATTCTATCCAAACAGTCGCTCATCTCAGCCTCGTCGTTGGAAACCGATTAACGATGCAGATAAACACCTTGCTTTCTGCCCGCCAAAAGGGAAAGAGGAAATGAACCTAGGCTTAATTTCTATTGATGATGCCTTAGTGGAGATTATCCCCTTCGTGCGAAAGATGTGGCAAGCGGGCAATTGAGTTTAAGCATAACTGCACAATCCAACCTATCGCGGCGGCAAAAACAACGGTACCAATCCCGACTGTGCCGCCGAGAATATAACCTAACACACAAACCGACACTTCAAGGCTTGTTCTCACAATCCCCACTTTTAAATGAAGACGTTGACAAAGCCCCACCATTAAACCATCCCTTGGGCCTGCCCCCTGATGACAGGTTAAATACAATGCCGTTCCTAAACCATAAAGCAAAAGCCCAATTCCACCGAATAAAATTCGGCTAAAAAGTGCGGTTGGTTCTGGCACAATTTTCGTGGTTAAGCCAAGGAAAAAGGCAATCACAATAATATTCAGAATGGTGCCAAGCCCAAGCCTTAATTTGAGGGGAATCCAGGCTAACATCACCAAACAGCTAATCCAAAATGATGACCAACCGATACTCACCTTAGCTTGTAATGCCACACCTTGAGAAAGCACGGTCCAAGGTGAAGAGCCCAAATTAGCAAGCACAATTAAGCCATCTCCAATGCCCAGTATTGCCAATGCAAATAAGAGCATTGACATGGTTTTACCTTCGACTGACCATAGCGATTTGGCGGCCCAACTGGTGTGAGGAATCACCCGTGCTTTTTTCATATTATTCCTGTTTATGTTTAACGCCGACATCATAATGGTAAACTCGATAAAACCCAAACATTTTAACGTCATATGATATAACCGAATTGACTGATAAATATCATAAATGTGATACAGATCACATTGTCAAAATTGTCATCACTCATTCACTGACTTAAAATAAGCTACCCTTTTTAATCAGGACATCATTATGCTTGCATCTCTTCAAGATATTTTGGATACCGTAAAATCCAACACACTCACCTATCAACAGAAACTCATGTGTTTAGGCAATATTGCCGAGCGATTATTTGACCCTCGTGAATTATTAGATTACACGGATGAAGAATGGCAATTCCTTCAAAATCAAATGATCTGTGATTTAAATGAAGGCTATGCGATTTATCGTCCTCGCTATATTTTGCCGGATTACAATGTGTATATTAAAAAAGGCTGTGAGTTCCTTGAATTGCCCGCACCAAAAAATCTTGATGAAGCATTAGATGGCTTATTAATTTTATATTCCCACGTGCCATCAATTACCACATTCCCGGTTTACATTGGGCGCTTAGACATGCTACTTGACCCGTTTATTACCGATGAAGAACAAGACTACATCAAAATTAAACGTTTCTTAAATCATGTGGATAAAACTGTGCCTGATTCATTTTGCCATGCCAATATTGGGCCTTATGACACCAAAGCAGGGCGTTTGATTTTAAAAGCGGTGATTGAGCTAGAAGCACCGACCCCAAATATGACTATTCGTTATGATAAGAGCAAAACAAGTCGTGAATTTGCAGAATTAGCAGCAAAAGCGTGCTTATTGGTTTCTAAACCGTCTTTTGCCAATGATGCTTACTACATTTCTGACTTAGGTGAACAATATGGTATTGCAAGTTGCTATAACGCACTCCCTGAATGCGGCGGAGCTTATACTCTCACTCGTTTGCGCTTAGGTACTATCGCACGCGCCTGTAAAACTGTGGATGAAATGGTCAATGAACTTTTACCTCGCGTAGCAAAATGTGCACTCTCCACTATGGATAAACGCCATAAATTTGTCGTAGAAGAAAGCAACTTCTTCAATACCTCATTCCTCGAAAAAGAAGGTTTTATCAAGCGCACTAATTTTACGGGGATGTTTGCCATTGTTGGTCTCGCAGATGCGGCAAATCATTTATTGCAACAAGAAGGCTTAAATGAAACCTTTGGTAAAAGCCAACGCGGTGATGAAATTGCGACCTTAATTATGGATAAATTGAAAGAAGTAACGGATAACCATGAAGGCGTGTATGTTGAACGCACGGGCAACCGTTATTTATTACATGCACAAGTGGGTGCAAGCAATCATGACGAAGATAAACGTAATGCGCCTGCACATCGCATTCGTGTGGGTGAAGAACCAACATTATTAGCTCATTTAAAACAATCGGCACCATTCCATAAGTACTTCCCATCAGGTACGGGAGATTTGTTTGCCTTTGACCAAACCTATGTGGATCATTTAGATGCCGTCGTTGATATTATCGATGGTTCATTTGCGCAAGGTTACCGCTATATCACCACTTACCTTAAAAACACCGATTTAATTCGTGTAACGGGTTATTTGGTGAAGAAAAGCGAAGTGGAAAAATACCGTAAAGGTGAAGTGGCATTGCGTGATACCACTTGGTATGGTTCGGGTACTGATGATTGTGCACAAGTCTTTGACCGTCAATTACGCGATGAACAAGATGTAAGTGCAAGCTAGAAAAAAGTGCGGTCGAAAAATTCTTTGTTTTTTTGACCGCACTTATTCTTTTTCTGCCTTTTCTAAAATTGCTTTGTGCTCTCGAATCAATGTCATAAACGGCTGCCCAAAGCGTTCTAATTTGATCGCCCCTACGCCATTAATTTGTAGCATTTCAATATTACTTGTTGGCATATATTGCGCCATTTCCTGCAACGTCGCATCGTTAAAGACAATATACGGTGGAATATTTTCCTTATCCGCTAGCTGTTTCCGTAAGAAACGCAAGCGAGCAAACAGATCTTTATCGTAATTTGCCACTGTATTTTTATGGGACGTATGCACAATTTTATTAATGGATGAAATGCGCGGCATTGCTAATTCAAGCGGCACTTCGCCTTTTAAAACAGGGCGTGCGCTTTCTGTGAGCTGAAGCGTTGCACTATTAAACTCACCAAGCACTTGTTGAATAAAACCAAGATGAATAAGCTGACGAATGACAGATTGCCAATGTTCTTTGCTTTTATCTTTGCCAATGCCATAAACACTTAACTTATCATGTTGGCGTTCTACAATTTTTTGATTATGCATCCCTCGCAATACCGCAATCACATATTGCACACCGAAACATTGACCCACACGATAAATCGTCGACATCACTTTTTGCGCATCAATTAAGCCATCATATTTCTTTGGCGGGTCAAGACAAATATCGCAGTTTTGACAAGGCGTTTGACGATATTCACCAAAATAATTGAGTAATACCAAGCGGCGACAAGTTTGACTTTCGGCAAACTCACCAATGGCTTCCAATTTATGTTGCTCAATTTGACGTTGTGGCGTCTCTGGTTTTTCAAGCAGAATTTTCTGTAACCAAGCATAATCAGCCAGTTCGTAGAAAAGTACCGCTTCCGCAGGTAAATCATCTCGCCCCGCACGACCGGTTTCTTGATAATATGATTCAATGCTTCTCGGCAAATCAAAATGGGCGACAAAACGCACATTAGATTTATTAATGCCCATACCAAACGCAATCGTCGCAACTACAACTTGAACATTATCTCGTTGAAAATCTTGCTGGACGCGTTCTCGCAGCACGGTTTCCATTCCCGCATGATACGCTGCAGCCGACACGCCTTTATTTCGCAAAGTTTCGGCTATACGTTCCACCTTCGAACGACTATTACAATATACAATGCCGCTTTTGCCTTTTTGAGCTAAGACAAAACGCGTAAGTTGCTCCATCGGCTTAAATTTTTCTTCCAATGTATAACGAATATTTGGGCGATCAAAACTGCCAATGTATTTATGAGGATTATCTAATTTAAGATGAGTGAGAATATCCTGTCTTGTCGCGTAATCCGCTGTAGCCGTTAATGCCATAATTGACGCATTTGGAAACGCTGCTTTTAAGCCGCCAAGTTGGGTATATTCAGGGCGAAAATCATGGCCCCATTGTGAAATGCAGTGCGCTTCATCAATAGCAATAAAGGAAATTTGAGCATAAGAAATCAGCTGAAAAAAGCTGTTTGTCATCACTTTTTCAGGCGAAACATATAATAATTTTAATTGGCCAGAAATCAGCTTGTTTTCAACCTGCTGTTGTTGTTCTGGCGTCTGACTAGAGTTTAGAAAATCAGCTTCAATGCCGTTTGCTTGGAGTTGATCTACCTGATCTTTCATTAAAGAAATCAAAGGCGAAATCACTAATGTGAGACCAGGAAAACAAAGTGCTGGAATTTGATAACACAAGGATTTGCCATTTCCAGTGGCCATCACCACTAAGGCATCCTGACCGCTTAACGCAGCGTGAATCACTTCTTCCTGCCCTTTGCGGAAAGATTGGTAACCAAAAACAGACCGCAACGTATGAAGTGCGGTCGTTTTTAAGTCTGTTTTTTGCGGGGCATGTTCCGCGAGTTCGGCCATTAGAATGTTACCGTTTCTCCGTGAGCGGCAACCGCCTCGGTTAAACAATCCCAAAAGCGTTTGCCATCATTTGCTACCCAATCATTGTTTTTATAGGCAAAATGAAATCCACCTAAGCGGCTCGCAAGCCAAAGCTCAAGAAGGGGTTCTTGCTTATTAATGACGATTTGTGAGCGGTCATCAAATGTGATCGTGAATACCGAACCTTGTGTTTCGCAATCCACATCACAATCTTGATTCTCTAACGCTTCTTCAATTTTTTGCCAAACCTGTTCAATATTTTGGTGAAATTCTGCAACATTCATAAAATTTTCCGATTAAATCTGATAGAATGCCGTGAATTATAAAGCCTTTCGCCTCGTTGGCAAAGGCAGATTTTACTTATTAGAGAGATTCAAAAATGAAAAAATTACTTTCTATTTTGTTATTAAGTGCATTCTGTACTTTGGCTACAGGTTGCGGTGTAAAAGGGCCATTATATTTTCCTGAAAAAGAACAGCCGCAAAACACACAAAAAACACAATAAAAACTGACCGCACTTAAAGGATTCGTCATGGATTTTTTCCAATATAAAAACGAGCAACTTTATGTTGAAGATTTGCCCGTCAAACAACTCGCTGAAGAATTCGGCACACCGCTTTATATTTATTCTCGTGCAACACTTGAACGCCATTGGCACGCCTTTGATTCTGCTTTAGGAAAGCATCCACACTTAATTTGTTATGCTGTTAAAGCCAATTCTAATATCGGCATATTAAATGTAATGGCAAAATTAGGCTCAGGCTTTGATATTGTTTCACAGGGTGAATTAGAACGCGTATTGGCAGCAGGTGGAGACGCATCAAAAGTGGTTTTTTCCGGCGTAGCAAAATCTCGTGTAGAAATTATGCGAGCGTTAGAAGTGGGCATTCGTTGTTTTAATGTGGAATCTGTTGCGGAATTACATCACATCAACCAAATTGCGGGTGAAATGGGTAAAGTAGCCCCTATTTCTTTACGCGTAAACCCCGATGTCGATGCCCATACCCACCCTTACATTTCCACTGGATTGAAAGAAAATAAATTTGGTGTGAGCGTAGATGAAGCGCGTGAGGTCTATAAATTAGCTGCAACCTTACCTCATGTAAAAATTACGGGTATGGATTGCCATATTGGCTCTCAGCTGACTGAATTACAACCTTTCTTAGATGCAACTGATCGCCTCATTCGTTTAATAGAACAATTAAAAGAAGATGGTATCACGTTAAAACATTTAGATCTCGGTGGTGGTTTAGGCGTAACTTATACTGATGAAACGCCACCTCATCCAAGTGATTATGCGACTGCACTACTGAATAAATTAAAAAATTATGAAGATCTCGAAATTATTCTAGAACCAGGTCGAGCAATCGCAGCGAATGCAGGGATTTTACTGGCTAAAGTGCAATATTTAAAAAGTAACGAAAGCCATAACTTCGCGATTACTGATACGGGCATGAACGATATGATTCGTCCAGCGCTCTATGAGGCTTATATGAACATCATTGAAATTGACCGCACTTTAGAGCGTGAAAAAGCCATTTATGATGTCGTTGGCCCAGTATGTGAGACCTCTGATTTCTTAGGCAAACAGCGTGAGCTCGCCATTGCTGAAGGTGATTATATTGCTCAACGCTCTGCGGGTGCCTATGGTGCAAGTATGTCTTCAAACTATAATTCTCGTCCACGTACGGCTGAAGTGTTAGTGGATAGAGACAAAGCTCATTTAATTCGTCGCAGAGAAAGTCTCAGCGAATTATGGGCATTAGAAAGCATCGCGAAATAAATAAAAAGAAAAACGGTCAAGATATAAGTCTTGACCGTTTTTATATGACTAAATAATTCGAGAGAATTGTTGTCGTTTTGCCGCTGCTCTTGAATAAGTATCAAAGCATAAGCAAATATTACGGATTAATAATCGACCTTTAGGCGAAACTTGTAAGCCTGTTTCTGTTTCAGAAATTAATCCATCTTCAAGTAATGGCTGTAATAACTGTAAATCTTCAGCAAAATGCTTTTTGAAATCAATATTATATTGTTTTTCAATTGGTGCAAAATCAAGCTTAAAGTTACAAATCAATTGCTTAATCACATCACGACGTAAGCAATCTTCTTCTGTCATCGCTAAACCTTTATGCAGTGCAATACTTGAATTTTCTACATCATGATAATAATGTTTTAATTCTTTTTGGTTTTGAGCATATGTATCGCCTAATAAACTAATGGCTGATACACCTAAACCGAGCAAATCACATTCTTCCTGAGTCGTATAGCCTTGGAAATTTCGGTGTAAGACGCCTTTCTCTTGAGCAATCGCTAATTCATCATCTGGTTTAGCAAAGTGATCCATACCGATAAACTTATAACCAGCATTGCCTAAGGTTTCGATCGTTTTCTGTAAGATTTCTAATTTAGTTTCCGGTGGCGGTAATTGATCTTCTTTAATTTTTGCTTGCCCCGCAAATCGACTTGGTAAATGAGCATAGTTAAAGATACTTAAACGATCTGGATTCAATTCAATCACTTTATGCAATGTAAACATAAAGCTTTCCACATTTTGAAGTGGCAATCCATAAATTAAATCAAGATTCGTTGATTGGAAACCTAACTCACGAGCACGAACAAGTAATGCATTCACAAACTCTTCATCTTGTTCACGATTTACCGCTTTTTGAACCGCTTTATTGAAATCTTGTACACCCATGCTAATTCGGTTAAAACCAATATTGCGTAAATGATCAAGCATATCGAGTTCAATCTCGCGTGGATCCATCTCAATACTGACTTCTGCATTATCCGCAATCGTAAAATGATCTTTAAGCATCTTCATCAAACGAGCAGATTGTTCCTCTGTCAAATAAGTCGGTGTGCCGCCGCCCCAATGCACTTGAGTCGCAACACGATTTTTGAATAATTCTGAGCGTGCTTTGATTTCTTTTTCAAGGTAATCAAGATAAATATCCGCCTTATGTTGATGACGAGTAATCACCTTATTACAGCCACAGAAATAGCAAAGTTTGTGACAAAACGGAATGTGGACGTAAAGGGAAAGTGGTCTTTCCGGATAACGATTAGCCGCTGCAATAAAATCTTCGTTTGTGTAACTTTCATTAAATTCTAATGCAGTTGGATAAGATGTATAACGAGGTCCTGATTGGTTATATTTTTGAATTAACGCAAGATCCCAAATAATTTCAGACATTAAGCTTCCCCAAATTTCTCTACGTCATTTAAAAACTGACGTAACTCCAACATAATTTCTTCTTCAAATTTTGCTTCTGCACTTTCTCGCTCAAGATCGAGTTTCATTCTTTCTTTTTTTAACAATGCTTTCCGAGCTTCATGCGTAGGCATTTCTTTTACAATATTATAAAGTGCATACATCGCTTGATATGGTTGTAAAGATTGTCCAAAAGGGAGTAAAAGCATTGATAAACGAATCACCCCTTCTGAATGGTTACAATCTCCATTTTGCATCGCTTTAGCGATAATTACCATACTCTCTTTTAGGCGTTTTGTACGCGCTATTTTAGCCTGTTTAATGAGAGTGTTTTGATGGCGTAACTTCCTAAGTAATTTGAAAGCATAAAATGATACGCCAGCAATAATTCCCAAAGCAATGATACTTAAAATAATCGGCCACATGACAATTATCTGAATTGGTTGATATCAATTTTCTCGAAGGTTCGATAGAGGTCATCCTCTGTCTCTTCTTCATCTTGAATACCTAATTCTTCCATTAACTGAGCAATACGCTCTAAGCATTCATCCACAAATTGTTGATCAGCTTTACTAATCGTTTTACCTTCATCTAAGGCATCCAACAATTCATTTAGAATTTCATTATTTTCTAAACGTTCTAACTCAACTTCAGGCGCAAGTTTTTTCGGTTCTTTTACTGCTGGAATTGCCATCCCTTTCTCAGGCTTATTCACAAATTCAACAATCAGAGGTATCTTTTTACGGCTACCAATACGCGGATCTTTTTGTTCAACGACTTGATTATGCTTATTTTGCTCAGCATTACTATGACGAGAACCCGATGCTAAACCTTTATGTTTACGTTTTTTCTTATCTTCTCTTGCCTTAGCATCTAATTCATAACGTGTTAATTTCTTACCTGATAGCTTCGGTGCTTCAGGTTTCTTGTCCGATTTACGAATTGGCATAATATCGCTAATTTTACGACTTTTCTTTTTACGAGCCATTTGTGTTACTTATCCTATAAAAAATTTTGGTAATTGTACCATTCCACCTCTATTTTCTCATTAAAAGATTTAAACATCTTTAATAAAACTATTCTGATTTTGACCGCACTTTTAGTTTATTAAAATCCAATCTAAAAACAAAAACCCCAAGCCATTCAGCTCGGGGTTCTACATTCACTACCTGGCGGTGTCCTACTCTCACATGGGGAAGC
>CAUPWR010000016.1:0-33129 GCA_963515445.1 Parahaemophilus parainfluenzae | reverse complement strand
TACTGGCTCAGTTGGTTTTACTGGCTCAGTTGGTTTTACTGGCTCAGTTGGTTTTGCTGGCTCAGTTGGTTTTACTGGCTCAGTTGGTTTTACTTGCTCTGTTGGTTTTGCTTGGTTAACTGGTTGAGTATTACTACTACCACTTCCACATGCTGCTAATGTTACAGTTGCAAGAATTGTTAAGCTTAATTTAGAAAGATTAAATTTCATTATTTTTCCTTAGATAAAAATTAGAGCGTATTATAAAAGGATTTAAGCTACTTTCTCAAATAAAATATATAAGCCATTGATGCTACATTAACTTTACTTAATAAAAAACGGCTAACTTACGTTAGCCGTTTCATTTTAATCATACATTCCTAATTTCTTCTCTAAATAGTGGATATTTGCACCACCTTTTTGGAAGTTTTCATCTTCAAGAATAAGTTCATGAAGTGGGATATTTGTTTTGATACCATCAATAATCGTTTCAGATAATGCATTTTGCATACGACGAATAGCTACATCACGAGTATCACCGTATGTGATTAATTTTGCGATCATGGAATCATAATGTGGAGGAACGGTATAACCGCCATACACATGAGAATCCCAACGAACACCTAAACCACCTGGAGAGTGTAAGTGTGCCACTTTACCTGGAGATGGTAAGAATGTTTTTGGATCTTCTGCATTGATACGACATTCCATCGCATGGCCTTTCACCTTGATATCTTCTTGTTTATAAGAAAGTGGTAAACCAGCCGCAATGCGCAATTGTTCTTTCACCAAATCTACACCGGTAATCATTTCTGTTACTGGATGTTCTACTTGAATACGGGTATTCATTTCAATGAAATAGAATTCACCATTTTCATACAAGAATTCAAACGTACCTGCACCGCGATAACCAATTTCAACACAAGCCTTCGCACAACGAGAACCGATATCATGACGAACTTCTTCGGTAATACCTGGTGCGGGTGCTTCTTCCACAACTTTTTGGTGACGACGCTGCATTGAACAATCACGCTCAGCAAGATAGATTGCATTACCGTGTGTATCCGCTAAAACTTGGATTTCAATATGGCGTGGATTTTCTAAATATTTTTCCATGTAAACCATATCATTGTTAAACGCTGCTTTTGCCTCTGCTTTTGTCATCGCAATGGATTCTTCAAGTGCATCCTCGCTACGTACCACGCGCATACCACGACCACCGCCGCCGCCAGATGCCTTGATAATAATTGGATAGCCAATACGTTTTGCAATTTCTTTATTTTTCGCGATATCGCTACCTACTGGGCCATCTGAACCAGGTACGCAAGGCACGCCTGCTTTTTTCATTGCTTTAATCGCAGAAACTTTATCCCCCATCAAACGAATAACGTCCGCTGTTGGGCCAATAAAAATAAAACCAGAACGCTCAACTTGCTCTGCAAAATCCGCGTTTTCAGAAAGGAAACCGTAACCAGGGTGAATCGCATCCGCACCGGTTACTTCTGCTGCAGCAATAATCGCAGGAATATTTAAATAACTTTTTACAGATGGAGCAGGTCCGATACAAACTGTTTCATCTGCAAGTAATACGTGTTTTAAATCACGGTCAGCGGTAGAGTGAACCGCCACAGTTTTAATGCCTAATTCTTTACAGGCACGCAAAATACGCAGTGCAATTTCACCACGGTTAGCAATCACAACTTTTTCTAACATAACAATTTCCACTTGGGTGAAAAAATGGCGAGAAAGCTCGCCATTTCAGATTGATAGGGATTATTCGATAACGATCAATGGTTGATCAAATTCAACCGCTTCGCCATCATTTACTAAGATTGCTTTAACCACACCAGCTTTATCAGCTTCAATACGGTTCATCATTTTCATTGCTTCAACGATACAAAGTGCATCGCCTACTTTGACTGTTTGTCCCACTTCAACGAAAGCTTTCGCTTCTGGGCTTGGGCTACGATAGAATGTACCTACCATTGGTGAACGCACTTGGTGTCCTGACACTTCAGCTGCAGGCGCTTCCGCAGGTGCAGCCGCTGCAGGTGCTGGTGCTGCTGCCGGAGCCGCAACCGGTGCGACTGGCGCCGCTGCATATTGAATTGCAGCAGGTGCAACAGCTGGTGCCGCACGACTAATACGTACTGTACCTTCTTCTTCTTGCACTTCTAATTCAGTGATACCCGATTCTTCTACTAATTCAATCAGTTTTTTGATTTTACGAATGTCCATACGTTCTTCCTAAAAATAATAATGAATTGTTAACCGCACTTTCAGAATTGATTTCCAAAGTGCGGTCATTTTGAAACCTGTTTTTTGTGTCGGCAAGATTACCGCAAAATCATGAACTTTGCGATAAATTTCTGCGAAAATCTGTAAATTTTGTGAAATTTTATGCTTTTTTATTTAAAAAATCTAACGCAAATTGGAGAGCAAACTCATAGCCTTTTGCACCTAAGCCACAAATCACACCTTCAGCCACATCACTAAAGTAAGAATGATGACGGAATGGCTCGCGTTTATGTACATTAGACAAATGAATTTCGACAAAAGGAATTGACACCGCAAGCAACGCATCGCGCAATGCAACACTGGTATGCGTATAAGCTGCCGGGTTAATTAAAATAAAATCCACTTTCTGAAAACTTTGATGAATCTTATTAATTAACTTTTCTTCGCTATTTGCTTGGAAACACTCCAAATTCACACCATGCTGCTCAGCAAGTTTACCCACATTTTCTTCAATGGCAGATAATGAAAGTGAACCATAATGTTTTGGTTCCCTTGCGCCCAACATATTCAAGTTCGGGCCATTTAACAGCAAAATATTGAATTTTTTTGACATTTTCACATCCTTTAACTTGTGCGAATTATAGCGATTTTTTGTGTAATGGTGGTCGTATCTCTATACAATTTTGGTAATAAATTCTGAATTTAAATCAATTAGCGGTAAATCTGAGCCCGGCCACGCACGTAATACTTGATGTTGCATCAAATTCAAGGTATCCAATCCAGGTGTTACATTGGGGGTATATTGTGCTGCAATACGAGCGAGTTGCGTCAATCCAAGGCTACTTTCAATACTTGAGCTAATCACTGCTTTTATGCCCAAACTATGCGCTTGCGCAATCAGCTTTTGACAATCTTGTAGCGAACCAACCAATGTTGGTTTAATCACAATGGCACTTAAGTGCGGTTCATTTTCTACAAGAAAATCTGGCTCACGCACACTTTCATCCCAAGCAATATTAATGCCCGTTTGAGCTGCAAACTGACGACTTTCTTCACGGGTTTTACAAGGTTCTTCCAGAAATTGAATACGTGAACGATGTTGCGTTTTCACTTTCTCCGCAAATTTTAACGCCTTTTCCAAGGTCCATTGGCGATTCGCATCTAGACGTAATTGCAAATCAGGAATAGCTTCAAGAAACATATCCGTAATCAAGCCATCACGATTCGCTTCATACATACCGACCTTAATTTTAGCCACTTTGTCACCTGGCATTTGATTCAGTTCTGCATATAACTCATCAGGATCGCCATAGCACAACGGTGCCGTATGATAGTTACCTTCCTCATTTAAATAACGTTTCATCTCATCCATCGCCGCGCTAATACCAAAAGCAACGGAAGGATAACAACCATCAAGGGGGACTCTTGGCGCTTCGCAACTTGCATGACACCAATTCGTCAGCCATTCAATAGCTTGCTCTTGCGCTTGTTCGATAGTTTCTTCGCTAAACCCAGGTAAAGGTGCAATTTCCCCCCAGCCATCACGGCTGCAAGCAACACGTACAATCAAACCTTCACGACGTTTTAAAAAACGTCCACGTAAAATCAATTGGCTGTCGACTGGAATAGAATAACGATAAAGATTAAATGATTTGCTTTCCATCTTATTCTCCTTGATGACAAAAGTGCGGTTAAAAACACACAGATTTCTAACCGCACTTTTATGTTCAAATTAAGGATTACGTCTGAATTTGCTGAAATCTGGTGCGCGTTTTTCGTTAAACGCGTTACGACCTTCTTGACCTTCTTCAGTCATATAGAACAACATGGTTGCATTACCTGCGAGCTCTTGTAAACCTGATTGACCATCACAGTCTGCATTTAATGCGGCTTTTAAGCAACGTAATGCAATTGGGCTGTTACGTAACATTTCACGGCACCAACGCACAGTTTCTTTTTCTAAATCTGCATAAGGTACTACGGTATTCACTAAGCCCATATCTAATGCTTCTTGCGCATTATATTGGCGGCATAAGAACCAAATTTCGCGGGCTTTTTTCTGCCCCACTAAACGCGCCATATAGCTTGCGCCCCAACCACCATCAAATGAACCTACTTTAGGACCAGTTTGACCAAAAATCGCATTGTCTGCCGCAATAGTTAAATCACATAACATATGAAGTACGTGACCACCACCAATCGCATAACCTGCGACCATTGCCACCACTGGTTTTGGACAAGTACGAATATCACGTTGGAAATCCAATACATTTAAGTGATGTACACCGCTTTCATCTTTGTAACCGCCGTAGTCACCACGAATTTTTTGGTCACCACCAGAACAGAATGCTTTTTCGCCTTCACCGGTTAACACAATTACGCCGATTTTTTCATCGAAACGCGCGTTAGAAAATGCATGGATCATTTCTTTAACTGTTTGCGGACGAAATGCGTTACGCACTTCTGGACGGTTAATGGTGATTTTTGCAATACCATCAGTCGATTTGTGGAAACGGATATCAGTATAACCTTCGCTATGATCAACCCACTCAACTGGTGCATATAAAACATCATCTTTTGGATTTTGCATTGTTCTTTCCTTTATAAGTGTAAAAAGTGCGGTCATTATAGCGGAAGTTTTTTAGTTCGGGAAAGAAAATCACTTCTCAATTAGAGAATCACTTTACAATCAGATTGTTGTTGCTAAAATTTTGCCATTCTAGATGTTATAAGGAAATTTAAGTGAAAAAATTTATTTTTTTAAGCAGCATTATGTTATTGAATGCTTGTAGTTTATTCGGTTCATCACAATCAACTATTCCTGCTGAATTCGCACAAGCTGATTATCTCCTTTCAGATGAGAATGCGAAAGCATGGGCTACAGCGAGTAAACAAGCTGAACAATGTATCTATCCAAATTTAACTCGCATTCAGCAACAACATTTTGCCAAAGAAGATAGCTATATTCATTCCCAATATGTCTTTTTCTATCCGTTAGAAAAAATTATCGGTGAAGATTATGTAAAAATGATTCAAAAAGATGAAAAATCGATGAATTATGCGACCTATCAATTTAAGAAATTCCGCGCAGAACTTGGTGATGTTGATGCATTAGAGCCAAAAGCTTGCCAAATCTTACGTACTCAGGCAAAAGAAGACTTAGATGTGGTGAAAGGCCAGTATGTAAATGGCATGGTAGATGAAACGAAAAATGATGACGGCACATTGAAGAAAACGGGTGATGGTATTGCAACCAATCAAAACAAATTCTTCTTTGATATTATTAAATGGGGTTCTGCCCTTCTTCTCTAATTTTTATTATTTTATATAAATTTATATCACTCTCACGGCGTAAATATTTTTTACGCCGTTTTTATATCAAGAGAAAACGGTTGCGATCAAAAAAAGCTTAAATTTTCAGTAAAAAAGCAAAATAGTCATTTAAATTAAAGTCATTTTCAGCTAGTCTAACAAGAATTAGTTTTTACAAGGAGAAAACATCATGACAACGCTTTTTGATATTGCACAAAACTGGTTAAACCAAGATCCTGATGCAGAAACTCATGCAGAATTAACCGCACTTTTAACGGCGGCGAAAAACGGTGATGAAAAAGCAAAATCTGAATTACAAGCTCGCTTTAGTGGCCGTTTACAATTTGGTACGGCGGGACTTCGTGGACCATTACAAGCTGGCCCTATGGGGATGAACCGTGTATTAGTAGCACAAGCTGCGGGCGGTTTAGCGGACTATTTAAAAGATTACGACAAACAACCTTCTATCGTGATTGGTTATGATGGTCGTAAAAACTCTGATGTTTTCGCACGTGATACCGCTGAGATCATGGCAGGTGCAGGCGTGAAAGCTTATTTACTTCCACGTAAATTACCAACGCCAGTATTAGCTTACGCAATTCAATATTTTGATACCACAGCAGGTGTGATGGTGACAGCAAGCCACAACCCACCTGAAGATAACGGTTATAAAGTGTATTTGGGTAAAGCGAATGGCGGTGGCCAAATCGTTTCTCCGGCAGATAAAGATATCGCGGCATTAATCGACAAAGTGGCCGCAGGCAATGTAAAAGATTTACCACGTAGCCAAGATTATGTGGTGTTAGATGATGAAGTGGTTAACGCTTATATTGAAAAAACAGCATCTCTTGCTAAAGAACCAGAAGCAGACATAAACTACGTTTATACTGCAATGCACGGTGTAGGCTATGAAGTATTAAGTAAAACCTTAACCAAAGCCGGTCTTCCACAACCTCATATTGTGGCGGAACAAGTATGGCCAGACGGCACATTCCCAACAGTAAACTTCCCTAACCCGGAAGAAAAAGGTGCATTAGATTTAGCGATTAAAGTAGCAAAAGAACACAATGCAGAATTCATTATTGCTAATGACCCAGATGCAGACCGTTTAGCGGTAGCTGTTCCAGATGCACAAGGTAACTGGAAATCTTTACACGGCAACGTAGTAGGCTGTTTCTTAGGTTGGTATTTAGCAAAACAATATCATGCAAAAGGTGAAAAAGGCGTATTAGCGTGCTCTTTAGTATCTTCTCCAGCGCTTGCTGAAATTGCGAAAAAATACGGTTTCCAATCAGAAGAAACCTTAACCGGTTTCAAATACATCGGTAAAGTTCAAGGCTTATTATTCGGTTTTGAAGAAGCACTTGGCTACTTAGTTGACCCAGATAAAGTACGTGATAAAGATGGTATTTCTGCCGCGATCGTATTCTTAGATTTAGTGCGTCACTTGAAAGCTCAAGGCAAAACCTTAGCGGATTACGCCAATGACTTCACGCAAGAATTCGGTGCTTATGTAAGTGGTCAAATTTCTATTCGTGTAAGCGATTTATCTGAAATTGGTAAATTAATGGCCGCACTTCGTAACACGCCTCCAGCTGAAGTAGGTGGCGTTAAAGTGGCACAATTCATCGACCACACTAAAACAGATCGTCAAAGCGACATCCTTGTATTCGTATTAGAAAACGGTAGCCGCTTAATCGTTCGTCCATCTGGTACTGAGCCGAAAATCAAGTTCTATCTTGATGCTCGCGGTAAAGATCCAAAAGACGCAGATCACGTTTTAGCACAATTTGATGAAGGTGTTCGTCAAATCCTTCGTCAAGATGCTTACGGCAAACAAGATTGCTAATTGAGCAAACTATTAAATGATAAAAACGCTAGGTTTGATGCCTAGCGTTTTTATTTTTACTTATTTCAATGCAAGTTGTAACTTGCCGTGATGTTTTTCTAATAAAGCCTCTGCTTGGGCACGATCTAATCCACTCAGGATCATCATAATCGCTAATTTCGCATTTTGATCAGCCTGCTTTAATGTCTCTTCTGCGAGTGCCTTATCGCAATCCGTGGCTTGCATCACGATGCGAATGGCGCGGGCTTTCAGCTTTTCATTACTCGCCTGCACATCCACCATTAAGTTTTGATAGCATTTGCCCATTAAGATCATGGAAGCCGTAGTAAGCATATTCAGTACTAATTTTTGTGCTGTACCCGATTTTAAACGGCTCGAGCCAGTTAGCACTTCTGGTCCCACTACCGTATCAATAGCAATATCCACAATATTTGCCATCGCTGAATTCGGATTACTTGCAATTGAAACGGTCACTGAACCTAAACTTTTCGCATATTCCAATGCACCAATCACATAAGGTGTTCGTCCACTGGCGGCAATGCCCACCAATACGTCTTTTGAGGAAAATTGAATGGTTTGTAAATCAACCACGGCTTGTGCTTTACTGTCTTCCGCCCCTTCAATAGGATGACGTAATGCGCGCTCACCGCCTGCAATAATACCTTTTACCATTTCAGGTGATACACCAAATGTTGGTGGGCATTCAGAAGCATCGAGTACCCCCAATCGACCACTGGTTCCCGCGCCAATATAGACTAATCGACCACCTTGTTGAAATGCTGCAACAGTACGCTCAACCGCTTGGGCAATTTGAGGTAAACATTTTTCAATTGCCAAAGGCACTTGTTTATCTTCCTCATTCATTAACTGCACAATTTCCAATGCAGACAAACTATCCACATGCATGGAATTGGGATTCCGTTGTTCAGTAATTAAAGTTGAAAGGGTTTGTAATAAATTCTCTGCCATGGTTTATTCCTTTGGAAAAATTGCCCCTAAACTAACCGCACTTGTAGCGCCTGTTACACTCGGTAAATTAGCGGGCAAATTATGCATACGACGATAAGCCAACCAAGCAAAAGCTGCCGCTTCCACATAATCGATATCAAGATCTAATTCAGTCGTAAGCTGAATACGCCAACTTGGCAATGCTTGTTTTAAGCCATTCATAATCGCCTGATTTTTAGCGCCACCACCACAAACAAGTAATCGGCATGGTAATGTCGTCTGAATATTGTTAAGGGCTAAAACAATACTTTGCACGGTAAATTCTGCCAAAGTGGCTTGCACATCTTGTGGTAAAAGAGCGGCCGTTTTGCCTGCTATTTTTTGAATTTTATTCTCTAACCAAGCTAAATTAAATAATTCACGCCCCGTGCTTTTCGGTGGTGGCAATTGAAAGAAATCTTCATCTAATAATGCCGCTAACAAATCTGAATTCACTTGACCTGACTCCGCCCATTCACCATTTTTGTCATAAGCTTTTCTTTGATGCTTTTCGATCCATTGGTCGAGCAAGGTATTACCGGTTCCTGTATCAAAGCCAATGACAGGCTGTTCGGGTATCAATAAGGATACATTACTAATGCCGCCAATATTAAGCACCACTGTTGCCCAGTTAGGATCAAAAAATACCGCTTGGTGAAAGGCGGGTACTAAAGGCGCCCCTTGTCCACCGAATGCCATATCTTTACGGCGCAAATCACCAACGACCGTAATGCCTGTTTTAGCCGCTAATAAATTCATATCACCGATTTGCATGGTAAACGGAAATTGACCTTTTGGGGAATGCCACACTGTTTGTCCATGACAGCCAATGGCTTCGATCTGTTCTGGCTTTAACTGGTGTTTACGTAAAAAGGCATTTACGCAATCGGCATAAAGCAAGCCAAATTGATGATCAAGTTCACCCAATGCTTGTAACGACGTTTCACCCGATTGAATAAGTGCGGTCACTTTTTCGCGTAAATTTGCCGGCATCGGCGTAAAATCTGCTGCAATTAATTTGGTTTGATTCGATTGGATGTCAGTAAGGGCAATATCCACCCCATCAAGGCTGGTGCCGGACATAATGCCAAGATAATAAGTCATAGTGTTCAATTCGTGAGTTTTTCAGAATTATAGCGGATTTTAAAAAAATAAAAAAAGAGAGAACATTGCGGCTCTCTCTTTTCATCATTAATGATGCTTATAAGTCATCAATGACTAAATCGTTTTTTAGCTATTGATGGAATAAGGTAACGGTTCAATTTTTAGAACGGTTCCATCTTCAGATAAACGGAAATGCGTCCCTTCTTCTAAATCGTTATTCATCACCACCTGTAACCATAAAACGCCGTCAAAATTGACCGCACTGACGATAGTGCCAGTTTTACGCCAAGCTGTTTCTAACTGCATTTCTATTTCGCTGCCGATTTTCGGTGTAACCGTGGTTTCCCCCGAAAGCACATACATCGCACGTTTATTGGCGCCACGATATTTGGCACGTGCGACGGTTTCCTGCCCGATATAACAGCCTTTAGTAAAAGAAATCGCTTGTTCGATAGCTTGTAGGTTTAATGCCTGCGGAATAAATTCATTTTGCGTTTCCGCACTCAAGCTTGGTAAGCCCGCTTGAATATCCGCACAAAGCCATTGTTTTTCATCGCCATTAAAGGTGACATCTAACGGTGTAGGATTGAGCAAAATTGCACGATTTTCATCAATATCTAATTCAATCTGCGCGTGAATTCGACTGCACTTTTCACCAATCAAGCCGACAATTTGCCAATCCAATACTTGAAATGTCACTTTTGAAAACACGGCATATTTTTTTAAATGATCGAGTAGCGCAAATAAATTTTTCGGCATTAAAATTAAAAACTGCTCTGATGAAAGCTTAATTAAGCGGAACAACGAGTTCATTTTGCCTTTAGGATCACAATGCGCTGTAAGTGTTGAAGCACCAGCTGCTAAATGCACCACATCGCAAGTTAATTGGCCTTGCAGATATTTCTCTGCATCTACGCCCGCCACTTCCACCAAATCATATTGGTTTAATGAAATAAATGTTGCCATGATTTTTCCTATTCAAGGTTTTGAATTTGCTCACGCATTTGTTCGATTAATACTTTCAACTCCACAGCAGAAGCGGTGATCTCTGCATTAATGGATTTAGATGCCAACGTGTTCGATTCACGATTAAGTTCTTGCATCATAAAATCTAGTTTACGTCCCACTGCCCCACCTTTTTTCAAGATATTATTGGTTTCTTTCACGTGCATTTGCAGACGATCTAATTCTTCCGCCACATCCACACGTTGCGCCAGTAAAATCATTTCTTGTTCGACTCGTTGTGGATCTAGTTGAATCTTCGCTTCTTCAAAACGTTGCAATAAACGCTCACGCTGCCATTGTAAAACCGCCGGCATTTGTGACCGCACTTTTTCAGCTTCTACAGTAATGCCATCAAGACGTTGTTGAATAATGGCTTGCAATTTTTCGCCTTCACGTCCACGCATTGCAATAAATTCCACCAACAATTCATCAAAAGCTGTCAACAAATCTTGACTGATAGCATCTAAATCTTGCTCAGCCGCTTCCACCACGCCGGGATAACGCAACACATCCGTTAAATTGATTTCGCCCTCGCCAGCTTGCGACTTAATCCATTGTAAAGATTGGATAACTTGATTCGCTAATTCTTTATTTAAATTGAGCTCAGCCGCCGCTTGTTTTTTGCTATCAATACGCAATGAACATTCAATTTTACCGCGAGTGAGATTTTGACGAAGTTTCTCACGCAAAGCATTTTCCAAACCGCGAAATTGCTCTGGCAAGCGGAAAAAGTTTTCCAAATAACGTTGGTTAACCGAACGAATTTCCCAAACTGCATCGCCCCAATCTTTCTTGATTTCAAGGCGTGCAAAGGCTGTCATACTATAAATCATAAGCGCTCTCCTACTATTGTCTCTTGTCTTAATTGATTTGCTGGCTATTTTATCGGGAAAGTGCGGTCATTTCTACCGTACATTTTGTAGAAGAATTTTGTTTCTCCTACTTTACACGGTGTAAAGATTAAAATACAATCATCGTAAATTTATTATTACAACCTAAGGAAGATAAAATGAACAAGACCGTGGGAAGTACCTTACTTGTTGCAGGAACCATGATTGGTGCAGGGATGTTGGCAATGCCACTCACCTCTGCAGGGATTGGCTTAACTGCGACTGTTTTCTTATTACTTGGCTTATGGGCAGTGCTTACTTTCACCGCACTTTTATTCGTTGAACTGTATCAAACCGCTGACAGCGATGCAGGGATCGGCACACTTGCTGCACAATATTTTGGTAAAGCAGGGCGAATTATTTCCACCGCTGTTTTAATTGTCTTTTTATATGCCTTGATTGCTGCTTATGTGAGTGGTGGAGGTTCCTTATTAATGGATTTACTCCCAGCCATGGGCGATAAAGATACCATGAATAAAATCGCGGTGCTTGTATTCACCATTTTCTTCGGTAGTTTTATTGTCATCGGCACCCACAGCGTGGATAAGATTAATCGCGTATTATTCTTTGTGATGATTGCTGCTTTTATCTTAGTGCTCGCGTTAATGCTACCGAACATCAAATTTGATAACTTAATGGCGATGCCAATTGATAACGCTTTAATTATTTCTGCAAGCCCTGTATTTTTCACGGCATTTGGTTTCCACGGTTCCATTCCAAGTTTAAATAAATACTTAGACGGTAATGTAAAATCCTTACGCATTGCGATTTTAGTGGGTTCTGGCATCACATTATTTGCTTATTTTTTATGGCAGCTTTCTACGCACGGCTTACTCAGTCAAAATGAGTTCTTACAAATTTTACGTGAAGACGCCACGTTAAATGGCTTGGTGAAAGCAACCTTAGAAATCACCCAAAGCCCAATTATTGCGAATGCGGTAAAAATCTTCTCCACTTTAGCATTGGTCACTTCATTCTTAGGGGTGGCATTAGGTTTATTAGAATGTATCGAAGACTTACTCAAACAATCTTTTGATATTCATGCAGGGCGTATTTCATTAGGTTTAATGACCTTTATTCCCCCAGTGCTTTTCTCCCTTTTCTATCCGGAAGGTTTTATTCTTGCTCTGGGTTATGCTGGTCAAATGTTCGCGTTCTACGCAGTGGTTTTACCGGTAGCATTAGTTTGGAAAGCACGCTCAATTCATCCTAACTTGCCATACAGAGTATGGGGCGGTAAAGCATTGTTAGTGCTCGTCTTAGTACTTGGGGTGATTATTACTTCAATTCCTTTTGCCATCCGATCGGGTTATTTACCTTTTGTTGTCGGTTAAAATGAAACAAAAAAGACCGCACTTTAATAACAAAAGCCTTGCTCATAGAAAATGAACAAGGCTTTTTTGATCTAATTAACTCTAAAATTGCTTTTCCACCGAAATAAACCACTCACTACTTTTACGTGAATAGAATTCAGGAATATTACTGTCAATTTTACGATAACGATAATTCAGTTTAGGTATAAAACCATTCCACTGCAATTTGTTATGCCAAAGCGTTGCATTCAAGCTATATTCCTTATCTTGTCGTTTTTTCTCTGGAAAATAAAAATTTTCTGCGCGGAAATCACGTTTTATATAACGCAAATTCACACGACTAACAAAATCTTTAAGCTCCCATACTGTACCAATATTTACGCCGCGGCGAAGTGAAGACTCCGCTTTATCTTTACTGCGGTCAATACTTCCTTCAACACCACCAAACAATAGCCAATTCGGTTTGACTTGATAGCTTAAAGAGAGTGTGACGCTATTAATGTAACCATTATGTCGACGAGCAATTGATGGCTCTACATAACGTTTTTGCGTATGAGAAATCGAAGTTGAAATTACCCAATAAGTACTTAATTCTCGCCGAAAATCTGCAACCATCCCATAATTTTTGCTATAACGTGGAGAACCTAGCCAATTCTGTTCAAAAAATGGCATAAATCCAAAAGCTTGTAAAGCTGAACGATGTCGATATCCAAGAGAAGCATAAAGTGATTTTTCGCTATAATCTTGATTATCCCAATAATGTACTCCACTGAAACGGCTATTAAACGCAATAAAATGATTACCATCCAGGTTCAATTCACGGTTCAGCCCCAAACCATAACGAAAACCATGCGCCTTTTGTGGTAAGGATTCTTCATCTTTTTTAAAACGTAAACCACCTAAAATAATATCCTGTTGAGAGGACGCATTGTTCACATTATCTGTTTGCGTATATTGCAATTCAACATCTGGCTGCCAACTTTGGCGTTCTGTTATTGCTTGCAAATAACGATCTGCTAATTGTTGCATTTGAGAGGAAAGCATTGGTTTCGCTTGTTTTAGCTCCATCTCGGCTTGTCGATATTGCTTGTTCTCAAATAACATCACACCTAAATCAAAGCGAGGATAAGATAACTCCGGTTTATCTACTAAAATTTGTTGATAAAGAGCAATAGCCTCTGCATACTCCTGTTCAGCTCTCAGCATCGCTCCCTTTGCGTAGCGATAAAGCGTAACATCATAATTAGCTTGCTGTTGATACAACGGTAAAACTTGTTTTAGCAAAGCCCATCGTTGTTTTACTACACCATAATTAATCAATTTTTCTAGCTTGTTCTTTGAGCTATCTTGCTCTGAAACTGTAATCGAAGATACTGGTAAATTTTCAGTTTTTGAGTGAGTTCTAATTTGTGGCTCTGGCTGTTTTGGTGAGGTGTTATTTTCAAAAAAAACAGGCTGTGGGGCATGAAAGGTTTCAGCTTGTATAGTAAGTGGCAGGAAAAACAGAAAGCTTAAGAATTTTTTCATAGTAAATTTAGACTAATAAATGCCATTTAAACCAATGTTCAAATAACATTTTTCTTATGATTATAATTGTAGGGGAAAATATTCCCCTACACATCTTAGTAATTATTTTTGAATTTCGCCGCGAGTACCACCGAATCCAAATTGAGTTCCTCGAATAAGTTCACCACGCTCATCTTTTTGGTTATATTCTCTCGCAGTGCCTCCATTTACATGCTTTGTATTATCTAGTTGTTTATAAATATAAGCTTTACCTGCGATTTCCTCTGCATTCGGACCATAAAAACTTAACTCATATTCTCCTTGGGTACCATTAGCCATAGAAGCACTGGATTTAATCATATTGCTACCACTAGAAATCTCACCTGAATTCAAACTGATATCATCAATATCTTTGAAATTAGATAGTTTCCCTGAACCAGTTCTATCCGTAAAATTAACAGTATAAGTCAACTCCCCATCATGATTTGCAGTAAAAGCTTTGCCATTATAAGTAGCTAATCCTTCGCTTGGTAAAACAATTGTTTTCTCTCCACCAGTATTCTTTTCTATACGATAATTACCATCAGAGGTAAAGTCTTGAGAGAAAAATTTATGTTCTCGCCCATAAACAATAGAATAAGCTTGTTTATAAATTGTTGAATATCCCCCTGAAGTTTCCCCTAATCCATTTTCAGAATACATCATAACAAAAGGAATTTGGTATAATCCATTAGGCAAACTATCAATATTGGCAGTATAACGCCCACCAATTGCTGAATTATATCGACCTTGCCCTCTCTCGTTTTCAACCACTGTTTTAATCAACTTGTTAAATTCATCTATTTTTTGTTTATAAGTATTAAATTCTTGTTGAATTTGAACTTTATCTTTTAATGCATTTTCAAGTTTTTCTGTTTCTAGAGATAGCTCATTTTCCACTTGATTCTTTTGTTCTTTTAATATCTCTATTTTTTGTGTTTTTTCTGTATTATCTGAATTAGCTTGTGTAATAGCTTGCTCAAGTCTTGCTTGTTCTTTCTCCAATTTTTCAAGTTTTTCCTGACGTTCTTTTAAAAATTGCTCTGCTTTAGTTAACCTATCCTCAGTCTCTAGTAATTTAAAATTTGCTTGTTGTAACTCTGATTTTGTTTTACTCAAAGTCTGAGTAGAAACCTGATCTATTTGCTGTAATTTGTCTTCAATAGATTTCTTTTCCTTTTGAGTCTGAGCAAGTTGTTGCTTTAACGCTTGAACTTCGTTTTTCTGTTTCTCTACTTGAGCTTGTGTTGCTTGATCATTTTTAACTTCATTATTTGATGTCGGTTGGCTAGAGCCTCCGCCACTACTTCCACAACTAGTTAAAAAAGCTAATAGCGCTGTAGCGAGCATCGTTTTTTGAATGTTCATAAGATAGGTTCCTTAGGAAATAAAAGTAATAATAAAAATCCAAAGCTATTATAATTTTAAGTATTAAAATCTACAATTAAAAAAAATTAAAGTTAATTACTAAATCGCACAAAATAATAATTTGTAGGTTTAAATATTTAATAAAAAAGACCGCACTTTTAAGGTGCGGTCTTTTTTATTTGTTTTCATATACATGTGCCACTAACTGACCATTCAAGTATTCGCCAATATACACTTGCTCAATCGTCATGTTCTGTTTTTCTAACTCAGCTTTAACCCATTCTTCATCACGATCAATAATTTCTAAAACATCATCATCTAATTGTCCATCAATAATTAATGGATAACGTAAATCATCATCACCGTATCGAATAATCGAAAGTTGTCCATTTTGTTCAAATACCGCACGTTTAACCGTTTTGATTTCATAAATACCGGCAGCACGTAACTTAAACATGAGGTCATTAGCAGTAATACTGTTTTTCATACATTCAGCAGTTTTTACCTTGCCGTTTGAAATCACCCAAACAGGTTTACCATCAATCAACGATTTAACTAATTTGTTATGATTTTTGATAAAACGGAGGGTAAAAACCAATAATGTCCAAAGCACGAGCACGAGAGAGAACTGGAATACCCCAATACTATCGCTATAAATCACACCACCAATAATGCCACCTAGCACATAGTTTTGTACCTGATCCATCGCGGAAGTCGGTGCAAGGTTACCTTTTCCCATTAAGTTAATTTGGAGTACCAGTCCAATAATACCCATGGCCAATTTCAAGCCTAATAATGTGTAGCCATCCATTATTTATCCTCCTTATCAATCACAGTAACATTAGGGTTTACTAAGTTAATTGGGGATAAGGTATACGCTGAAAAATCATTATTAAAATGGACTTCGAAATACTGATCCCGAATATTTAAAATCATGCCGTTCATTAATGTACGGCTATTGGTACGAATATCTTCTTTCTGTAAATTTTGACTATCTTTCACCGAATTTAAAAATGTCACCACGCTAGAGATATCAGCTGCATAGACTTCATTTTGCTCATATTGCTTATATTGCACACCGAGCAAGAAAATAATTAATAAAAGAAAGATAATACTGAGATCGCGATATTTGGTTTGTAACCGATGACGTAAATATAAGCTTGTCACCACAAGCAATGCACCTAACGAGACAAAAATGGCGATATATTTAAAATAACCTTCAAAAGACATCGCATTTTCTAAAAAAGCAAAAGAGAAAAAAGACATTTGTCATTCCTAATTTTAAAGAGAAAAACAGGTTGCTACTGTAGCACAACGAAAACTGACTAGCTATTTTTTATCACAGAAATTAAATTCGTTTTTCCGAAAAATCCCTTTTATAATGACCGCACTTTTGAAACAAAAAGAGAAAAATATGAATGCAATTCAGCCCGAAGATCAGGGATATTGGCTGCTCACCAAAGGATCGACACTTTATTGGCAGGAAAATGATCTGCCTTTCGGAACAGCAAAGGAACTCGGCCTCATAACGCAAAAAGCAATGTTGCTCGGGAAATGGAAATCACAACCTTTATGGCTTGTGGCAGAAAATGATCAAGATGAACGAGAATACCTTTCCTTACGGAGTTTATTGTCCTTACCGACTGAAGATTTTCATTTGTTAAGCCGAGGCGTGGAAATCAATCATTTTTTGAAAACTCACCAATTCTGCGGAAAGTGCGGTCAAAAAGCGGAACAAACTCACGATGAACTTGCGGTTCAATGTACAAGTTGTGGCTATCGCACTTATCCGGTTATTTGCCCTTCGATTATTGTCGCCGTTCGCCGTGGCACTGAGATTTTATTAGCCAACCATAAACGCCATTACACGCCTGGCAAAGCGGGGATGTACACCACGCTAGCCGGTTTTGTGGAAGTGGGCGAAACCTTTGAAGATGCGGTTCGCCGTGAAGTCTTTGAAGAAACTGGTATTCGCATTAAAAATATTCGCTATTTCGGTAGCCAACCTTGGGCATTCCCAAATTCACAAATGGTGGGCTTTTTAGCTGATTACGACAGCGGAGAAATTCAACTGCAAGAAACAGAACTACATGATGCACAATGGTTTTCTAGCACTGCCCCCTTGCCAGAATTACCGCCAACAGGTACTATCGCACTCAAATTAATTAATGCTACGCTTGAGCTTTGCAAAGCGGAACAAAATAAATAAAGGAAAGCCCATGTCTGAATTAAAAAATGATCGTTATTTAAAAGCTTTATTACGTGAACCAGTGGATATGACACCCGTATGGATGATGCGCCAAGCGGGACGCTATTTGCCTGAATATAAAGCAACACGCGCTGAAGCGGGCGATTTTATGTCTCTTTGCCGTAATTCGGATTTAGCTTGTGAAGTTACCTTACAGCCACTTCGTCGCTATGCTTTAGATGCGGCTATTTTATTTTCAGATATTCTGACTATTCCTGATGCGATGGGCTTAGGATTAAGTTTTGGTGCAGGTGAAGGCCCGAAATTTGCTCATCCAATTGAAAACAAAAGTGCGGTCGAAAATTTACCGATTCCTGACCCTGAAGGCGAACTTCAATATGTGATGAATGCGGTGCGCACAATTCGTCGTGAATTAAAAGGCGAAGTGCCACTGATTGGTTTCTCTGGTAGCCCGTGGACACTGGCGACTTATATGGTTGAAGGTGGTAGCAGCAAAACCTTCAATAAAATCAAAAAAATGATGTATGCCGAACCGCAAACTTTGCATCTTTTATTAGATAAAGTGGCGGATTCTGTGATTTTATACTTAAACGCACAAATCAAAGCAGGGGCACAAGCAGTCATGGTATTTGACACTTGGGGCGGCGTATTAGGTCATCGTGAATACTTAGACTTCTCTCTACAATATATGCATAAAATCGTTGATGGTTTAATTCGTGAACACGAGGGTCGTAAAGTGCCGGTGACTTTATTTACTAAAGGCGGCGGTTTATGGTTAGAAGCCATGGCAAATACGGGCTGTGATGCGCTGGGATTAGACTGGACGGTTAATTTGGCTGATGCGAAAGCACGTGTGGGCCATAAAGTGGCACTACAAGGCAATATGGACCCTAGCGTGTTATATGCACCAGCAGAACGTATTGAGCAAGAAGTGCGGTCAATTTTAGCTGATTTTGGTCAAGGTAGCGGCCATGTGTTTAATTTAGGCCATGGAATCCACCAAGATGTGCCGGAAAGTGCACCAAAAATCTTCGTGGATGCGATTCATGAGTTCTCTAAAGCCTATCATAAATAAGCGAGAAAAAAATGCGAAATCCAATTCACAAGCGCCTCGAAAATCTCGAAAGCTGGCAACATCTGACCTTTATGGCTTGCTTATGCGAGCGTATGGCACCTAACTTTGCCCTATTCTGCCAAATGACGGAACAAAAGCTCGCAGACAAAACCTATCACAACATTTTAAACTTAGTGTGGGAATTTCTAACAGTTAAAGAAGCAAAGATTAATTTCGAGAACCAATTAGAGAAACTTGAAGAAATTATTCCTGATGTGAATGATTACGACTTCTTTGGTGTGGTACCTGCTCTCGATGCTTGTGAAGCGCTAGGTGAATTGTTGCATGCGATTATCGCGGGCGAGACACTTGAAAAAGCAATTCAAATCAGCCAAATTTCATTAGGCACGGTTTGTTCTTTGTTAGAAACACAAGAAGATCGAGATCTTTCTGAAACTGAACTGAAAAGCCGTGAAGAAATTGAAGAAGAATTAGACCTTCAATGGCAAATCTATCGCTTACTTAAAGACTGCGAAAAACGCGATGTAGACTTGATTTTATCCCTTCGCAACGAGATAAAGCAGGAGGGAATCTCCAATATTGGTATAAAAATTGAGCAATAACGTGAGATTTGTCACAATTTTTGCAAATCGGGCTTTTATTTCCCCCTAAGTTCGATTAGACTTGCCCAAGCCGTAGCAGTTAAAAGCTACGCTTATTTGAATAGAGTCAATTTTAATTTAACAGAAGGTACAAATTTATGAACAAAACAGATTTAATCGATGCAATTGCAAGTGCAGCTGAATTAAACAAAAAACAAGCTAAAGCTGCATTAGAAGCGACTTTAGCAGCTATCACTGGTAGCCTTAAAAAAGGTGAACCTGTTCAATTAATCGGTTTCGGTACATTCAAAGTAAACAAACGTGCTGCACGTACTGGTCGTAACCCACAAACAGGTGCAGAAATCAAAATCGCAGCATCTAAAGTTCCAGCATTCGTGTCTGGTAAAGCATTAAAAGACGCAATCAAATAATTAGTCTTAAAACGAATTTTAATTGAACCCTGCTTTGTCAGGGTTTTTTGTTGCCTAAATTTTAACTTTACAATCATCATTTTGCCGATATAATTCCGAACCGAAACTTAAATACGGATATAAATAATGAAACGAAACATTCAACACCGAAATACCCAACAACGCAGACATGCCATCATGCAACTTCTGCAAGAACAAGGAGAAGTCAGTGTTGAACAACTCGTACAGTTATTTGACACCTCTGAAGTGACGATTCGAAAAGATCTCACTGCATTGGAAAGTAATGGTTTCCTTCTTCGTAAATATGGTGGTGCCATTTTAATGCCACAAGAAATCATCGAAGAAGAACAAGATGATGAACTTTCGCAACGAAAGTTAGTCTTAGCAAAGGCAGCTGCAGAACGTATTCGTGATCACAATCGAATTATTGTAGATAGTGGCAGCACAACCGCCGCATTGATTAAACAGCTTAATCGCAAGCAAGGCTTAGTTGTGATGACGAATTCGCTTTCGGTGGCCACCGCATTACGTTCACTCGAAAATGAACCGACACTCTTAATGACGGGAGGCACTTGGGACACGCGTTCCGAATCCTTCCAAGGCAATATTGCCGAGCAAGTGCTACGTTCTTATGATTTTGACCAATTATTTATTGGTGCCGATGGCATTGATTTAGAACGTGGTACAACAACATTTAATGAGTTGGTTCGCTTAAGCCAGGTGATGGCTGAGGTATCTCGCGAAGTGATTGTAATGGTGGAATCACAAAAAATTGGCAGAAAAATGCCAAATGTGGAATTAACCTGGCAGCAAATTGATGTGCTGATTACCGATAACAAATTATCTCAAGCTGACAAAGAAGCCATAATGGTGCAAGGCGTAGAAGTAATTTGTGTAGATGTAGCATAAAGTGCGGTCAGAAAAATAAGACTTTTAATTTTATTAAATAAGGAAAAACTATGTGTGGTATTGTTGGTGCGGTAGCACAACGTGATGTAGCAGAAATTTTAATTAATGGTTTACACCGCTTAGAGTATCGTGGTTACGACTCTGCGGGTGTTGCTGTTGTGGATCCAAACCATGAATTACACCGCGTACGCTGCTTGGGTAAAGTAAAAGCCCTTGATGAAGCTGTTGCTGTAAAACCATTAATCGGTGGTACAGGGATCGCTCACACCCGTTGGGCAACTCATGGTGAACCGTCTGAAGCTAATGCTCATCCGCATACTTCAGGTAACTTTGCTGTTGTCCATAACGGTATCATCGAAAATCACGAAGAATTACGTGAATTACTTAAATCACGTGGTTATGTGTTTAATTCTCAAACCGATACCGAAGTAATTGCACACCTTGTTAACTGGGAAATGCGTACCGCCTCAAATCTTCTTGAAGCTGTCCAAAAAACCGTAAAACAACTTACTGGTGCATACGGTATGGTTGTACTAGATCGTGAGCATCCAGAACATTTAGTGGCAGCGCGTTCAGGCAGCCCATTAGTAATTGGTTTAGGAATTGGTGAAAACTTCCTGGCATCTGACCAACTTGCGCTCTTAAGCGTAACTCGTCGTTTCATCTATTTAGAGGAAGGCGATATCGCAGAAATCACACGTCGTACCGTGGATATTTATGATGCGAATGGTCAAAAAGTAGAACGTGAAGTGCACGAGTCTAACCTTGAAAATGACGCTGCAGAAAAAGGCAAATTCCGCCATTTCATGCAAAAAGAAATCTATGAGCAACCAAATGCATTAATCAACACCATGGAAGGACGTATCCTTCACAATAACGTGATTGTGGATGCTATTGGTAATGGCGCAGCTGAAATTTTAGAAAAAGTTGAACACATTCAAATTGTGGCTTGTGGTACCTCTTATAATGCAGGGATGACTGCTCGTTACTGGTTTGAAGCACTTGCTGGCGTAAGCTGTGATGTCGAAATCGCGTCTGAATTCCGCTATCGCAAATTCGTGACTCGTCCGAATAGCTTGTTAGTGACTATCTCTCAATCAGGTGAAACAGCGGATACTCTTGCAGCACTTCGTCTTGCAAAAGAAAAAGGTTACATGGCAGCCTTAACGATCTGTAACGTATCAAGTTCATCTTTAGTACGCGAATCTGATCTTGCCTTCATGACACGTGCTGGCGTTGAAGTCGGTGTGGCATCAACTAAAGCGTTTACCACTCAGTTGGCCGCATTATTAATGTTAGTAACTGCAATTGGTAAAGTAAAAGGCAATATCTCAAACGAACAAGAAGTGGAAATTGTAAAAGCGTTACAATCACTTCCGGCTGAAGTTGAAAAAGCCCTTGCATTTGATAAAGACATCGAAGCATTAGCAGAAGACTTCGCAGAGAAAAACCATGCACTTTTCTTAGGTCGTGGTGAGTTCTACCCTATCGCAATGGAAGCTTCATTGAAATTAAAAGAAATTTCTTATATTCATGCTGAAGCTTATGCGGCGGGTGAATTAAAACACGGTCCATTAGCCTTAATCGATGCAGATATGCCGGTTATCGTGGTCGCCCCAAACAATGAATTACTTGAAAAAGTGAAATCAAACATTGAAGAGGTACGTGCTCGTGGTGGTCAGCTTTATGTGTTCGCTGATAAAGAAGCAGGCTTCACACCAAGCGAAGGCATGAAAATTATCACCATGCCAAAAGTGAATGAAATTATTGCACCAATTTTCTACACCGTTCCTATGCAATTATTGTCATACCATGTGGCATTAATTAAAGGAACCGATGTGGATCAACCTCGTAACTTAGCAAAATCGGTAACCGTGGAATAAAGTGCGGTTGAAAATCAGCACGTTTTAATACAAAAAAGCACAGGTTTAATCCTGTGCTTTTTGTTTAAATAAACCGATAACCGTTTTCTGTTACTTCCAGAATTGAGGCATAATCCTTTCGCCAATCGCCTAACACAATGCGCGTGTACCCTTTTTCCTGATGAATAGCTTCTCGATGCGTATGACCGTGAATTAATCGATTCACGCCAAATTCTTTCACTGTTTGTGCCGTAAACGCTAAATTCACATCCATGATATCCAGCGACTTATATTGCTTATCTTGTTTACTCTTCGCGCGAATTTTCTCTGCAATTTTTAACCGCACTTTTAATGGCAAGCATAAAAACAATCTTTGTCGCCAATTTTGATGCACTTTTCGGCGAAATTGTTGATATTTCACATCATCAATACATAAGGTATCACCATGACAAATTAAGGTTTGCACACCATAAAGATCAACACAATGATAATCAGGCAATAACGTTAAACCACAATCTTGTGCAAATTTTTTCCCCACTAAAAAATCACGATTGCCATGAATAAAATAACAAGCAATACCCTTTTCTGTCAGGTTTTTAATCAACTGTTTTACTTGTGAGATTAAAGGTGAAGTTTCATCGTCACCAATCCAAAAATCAAAAAGATCTCCCAAAATATAAACCGCTTGCGATTCTTGTGCTTTGTTTTGCATAAAATCGTTAAAAAGTGCGGTTAATTCCGGATGCGTTTCGCTTAAATGAAGATCTGCAATAAAATAAATGGGTTTCATAACTATTCCGTCATTTTTTTCATTAGATTAGCACACATTTTTGTGTAATTTGCTATACTTTCCAAAAATTTTAATTAGGTATTTTCTATGTTAAAAATCGCCAGAATTCTCATCGTTGCACTTTGTTGTATTTTAATTTGTGTGCTCGGTACGATCTATTCCTTTATTCGTTTTAAAAATCCAAGTAACGTAGGCGTTATGGCTCGCTGGTTTGGTCGTTTATACCCTTTATTTGGCTTAAAGGTAGAACACCGATTTCCACAAAATAAAGAGAATATGCCACGTTGTATTTACATCGGTAACCACCAAAATAATTTCGATATGGTAACCATCTCTTACATGGTACTCCCTCGCACGGTGAGTGTGGGTAAAAAAAGCCTAATTTGGATTCCTTTCTTCGGTATTTTATATTGGGTAACCGGCAATATTTTCTTGGATCGTGAAAATCGTTCTAAAGCACACAGCACCATGACGGAACTTGCTCGCCGTATCAATAAAGACAACCTGTCAATTTGGATGTTCCCTGAAGGTACACGTAGCCGTGGTCTCGGCTTATTGCCATTCAAAACAGGGGCATTCCATGCTGCAATTGCGGCTGGTGTGCCAATCGTGCCTGTAGTGTGTTCAACGACGCATAACAAAATTGATTTGAATCGTTGGGATAATGGTAAGGTGATTTGTGAAATGATGGATCCAATTGATGTGTCATCATACACAAAAGACAATGTACGTGAACTCGCCTCTTACTGCCACGATTTAATGGAAAAACGCATCGCTGAACTCGATGCTGAAATTGCACAAGGAAAATAATATGTTGCGTCTTTCTCGTCGCCAATTATTAAAAACTACCGCAATTTCAACCGCACTTGCTGCTACACCTCAATCAGTATTAGCGGCATCCCGTGAAAAATTAACCATTCCTCCGTTGATGGAAGCGAAACGTGGGCGCCCAATTATTCTTAATATGGAAGAAACCGGCTACAAATTAGATGGCGCCCATAGTGTCAGTGTGTGGGGCTTTAACGGCAATTATCTTGGCCCCACTATTCGTATCAAATCGGGTTCCTTTGCAAAACTCAATTATCACAACAATTTGCCACAAAGTATTGCTCTCTCTATTCAGGGATTACAAGCCAGTGGTGAATTATTTGGCGGTGCCGCAAAAATCCTCAAAAAAGGAGAATCTTGGGCACCCATTATCCCAATAGAGCAACATGCCGCGACTTGCTGGTATCGTTCTGCCACCCTGGCAAACTCGGCTTATCAAACCTATCGCGGCATTGTGGGGATGTGGTTAATTGAAGATGATCAAAGCCTAAAATCAAAGCTACCTCATAAATACGGTGTGGACGATATTCCATTAATCTTACAAGACATGGAATTTAACGGTGACGGATTACAATTATTTAAGCAAAATCAACCGCACTTTGTTGGTAATCGTCTTCTCGTTAATGGGCAGGAAGCACCTTATCTTGACGTCCCTCGCGGTTGGGTACGTTTACGTTTACTCAACGCCTCATTGGCAAGAGCCTATGATCTCCGTTTAGATAATGAACAGGAGATGTTACTTGTTGCGAGAGATTTAGGTTTTTTACCACAAGGTAAAGCGATTAATTCTCTCATTCTAGCACCGGGTGAACGCGCAGAAGTGTTAGTTAATTTAAGCGAAGGCCAAGGCGTATCACTTATTTCTGGCGTAAAACGTGGTTTCTTCGACAAAATCAAAAATGTATTCAGTTCTAATAATGATTTTGCCGATAACACCGTTTTAGAACTTCGTCCACTAGGTGAAATCTCTGCATTCAGTAAAAAAATGAATGAATCATTCAATACTGATGCTTCCGCTATGCTCGCAAGTAAAATCGCGCAAGAACGTACCTTTGAATTGGATGTCACAAATGGCTTGATCAACAAACAACGCTTTGACCCGCGCCGTGTTGATGTTTCGGCTAAAGTTGGTACTGTCGAACGTTGGATCATCAATAGCTCACTGCCTGTCGGCTTCACCATTCAAGGCGCTAAATTTGTGATTGAAAGCCAAGATGATGTCAACGTCGATGCGTCGGAACTTGCTTGGAAAGACACTGTTTGGGTGAAAAAGAAAGTACAAATTTTGGTAAAATTTGAACAACCTTCGTCAAATACCCATCCCTTCTTATTTGGCTCATCCAATTTAATGCTAGCAGATATGGGCTGCCTTGGTATAATGATCGTTCAATAAAATAATGATATAAAAAGGAATCTAACATGAAAAAAATCTCAACATTCGCTTTAATTGCGACCTTATTCTCAACTGGCACATTTGCTGCAGCACCAGAATCAAAAGACACCGCTAAAGATACTGCAAATGAACCCACTATTTATCTCTCTGTGTTTGATAGAACTCAAGAGCCATCACCTGATTTAAATAAAAAAGAAACCTCTCGTTCCAATAAAGCCGAAAAAGTATGTTGGGTAGCAATAGGCAATTTTGGTGAAAAAGCGACAGTAAGTGAAACTTTTAAAGCTCAAGCTAAAATTGAATTCTCAAGTACAATTGAAAATGCAAAAGTGGTTTCATCGCCAAATAAAAAACTCCATACCATCACTTATACCAGACCAACATTAGAAAATGGTAAATACATGATGAACTGTTGGACATTCGACCGCAGAGATCCAATTGGCAAATATGTGCTGACTGTCAAAATTGGTAAACACGAATTTGAAAAACAAGTTTTCTATGTGACTGAGTAGTTAAAAATAGACAAAGAAACGATCGCACTTATATGTGTGCTCTTTTAAGGCTAAAGCAAAGGACCGTCTGAAATTCAATTTTCAGGCGGTCTTTCTTTTCTCTGCTTTACGACTGATAATAACCCCATTCATCATTCAAGGAGTACCCCATGCACCAAGCACAACAAATCTTTGATTATGCCGCTAATCAATATGCGACACAGCCAGAATATCTTTGGGCAAAACACCCCGAATATGCCATCTTGCGTCATGGTAATGCCAAAGGGAAATGGTATGCGCTTATTGGCAAAATCAGTAAAACTAAACTTGGTTTAAAAGAACAAGGGGAGACTGATTTTATCAATCTTAAATGTCCACCCGATATGGTAAGCATCTTACAACAATCGCCTAATTTCTTACCTGCCTATCACATGAACAAAACCCATTGGCTAACGATTGTATTAGATCATGGCGTAGAAACCGAAGAAATCTTTAAGTTGTTGGATTGGAGTTATGATTTGACGAAGTAGAGAGTAAGTTTGATTATTTGGTGAATAAAAAAACCGCCTGAAATCTAATCGTTCAGACGGTATTTTTATTTATCTCGCCAAAGCTCGTTGTAAACTCTGCGTCCAAGCGGTTCTAAATGCGGCATCTTTCGCAAAAAGTTTGTATAGCTCTAGTTCATCCCGATGGCGTTCGCTCATCACATCGCGCAAAATGGCTTGGAAAGCTAATTCACGGGTATGAACATCCGGGTTATTTTGATATTTCTGCTCAAAGTCTTTATGGCTACGAATGCGCTCAGTAATATTGATAAATTTTACCCGTTGTTCATCCGGCGTTGCGCTCCAATCTTGAAACCATCTTTCGTTAAAGACACGAATAATTTCATCAATCGGATCTTTTTCTTTATCTTCACCATGCACGCCGCGTGGATTTGGGTTTTGTGGGTCAAGCTCTGTTTCTTCATCATCTAATTTAATACTGTAATTCAGTTTGGTGCGCGCCAAGCCGTAAGAGCTTAAATCCACTGCATCTAAAATTTCGTCAAATTCATCCATCGGATCCTGTACTTTTAATTTGGGCACTAAGAATTTGAGGAACCAATAGAGCTTTTCCCAAGCAATATTTTCAAAATTGATGATGGAGGCCATTTGCCCGTAAATTTTTAAAAACTGCTTTGCCTTGATTTTAAAATCGACTTTTTGGGTTGGCTCAAGCGCCAACTCATGATCGAAACGTTGAACCGCCACATCAATGATACTGCTTAATTGCTGTGCGTCTTTATTGGCAAAGTAGCCTTCAGTAAAGTCGTTGACCTCCGATTGTTCGTACACGCCAGTTTCATCCAACTGATCTTTCAAATCATGCAAGACATTGACATCGGTTGCTTGCGACAACGACGTAGAAGTATAAAACGGCTCAAATGCTTGCTGAATATCTTCAACACTGTTAAAGAAATCCAACACAAACAAATCTTCCGTGCGTTTACCCAACTTATTCGCACTGCGATTTAAACGTGATAAAGCTTGCACACAAAGTACGCCGGAGAGTTTCTTATCCACATACATCGCACACAATTTCGGCTGGTCAAAACCGGTCAGATATTTATTGGCCACCACCAGCAAACGATATTCATCTTGATCGAAATACTCTTTGGTATCGCTTTCTGCAAACCCATTCATTTCCGCTTCGGTGTATTCCACACCATCAACCACTTTACTGCCTGAAAACGCAATCGCAATTTTAAATGGATTACCTCGCTCAGCCAGCAATCGGTTTAACGCCTGAAAATAGCGGATGGCGGTTTCAATATTTTGCGTTACCACCATGCCCTTGGCTTTGCCTTTGAGTTTTTTACAGTTAAAGATTTGCTGGATAAAATGATCCAACATCACCTCTGCTTTAGTATCAATCGTTTGTTGCGAACGCTCCACATAAGCTTTCAGACGGCTTTGTGCCTTTTTACTATCAAACTCCGGATTATCTTCAATCGATTTGGTGATCTCATAAAAACTTTTATAAGTGGTGTAATTGGCGATCACATCTAAAATAAAGCCTTCTTCAATCGCCTGTTTCATGGAATAAAGGTGGAACGGCTTAAATTTACCATCCGCCTGTTTCTCGCCGAATTTTTCCAAAGTGCTGTTTTTCGGTGTGGCAGTGAAAGCAAAATACGACGCATTGCCGCGCATTTTGCGAGATTGCATGGCTTGTAAAATCAAATCTTGCACATCTTCGGCATCAAGGTCTTCCGTTTTGCCGATGGCTCGGTTCATGTTGTCGTGTGCCGAACCGGATTGTGAGCTGTGCGCCTCATCAATAATCACCGCAAATTGTTTGTCACCCAAATCAGCAATACCATCTACAATAAATGGGAATTTTTGAATCGTGGTAATAATGATTTTTTTGCCCTGCTCAAGCGATTGGCGTAATTCTGCCGAACTCAACGCCGGTGCCACAATGTTTTTCACTTCTGAAAAATCTTTGATATTGTCGCGCAGCTGCTTATCCAGCAAACGACGGTCGGTAACGACAATCACCGAATCAAAAATCGGGCGGTCTGCCTCTCTACCGTTTGCCGCCTTTTCATTGCGCGGATAAGCCTCAATCAACTGATACGCCAACCAAGTAATGGAATTAGATTTGCCCGAGCCGGCAGAGTGTTGAATCAGATATCGTTTGCCCACGCCTTGTTCGCTGACATCAGCAATCAAACGGCGCACCACCTCTAATTGATGATAGCGGGGGAAAAAGAGCGAGCGTTTCTCCAGCGGATCTTTGGTTGAGCCATCTAAACGCATAAAATGCTGAATAATGTTGGCAAGGCTGGCTTTGCTGAACACTTCTTGCCACAAATACGCCGTGCGGTGTCCGTTTGGATTCGGCGGATTGCCCTTACCGCAGTTATTGCCCAAATTAAACGGCAAGAAAAACGTCGCAGGCCCCGCCAATTTGGTGGTCATATAAGCTTCTTCCGTATCTAAGGCAAAATGTGCCAAACAACGCCCGAAATGAAACAGCGTTTGGCTTAAATCTCGGTTGCGATATTGTTTTTGGGCATCAATTGCCGTTTGACCCGTCCAATGGTTTTTCAGCTCAAGGGTAATAATCGGCAAGCCATTGACAAACAGCACCATATCCACCGTTTCATTGCTTGATGAGGAATAGGGTACTTGGCGCATACAGCTAAACAGATTTTGTTCAAAACGCTGCTTGACCTTTTCGCCGCTGCTGGCAAGCGGAACGGGGTAGAGCAAATCAAAATGGGCGCTATCAATATCCAAGCCTTTTTTCAGCAGGTGCAACACGCCGTTTTTCTTTATTTGACGATCTAACCGCTCTAGAATTTTACGTTGCCAATCGTTTGGATTTAGCTGTTTAAAATGGGCAAGCTCTGTCTCTTGGCTGGTTTGCAGGAATTGCCAAAACAGACGCGTGTCAATCGCAAACTGAGCATCAAAATCCTGTGAAAATGCCAGCTCAAAACCATGATGGCGCGGCAGGTATTCCGCCTTCGGCTCGCCCAGCTTGTTTTCCCAGTTTTCACGCCAAGTGCCGGTTAAGGCTTTTTCGATAGCAATTTCTAAATCTTTTTCCTTTGTTCCTGAAACCATTTTTCACCCTTTTGTGAAATTTTTAAAATTTATTCATTACGCCCAAGTTGCACCGCCAATATTCAAAATCCATCGGATTTTTTGACCGCACTTTTCACACCAATACCTGCACCTTGCCGGTTACCACATCGTTAATCAACACGCTTTTGTATTCTTTCAGCTTTTCAATATGGGCTGTTTTTAATGCAATTGCTTGGTCAATTTTGGCGGTTTTTTGGTCAAGGTAATCTACGATGGTGGCTTGTTCTTGGAGATTCGGCACAGATAGCAAAAAATCATTATATTTTTCTGCACTTACATTCTGTATTGTTGCTTGAATATTTACAGACTTAATCCAATTCCAATAACCAATTGATTGAAAATAATAATTTACAAATTCAGCATTAAATTTTTTCTGTTCTAGTCTAACTCGAATCAAATACCCAGCATAACACGCAAAATTTTTGAGATTTTCTTTATAAAGATAACTCTTACCTACTGTTCCACTTCTAGCCAATAAAATATCATTTACATTAAGTAAATAATCTTTAGCTTTCTCAAATTCTAATGATTTAAAGGTATCATCTTTTAGATTACCCTGTTCATCAATATCAGTAATTCTTATATATCTTGGTTGTTCTGGGTCATCTGATTCCGCTGATTCATTTGCGCCATATTTTAATTTTTCTGAAAGCATGAATTTCAATCGCTTAATATCCCAATGCGCCGGCACATCCCCCAACCATTCCACGCCGGAATCTTTTAACGGCACATCAGGGTTTAAGCCTCGGGTTACCGCATTTTGAATCAGAATCTGCTTGTGCTCTTTCAACAGGGCAATCTGCTTTTCCGCCAAATCCACCGCCTGATCGATTTTGGCGATTTTATCGTCTAGGAATTGCGCGATTTTTTGTTGTTCGGAGAGAGGGGGAAAAATAATAAGAGAATTTTTTATATCCTCAAATCTGGTGGTCCACAAATCCGCAACAATACCATGGACTACACGATAAAACTCTTCAATAAAGCTATAGCTCTTAAATAAATACTCAGAATAAACAGAATTTATTTTCTTAGGCTGTAAAACAATATTGATTAATGAAACGGATCCATCTTGCTTGGCAATACCACTAGAGCCTTTTCTATCAGAGCGGCTGTTAATAACAAAGTCACCTTTTTTAGCTAATTTTCTATTATCGCCATCATTTGTTTTTGCAACATTTTCCCATTGTGGGAAAACGCCTAATTTTGTAACTGATAAGGCAGGGTAATCTTTATCTGATACTTTGGTTCGTCTTTCAGTAAAATATGTACTAATCCTTCCAAGTTCCCAATGGCTCGGCACTTCCCCCAGCCATTCCACACCCGAATCTTTGTAACTCTCGTATCGTCTCATTTGCAAAAAATCCTTAAAATCTGACCGCTTTTATTAATGCAATTTATTATCCGTTTAGCTATAAAAAAACTTGCTTATTCCATACCAAATCTTGCTTAAAAGATAAAAAACATTGTTTTTCAATGTGTTAAGTATTCTTAATTTCCTTGCTTAGCAAGCGATAAACCTTGCTTAATCTTTTCTAAAAGCATATTTGGCATTGGGGTCACGCTGTTTCACACTTTGTCGTTCAATAATACCTTGCTGAATAAACACATTTAAGTACGCCCGGATCGAGTTTTGGTTGATTTTTGTATAGTCAACCAATTCTGACAATATTGCCGTACCATTTGTAAATAGATAAAGCAAAATGGCTTTTTGGGTGTCGTTGTAGTTTGTCCATTCTTTTTCAATCTGCACCATAGTGGCTGTAGATACCGTTTTTTCATGTGCGGTAACACGGTTGCGTAAGGTTAGATAAACATTGTTGTTTTGTTCTCTGTATTCAGGTTTTGCCAATAATGATTTTTCCATTGATTCATAAATACGGGAAACTCCTTCATTAAGCTGACGGACATACCCGAGATCCTCTAAAACTCGTGCCATACGTGGATTCCGAGCAAATCGTTCTGTTTTAATATTTTCAATGGTGACTTGAGCCGGAAGAGGGCCACTATTACTAATTTCAAGACGATCATCGAAATGTTTAATATAAATAACATTACCTTGAACATTGTAAGAACGATGACAAAGCGCATTTACAACACCTTCTAACCAAGCTTCTTCAGGATATTCCGGTACTTTGATAAATTTTCCTTGATTGATATCAAGAAAGTAATAATCTCTTAAAGAGGCTCTTAAAAAATAGGTCAGCTCCTCAATTAGCCTTGGAATATTATTTTCAAAACGTTGGTCTTTTATTACATTATGCTCAGTACCAACTTTGGCTACAGTACCTTCATAACGAACATAGCGGACTGATGCTGAAGGAATGTAACGTTCCGGCATGGTGGAAAAGAGTAAAATGGTTGATTTTTTAAACTGATAACTACCTTCCTTTTTGGTTAATAAATTTCGCTTGTATAACAAATCTAAGATATCACCGGAGGTAAAATTAACTTTCTTTTTATATAGCTCTAATAATTCTTGATCTAAATCTTCTTCATTAAAATCAGGAACTATTTCATCTTCAAATAGGCGGATATTTTTATCATATTCAAGATTTTTGATTTGTTCTCTGGAGAGAGGGCCTCGATTACTATCTGCTACACGTAAGAACACATTTTCATTGTCTTTACGACAATAAATGCGCTCTAAATCTTGCTCTACGTGGAATAAGAAAACTAATTTTCCATCAACCAGAATTTCTTCCAGTTCAATTCGACAAGGCGGTGCAATAAAATCGAAAACTAATTTCCGATAATCATCTAATCGCTCGGCAAGGCTATTCAGGTCTTGGATTTCGCCATTATCTGCCACACCAAAAGCCAACACTCCACCATCAGCGTTGAGCATTCCAACTAATTCTTCTGCCATTTTAGTTGGCTTGATGTCTTTTTCTCCTAATCCTTTGCGTTCAAAATATTGGTTCTCTGGCTGCGTCTCTAAATAATTTTTTGTGATAATGCCGTTAATTTTAGAAAGCGGTTCTGTCATTATTATTCCTTGCTTATTTCATGCTAAATCTTGCTTAAAAGATAAAAAATATTATTTTTCAATAAGTTAAGTGTTCTTAGTTTCCTTGCTTAAGACTTATTAAAACTTGCTTAATAGTTTGTTTTTCATTAAGCCTCTAGAATTTCACTAATCAAGCCATCAGCCTGTTTTTCTAACGCCAAAATATCTTGGGCTACTTCTGCAAGGCTGCGTAATGGTTTATGGCGGTAGAAGTATTTGTTGAAACTGATTTCATAACCGATTTTCACGCTTTCCATATTCAGCCACGCTTCGCTGATGTGCGGCTGCACTTCGGCTTTGAAATAGTCGTGGATATTTTGTT
>CAUPWR010000015.1:0-40866 GCA_963515445.1 Parahaemophilus parainfluenzae | reverse complement strand
AAAAGTGGTGGGCGATACCGGTCTCGAACCAGTGACCCCCTCCTTGTAAGGGAGGTGCTCTCCCAACTGAGCTAATCGCCCTTAATGCTGTGGATTGGCATTATAAGTATAATGAGATTTCAGTCAATATATTTTTATGAAAAAGCGTCTAGTTGTTGCAAAAATAGGCATAAAATCAGATTTTTTATTTAGAACTCACGCAAGTCGTAGTAAAATAAAGGTAATTTTTGTAAATGAATAGGTTATTAAGAAAATGAAAATTGATCCTCCTTTTGAATTAGATCCGAATGTCAAAGTACGTACGCGTTTTGCCCCAAGCCCAACAGGTTATTTACACGTAGGCGGCGCACGTACAGCCCTTTACTCTTGGTTATTTGCAAAACATAACAACGGTGAGTTTGTACTACGTATTGAAGATACCGATTTAGAGCGTTCTACACCGGAAGCAACAGCGGCAATCATTGAAGGAATGGAGTGGTTAAACCTTGCTTGGGAACATGGTCCTTATTATCAAACCAAACGCTTTGATCGTTACAATCAAGTGATTGATGAAATGATTGAACAAGGCTTGGCTTATCCTTGTTATTGCTCTAAAGAACGTTTAGAAGAATTACGCCATACACAAGAGCAAAACAAAGAAAAACCACGTTATGACCGTCATTGTTTACATGATCACAATCATGCAGCCGATGAGCCACACGTAGTACGTTTTAAAAACCCAACAGAAGGTTCAGTCGTGTTTGATGATGCGGTGCGTGGTCGTATTGAAATCAGCAATAGCGAATTAGATGATTTAATTATTCGTCGTACTGACGGTTCACCAACCTATAACTTCTGTGTAGTGGTGGATGACTGGGATATGGGTATTACTCACGTTGTACGTGGTGAAGACCATATTAACAACACTCCGCGTCAAATTAATATCTTAAAAGCGTTAGGCGCACCAATTCCAGTATATGCGCACGTTTCTATGATTAATGGTGATGATGGTCAAAAACTTTCAAAACGTCATGGTGCGGTAAGTGTGATGCAATATCGTGATGATGGTTATTTACCAGAAGCCTTAATCAACTATCTTGTTCGTTTAGGTTGGGGTCATGGTGACCAAGAGATCTTTACGCGTGAAGAAATGATTAAATTCTTCGAATTAGATCACGTGAGTAAGTCAGCAAGTGCATTTAACACGGAAAAATTATTGTGGTTAAATCACCATTACATTCGTGAATTACCACCTGAATATGTGGCAAAACACCTTGCATGGCACTATAAAGATCAAGGTATTGATACCTCAAATGGTCCAGCGTTAACTGAAATCGTGACGATGCTTGCAGAACGTTGCAAAACTTTAAAAGAAATGGCATCAGCAAGCCGTTATTTCTTTGAAGAGTTTGAGAGTTTTGATGAAGCAGCGGTGAAGAAACACTTTAAAGCAGCGGCAATTGAACCACTTGAAAAAGTAAAAGAAAAATTGACCGCACTTTCTAGCTGGGATTTACATTCTACTCATGAAGCGATTGAACAAACCGCAGCAGAATTAGAAGTAGGGATGGGTAAAGTCGGGATGCCATTACGCGTGGCAGTAACAGGCTCAGGCCAATCACCTTCTATGGATGTGACATTAGTGGGTATAGGTCGTGAACGTGTGTTAGCGCGTATCCAACGTGCCATTGATTTTATTAAATCTCAAAACGCTTAATATTTAGGCTGATAAGCGGGATTTGATTATTTCAATATTGACAGTTTATCAGCCGAAATTTATCATAGCTTGCGTTATTTGGGGATATAGCTCAGTTGGGAGAGCGCTTGAATGGCATTCAAGAGGTCGTCGGTTCGATCCCGATTATCTCCACCAAATTTAAAACCTTGAAACTGAAAGCCGGTTTCAAGGTTTTTTCTCTATGAGGAATCTACATTTCTTTTAGATAATTCAAGCCTAATCCATTCATTTGTCCCATAATCCAGCTTTGTTTTTTACGAACTAACGCACTAGGCTTATTTACTTTATAGATGATAGGATTCGGTAAAACCGCAGCGAGTAATGCCGCTTCTGATTGCGTTAAATTCTTTGCCGATTTTTTGAAATAATAGCGACTAGCTGCTTCTACGCCAAAGATACCATTACCAAACTCAGCGATGTTCAAATAGACTTCTAAAATCCGTTCTTTGGACCAAAAGATTTCCATTAATGTCGTTGTGGGAACTTCTAACCCTTTACGAAACCAACTTTGTCCATGCCAGAGAACGAGGTTTTTCGCAGTTTGTTGAGAAATCGTTGAGGCACCTCGGGTTCGGCGAGATTTTTCATTAAATTTAAAGGCCTTTTGAATTGCCTCAAAATCAAAGCCCCAGTGGTGGGGGAATTTTTGATCTTCAGCGGCAATCACCGCAAGCTGCATATTCGGTGAGATTTCATCAAGACTCACCCAATCATATTTGATTGAATAGCTGAAATCCAACTGTAATAAGTGCCCGATTTTTTGCTGTGCCATATAGGCAGAGAAGGGAACAGGGATAAAGCGAAAACAAATGAAAAACGCCAGGATTGCGAGAGAGAAACGCCACGCAACCCGTTGCCAATTTTTTTTCCACCAAGAGGGGCGAAAAAGAGGTAAAAGAGCGGTCAGAATTCGCTTAGTTTTTTGCAGCTTGCTCATCGAGTTGGCTTTTTACCCAGTTTATAAAATCCGGATCCATTGTTTTGAGCATATTAGAACCACGCGTAATGGTTGCCGCACTGGTATTGAGATTCTGTTGAATCTCTCGTTGGGAGAGATTTTTATCTAATAACTGTGCCACGATTTGTAAACGCAAACCCACTGCATCTCGCTCATCAGGCGTGAGCAGAAGCGTTAAGAAATCTTGTGCTTTCCCTTGTTCAAATGCGGTTTGCAAGGTCGCGAGGAAAGCATTCCATTGTTCTAAATTGCGGCTAATATACATATCAACAATCCTATACTATTAAACTAGTGTGACTAGTATAGCCGATCGTATTCCTCTTTGCTAAAGGTTTGTAATTTTTCTTTATCTTGTAGGTTTTGATAGTAAAAATCGTAAGTTAATACGTTTTGAACATAACCTCGAGTTTCAAAGAACGGAATAGAGGCAATAAATTCATCCATAGCTAATTTGCCATTTGCTCTCGCAAGCCATTTTTCTACACGGCTTGCTCCCGCATTATAGGCAGAGGCGATCAAAATGCGATTATTTGGATATTTAGCATTCAGCTCATTTAAATGAGCTGTACCGAGTAAAATATTATTAAGCGGTTTGAATAAATCTAACTCTCCGTTATAAGGAAGTTGCTGATTTTCTGCCGTTTTTTGCGCAGTGCTAGGTAATAACTGCATTAATCCTCGAGCATTCGCGGAAGATTGTGCCATTGGATTCCAAGCACTTTCTTGGCGAGCAATGGCCATCGCAAAAGTTTTGGTTACACGATTATCCACAATAGCTTGAGGTTCCGTTACGCTGAGATTCACATTACTGAGGGCAATATCAAAATATTGACTGTAAGCATTTGGTAAGCGTAATCCGATATAATCCCATGCTTTCGCAATAATCGACCCATCCACGCCTAATTCAAACCAATTTTGTTCATTCGCATATTGGCTTAAAGCAATCTGTAGTTGTTCTTCTTGCGATAATTTTTCTAATAGAAAACGCCAACGTTGTTTGGCTGCGCCTAATCGATCCAATTGTCGTAATTCAGCAATTTCTGCGAGAGCTGGCTGAAATTTTTTATATTCATGTGCCCAGTAAGGATCTGAAATACTTCTCGCGATAAATACTTCTAATCCTGGTTGACCGAAATCATATCCCACGCCACGATTTTCAGGATATAATTTTGCTGTCGCTAACATTGGGTAGAATCCGCGTTCGTTGCTTAATTCAGAGAATATTTCTTTGGCTTTTGTGACATTCTCTTTTTCGAGTGCTTTCCCCATCCAATAACGCCATTCTTGTTTTTGCTTCGCTTCATTGGAAAGGGCATTCAACCAACCTAATAAATCCGTTTTTTGCCAAATAGCCGTACGCAAACGACGTTCAATGAGGTTATCGGCATTCAGTTTTAGGATTTCTTGATCGCGCCATTGCACAAAGTTGGGGCTTTCGTTATCAAAGAAACGGCTAATAAAGGCGATTTTCCAATCGCGTAATTCAGTTTCGTCTAATTGCCAAGTTTTAGCCCATTGCTCGTAAGGGGTGAAGGTTGGCTCGTTCATATTTTCTGGAATGGTTCGCAAATAACGAGCAAAACCGAGCACTACGATAAATTTATTGATGATTTTATTCGTGTTACCATCAATTAATGGCAGCCTCTCAGCGAGTGTTTTCAAATTTGCTGGATTTTTTAAGAGATCCTGATAGAGGGCTAAATGAGCGGCTACTTGCTCATCTTCTTTAGCATTCTCAATTTTTTCTAACTCTTTAGCGAGTATTTCTAATCCTTTTGCGTCATTTTTACCAAAGAGCATTTCCGCTTTTTGATAGATCTTCTCTTCAGTGCGTCCACCTTGTGAATACCAAGCTACCCATAGCTGAGCATCATTAGGAAGCTCAGCGTTGTTGAGCCAAAGTTGTTCATACTCAGACAAAATAGCCGATTTATTCTTATCGTTTGATTGATTTTCTGCTGTTTGATTGGTATTGGCTGCTTCTATTTGATATTTAGCCGTGAGCACGGCAATTTGTGTTTCCAAATTATTTGGCGTGAGTTTGGTGAGAGCTTGAGTATCTTCAGCATTGATTAACAACGTAAAAATGCTTTGTTCTAATTTTCCACGTAGAAAATGAGAGGAATGTTGCTGAATAAATTGTTCAATGTCTGTTCTCAATGCATTCACTTCTTCACGAGGCGTATCGCGATTAACGGTTTTTACACGTGCATCTAAATAAGCCACTATAGCATCAGTTTGCAATGGATAACCTTTTAAAGAATCAATAAGCCCAAGAAATAATTTGGCATTATTAGAAACATGATTATTTTTGACCGCACTTTTTAGGAGCGACTCTAATTGCAGAAAAGTCGCGCGTTGTTCAATCAGCTTTAATTCATGAGCGTGCTGTTGTTGTGCCCATTTGGCTTGTTCTTCAGCAAGGTTAATTTGTGGCGCAGTTTCATTTTTGCTTTTATGAGCATGCTGATTAGCTAAAGCTGAGCCTGAAAGTGCGGTTAAAATTAATAACGAAATTGTCGTGTGTTTAAGTGCTCGCATAGGAGATTCCATATAAAGAGAAAGACGGATATTTAGATCCGTCTTTGAGTGTAGAGTTCGTTTTATTTAGAAAACTTTTTTGAAAGGCTTCACAATGACATCACCGTAAACGCCAGCTTCAACATAAGGGTCTTGTGCAGCCCAGTCTTTTGCTGCAGACAGACTTTCGAATTGAGCAATCACAGTAGAGCCGGTAAAGCCAGCTTCGCCTGGATTTTCATCGTCAATGGCAGGATTGGGACCTGCTGTTAATAAGCGATCTTCTGCTTGTAATTGTTTTAAACGAGCAAGATGTTGCTCACGTACAGCAAGGCGTTTTTCTAAAGTACCAGGAATATCTTGGGCAAAAATCACGTAATACATCATTTATCCTTTTAACAATTTAATTCTTCGATAGAGGCTAATGCTCGTTCTAGTTCAAGATTACCTTCACGTGGAATAGAGCGGGATTTGCCGTCTTTTCCTACGGCGACAAAGGTAAATACAGCATCTGTCACGCAGTAACGTTCCCCAATTGGTTCACTGGCAACTTTTTTCACCCATACTTCTACCTTGATTTTAATAGAAGAACGACCCACACTGAGACATTGGCCGTAACAACACACCACGTCACCGACGGCGATAGGCTTAATGAAATTCATACTTTCTACGGCAACGGTGACAACGCGACCATGAGCAATTTCTTTTGCTAGAATTGCTCCGCCCATATCCATTTGTGACATAATCCAGCCACCGAAAATATCACCGTTCGCATTGGTATCTGAAGGCATCGCTAAGGTGCGTAATAATAATACGCCTTTAGATTGACGACCGTCTTTATCGATAAGATTTGAAACCATTATTTGTCCCCGTCATTTTTTTGATCATCTTTAGGTAAGTAACGGTAAATATAAGCACCGCTGACAATTGTTGCAACAAAGGTCATACCAAGTAAACCAAAAGATTTGAAATCAACCCAAGCATCTTCAGACATATTTTGGCTGATATAAATATTTACCAGCATACACAGAATAAAAAATCCTGCCCAGCCTACATTTAATTTGTTCCACACATTATCCGGTAACTGGATTTCTTTGCCTAATAACTTTTTCACTAATGGCGTATTGAATTGGAATTGTGCAACCAATAAAACAATGGCAAATAAGGCATTAATAATCGTGACTTTCCATTGTAGATATTTGATTTCATTGAAATAGGCAGTGAGTAAACCAAAAAAGACGACAGCAATCGCCATGATTTTTTGTTGTTTCTCAATTACGCCATATTTCAGTTTTAGCACAATCATTTGAACAATGGTTGCAATCACTAATACGATGGCAGCATCACGCACACCAAACATTTTGTAGGTGACGAAAAAGAGAACAAGCGGAATAAATTCAAGAAGTTGTTTCATATTAAGCCTTCATAAATAAGCTGTAAAAACGGTAAGTAAATACCAAAATAAACATTTGAAATAATGCAGCCAAGATACCAACAATAGCACTTAAAAATGATGAACCCAAGATTGCACCAATGGTGTTCACCACTAAAGGAAGAAGTAAATAAGTGAGTAAAGCATAAATAATTAATACGCCATTACGCTTAATACCTGCACGCCATACTTGTAAAGCACTTTGCCCGATAGATTGATTGGACGCAATGTAATGCACAGGCGATAAGCATAGGCGAACAAAGAAAAATAAACCAAATACAATTGAAACAAAGGCTAGAGGGGAGAGGGCATTTTTGCTTAAAAATGAGCTCATAACATCAGCAAGGCCAAATAAAAGTGGCAAACTCATAAAAATATCTAAAACTACTACACCCAAAAAGCGGCGCAATGTCAGCATAAGCCCTTGATTAATCGGATTTTGATTTTGCTGGCTAATATGATGAATGGTTGCAATACCGAAGGTCGCAATAAAAGACATCAATAATTGTTGGAATAAAAAAGATCCAATCAGTGCAGTTGGCTCCACTTTGCTCAATGCATCAATAATATCCTGTTGTGACGGATTAGGGTTATCCCCCAAACTTGGCATTGGTACGCTGACTAACGCATTAATTAATTGTGAAACGACGAAAATTCCAACGAAAATCAGCACGGTTTTTCGCTGATTACGCATAAAATTGAGGCTATCTTGAAAAATCTGAGTAAAGTTAATTGGCATACCATATCCCACAATAATAAAACCCCGATTATACAGAGTTTATTGTTTTTTTCATAAAATCAGGTTGTTTAATGGTGATTTAAATTACCATTTTCAAGAGAGTATATTGTTTTATTCGTAAGCATAGCCATTAGGCGGTAGCAACTTACCATCTAAATAAGCTTGATTTTTAATCAGTTTTAATCGAGCTTCAATAAACCATTTAATCACTAAAGGATAAATATTATATTCCTGTTCACGTGTACGAAGTTCAATTTCCTCAACGGTATCGCCAGGGAAAATCGGCACTTTAGCTTGTAATACAATGGCGCCGCCATCGATCTCTTCATTAACAAAATGCACGGTTGTACCATGTTCGCTCTCGCCATTCTCAAGTGCTCTTTGATAAGTGTGTATCCCAGGATATTTTGGCAGAAGTGAAGGGTGAATATTTAAAATTTTCCCCGCAAAACGTTGTGTGAATGGCTTGGTTAAGATTTTCATGTAACCGGCTAATACAATGAGATCAACATTGAGATCGTCTAAATAATCACCGATAGCCTTATCCGTATCGAGATTAGAGGCAAAATCTTGGCGTAAAAAAACTCGGCTAGGAATGCCCGCACTTTTAGCACGTTCTAAACCAAATGAATCGATTTTATTACTGATGACAGTCACGATCTTTCCTGGAATAAACCCAGTTTGACAAGCCTCAATTATTGCTTGAAGATTCGATCCTTGCCCTGAAATCAGGACGGCAATTTTTTTCATATTATTCTACATAAAAGAAGGGCGAACCTTTCATTCTGAAATTTTCGCCCTGAAATGGAAAAGAGAAATTATTTAATAATAACTTGTGGTTCGTTATCTGTCGCATTTTCAATATGACCGATTAACCAGGCATTTTCACCCGATTGTTTTAAAATCGCTAAAGCGGTTTCCACTTGCGATTGTGGTAATGCAATCACCATACCAACGCCACAGTTAAATGTACGGTACATTTCATAGGTTTCAATGTTGCCTTTTTCTTGTAACCATTTGAATACGGGTTGCCATTCCCAAGTGCTTTCATCAATAACAGCTTTGGTATTTTTCGGTAATACACGAGGGATATTTTCCCAGAAACCGCCACCCGTTAAGTGTGCGATAGCATGAACTTCCGTTTGTTTGATTAAAGCGAGAACAGATTTTACATAGATTTTTGTCGGTGCAAGCACTTGTTCACTTAATGGACGACCATCTAATTGCTCAGTGGCTGGGTTGACGCCAGCAACATCAATGACTTTACGAATTAAAGAATAACCATTTGAATGCGGGCCACTAGAACCAAGCGCGATTAAAGCATCACCTGTTTTAACTTGACTGCCATCAATGATTTCTGATTTTTCAACCACACCCACACAGAAACCGGCAAGGTCATAATCGCCAGCGTGGTACATACCCGGCATTTCAGCGGTTTCGCCACCCACTAATGCACAACCCGATTGTACACAGCCTTCTGCAATGCCTTTTACCACATCAGAGGCAACATCCACATCAAGTTTTCCTGTCGCATAGTAGTCTAAGAAGAATAATGGTTCGGCGCCTTGAACCACTAAATCGTTAACACACATTGCAACCAAATCAATACCGATGGTATCGTGTTTTTTTAAGTCAATGGCTAAACGTAATTTGGTGCCTACACCGTCTGTACCTGATACGAGGATAGGTTCTTTATACTTGCCTGGAATGGCACACAAAGCACCAAACCCACCTAATCCCCCGATGACTTCAGGACGGGTGGTTCGTTTTACGTGTGGTTTAATACGTTCAACTAATTCATTACCGGCATTAATATCCACGCCTGCATCTTTATAACTTAATGATGGTTTGCTCACAATGTTATCCTATATTTTTAGGTTAAATGATAAAACGGCGTGATTGTATCAGATTAAGCAAACGTTTGCGATAGTGATTTAATTGGGTTTTAACTAAAAAAATAACCGCACTTTATTTTAAAGGATAAAGTGCGGTTATTTTTTAATGTGTTTTTAGCGATTCGCTAATTCAAAAATCATGGCTTCAGCTTGGCAACTAAATGTGAAACGAGCTGTTAAATTTGCGCCATTTTCAGTTTCAGTGATTTCACTTTTAATCTCGCAAGGATCGCTTTCTGTTTTGCGGGCTTTCTCAATGAAACGATTAAGCGCTGCTTCAGCTTCAGCTTTATTCGCATAGGTTTGATGAATATCAACAGAACAATCTGAACCGTCAATAATCGTTCCCACATCAACACAACTACAAGTGAGAGATTCTTCTGCTTTGCATGTTACTGTCATAGGATTTCCTTATTTAAAATTAAGATTGGTTATATTCTAGCATTTTTGAAACGCTCTGCCAAAGTAGCTGCATTTTTTTAATTTAAATATCATTTATTTATCACTGGTCGGAACACTTAAAAATTAATCTAAAATAATTTGCACTCCATTTATTGGAGTTTTAGAATCTCGCGGCTTTTTTCATTATTATTAATAACAAAAGGTTCCAAATGAGAAAATTTAATAAAACGCTATTAGCAATGACCACATTGTTAGTAGCAAGCGGTGCAAATGCAGCCGCATTCCAATTAGCAGAAGTTTCTACATCAGGCTTAGGAATGGCTTACGCTGGAAATGCAGCTGTTGCTGATAATGCTTCAGTAGTTGCAAGTAACCCAGCATTAATGACAGAGTTTAAAAAAGCAGAGTTATCTGCTGGTGGAATTCTAGTTGATGCAGATGTTGATGTCACAGGTACTATTGGTGGAGTACCAGCTAATCATAAAAATGTCATTCCAAATGCCATTATTCCTAATATGTACGTGGTTGTGCCAGTAAATGACCGCTTTGCATTGGGTGGCGGTATGAATGTTAATTATGGTTTAAAATCTGAATATAATGATACCTATGCTGCTGGTGTGTATGGTGGTAGAACAGAATTAAAAGCATTAAATTTTAATTTAAGTGGTGCATATGATTTAGGCTATGGCTTTAGTTTTGGTGTAGGTGTAAATGCAATTTATTCTGATGCAGAGGTTCAACGTCATTTAGGTATCGGTGGTAAAGCGGTTGCACAGCAATTAGGTGCAATGGCAGCAAAATTAAGTGCTGCTGGACAAACAGCTAAAGCAACACAGTTATCAGCAGTTGCTAAACAATTAGCAAACGCCCCAGCAAATACATCTGTATCAAAAATTAAAGGTGATAAATGGAGCCTAGGATGGAATGCGGGTTTAACTTATAAACTCAATGAAAATCATCGTTGGGGTTTAGCATATCACTCTGCAGTAAATGTTAAATTTAAAGGTAATTATTCAAATGAATTCCCTGTTACATATAATGCATTATTATCTCAATTAGCAAATACAGGAGTTACCTTGCCAATTACTCAGGCAACTGGAGGTGAGATCGTTCCGGGTAGTTTAACTTTACACTTGCCAGCTTATTGGGAATTTTCTGGATTCCATAAATTAACGGATAAATTAGCGGTTCAATATAGCTATAAATATACTGAATGGAAGCGTTTGAAAAGCTTAACTGCTTATGGTGAAAGTGGTAATGTTTTATTCCATAAAGATGAAAAATTCAGTAATTCTTCACGTTATGCACTAGGTTTCTCTTATGATGCAACAGATGCCTTAACAGTGAGAGTTGGTGTTGCTTATGATAAGAATGCAAGTGTCAATCATCCATCAATCTCAATTCCAGATACAGATCGTATGTGGTATAGCTTAGGGGCAACTTATCGTTTTACCCCGAACTTATCAGCTGATTTTGGATATGCACACTTACATGGTAAGAAAAATAGCTTTAAAGAAGGTTTATCAGGTCAATTTAAAGTTAAATCAAGTGCTAACCTTTACGGTTTAAACTTAAACTATAGTTTCTAATTTGTTAAAAATTTAGCATAATACGTAGCACACCGAATGTATATTCAGTGTGCTTTTTTCTTATATCAACCCATAAAAAAACGAGAGAAAAATGACCGCACTCTTTTATGCTTATATGGACTCACCAATTGGTCGGTTATTAATGCTTTCTGATGGTGAAAATCTCACAAATTTAGATTGTGAATTGGAACAAACCACGCCAAATCCAAATTGGATTTTACAAGAAGATTTACCGCTTTTTGAAAAAGTACGATGTGCTTTAACGCGTTATTTTAATGGCGAGCCAGAAAGTTTCTCTGATATACCTTTATTGCCTAAAGGTACCGCATTTCAACAAGCAATTTGGAATGCATTGCGTCAAATTCCTTATGGTAAAACAGCGAGTTATGGTGGATTAGCCGAAAGTATTAATAACCCTAAAGCAGTGCGAGCAGTTGGCGGTGCTGTCGGGAGTAATCCCATTAGTATTATCATTCCATGTCATCGTGTATTAGGGAAAAAATGTGAAATTACTGGTTTTGGTGGTGGATTGCCGGTAAAACGCTTTTTATTGAAACTAGAAAATATTCCTTACATCGACAAAGGCGTGGAATATGTTAAACCGAAATTATTGAAGAAATACCACGCATGATCCCACAAACCGAACAAGCCTTATTAGAAAAAGCACAATCTATTGCAGGGTTAACCTTTGGCGAACTTGCAGATGAGTTAAACATTCCCGTTCCACCAGATTTAAAACGCGATAAAGGTTGGGTTGGAATGTTGCTTGAAACGGCATTAGGAGCGACTGCTGGCAGTAAAGCAGAGCAGGACTTTTCCCATTTAGGCATTGAATTAAAAACCTTACCCATTAATACCGAAGGTTTTCCGTTGGAAACCACGTTTGTGAGTCTTGCCCCATTGGTTCAAAACTCAGGGGTAAATTGGGAAAATTCACACGTTCGTCATAAATTATCGAAAGTCTTATGGATTCCCATTGAAGGCAGTCGAGACATTCCGTTGCGTGAGCGCCATATTGGTCAGCCTATCTTATGGCAACCTTCGACTGAACAAGAACATCAATTACGCCAAGATTGGGAAGAGTTGATGGATTATATTGTGCTCGGAAAGTTAGATCAGATTACGGCGCGTATTGGTGAAGTTATGCAACTGCGTCCAAAAGGTGCAAACAGTAAAGCCATTACGAAAGGCATTGGTAAAAATGGGGAAGTGATTGATACCTTGCCGCTGGGGTTTTATTTACGGAAAGAATTTACGGCAGGCATTTTAAACGCTTTTCTTAATCATAAAAATGGGTGAATCATCACCCCTTTTTTATTTCTCTAAGTTTTGAAAAACACGGAAAAAACCCACCGCACTTTGTAAAGTCTCACCATAAAAAATGAGGGGGATACGATTTCGTTGCCAAGGCGGAACGCCGAGCTCTTGCCAAATTTTTTTCATGGTTTCGGCAGGGCGATTATGCTGTCGTTTCACTTTGCCAGTATAAGCAAATCGTATTTTAATCGGCTCTTGTGTATTGGCAAGTTGAACTTGTTTGTTATTCCAATGCACTAAAATGCCTTGCTCATTGTTGATTGCATAAATTCTTCCAAGATTATCAGGCAAAGTAATCTGTTGATTTAACGGCATATCAAGAGAAGTTTGCGACAAATCAACGAATTTTCCTGTTAAATAGAGACATTGTTGATAACGGCGAATAATATGCTCCCCAAGTTGAAATTGTGGGGATGCATCTGCTTTAGCCTGAATAACATCATAAATAATATGCATTAATTGAACCTGCGTAGGCATAGCAATCTGATTTTTAGCCAACCACATGCGTAAAAGTGCGGTTTGTTTTTGCAATGAATAGTCTAGAAAGTTTACGAGTGAAAACTGTTTTTGATCCTCAAGAATGTGCTGTTCAAAGCAAGTTTGTAATAATTCATTAATCAGTTGCTGTTGCTCAAAACAATGTTGTGCGGCACGCTGAACTGCATGATCAAAATGTCCCCAGCGTTGGCGTATTTCAGGCAAAATTTGGTTACGTAAGAAATTGCGATCGTAATGATTATCTTGATTGCTTTCGTCTTCGACCCAAGACAGATTTTCTTGCTGAACGTAATCTTCTAATTCATTACGGCTAAAAGAAAGGAGTGGGCGTAGAATAGGCATCCCGAATAATTGACTTTCTTTTTGCATAGCGCCTAAACCTTGTAATCCAGCACCTCGTTTTAATGCAAGGAAAAAGGTTTCAGTTTGATCATTTAAATGATGCGCTGTGACCAGATATTCATCAGGCTGAATATGTGTTGAAATGGCCTGATAACGGGCCTCTCTTGCGCCAGCCTCAATGCCATCATGCATTTCCACTTTGACTTTTTCAATAATAAGTGGAATCTCAAATTGTTCACAGAGTTGTTGGCAATGAGCCGTCCAAGCATCCGCGTTGGGGCTTAATCCATGATGGATATGAATAGCTCGTAGGCTTAAGTGCGGTCGTTTTTTGCTGAGTTTTTTAACTAAAGAAAGCAGTGCAGTTGAATCCAAACCACCGCTAAATGCAATGAGAAGCTTATTGGCGGTGGTTGGGATTTGTGCTTGGAATAATGAAAAAAGATCCATTAGGCCACTTTAACAGCTTTGTAGTTGGTACTTGGATTTAAGATCTCAAAACGTGCAGCAATCGGTTGGAGTTCGTAAGATTTCAAGTCAAACGTAGTTTTCATTACGCCAGCCACAGCATTATTCATTTTTTCAAAAGCTTCAACATCATTGCCACAGTTTAAATAATGCGCCAAGAAAGTCCCTGCAATTAAATCACCCACACCAACAGGTTCAAAGTTAAATTTGTAAAGCGGACGGCTTAAATGCCATACGCCTTCAGGTGTCGCCATAATGATTTCAAAGGTATCAGGATCATTCAATTTACCTGCTTTACCTAAGTGTTTAACCAACACTTTTTTCACACCTTTAGCCACTAATGCATTGGCGGCTTTGAGTACGTCGTCAAAGGTATTGATAGGGAAGTCAGAAAGTGTACGAAGTTCGGAAAGATTTGGTGTCATGATGTCTGCACGTGGAATGGCTTTTTCAATTAAGCGTTCACGTACACCATCGGCTACCACGCAGACTTTTTCGGCATTTGGCATCACTGGATCGCACAAGTAAAGTGCATTTGGGTTACGCGCTTTGATTTTTTCTAAAGCATAGATAATTTGGTCAACTTGATCAGCTGAACCTAAATAGCCAGAAAGTAACGCATCACATTCTTGCAGTTTTCCAATGGCATCTAAACCGTTAGTGATCTCACCAATTTGTTCTTGTGGAATCACCATGCCTGTCCATTTGCCATATTGAGTGTGATTAGAGAATTGCACGGTATTGAGTGCCCACACGTCTACACCTAAGAGCTGCATTGGGAAGGTCGCAGATTTATTACCAGCGAAACCATAAACTACGTGAGATTGGATTGCTAAGACGTTTTTCATTTTGAGTTCTCCTTTTATATTATTTTAGGCATTGATGCTGTTTCTTGCATCCATGCAACATTTTTTCAAAACACAAAAAAGAGCGGTTAAACTAACCGCTCTTTTTCTATTTTATTAACAATAACCGTAAGACATTAAACGTTCATAACGTCTTTCTAATAAGCCATCTTTGTCGAAGGTATCTAATTCGTTTAATTCTTCAACAAGGCATTGTTTTAAATTACGTGCCATTTCATGATAATTACGATGTGCACCACCTAATGGCTCTGGAACGATATTATCAATTAAACCTAGTTCTTTTAAACGAGCGGCTGTTAAGCCCATCACTTCTGCTGCGGTAGAGGCTTTTTCTGCGCTCTTCCATAAGATAGACGCACAGCCTTCTGGTGAAATAACGGAATAAGTTGAATATTGCAACATATTCACTTTGTCGCCGACACCAATAGCTAATGCACCACCAGAACCGCCTTCACCGATTACCGTACAGATAACAGGCACTTTTAAAGTAGACATTTCACGTAAGTTGCGAGCAATGGCTTCAGATTGACCACGTTCTTCCGCACCGATGCCCGGGTAAGCCCCTGGTGTATCGATAAAGGTAATGATAGGTAAGTTGAAACGCTCAGCCATTTGCATTAAACGTAACGCTTTACGATAACCTTCAGGTGCAGGCATACCAAAGTTACGAGTCACTTTGTCTTTTACTGTACGACCTTTTTGGTGGCCGATAATCATTACTGTGCGACCATCTAAACGCGCAAGACCACCTACGATTGCTTTATCATCTGCAAAGGCACGATCGCCTGCAAGTTCTTGGAAATCAGTAAAAATATGTTCGATATAATCAAGCGTGTATGGACGATTTGGGTGACGTGCCATACGAGAAACCTGCCATGCATCAAGATTTGCAAAGGTTTTTTTGGTTAATTCATCGCTTTTCTTTTGTAAGCGCTTAATTTCATCGTGTAAATCAATTTTGTCATCAGATGCTGAACGTAGTGCTTCAATTTTGGCTTCAAGTTCAGCAATAGGTAATTCAAAATCTAAATATTCTTGGCTCATTTCTTATCCTAAAATATCGTCAAAAGTTGCCCGCACTTTATCAAGATTTAAGGTGCGGTGCAAATGGTTTTCACTGGTTGGAGCGGATTATAAATATTCCTTTTTTAGTAATGATAACAAAAACAAAAATGCGGAACAAATCACGACGGAAGGACCTGCCGCTGTATCATAAAAGGCGGAAAGGAATAACCCACCAACGACGGAAAGCATACTGATTAAAATGGCAATAAATACCATTTGTTCAGGTGTCTTTGCAAAACGTCTTGCTGTTGCGGCCGGAATAATTAATAGCGATGTAATAATCAGGGCTCCAACAAACTTCATACTTAATGCGATTGTAAGTGCGGTCAAAATCATCAAGATAAATCGCATTTTTTTGATGTTAATGCCTTCCACTTGAGCCAGTTCAGGTGAGACGGTGGTAGAGAGTAAGGCTTGCCAGAAGTAAAGCAGTGTGCCTAATACAATGACGACACCCGCGCCAATGTAAGGTAAGTCGTTAAAATTAATGGCAAGCAAATCTCCAAAAAGATAACTCATTAAGTCTACGCGGACATTTTTAAGTAAGCCAACCGTGACTACACCAAGAGAAAGACAACTGTGTGCGATAATGCCTAAAAGGGTATCCACTGAAAATTGCGTGTTACTTTCGAGCCAAACCATTAATACGGCCAGAATAATTGTCAAAATTACAATGGCAACATAAGGGTTAATTTGTAAGAAAATCCCTAACGCCACACCAAGCAAGGCCGAGTGGGAAAGGGTATCACCAAAATAAGCCATTTTACGCCACACCACAAAAGCACCCAGTGGCGCGGTAATTAAGGAAAGCAGTAAGCCCGTAAGCAAGGCGGGAAATAAAATCTCAAACATGATTTTTCCTTATTGTTGGCATTCAGATGGATTGGCACTGCAACTACAAACATCACCGTGCATATTATGATGATTATGATGGTGCGTATAAAAGCCCACATTTTGTGAGATTTGGTTGCCCCAAAGGCGTATAAATGTTGGATCATTCGATAAACTTTCGGGTGTGCCGGCACAGCGAATATGTTGATTGATGCACAACACTTCTTTACTGTCCGCCATCACGATATGCAAATCATGGGAAACCATTAAAACCGCACAATTTAAGGCTTGTTGAGTACGGTGAATCAGCTGATAAAGTTCAGCTTGACCATTAATATCGACCCCTTGAGTTGGTTCATCTAGCACCAGTAAATTGGGTTTGTTCAAAATCGCACGAGCTAATAACACGCGTTGCATTTCCCCACCTGAGAGTTTTTGCATATTATTTTTTCTCAAATGAGTGATAGAGAGTTGCTCAAGTGCGGTTGATATTTCTTGCGTTTTAACCCCTTTTTTGAGTGCCAGAAAACGCTCAACCGTCATTGGTAAGCTGTGATCGAGGTGAATTTTTTGTGGGACATAGCCAATTCTGACATTGGTGCTATAAATCACCTCACCGGATGTCGGCGGTTGTAATTTTAATAAGGTTTTCAAGAGGGTCGATTTCCCCCCACCATTTGGGCCTACAATGGTGATAATGGAATTAGGATAAATACTCAGATTAATATCCCGCAATGCCGTCTTTTGTTCAAAGACCACATTGATATTTTTCAGCGTAATTAATGGTGTTGGTTGGGCTGGTTGAATGGCGTGAATCTGCATAATCCCCCCTTTTAAAATGGGTCACTAAAATAGCTCATTTCCTTGTTTTTCTCAAGAAATTCTGACTATGCCTAATATTTAGGCATAAGATTTGACATTTTTAGGGTAAAATGAATTTTTTTTAGAGTTTGTAGTCTGAAGAGCGAAAAGCTTTTTATTCATTTTAAAGGTATCTATTTTGCAACACGTTAAATTAGCTAGAGATCGACGGAAACGAAAATCCCGTATAAAAGCGGCGATTTTTTTTGCCGCACTTTTGCTTATTTTAACGGGTATTTTCCTCGCTTTTAAAGATACCGCTGATTATGATCCTTCTTTGCAAAGTAATCTTGAGCCAGAGATGGTGGATAACGTTCAATATCAATCTCTTACACCTGAAAAAACAGAATCAGACAAGCAACAAACTCAAGCAGGCGAACATCCTGAAACTAAGCAGAATGCGAATACGGAAGATGCGACTTCTTACGATGATGATCTTCAAGCCAAAGATGATGAAGTAGATGAAATTAAACCACAGTTTGATGAGCTAACTGATTTGCCAAAAGATGCACAAGATGCGCTCAGTGGCATTTTAGATGTAGCTGATCAGGCATTGCGTATTACCGATCAATTTAGTCATACCGTGGTGCGTGGCGACTCCTTAAAAGACGTGTTAGAGCTTTCAGGTTTAGAAGATGATACGGCGAAAAATTTAATTGCCGAATATCCTGAATTAAAAAACTTACGCGCAGGTCAGCAGTTCTATTGGATTTTAGATAAAGAAGATCAGCTGGAGTATTTAAACTGGTTGGTGTCTGAAAAAGAAGAACGTATTTATGAACGCACGGAAGATGGTAAGTTTAAACGCCAAATTTTAGAGAAGAAAAGTATCTGGAAGAAAGAGGTGCTAAAAGGCACGATTAACGGATCTTTTGCATCAAGTTTGCGTGATTTAGGTTTGGATGGTCGTCAAATCAGCCAGTTAAGCTCTGCGTTACAGTGGCAGGTAAGCCTTCAAAAACTCAGTAAAGGCACCAAATTTGCGATTTTAGTGTCTCGTGAATACTTAGGTGATAAATTAACCGGTCAAGGTAACGTTGAAGCCATTCACATTATGGCCGATGGTAAGAGTTATTATGGTATTCAAGCAGCGAATGGTCGTTACTACGATAAGCAGGGGGAAACCCTTGGTAAAGGCTTTGCGCGTTATCCATTGCAACGTCAAGCCCGTATTTCGTCACCATTTAACCCAAATCGTCGACACCCAGTAACAGGACGTGTTCGTCCACATAAAGGGGTGGACTTTGCTGTTTCACCAGGTACGCCAGTTATTGCGCCAGCAGAAGGTGTGGTAGAAAAAGTGGCTTATCAAGCTGGTGGTGCAGGACGTTATGTGGTGATACGCCATGGTCGTGAATATCAAACGGTGTATATGCATTTAAGTCGTGCTTTAGTGCATGCGGGCCAAACAGTGAAGAAAGGGGAGCGCATTGCATTAACTGGTAATACGGGTATTTCAACCGGTCCACACTTGCACTACGAGTTTCATATCAATGAGCGAGCAGTGAACCCGCTTACGGTGAAATTACCAGGTACCAGCAGCGGTATGGCAACTGCAGAGCGTAAGCAATTCTTAGTCCGAGCGAAAGAAGTTGAAAGAACATTAAAATTATAGTGAATAAAATGCGGTCAAATTTGACTGCATTTTTTATAGGCCTAAAAAATTAGCTGAAAACTGACCGCACTTCGTCTTTTCTCTTTTCCTTCAATATGCTATTCTTTTTGCATTTCAGAATTATTCTCATTTTTATGATTAAGCGACGTTATCTGATTTTTCTTTTGATCGTGTTTTCCTTTGTTTCACTTTTTCTCGGGGTAAGTACTGTTAATCTGCAAGGGTTACTGAATTTTGAAGGTAATCAATGGCAGATCTTTTTAATTAGTCGAGTGCCTCGTTTAATCAGTATCTTGATTGCGGGTGCATCCTTAAGTATTTGTGGCTTAGTGATGCAGCAACTCAGTCGAAACCGATTTGTTTCTCCCACCACGGCGGGCACCATGGATAGTGCAAGATTAGGGATTTTAATGGCGATGCTGTTTTTCCCAACAGCTTCAATGTTGTTAAAAACAACCATTGCGGTGATTGTATCTTTCCTTGGCACATTGTTATTTATGACGATTCTGTCCCGTTTGAAATTCAAGGACACAATTTTTGTGCCTTTAGTGGGGATTATGTTCGGTAATATCATCAGTTCAATTACTGCCTTTATCGCTTACAAAGAAGATCTATTGCAAAACTTATCCGGGTGGCTACAAGGGGACTTTTCTCTTGTGATGTCTGGCCGCTATGAATTGTTGTATTTCAGTATTCCTACACTCATCGTGGCTTATTTATTTGCGCATCGTTTTTCTATTGTCGGGATGGGGAAAGATTTTGCGGTTAATCTAGGTCTAAATTACAACCAGGTACTTTATCTCGGATTGCTCATTGTGGCAGTGGTCTCTTCGATTATTATCGTGTCTGTTGGCGTGATCCCTTTCTTGGGGTTAATTATTCCGAATATCGTTACACTTTATTTGGGTGATAATTTGAAGAAAGTGTTATCTCATACCGCCTTATTAGGTGCGGTATTTGTCTTATTCTGCGATATTTTAGGTCGAAGTGTGATTTATCCTTATGAGATTTCCATTAATGCTGTAGTTGGCGTATTTGGTAGTGGTATATTCTTGTTTTTATTATTAAAGCGGTATAGAAATGGCTAAGAAATCTTCTTCTCAACTGATTGTATTGTCGTTGTTAGCCATTGTTTCTCTTGCACTCTATTTAGGCTACAACTTACCAAACCGTTGGCAATATGCCTTGGAAAATCGTGCCTTATCCTTAATTGCGATTGTGATTACAGGCGCGGCAATTGCACTTGCCACAATGATTTTCCAAACGGTTGTGAATAACCGAATTCTCACGCCGAGTATTTTAGGATTAGATTCGCTGTATTTACTGATTCAAACGGCGATTATTTTCCTTTTCGGTTCAAGCACATTGCTTTCAATGAATTCGATTGCCTTGTTTGTCTTGTGTACGGGATTAATGATGGCGTTTTCATTAGTGCTTTATCACTTCCTGTTTAAGAAAGAAAACCAAAATATTTTCTTCTTGTTGCTTGTCGGGATTATTTTCGGCACCTTCTTTGATAGCTTAACGACCTTTATGGAAGTGTTGATTGATCCAAATGAATTTCAGATCGCACAAGATATTGGCTTTGCAAGTTTCAACCGAATCAATACTCAAATCTTGTGGGTCGCATTAGCCATTTTAGTGGCGACGATTGTTTTCAGTTTAAAATATTGGCATTGCTTTGATGTGTTGGCGTTAGGACGAGAAAATGCCATTAACTTAGGTATCGATTATCAAAAGACCTTAAAAGTTCTATTAATTCTCGTGGCAATTTTAACGTCAGTGTCGACCGCACTTGTTGGCCCACTTACTTTCCTTGGGTTATTGGTAATGAATGTAACTTTTGAATTTATTCGTGATTATCGCCATAAGGTGCTTATTCCTGCTGCGATGTTAATTTCCATTATTACCTTGGTTTTTGGGCAATTATTGGTTACTCATATTTTTACCTTCCGCACGACATTAAGCATCATCGTTAATTTTGTCGGCGGGGTGTACTTTATTTATTTGTTATTAAGAGCAAACAAAAAATGGCAATAGAAATTCGCAATATTACGAAAAGTTACGGAAGCAAAAAGGTGGTGGATAATGTGTCCGTTACCATTCCTACGGGGAAAATTACGTCTTTTATCGGGCCGAATGGTGCGGGGAAGAGTACGGTGCTGTCTATTATGAGCCGTTTGTTGAATGCTGATAGTGGCGAGATCTATCTCAACGGTGAATTGCTCAATCGTAAGAAAAGTAGCGATATTGCGAAACAACTTGCGATTTTAAAGCAAACTAACAACATTAATTTGCGTCTAACTATTGAAGATTTAGTCGCTTTTGGGCGTTTTCCTTATAGCAAAGGAAACTTAACCCAAACTGACCGCACTTTTATTGATAATGCCATTGCCTATATGAATTTAGATGATATTCGTCATCAATATATCGATAACTTAAGTGGTGGGCAGCGACAACGCGCTTATATTGCGATGACACTTGCACAAGATACGGATTATATTTTGTTGGATGAGCCATTAAATAATCTGGATATGAAACATTCTGTGCAGATCATGCAAGTTTTACGTAAATTAGCGACAGAACTCAATAAAACCGTGGTGATTGTCATTCATGATATTAATTTCGCCTCTTGTTATTCAGACTACATTGTTGCCATGAAAAATGGAAAATTAGTGCACCAAGGCGAGATTAACCACATTATGCAATCGCCCGTGCTACAAGATATTTACGATATGGCGATACCTATTCAGGATATCGACAACCATAAAATTGCCGTTTATTTTAGATAAATAAGGAAATCTTCATGAAAAAAACACTATCAACATTAGCACTTTCACTTTTTGCTTTGGTCGGTATTGCTCAAGCAGCAGATATTACCGTTGAAAATGCCGCTGGAAAGCAGGTTGTGCCACAAAATCCACAGCGAGTCATTGTGCTTGATTTTGGTGCAGCAGACACACTTCGTGCATTAGGTGTGCAAGATAAAATCGTGGGCTTCCCACAAAGTGGAAAAATTCCAAACTATCTTTCAGAATTTGCAGACAAAAAATATAAGAATGTCGGTGATTTGAAAGAACAATCATTGGAGCAAATTAACGAACTCAATCCGGATTTGATCATCGCGTCTAAACGTCAAGAAAAAATGATCGACAAATTTAAAGAAATTGCGCCAGTATTTAATGTTGAAAATGACTACAACAATTACTACCCGAGTTTTCAACAAAATGTGACCGCACTTGGTCAGATCTTTGACAAAGAAAATGTCGCAAAAGAGAAATTATCAGCGTTAGACAGTAAAGTCGCGCAAGTTGCGAAAGACGCACAAAGTAAAACGGCACTATTGGTGTTGGTTAATGAAAGTAAAATCAGTGCTTTTGGTGATGGTTCTCGTTATGGCATGGTGTATCAAAAATTTGGTTTTAAACCGATTGATAACAGCATCAAATCGTCTACGCATGGACAAAGCGTTGGTTTTGAATATATCTTAGAAAAAAATCCAGACTTTTTACTCGTAGTGGATCGTACAGCGGCCATTACAGAAAAAGCCAACAATGCACAAAAAGTATTGGATAACGATATCATCAAACAAACCAAAGCGTATAAAGATGGACACATTGTGTACCTCGATGCAGCCAATTGGTATCTTGCGTTTGGTGGTTTAGAAAGCATGGAAATCATTGCACAAGAGCTTGATCGTGCAGTGAAAAAATAACTTAAAAAAATCATCTAAAAGTGCAGTCAAGGATTGCCCTTTTTATATGTAAATTAATCTTTACACATATCAATAAACTTCCTATCATATCGGCATCATTTGATAAAACAGAGCTTATTTTATGCTGACATTTAATCCACAAGATCCTTTTTCTTGCTTTGTCACTCAAAGCTTTTCCATGAAAAGTGCGGTCGAAAATGCACAACGTTTTGCGATGTTTGATGTGCCGCTTTTAATTCAGGGTGAAACGGGCACGGGTAAAGACTTATTAGCCAAAGCTTGTCATTTTGTAAGCTTGCGCCGTGAGAAAAAATTCATTGCAGTAAACTGTGCAGGCCTGCCGGATGAAGATGCGGAAAGCGAAATGTTTGGACGTAAAGTGGGTGACAGTGAAACCATCGGTTTTTTTGAATATGCTAACGAAGGCACGGTGTTGCTGGATGGCATTGCTGAGCTTTCATTAAGTTTACAGGCAAAATTATTGCGTTTTTTAACGGATGGTTCTTTCCGTCGAGTGGGGGAAGAAAAAGAACATCATGCAAATGTTCGTGTAATTTGTACTTCACAAGAACCCATGGAAAAACTGTTAGAGCAAGGTAAGTTGCGTAGTGATTTATTCCATCGCTTAAATGTTTTAGCACTAAATGTGCCACCTCTGCGCGAACGAGTAGAAGATATTCAGCCTTTAACGGACGGTTTTTTACAAGAAATTAGCACGCAGCTTAAGATTTCAATGCCGCAATATGATGCTGATTTTCTAAATTATTTGAAAGGTCAGCCTTGGCAAGGTAATGTGCGAGAGCTTTACAATGTCTTGTATCGCGCCTGTTCCTTAGCGAAGAATAACCAGCTTGATATTGAAAGTTTAAATTTAAAACCTGTACAAAGTGCGGTCATTTCTGCGGATGATTTTGGTGAGCAAACACTAGATGAGATCATGGGACAATATGAGGCGAGTGTACTCCGCGCTTTTTATGCCCAGTATCCAAGTACGCGAAAATTGGCGCAACGATTAGGCGTATCACACACGGCGATCGCCAATAAATTAAAACAATATGGTATTAGTAAATAATTTCTAACAGTTTAGGGAATTGTTTACAAAGTTTAAGCCATTCGACTTTATCAATTTGTACATTGAGGATAAATTCACCTTCATCCGAAATTTGTTCGTGACGAATGCTGTCTAATTGATAGAGTGCGTGGCGGATTTTGCCCTCTTGTGGGAGCAGTGTGAGGGTGAAAGAAAGTATCTCGTTTTTCAACCGCACTTTAATGGCTTCAAGTAGTAGATCTAATCCCTCACCTGAATGTGCTGAAAGGTAAACGGCAACGGGCTTATTCTCGTCATCATATTCAATATGAGGCGCCACATTTTCCAATAAATCAATTTTGTTATACACCAACAATGCAGGCACTTTATCAGCCTTAATTTCTTCCAACACTAAATTCACGGCTTCAATATTTTCGATCTTTCGAGCGTCTGCTGCATCAATGACGTGCAATAACAAACTGGCTTCTACCGTTTCTTGCAACGTAGATTTAAAAGCGGAAACTAAATCATGGGGAAGTTGGCGAACGAAACCAACGGTATCGGCGAGAATGGCCGTACCAACATCTTGAATTTGTAAACGTCTTAATGTGGGATCGAGGGTGGCGAAAAGCTGATCCGCCGCATAGACATTGGCTTGCGTGATGAAATTGAATAGTGTCGATTTTCCCGCATTGGTATAACCCACTAAAGAAATGGTCGGAATATCCGCTTTTTGTCGGGTTTGGCGATTTTGATTGCGTTGTTTTTCAACTTTCGCCAAACGATTTTGCAACTGAGCAATACGAACTTTGATTAAACGGCGATCTGTTTCTAACTGCGTTTCGCCAGGGCCTCGTAATCCTACCGCACCTTTTTGCTGATCTAAACCTGTTTTTCGACGAACTAATCGAGTGGATAAATGCTTAAGCTGAGCTAATTCAACTTGCAATTTCCCTTCGTGCGAGCGGGCTCGTTGGGCAAAGATATCTAAAATCACCCCAGTGCGATCCACTACGCGGCATTGGCAGATGCTTTCTAAATTACGGGTTTGTGCAGGGGTTAATTGATGATTCACCAAAACCACATCGGCATCTAAGGCTTTCACTGCATTAGCTATTTCTTGTGCTTTCCCCTCACCGATAAAATATTTCGCTTGTGGCGTAGCTCGGCTTGTGGTGATGATTTGTAAAATCTCAACATTGGCAGATTCCGCTAAAAGTTGGAATTCTTGTAGATCTTCAATGTTTTTATTTTGGGAAAAGAAAACATGTACGACGACAGCTTTATCTTTTGTCGATTGGCTATTGTCGACTGTTTTAGATGACGAAAGTGCGGTTGAAATTTCAGGTGAATTTTCAACCGCACTTAAACTGATGAAATCGTTCATTGAACAGAATTATTCTGCTTGTGTTTCTACTTCCGCTACAGCATCAGAAGTTTGTGCTACATGATGACCGCCATTATTGTGGTGAGAAACAGAACGTGCTGGAACCACAGTCGAAATTGCGTGTTTGTACACCATTTGATTAACCGTGTTTTTTAATAAAATCACGAATTGGTCGAATGATTCGATTTGACCCTGTAATTTAATCCCATTAACGAGATAAATCGAAACAGGAATACGTTCACGGCGTAACGCATTCAAATAAGGATCTTGTAATGATTGTCCTTTTGCCATTTTGCTATCCTTTGTTGTTATATGTTAATTAATGATAGAAACGAGTTGTCTCCGTCATCAAATATAACAATAAACATTTTTCTTGTCTATGGGTTTATCTCTTTGCTTTCACGCAGTTTTTTCAGAATTGCTTTCATTTTTTCGTCTAGTTGAGCATTGAGGCGTAATGTTTCACCCGTTTTAGGATGCTCAAATCGAATAGAAAACGCATGTAAAAACAAGCGATTAAGCCCGAGATCTTGCATATATTTATCAAATTCTTTATCACCGTATTTATCATCCAGTGCAATCGGGTGTCCTGCATATTGGGTATGAACTCTGATCTGATGAGTTCGTCCGGTTACAGGCGACGCTTTTACTAAGGTCGCATTTTGATAGCGTTCCTCGATGGCAAATCGCGTTTCTGAAGGTTTACCTTGCTCACTGACTTTGACGATGCGTTCACCACTGGCCAGTTCATTTTTCAATAAAGGCGCTTGCACGACTTTTACATGAGATTGCCATTGGCCGCGCACGAGTGCAAGATAATCTTTTTGCACGGTTTTAACACGAAGTTGTTCGTGTAAGTTACGTAAGGCAGAGCGTTTCTTTGCCACTAATAAAATACCCGATGTATCTCTGTCTAAACGGTGGACCAATTCTAAAAAACGGGCTTCAGGACGTAATGCACGCAATGCCTCAATCACACCAAAATTCAAACCACTCCCACCATGAACCGCTATGCCGGAAGGTTTGTTCAATACTAATAAACAGTCATCTTCAAAAAGAATATGGCTTTCAAGGGAAGCAACTTTATTCAAGTTTTTAGAAATTGGGGCAGTATTTTTTTCAGAAACACGAACTGGTGGCACACGCACCACATCGCCATTTTGCAATTTATATTCAGGTTTGATTCGCCCTTTGTTCACACGTACTTCGCCTTTACGCAGAATGCGATAAATCAAACTTTTTGGCACACCTTTTAATTTTGCCAATAAATAATTATCAATGCGTTGTCCTGCTTCATCCTCAGAAATCGTGAGCATTTTGACGGATTGATTAATGATTTTTTCTTGTTTTTCAGTCATTGAATCTGTCCTTTAAAAATTGGGCTGAATCATATCACAATATCCCTGGTGATAATAGCAAGAATGCCTTGCTAATTTAGCCCCGAATGTGGATAATAGAGCGTCTTTCTGCGCCGAAAATTTGGCATTTAGAAAGCGATTTTGTATGTTGGTCAAAACTCAATGCAGCGAATGGCATAAGACATTGATAATCAACATATTTTTCTTGAAGGTTAACGCTTCCTTGCAATGCGTAATTAACACACCGCATTGTTTTACGAAAATTGTCTTAGATAACAATTGAGTATGCTATCAATGCACCCAGCAACATACAGTCGTGAGATTGACTGTTCGCGAGAAACACGAGGTCGATGGCTAAGGTCAGTAAATCTGTAAAGTGTGGTTAATTTTCAAGGTATTTTAGATAATTCAAACGAGAAATTGACAATGAAAAGAATGTTAATCAATGCGACTCAAAAAGAAGAGTTGCGCGTTGCGTTGGTCGATGGCCAGCGTTTATTCGACTTGGATATTGAAAGTCCGGGTCACGAACAGAAAAAAGCGAATATTTACAAAGGAAAAATCACTCGCGTAGAGCCGAGTTTAGAAGCTGCCTTTGTGGATTATGGTGCAGAGCGCCATGGCTTCCTTCCTTTAAAAGAAATTGCCCGTGAGTATTTTCCTGCTGATTATGTGTTCCAAGGTCGTCCAAATATCCGTGATATTTTGACTGAAGGCCAAGAAGTGATCGTTCAGGTGAACAAAGAAGAACGCGGCAATAAAGGCGCTGCCTTAACCACTTTTGTTTCCCTTGCAGGTAGTTATTTGGTGATTATGCCAAACAATCCGCGTGCAGGTGGTATCTCTCGCCGTATTGAAGGCGATGAACGTATCGAATTAAAAGAAGCATTGAGTTCTTTAGATGTACCAGAAGGCGTTGGTCTTATCGTGCGTACAGCGGGTGTAGGTAAATCACCAGAAGAATTACAATGGGACTTGAAAGTACTTTTACATCATTGGGAAGCGATCAAACAAGCTTCACAAAGTCGTCCAGCGCCGTTCTTAATTCACCAAGAAAGTGATGTGATCGTGCGTGCGATCCGTGATTACTTGCGTCGTGATATCGGTGAGATCTTAATTGATAGCCCGAAAGTATTTGAAAAAGCGAAAGCACACATCAAACTTGTACGCCCAGATTTCATCAATCGTGTGAAACTGTATCAAGGCGAAGTGCCGTTATTTAGTCACTATCAAATTGAGTCACAAATTGAATCCGCCTTCCAGCGTGAAGTGCGTTTACCTTCTGGTGGTTCGATTGTCATTGATGTGACAGAAGCGTTAACGGCGATCGATATCAACTCGGCGCGTTCAACTCGTGGTGGTGATATTGAAGAAACCGCATTAAATACCAACCTTGAGGCGGCAGATGAGATTGCTCGTCAATTACGTTTACGTGACTTAGGTGGTTTAGTAGTCATCGATTTCATCGATATGACGCCAGTTCGTCACCAACGTGAAGTTGAAAACCGTATTCGTGATGCCGTGCGTCAAGACCGTGCACGTATTCAAATTAGCCGTATTTCTCGCTTCGGCTTATTGGAAATGTCACGTCAGCGTTTAAGCCCGTCATTAGGTGAATCTTCTCACCATGTTTGCCCACGCTGTCAAGGTACAGGTAAAGTGCGTGATAATGAAAGTTTATCACTTTCTATCTTACGTTTAATCGAAGAAGAAGCGTTAAAAGAAAATACCAAACAAGTACACACTATCGTGCCTGTACAAATTGCGTCTTACTTACTTAACGAAAAACGTAAAGCCGTTCATAGCATCGAAAAACGTCATGATGTAGAGATTATCGTGGTGCCAAATGAAGCAATGGAAACGCCACATTTTAGCGTATTCCGTGTACGTGAAGGTGAGGAACTTAACGAATTAAGCTATAACTTAGCGAAATTCCATGATGTACAAGACGATACATTTGTACCGGAAGAGTCTCTTGTTTCTCGCAATATCGAAACTGCAGCAGTGACCTCTGAGCAAGTGATGGAAAGTGCGGCAGTATCTTTATCGATCCCAACGGCTGCACCAGCACCAATTGAGCGTAAATCGGAAGAACCGTCATTGTTTGCAAAAATTGTTGCCGCAATTAAAGGTTTATTTGCTTCTGAACCAAAAGAAGAAGAGAAAAACCAAAACAACCGCAACAATCGTAACAACAACCGTAATAATCGTCGTAATCAAGATCGTCGTAATAATCGCCGTTCTCGCAATAACGAAAACAACGATAATGCGAAAAATACAGACGAAGAAAATGCGCGTCCAACTCGCGAGCGTGTAAATAATCGTCGCAATCGTCGTAACGCGAATGAAGAAGTGACGTCTGAAAGTGCGGTTAATTTTGCTAATGTTTCTGATGATAATCGTCAAGAAGAAAAAGCAGAGAAACCGGTAGCAGAGCGTCGTCAACGTCGTGATTTACGTAAACGTGTTCGTATTGATGACAATGCAAATAACGTAAATGATAATGTTATTGAAGCAGTTGAAGTTCCAGTTGTTGAGACTGTTCAAAATGAAGTGGTTGAAAACAATGTTGCTGATAATGCTGAAGATAAACCACGTCAAGAACGTCAGCGTCGTACTCCACGTCATTTACGTACATCGAATAATCAGCGCCGCCGCCGTAATGAAGTGAAGTCACCAATGCCATTATTTGCGGCAGTTGCTTCACCTGAATTAGCAAGCGGTAAAGTATGCATCGATTATTCTGCTGTGAATGCACCGAAAGAAAATAATTTCTTATCGGTGGATGAATTGCTTGAGCAAGAAAAAACGAAAAAAGGTGTGATTACGCCTGCAACAGGTATTGTCGTGGAAGAGGAATCAGTTGAAGCACAACCAGCGTTAGATTTCATTACTCAACCGGCAAATGAAGCGGTTCAACAGAAAGTGCAAGAATCATTAGAACGCTTGCATCATAAATCAGAACCTGTTGCTCAAGTTGCAACGACAGAAATTGAACCACAAGAGAAAACAGAGTTTGTTCGCTCTTATGTGTTCACTGGTCGTGCAGGCACCATTTCAGCAGTACAGCATACTAAAGCAGCGATGACATTAGCTAAAGCACCAGATGAAGAGTCCAAACCATTCCCAATTGTAGAATGGACAGAGTCTCGCTATTACTTTAACGGTAAAGGTGCCGCAGGCCATCATAGTGCAATTAGCCATATTTATTCTGAAGCGACACAAGCGAAAGCAGAGTAATATCTCAATAATAAAGACGGAGCCAGTAGGTTCCGTTTTTTATTTTGTGTATTTTTAAAACATTGTGATTTAAAAGTAGTCAGTCAGATAATTTTTTTATTTTCTTGCTTGACGGGGTGGGGGAAAAAACGTATTATTCACCTCGCTTAAATCACGGAGGAATGGTCGAGTGGTTGAAGGCACCGGTCTTGAAAACCGGCGAGGGTTTACGCCCTCCGTGAGTTCGAATCTCACTTCCTCCGCCATCAAATTCAAAAAATCCCTAAGTTGAAAGATTTAGGGATTTTTGCTTTTCAGTCTATTAAAAATATCTTATTTTTTGACCGCACTTTCTTGGGCCTCTTTAAAGGCAAGGTATTCTTCTAAGGTCTCAATCGCTTCTAAACATTTTTGACGGCGCGTTAAATAAATTGCGGCTGTTTGCTTATGTATATCTCGTTGAATATCTGTTTGTGCCGTATCCGCTTGTGCTTTAGCTTCTTCGTATTTTCCCGTGAGTTGCTGCAAGGCTTCATAATATTTCTCTAAACGCTCTCTTGGAGGGAGTCGATGAATACTATGTTGTGATTTGCTACTTGTAACTTGGAGCTCTACTATTTTCGGTTTAATGGGCTTTTTATGCTTGCGATTCATGGCTTCAGTCAATGCGGTACATTGCCCTAAAAGATGTTCTGCCATAAATACAATTTGTTCCTCATTTTGATGGGGAAGGCTGCATAGCTTCGTTAAGCTTTGCTGGATTTCTTTGAGATAAAAACCGACGGTTTCAAAATCTTTGGTAAATAAGGTGCGGTTAAATTTAGCGTTGATTTTTTTATAAGAGTCAGCTTGAAAGGCTTGAGTCAGTTGCTGTACTTTTTGTTCGAGCGTATTGAGTAATGATTGAATAGACATAAAAAGATCCCTGCATAATGTATGCAGGGATTATAACGATTAAAGGGTCATGGCTGCAATCCAACCGAACGCTAATAATGGAATGTTGTAGTGAATAAAGGTTGGTACAACAGAATCCCAAATGTGGTCGTGTTTACCATCCATATTCAAACCGGATGTTGGACCAAGTGTGGAATCAGAAGCCGGTGAACCCGCATCCCCTAATGCCGCCGCTACACCTACAATAGCCACTGTCGCAAGTGGTGAGAAACCAAAAGAGAGACAAAGTGGTACATAGATTGAGGTGATAATTGGCACGGTTGAGAAAGAAGAACCAATACCCATGGTAATCAATAACCCAACGAGTAGCATTAAGAATGCCGCAACGCCTTTGCTTTGAATCACACCGGTTGAAAGTGCATCAACTAGCTCTTTTACACCGCTTGTGGTATTAATCACATTGGCGAAACCAGAAGCCGCAATCATCACAAAGCCGATCATCGCCATTAAGCGTAAACCTTGTTGGAAAATGTCGTTACTTTCTTTGAGTTTGAAAATACCAAAAGCACCGAAAATTACTAAACCGACTAAACCACCAATGATAGTTGAGCTTGTGAAAAGCTGTGTGGCAAAAGTCGCGACAATGGCGACCGCACTTGCGGTAATTTGAATCGGTTTAATGTTTGCAATGTGTTGTTCAATTTCAGTTGTAGTTGGTTCTGCCGTTGTCACAACATACTCACGCGGTTTGCGATAGGTAACAAATACGGCAGTGAGTAAACCAAGAATCATACCAATAACAGGGATAAGCATAGCAAAAGAAACTTCACCAACACTAGTTTGTAAACCGAGTGGTGCCCCAGCAAGATTGATATTTTTTACTAAAACGCTTTCGATAAAGATTTTCCCGAAACCAACCGGTAAGATCATATAGGTTGCGGTTAAACCGAAGGTAATAATACAAGCAACTGCACGACGATCGATTTTTAAACGGTTAAAAATAGAAAGTAAAGGTGGCACTACAATTGGGATAAATGCAATGTGCACTGGGAGCAAGTTTTGGGATGAAATGGCGAATAAAAGTAAAATACTCAGTAGCGTATATTTAAACCACGCTAAATTTTTGCCGGTTGGTGTTTTATTCATTCGGGCAATGATTTTGTAGGCAAGCAAATCAGTGATGCCAGATTTTGAAATCGCAATGGCAAATGCACCGAGCATCGCATAGTTCATGGCAACTTCAGCACCACCACCTAAGCCGCCTGTAAAGGCTTCAATGGTTTTGCTTAAACCTAGGTCTCCGCATAAGCCAGCTGTAAGAGCAGAAATCACAAGTGCGATAACCACGTTCACGCGCAGTAGGCTTAACGCCAGTAGCACGACAATTGAAATAACAACGGGATTAGATAGCATATTGTTGTTCCTTATTGATTAATTAAAAGAAAAAGGTCGCATAATAAAAGAAAATTGATTTAAGGTTAGATGTCGCATAGTAATAAACTCCTGTAAATTGATAATAAAACAAAACCCCTCGAAAGTTGCCTTCCGAGGGGTAAGATTTTTTGATCTTTATCTTGTCAGCTCGGAAGAAATCTTCCAAGCACGCCAACAGCCTGAAAGATTATTCAGTTGAATGGCGATGATGGTGACGAAGGATAAAGTTCATTTGAAACTCTCTTATTTAGATAACTAAATCGAATTACTTTTTAAAATACGGTAAACCGAAAACGATTGCAAGCCTTTTTTCTAAAAAATTTTGAAAATTAAAGTGCGGTCTGATTTTCAGCTGTTTTTTCCGTTTCATTTGTTTGAGCAATATGCGGGAAACCACCAAGCTCTTTTAAATGATTCACCATATAGCAAAATAATTCTGCCGTACGTTCGGTATCATATAGCGCAGAGTGTGCTTGTTTACCATCAAAAGGAATTTTTGCCGCTTGGCAGGCTTTGACGAGCACTGTTTGTCCAAACATAAAACCGGCAAGTGTTGCCGTATCAAACATCCCAAAAGGGTGGAATGGATTACGTTTTACGCCCGTACGTTCAGCTGCAGCCATCACGAAGCTTTGGTCAAAAGCCGCATTGTGCGCCACGATGATAGAACGCTGACATTCAGCATCTTTTTGTCCACGACGCACCATTTGGAACAATCCCGTGATCGCATCTAATTCAGATACAGCACCTCGCAATGGATTGTGAATATCAATCCCGTTAAATTTGAGTGATTCGGGATTAATATTCGCCCCCTCAAATGGTTCAATATGGAAATGGCATTTTTGATCAGGTTGTAAATTGCCATTTTCATCCATTTTTAAGGTGATTGCCGCAAGCTCTAAAAGTGCATCTTTTTTGGCATCAAACCCAGCCGTTTCCACATCAATAATGACAGGAAAGTAGCCACGGAAGCGATTTTTTAATTGGTGATGATAAGGAATTTCAGGTGTATCTGACACAATATATTCCTTAATTCCCTAAAGCTGATTTTGCACTTTTGTTTTCGATAAACTCGATCTTATAACCATCTGGATCTTCAACGAAGGCAATCACAGTTGTGCCACCTTTAACCGGGCCGGCTTCGCGAGTCACTTTACCGCCATTAGCACGTACCGCTTCACAAGTCGCGTAAATATCATCTACACCAATAGCAATATGGCCGTAAGCATTACCAAGATCATATTCAGTCACGCCCCAGTTGTATGTTAACTCGATTTCAGTCGCGCTCTCTCCATCCTCATAACCTAAAAAGGCAAGTGAATATTTATACTCAGGGTTTTCACTTGTGCGTAATAAACGCATACCTAAAACATCTTGATAAAATTTAATAGAGCGGTCTAAATCACCTACTCGAAGCATCGTGTGTAAAATTTTCATATTGTTTTCCTTTTTTAATTGTGTTTGCTAAATTATGCCATAGAATGCGATTTGGCGCGAATGGAACTTAAAATTTAGATTCAAGAAAAATATTTTTTTATACTTCTATTTTGGTGAAATTATAGTCATAATCTGACAAATATCGATAGTGATGCCGAATTGTAAAATATGGTTATCTTTGCAATAAGAAAAAATAGCTCATAGATATCACTATTAAGTCAAACTAAAGTAAATATGGGTATTTATATGAAAAAAAATATTTTACTCTCAGTGCTTCTTGCATGTACGAGTATGTCTATTTGGGCACAATCATTGAATGGTAGTTCATCACCTTCAGTAAATAAGGCTCACTCGAATGTTGAACATCCCGTAAATTTATTTGCAACGAATAGTCAAAGTACTAATAACAGTGCTAGTTCTAACGTTGCTGACAATGGCGTAAGTATTATTGAAGCGAACGGGTGGTTAGAAAGTGTTTATGTTAAGTGGATGCCTTTAGAAGGAGTAGATTCCTATCGTGTTTATATCAAAGGCGGACAATATACGGATTACATGCCTATTGATGCTGAATTGATACGTGCATATAGTGGATATATGAGAGCAGATATTCCAGGACTTAAGGCGGGTAGCTATTCATTAAAAGTGGTCGCGCTACAAGGAGGGGTTGAAACCTTGTTTAGTGAAGTAACAGCTCTACAAGTGAAAAATTACAGTCGAGAAGGTTTTGCCCATAAAGGCTTCTCTGGCGTTGGTGCTTATAACGATGACGGCTCGCTGAAATCCAATGCAGTAGTGATTTATGTGAATAAAGACAATGCGAAGACTGTTACTGCTCATTTAGGTAATGGCTCCTTTACTGGACTTCAATCTATTCTCAATGCTTATCAGAAAGGTAATATTACTACGCCATTGGTAGTGAGGGTTCTGGGTTTAATAAAAAATGGCGATACAGATACCTTTGGAAGTAGCTCTGAAGGCATTCAAATTAAAGGAAAGAAAGCTGATACCGAAATGAACATTACCATCGAAGGTATTGGAGAAGACGCTACTATCTATGGTTTTGGGTTCTTAGTCAGAAATGCTAAGAGTGTCGAGTTTCGCAATTTAGGAATTATGCGAGCGATGGATGATGGCATATCACTTGATACTGATAATTCTAATATTTGGATTCACCATATTGATGTCTTTTATGGCAAATCTGGAAGTGGTGATCATGCGAAAGGTGATGGCGCCATTGATGTGAAGACAAATTCTAAATTCGTTACAATTGATCATTGTCATTTCTGGGATACAGGAAAAACAAGTATGGCTGGAATGAAGAGTGAGTCTGGACCGAATTACATTACCTATCATCATAATTGGTTTGACCACAGTGATTCTCGTCATGCTCGAGTTCGCACAATGAGTGTACATATGTGGAACAATTTCTATGATGGTTGTGCTAAGTATGGTATTGGTGCAACGATGGGATCGAGCGTATTTTCTGAAAATAACTATTTCCGGGCAACGAAAGAGCCTATTTTGATTTCTCGACAAGGTAATGATGCAAATGGTGCAGGTAAATTCTCTGGTGAAGAAGGCGGCATGATAAAAGAATATGGAAGTATTTTTGCAGAGAAGGGAACAGCAGAAAGTTATTCTCCAATTACCTATGCAGCTAACAATAGAAGCTTTGATTTCTTCCAAGCAACTTCTCGTGATGAGAAAGTACCATCTTCGGTAGTATCACTCAACGGAGGTAATACTTATAACAATTTTGATACGACTTCATCGTTAATGTATTCCTATACACCAGATGCAACATCTATGGTGCCTGAACGCGTAACAGGCTATTATGGTGCTGGTCGTCTTAATCATGGTTCGTTAAAATTTAAGTTTGATAATGCTGTAGAAGATAATAACTCGGCACCAATTCCTGCATTGGAAGCATTAATAGATAATTATACGGGAAAATAATTGAGCTATCTTATTCCATAAGCCTAATTAACGTTAATTACATATAAAAAGTGCGGTCAAAAACTACGGTATTATGTAGCAGTTGCACAAGGCAAAAACTTACTAAAGTTGAAAAAAATGCCTCTACTAACATAGAGGCATTTTCCTATAATTTACAAATATTAAGCAACTTTCTTCATTTCTTTCTTAAGTAATGAATATTCGAATTCCTTTCTTACTTTTTCAAGACGTTCTACACAATCTTCTGCTTTTTTTAGTAAGTTTAACACTTTTACTTGATTCATTGTCAATGTAGTCATAATTAATTCTCCTAATGGAACGTGATATATTTACAATATATAAGGTTCGCAGTCTAAGGCAGCTATTGCAGCACCCAAACCTTCAACATCTTGCTGATCAATAGCTACAGCAAGAGACGTAAAAATAGTCACAATCTTTTCTAATTCAACGATCTCCTGTTTTGGAATCGGGATCCCCATATCTTGCAATTTTTCGATAATACCGACATACTGCTTCAAAATAGCAGCACTTTCAGAATAAGTGGGCGTTCTATTTTTTAAAACATCAAGCGCATTTAATTTAGCATATTTCAGCAATGCATTGATCTCTCCATAAATACGACTCTGGAGTTTTTCAAATTTTTGTTCGGCTAGAGAGACTAACTCACTATTATCCATACTACCATCCATATTACATCTAAAACTGCACATGATAGTCTTTTCGAGAAAAGACTATCATGTGCAGTTCAACTTGTCAAAAAATTTTCTATAATATATCTTAAACTTGCTATAGGGTCAAGATGACTTTTCCCCTATATAGGAAACATATAAATACCAATATATTAGTATAATAGGGATAAATTTACTTAAAACAATGGTACTAACTAAAGTATTCTGAATACTACTCATCTAACTATGAATAATTCTGGTAAATAATCACAATCTTCGATATTAGGGTAGCTATTAGCTGGTACATAAAAGTTTTGAAGGTTTCATAGTCCATCTTTTTTAAATCCACATTAAGTGGCGTGTATGTCATGGTTTCCATCATTGTTCCTTATGTTGTTTTAAATTATTTAGGCTACGGCTAAATATTGGTTATCGTTTGATGCTTTCAAACACAAACTTTCTAATCCGAATTTTGCCGTAGGCTTCTTATTTCCCTGCCAGTAGCCAGTTAAATCTCGTGAAGGTCTGGCTTTCAAACAGCGTTTTAGTACGTTGTCGAATTTGTCTTTATCTGACTGGTAACGAAAATCTTCACGCCATGCGGTTTCATTCGCATAGTGCATCATGTAATTATTTCCCATCTTATGATACACACCCATAATCATTCTTCTAAATCGTGCAAAGAAGGATTCCGCTAGGTTATTAGTGGTGCCATCAATCGAGCAATATTCTTGCGAATGATTTACGCGACATAAGTCATAGTGAAATGCCAAGCCATCATAAGCAGGATTTTCATCAGCACAAATTGTAGATTTTTGTGCGACTAAGCGATGTGTTAAAGCAAACATATCATCAGCATTTTCCTCTTTAACTAACGCAACGAGTGTGCAGTCGGCTCCTTTCATTATTTCCTGATTTGCAGCTTGTTGACGGAAAACCATAACGCAGGATTTGTCTTTACGTTGGTGACATCTCTTACGTCTATCAATTCTCTTATGTTTAAAATTTTTTGGGCGAAGGTAGTTATTCACATAACAACCATCAATATGAATAATGCCCGTGAGTGGTGTGTAATCTTGCGTTTTTTCAACTGCTTCACGGAATTTATGTAGTAATGCCCATGACGTTTTATATTGCACACCAATATGACGAGATAAGTTAAGAGCAGAAATCCCTTTACTATTGATAGTAAAATAATAAACCGATAACAGTAGCTTTTTTAGGGAAAGTTTAGTGTGCTGAAAAATCGTACCACTTTTTACGGAAAAACGATGTTGGCAATGCTTGCACTGCCATTGCTTACGAGAAGAAATAAAATAGGCTTTATGCTCAATCTGACAACGAGGGCATTGAACAGTATGAAAACAATGAGAGTTTCCCCAACGAGCATTTTTAAGAAGAATGAGTATTTCGGTATCAGATAAATCGTAAATAGCGAACGCAGAGAGGTTGCGAAGTGCAGAAAGTAAAAGTGGTGATGTTTTCTTGTTGTTTTTCATTTTTTCGTTCAACGTGCATAATCAACTTTCAACTTATTGTTTTATAGCCAATAAGTCATGTTTCTCTTGCTAAATTGGTTGAACGAATTAAATATGAAAAAAGCAAACGAGAAAATTTGCTTAAAGTGGGAAATATTTTAGAGCAAGTTTTGATCGATTTACAAGAAAAAAGCAACCCTACGAGGTTGCTTATGTATATATTTTAAACTAAATGTTGTAGAGTATTACTTTGTTGCTGAAATAAATAGCTTATATAAGCTTCCATATATTGCCAATCAGGTGCATCATTTTTAGTTGGTAAATAAATAGAAAAATCGGTTTTTATATGTCGATTGAGTTCGTCAATAAAAGCTTTGTAGTACAATTGACTTTCTTTAAATACCATAATAGCAATAAACATTTTAACATTGAATGACATTTGCCATTTGGGTTTTAAAACTACAACATTTTGACTTGTGTAAAATGGAGATGGCTGAATAAAACAAGACCCAAGATATTCTCCCCCAAGTGATAAAGTTAAATTACCTGCTTCATAAGGTTTTAAACCACTAATCTCATCAACACGCTCAGTAATTCCGTTACTCTTATTAGCCCTTCCGATAAAATTAATGGTTGGATTAACACTAGTCATTTTAATTTTATCTAGTTTTGTTCCCATATCTATATCAAACATTTCATTATCGTATAAATGGAATCGCTTCCAGCCTTTTAATGAAATATTTTTCTCTAGAGGGTTATTTATATGATTTGCAATGGCAGAAATACTATCTTTTTCTATCAAATATAAACATTCAATGTGCTTTTCCATGTATTCCCAGTCTGGAATGTTATTTTTTACTGGTAATTTAATAAGTAAGTTTAATGCATTTTCTCTAGTAAATTTATTTACATAATCAAAATTCATTAATTTTGCTTTTGCTCTAAATACAATCATGAAAAATAATAAGCAATTCTTTGTCCATTTATCTTTATAAATAATAGGGACTAGCTTTTGAACATGGGAATATCCGACAAAATCATTGGATTGATAAAAAATACTATCGGCTGTTGTTGTATCGCTAAATGTGATAGTATTGCCTTGTTCTGTACACTCATAGTTACTATAACCCCCAATGCCATTGTTATAACTTGAATTTACAACAACTGGATTTTTACCCTCTTCATCAAATAAATCTTTATTTATTAACTTATGATAGCGAGTAGGATTAATATCAAATAATTCAGCAATCTTAAACTCTTTCCAATCTGAAATATCTAATCTATTCATAGTTTTCCCCTTTTAGGTTTAATACGATTTGATTATTTTTAATTTCTGATTGATATAGAATTTTATTAAGCAAATTATCATTAAAGGTTTTCACATCAACACCATTTTCAAATAAAATATAATCCAAGATGACTTTTTTAAAATCCTCTTCAAAGATCTCAAATTCTTGCTGTGGTTTTTGATACGATAAACATTCATTTGGATCTAACCATTGATGTGTTTTGTATTTTTCGTCTGTTTTCATCAATACTACATCTAGCCAATAGCGTTCAATCTCAGCCCAGCGATTTTTAATGTCATGTCGCCCTTGATTTTTCACTCGCTCCAAGCCGTCATCTTCCATATAGCAAGCAAAAATTTTTCGTTCTTTCTGTGGCTTACCTGTTTCAAATACAAAAATACTGGTGGTAACACCCGCATCAAACAGGTTTTCAGGCAGTTTGATTATACTTTCTAGCGTATGTTTTTTGAGCAATCCACCCATTTTGTCTTTTTCCAGTTTTTTATCAGGTAGGATAAAGGCGCATTTTGTCCCGATTGGCACATTTTCGAGTACATTTTCTACAATTTTTTTACAACCATATTTGCGTTCATATGGAGGATTCATCAATACTTTAGTTATAGGTTTAGATTTTATCCATTCACAAGCTTGTGTTTCTCTTGTATCTAGCTGTTCTAGGTTGGTTTTTCCGTCTTTGTGAATGAGCATATTGGCACAGGCTAGTGCGAAAATTTCTCGATCAAACTCTATACCGAATAACTGATATTTCTTGATATTTTCTGCTTCAATTGTATTTATACCACCCACTTCTTTAATCATATTTGCCATTGCTTTCACTAAAAATCCACCACTACCACAGGTAGCATCTAGCACTTTATCATTATGGCTAACTCCGATTAAGTCATACATAAAAGAGGTAATATGCTCAGGGGTAAATACTTGCCCACTCTCGGATTTTTTCTTATAGCGGTTAAACTCATTAAAGAAAATCCCCATTACATCTTCGCCATTCCAATTATCAGAATTAACAGAATGGGAAATATCAATCACGCTATCAATAAAAGAATTGATGTCATCTTGGTTTTCCACGACATTCATTCTAATTTCGCTATATACTTCAAGTAAAATATCAATTTTAAGATTTTGCCTGCGATGTTCCTGCAATGACTTAGCTAATGTATCGTAAATTTTATTACGAAATGGCTCATAACCGTTATTTTTAATTGCACCTAAATTACCGCCAAATCGTTCTACCACTAATGCGGATGCAGTAAAAATCATTCGATGATACAAATTTTTAATACCGAATTTGAAGTGTAATAAATCATTAATTTTTTTAGTTAAAGAATAGATTTTATTTTTGTCTATGCTGTTATCTTTAAATAGATCTATATAGTATTGTTTATCTTGAAGAGTTCTAGCTGTATTGATTAGTTCTTTATTTTTATATACATCAACATTATAGCCATTATAGAGAATACCAATAATCTTTTTATATTTACTTGAAATAATGTCTATATTAGAAAATAATTCATCAATCCATTTTTCTTTTTTAATATCTTCGTTACTATTTTTTGTTTCAAGAATTATTGCGACATCATTAGAATTACTAGGTAAATACCATCCATCAGGCTTTTTATCTGATTTAAAACCGAGTTGTTTGAATGTCGTAAGTTGCCCGACTCCAATCCCTAAAGTTGTAGATTTTAAATTATGGTCAAAACCAAGAATTTTTCCTGCTTCATCTCTAACAATATCTTCAGTTTTAAAAATAGCCATTAACAACCTCCCCAAATAAATTTGCAAGGTTGATATTTAGATAATAAGCTATTTGTAGGCTTGTAGGCTTGTAGGCTTGTAGGCTTGTAGGCTTGTAGGCTTGTAGG
>CAUPWR010000014.1:0-46038 GCA_963515445.1 Parahaemophilus parainfluenzae | reverse complement strand
TGTCACCTTTAGCACCTGTAGCACCAGTTGCGCCTGTGTCACCTTTAGCACCTGTAGCACCAGTTGCACCTGTGTCACCTTTAGCACCTGTTGCACCTGTTGCGCCTGTAGCACCTGTGTCACCTTTAGCACCTGTAGCACCAGTTGCGCCTGTAGCACCTGTGTCACCTTTAGCACCTGTAGCACCAGTTGCGCCTGTTGCACCAGTGTCACCTTTAGCACCTGTAGCACCTGTTGCACCAGTGTCACCTTTCGCACCAGTTGCACCGTCTTTACCGTCTTTACCGTTTTTACCGTCTTTAACGATAGTCGTAGTAACTGAGCCAGTACCTAAATCAGTAATCGTGATTGTATGAGTACCGTCACCGTTATTTACAACTTCACCTGTGATGCTGTCGCCTTTGTCGCCTTTTTCGCCGGTTGCACCAGTAGCGCCGGTATCACCTTTAGGGCCAGCAGGACCAGTGTCACCTTTAGCACCAGTTGCACCGTCTTTACCGTCTTTACCATTCTTACCATCTTTTACGATAGTAGTAGTAACTGAACCGCTTTCCAAATCGGTAATAGTAATTGTATGAGTACCGTCACCGTTATTTACAACTTCACCTGTGATGCTGCCGCCTTTGTCGCCTTTTTCGCCGGTATCGCCTTTAGGACCAGCAGGGCCGGTATCGCCTTTAGGACCAGCAGGACCAGTATCACCTTTAGCACCAGCAGGGCCTGTTGATCCAGTTGAACCTGCACCTTCTACGCTTAAGGTGTACTCATTAGTACCATTTGAGGTTAGTTTTAATCCAGCGCCTGCGATCAGTTTCAGAATGTTATTGGCATTTGATTTAGGATCGTATTTGTAAGTACCTGTAGCAGGTGAGCTACCTGAACCATTGTGACCTTGAAATGTAAATGGACTCAAGTTTTCAACACGGTTTGCAACCGCAAATAATTGTGAGCCATTGATTGCATCTGTTGAGTCGCTATTGATTTGACCTGCTGCAACATTTTTAATTTGACGTTCATAATTTTTATCACCGACGGAAACTACTGCTCCCTTTCCAAGCAGACTATCACTACCAGCAAAACCTTCATATTTATAAGTTCCTACCGTTGCATTATTTGTAGGAACGTATTTTTCATCTTCCGTCACCACAGATCCTGACCCCAATGCTACGGCATTTTCAGTTGCCACGCTTGCTCCTGAACCAAGTGCAGTCGTATTCTTTTTACCAGCCTGAGCTTGAACACCCACTGCAACAGCATAAGTACCAGTAGCATTTGCATTTTTACCTAATGCAACAGCTGAACCTTCACAGTTACTTGCGCTACTATCTGGTAATGAGGAACTTCCTTTTTCTCCTTTATTACAAACGCCTTCTGATCCATTTGCTACAGAATTTGTACCAATTGCAATATCTGATTCTTTGTTTGCAACTGCGCTATTACCTTGAGCGATAGAGTTATCAGCTTTAGCATCAGCTTTAAAACCTACTGCAAGAGATTGTTCACCAGTTGCTTTAGAGCCTGCACCTGTTGCAATTGCACGAGTACCAGTAGCAGTCGCACGCAAACCGACAGCAATCGCATTCTCAGCGCCTGCGGTCGTATTTTTACCAACAGCTACAGCATTATTAGCAGCTGCAGCAGACTGATAACCTACAGCAATAGCAGAAGATTGAGAAGCATTAGCTTCTTTACCTACGGCAACAGTTGCATCATGAGAGGATTTTGACTTAGATCCCAAAGCAATAGATTCCCCACCACTCGCTTCAGCTTGTGTACCAATAGCCGTAGCCAAATCACTGGTTGATTTTGCTTCTTCACCAATTGTAATAGCGTTTTGGGCTGTTCCTGTTGCTTTATGACCAATCGCAATGCCATTTTGTTTTGTAGCACTAGCTTCCAAACCAATAGCCACTGAAGCATCACCCGTACCAGTTGCACGAGTACCCATAGCAATTGCATCATGAGATACTTTGCCATTTTCTGATCTGAAAGTATGAGCACCAGTACCAATATTAATATTGCCTTGACCTTCTCCCGTACCAACTACATTGTTAGGGTTAGCAGAACTGATCGTAATTGTACTAGCCCCGGTATCCACTGTTGCTTGAGCAGTACCAACCACGCCCATTACAGCACCTGCAAGTGCGGTCAATTTAACGATTTTTTTAGACTTGGTTTTACCCTTAGCATGCCCAAGTTCAGAAACTGCTGTCCACGTTTGTGTAGCATGATTCCAAATAACTTTAAACACTTTGTTCATAAGTTTTATTCCTTTTTATTAGGATTGTTGAGAAGCTGTTGCACGGACAACAGCACCAAAAAATTCAGCATCAAAAAGGCGGCGACAACAAATTTAGCCAATAGTTTCCCTTACCCTTCTGGTCAGAACGGCTTATTTTAAGCTAACTTTGTATAAAAAGAAAGCATCAAAAAAAAGATTTATTAAAAATTACAAGCAATTAAGGTAAATTTTGAGTTATGTAAATATATGTAAAGATTTACATTAAATTTTATTAAATTATGTAAATAATTGTAAATTTCGGATAAAAAATAAACAAATTTAGGTATGAAAAATCCCATCATTTATCTATCCCTTTACGAAAGGGAGGATTTATATCAAACTAAAGCAAGCGAATAAGATTAATTAAGGAAGAAAGGCATGACAATCTGGAAAAAAGCATTCACCCTTGAGCAGCTCAATGAAATGGGGAAACATTGTGCTATTGGGCATTTAGGGATTGAGATTTCGGCTTATGGTGAAAACTGGATTGAGGCAAAAATGCCGGTGGATTATCGCACCACTCAACCTTTCGGCTTATTGCATGGTGGAGTATCTGTAGCTTTAGCAGAAACCATTGGTTCATTGGCAGGATTTCTCTGTATAGAAGAAGGTCAAGTTGCCTTAGGATTAGATATCAACGCCAATCATCTTCGCCCAGTGAAACAAGGTTTTGTGACGGCAAAGGCTACGCCAATTGCTTTAAATCAAAATACCCATGTTTGGCAAATTGACATTCGCGATGAACAAGATAAACTCTGTTGCGTTTCTCGATTAACGCTTTCTATCAAACAGTTATGAATACAACAAAAAAAATCGGCATCATTTTAGCGAATCTTGGTACGCCAGATGCCCCTCAACCCGCGGCGATCTCTCGTTATTTGTGGGAATTTTTAATGGATCCTCGCGTGGTCGATTTACCGCGTTGGAAATGGTATCCCCTTTTAAAAGCCATTATTTTACCGATGCGTTCTAAACGCATTGCACGAAATTATCAATCTATTTGGACAGAACAAGGCTCTCCCCTGCTTGCTATTACAAAGCAACAACAAATGGGTTTACAAGCTTATTTGACTGAACAAGGGATCAATGCACAAGTCGAGATTGCCATGACTTACGGCAATCCTTCGATGCAAAGTGCGGTCAAAAATTTACTCAAAAATGATGTGGGACGCATGATTGTGTTGCCGCTTTATCCACAATATTCGAGCACCACAACAGGCGCATTAATCGATGCGTTTAATCGTGCCATTGCACAAGAACGCAATATTGTGCCTTTTGAGTTTATTCATTCTTATCATCTTGATGAAAACTACATTAATGCGTTGGTGGATTCCATCAAAGTGCGGTTAAAACCCGATGAGTTTTTGCTTTTTTCTTATCATGGCATTCCATTACGTTATGAGAATATGGGCGATTATTATCGTCAGCATTGTAAACAAACTACCATTACCATCGTGGATAAATTAGGTTTAACCGAAAACCAATGGAATATGACGTTCCAATCTCGTTTTGGCCGTGAAGAATGGTTACAACCTTATACGGATCACTTTTTAGAAGAAGCGGCTTCTCAAGGTATTCAAAAAATAGCGGTGATTTGTCCAGGTTTTTCGGTAGATTGCTTAGAAACCTTAGAAGAAATTGAGGTTGAAAACAAAGAGACGTTCTTAAATCACGGTGGTGTGTCTTATCACTATATTCCTGCCTTGAATGCAGAAAACGCCCATATTGAAATGATGGGGAAACTGGTTTTGGATAGATTGAAATAGTAAATCTCCCCCTCCCCCCTCTTTACGAAAGAGGGGGATCTTAATAGCAAATAAAGACTCTCCATTCTTAACTCTCCCTTAAAGATATTCCCAATAAAACCACTAAAAGTAACATCATAAAAAAGCCCCTCTTTCGTAAAGAGGGGTTGGGGAGATTTAAAAAACAAACAAAAAGGCGAACCTTTCGATTCGCCTTTTAAGATTAAGATTCTTATCTAATCAAAGATTAGAAGAATACACGCATACCTACACCGATAGCTCTGTCTTTAACTTTACCATTGTAAGTATCAGCCACGTACTCTTTCTTAGTTACATATTTACCTTCTAAGAATACTACAACTTGTTTATGAAGTTTGTAGTCTGCACCAAGTAAGAAACCGTGAGTTTTCACTTTATCAGAATCAGCTTTCACGCGTTCATATAGGTAGTTACCATATACTTTAGACGCTGGAAGAACTTGATATGCAAAACCTGGCGCTACGTAGAATTTATTGAGTTTCGCATCATCCAATTTTTCATGACCATAAGCGAAGTCACCTGTTAATGTGAAATCGCCAAATTTATAGCCTAATGATGCTAAGAAACCATCTAAACGGTGTTTATATGATGCTGGAGTTTCAAAGCTAGTGTGCCCATAAGCGAAACGCGCATCTAAATCACCCGCAGTATATAATGCACCGAAACCAAATGCATTTTTGATAGCTGGATCAAGCAACTTACCTTTTTCATCATTCTTTTGACCAAAGTTATAGTTTGCGCTTAATTGTAAACCTTCAATACCTTTATAGTCATAACGAACTACACCAGTACCTGCAGTAGGAATATATTCACCTTTTGGAATGAAACCATATTCATAGTCAACTGCTTGGCTTAAATCATCCGCGATAGTTAATTGACGACCAAATGTGATGTCACCAGTCGCTTTGCTACCTAAACCTACATAAGCACGTTTAGCATAAAGTCTACCAAATTTATCACGAGAAGTTGTGTCATCAAAACGGAATTCTAAACGACCTAATGCATAGAAATCGTTATCTAAGTTATGTTTTACAGTGATGCCGAAACGTGAGCCTGCATTACGTAAAGCAGAGTTAGCTTTTTTAGTTGATTGGCCAGCGGCGGTATACTCTTTTTTATCCGCTTTTTCCATGATTAAACGAAGAGAACCGTTTAATTCAACTTTAGTACCTTCGTTGTCATAAACTACTGCTGCGTTTGCTGCTGAAGCGGCAAATGCAGTAACGATTAGTGCTGCTAGTGTCTTTTTCATAATTGTTATTCCTTTTGGTTGTTACCTATGATTTTTGATTGAAGCAATTTTTCATAAAAAGTTCAATCTCCGAAATAGACGTCGCAAATATTACAAAATAAACCTATAGTGTCAATGGAGGATCTGTTCCAATTTTCTAAAATTGGATCAAGATCACATTTTTTACACAAAAAAGGATATTTTTTAATCAAAAACATCCTTTCACATCGAACTTTTCAGAATTTTGTCTATACAATGATCGCTCTATTTTGAGCAATTTGTTCTTCTTTTTTATTCATTTCAGAAGAAATAATGAATACTTTTTGAGCAAACTAAGCACATTCTATCGAAAATGAAATCACTTCTTTAATACTTTCAGCGCCTAACGCAATCATAATGAGACGATCAACACCTAAAGCTACGCCTGATGTATTCGGAATTCCTGCTTGTAATGCAGCCAGTAAACGATGATCAATTTCACGTTGTGGCAAGCCTGCTTTTTCGCGTAGGCGGTTATCTTGCTCAAAGCGGTGTTGCTGTTCACGCGCATCGGTGAGCTCATGGAAACCGTTGGCTAACTCTAAGCCTTTATAATAGAACTCAAAACGTTCTGCCACTCGGCTATCTTCTGGGCTAAGTTGTGCAAGCGCGGCTTGGGAAGAAGGGAAATGATAAACGGCAACAGGCGCTTCTTGTCCGATTTTAGGTTCTACCACTTCGCTGAATAAAAATTGCAATAACGTATCACGATCTTCATCTTCATCTGCCATAAAGTTGTGCTTGCGCGCTGCCTCTACTAATTCTTGACGAGTCGCTGATAATGGATCTAATCCTACATATTCTTGGAAGACAAATTGATAACTTAAGGTTTCTGCCGGTTTACAATCAAGGATCTGTTGTAATAAATCATCCACTTCATTCATTAAGCGGTACATATCAAAGTGCGGTCGATACCATTCAAGCATGGTAAATTCCGGATTATGGCGATTACCCGCTTCTTCATTACGAAACACTTTGCCAATTTGAAAGATCGGTCCACTGCCTGCCGCTAATAAACGTTTCATATGATATTCCGGGCTAGTAGAAAGCCACAGCGTTTTCGACAGTTCATCAAAAGGCGCAATAAACTCTGTATTAAAAGTTGAAAGGTGAAGATCCGTCACACCAAATTCACTTAAAACGGGCGTTTCCACTTCTAATAATCCACGTTCAGTAAAAAACTGGCGGATATCCGCAATGATTTTGGCACGCGCCAATAAGTTTTTAATTGAGGCGGAAGGTTGCCATTCTGTTTTTTCATCGCTAAGTGCGGTCATTTTTTTCTCCGTTTTTCACGTTTAAAATGAATTAGGCTATTGTAAACAAGACTGATTTTTAACTCAATAATCCGACTAAATCATTCTTAAACGCAAACGGTTATCATCTATAAATATATAAAAAATTAACTTTTTTGAGTTAGATCACACTTTTGATATTTTATCCCTTTATTCGGGAAAAAAAGTTACTAATTTGTAAACAAAAGTGGCAGAATTACCACAAGCCCCTATTAATTTAGGGCGTTTTATTTTTTTACTTTCTATATGATTGGAGGATATCGTGCAAACGGTTAATGTCGATATTGCTATTGTTGGTGCCGGTGGCGGCGGTTTACGTGCAGCAATTGCAGCAGCAGAAGCAAACCCTAACTTAAAGATCGCATTAGTTTCTAAGGTTTATCCTATGCGTAGCCATACGGTGGCAGCAGAAGGTGGTGCGGCCGCAGTAATTAAAGAGGAAGATTCCTACGATAAACACTTCCACGATACCGTTGCCGGTGGTGACTGGTTATGTGAACAAGATGTGGTGGAATACTTCGTTGAACATTCTCCAGTGGAAATGACTCAGCTTGAACGTTGGGGTTGCCCTTGGAGCCGTAAAGCAGATGGCGATGTGAACGTGCGTCGTTTCGGTGGGATGAAAATCGAACGTACTTGGTTCGCGGCAGACAAAACCGGTTTCCACTTATTACATACTCTTTTCCAAACATCCATTCAATATCCTCAAATTCAACGTTTTGACGAGCACTTCGTTTTAGATATCTTAGTTGATGATGGTCATGCTCGCGGTATGGTTGCGATGAATATGATGGAAGGTTCACTTGTTCAAATCAACGCAAATGCGGTTGTGATTGCAACTGGTGGTGGCTGTCGTGCATTTAAATTCAACACCAACGGCGGTATCGTAACTGGTGATGGTTTATCAATGGCATATCGTCACGGTGTTCCTCTTCGTGATATGGAATTCGTCCAATATCACCCAACCGGCTTACCAAACACTGGTATCTTAATGACTGAAGGTTGTCGTGGTGAAGGCGGTATCTTAGTGAATAAAAACGGCTACCGTTATTTACAAGATTATGGTCTAGGCCCTGAAACCCCAATCGGTAAACCTGAAAATAAATATATGGAACTTGGTCCACGTGATAAAGTTTCACAAGCGTTCTGGCAAGAATGGAGAAAAGGCAACACCTTAAAAACTGCAAAAGGTGTCGATGTGGTTCACCTTGACTTACGTCACTTAGGTGAAAAATATTTACATGAACGTCTTCCATTCATTTGTGAATTAGCAAGTGCTTATGAAGGTGTAAACCCAGTTAATGAACCAATCCCTGTACGTCCAGTTGTTCACTACACCATGGGTGGTATTGAAGTGGATTACAACAGCGAAACTCGCATTAAAGGTTTATTTGCAGTGGGTGAATGTGCATCTTCTGGCTTACATGGTGCAAACCGTTTAGGTTCTAACTCGCTTGCTGAATTAGTGGTTTTAGGCCGTGTTGCAGGTGAATATGCCGCACAACGTGCAGCAGAAGCAAAACCAGTAAACCGTGCAGCAGTTGATGCACAAGCTCAAGATGTTGTGACCCGCCTTGAAGCCCTTTATAACCAAGAAGGTAACGAATCTTGGTCTGAAATCCGTGATGAAATGGGTACCGTAATGGAAGAAGGTTGTGGTATCTACCGTGACCAAGAAAGCATGCAAAAAGCAGTAGATAAAATTGCTGAGCTTAAAGAACGTTATAAACGTATCCGTGTGACAGACCGTTCAAGCGTATTCAATACCGATGTGCTTTACACCGTAGAATTAGGTTACATCCTTGATGTGGCACAATCTATTGTAAACTCTGCAATTGAACGTAAAGAGTCTCGTGGTGCACACCAACGCTTAGACTACACCGAACGTGATGATGTGAATTATTTAAAACACACCCTTGCTTACTACAATGGCGATGATGCACCGCGTATTGAATACAGCCCGGTGAAAATCACTAAATCTCAACCAGCAAAACGTGTTTATGGTGCTGAAGCAGAAGCGGCAGAAGCGGCTGCGAAAGCTAAGGAGCAAGCAAATGGCTAATTCACCGGTAATGACTGTAGAAGTATTACGCTACAACCCAGAAAACGATCAAGAGCCACATTTAAGCTCTTATCAAGTACCTTATGATAACCAAACCTCTCTTTTAGATGCGTTAGGTTACATTAAAGATAAACTTGAACCGTCTCTTTCTTATCGTTGGTCTTGCCGTATGGCGATCTGCGGTTCTTGCGGGATGATGGTCAATAACAAACCAAAATTGGCTTGTAAAACGTTCTTACGTGATTACAGCGGACACATGCGTATTGAACCATTAGCAAACTTCCCTATTGAACGCGACTTAGTGGTTGATTTAAGCCACTTTATCGAAAGTTTAGAGGCCATTAAACCGTATATTATTGGTAACGAAGCACCAGCATTAGATGGTAAACCACATCCATCAAAAGAATTGCAAGTCAGCCGTACTAAACAAACGCCGGCACAACTTGAAAAATATCGTCAATTCTCAATGTGTATCAACTGTGGTTTATGCTATGCGGCTTGTCCACAATTTGGTTTAAACCCTGAATTCTTAGGCCCTGCAGCGATTACAATGGCACACCGTTACAACCTTGATAACCGTGACCATGGTAAAGCACAACGTATGCCATTATTAAATGGTAAAAACGGTGTTTGGAGCTGTACTTTCGTCGGTTATTGTTCTGAAGTGTGTCCAAAACATGTGGATCCAGCTTCTGCAATTAACCAAGGTAAAGTGGAAAGTGCCAAAGATTATGTTATCTCAATGCTAAAACCAAAAGGCTAAGGGGAAGAATATGTCAGTAACAGTAAGTAAACGTAAAAAATATGTTCGCCCAATGACGGCTACTTGGTGGCAAAAATTGGATTTCTACAAAGCTTATATGGTGCGTGAAGCAACCTCTGTCTTTGCCGTATGGTTCTGTATCGTATTGCTTTATGGTGTACTTTGCCTTGCAAGCAATCCTGTTCCAGGCTTAGGTATTGTTGATTTCATTGGCTTCTTAAGAAATCCAATTGTGGTGTTATTAAATATCATCACATTAATTGCGACCTTATATCACACTGCAACTTATTTCGTGATGACACCAAAAGTGATGAATATCATTGTCAAAAATGAGCGTTTACCACATCACGTGTTAAGAAATGCACTTTGGGCAGTGACAGCTGTGATTAGTGTTATCGCATTAATTTTAGTTTATATGTAGGGAGAGAAAAAATGGTCGAACAAAATCCAAAACGCTCTGGTGAACCACCAGTATGGTTGATGTTTGGTGCTGGCGGGACTGTCAGTGCGATTTTCTTCCCTGTGGTAATCTTAATCCTTGGTTTATTGTTGCCATTCGGATTAATTGATCCACATAACTTAATTACATTCGCTTATTCTTGGATCGGAAAATTAATTATTTTAGTTTTAACAATTTTCCCAATGTGGTGTGGTTTACACCGTATCCATCATGCGATGCACGATCTTAAAATTCACGTGCCAGCAGGCGGATTTATCTTTTACGGCTTAGCCATGATTTACACAATCTGGGTATTATTTGCTGTATTAGGTTTGTAATTTAAAAGTACTAAAGTGAAGAAATAAAAGTGCGGTCATTTTTGACCGCACTTTTTTATTCTCAACGAATAACCAAATATTTTCTTAATCTAGAAAAACAAAAAACCCGACATTATGTCGGGTTTTCTTTTATCAAAAACTTTGATAATTATTCTGCAACAACGATAACATCTAATGTTGCAAATACTTCGCCGTGAAGTTGGAAACGAACATCGTGGTCACCAAGAGTACGGATTGGACCGTTTGGTAAACGAACTTCGCTTTTCGCAATTTCAACGCCTGCTGCAGTTACTGCTTCTGCTACATCACGAGTAGTGATTGCACCGAATAAACGGCCTTCCTCACCAGCTTTAGATGCGATAGTTACAGAACCTAATGCACTCACTTGTGCTGCACGAGCTTGAGCTGCTGCTAAACTTGCTGCTGCCGCTGCTTCTAACTCTGCACGACGAGTTTCAAAGTGTTCAATGTTAGCTTTAGTTGCCATAACCGCTTTACCTTGTGGGATTAAGAAGTTACGAGCGAAACCAGATTTAACATTAACTTGATCACCTACGTTACCTAGGTGAACGATTTTATCTAAAAGAATTACTTGCATTTCCTAACTCCTTCTTAATTGTGATGAGAATCAGAGTAAGGTAATAACGCTAAATAACGAGCGCGTTTGATTGCGCGTGCTAATTGGCGTTGGTACTTCGCACGAGTACCGGTAATGCGGCTTGGTACAATTTTGCCGCTTTCAGAAATGTAGTTCTTTAATGTAGCGATATCTTTGTAATCGATTTCAACAACATTTTCCGCTGTGAAACGGCAGAACTTACGACGACGGAAATAACGTGCCATTTGGCTGTCTCCTAATCTATAAATTCGATTTGCTCGGCATGCAATACTAACTGCGTTAAACCATTTGAGGTTTTATGTGAAGTTATAAACCCCACCACAAGAAGTTTACTGCCGACCGTAATGCTTTGAGTTTTTTCTATTAACTGATTGCCACTGACTTGAACTGGCATCTTTAACCACGCTTGGCGTGATAAACCACTTTCGACTTGTTCGGAACGATGTTCCAGCCAAAACTGGCAATGCGCAATCCCGTTAGGGCTTTTGCTTCGTTTAGGTAATTGACACACTGTGCCGATTAACGAGAAGCGATTATCAAGTTTTGAATTACTCTTCAGCATCCTCAAAATCGTTGTTTTCAACTTCAGCTAAAGGTTTACGTTCTTCTTTAGCCGCTTTCATTGGGGACGCTTCGGTTACGGCGTGCTTAGTATGGATAACAAGACTGCGTAATACAGCATCGTTATAACGGAAAGTCGTTTCTAGCTCGTCGATGACTTGTTGAGGCGCTTCTACATTCATAAGCACATAGTGTACTTTGTGTAATTTGTTAATTGGGTACGCTAATTGACGACGACCCCAATCTTCTAGGCGATGAACTTGACCACCAGCTTCTTTAACAGAACCTGTGTAACGTTCGATCATACCTGGTACTTGCTCGCTTTGGTCCGGATGAACCATAAACACGATTTCGTAGTGACGCATTACTGCTCCTTACGGGTTAATCAGCCTTTGACGTAGATTAGCCACCAATCTGCAAAGGCAAGGAACGAAAAAATGAACGTGGCTAAGGGCGCTGATTATACAGATTTTTTTTCAGACTTCAAATAATTTGTATGCTTTTCAAACAAAAAAAGCCGATATCAACATATCGGCTTTTCTTTTATTTCTAAATTAACGACTACGGAAAATGATACGACCTTTACTTAAGTCATAAGGTGTCATTTCTACTGTTACTTTATCGCCCGTTAAGATACGAATGTAGTTTTTACGCATTTTGCCAGAAATATGTGCAGTCACCACGTGACCATTTTCTAACTCAACGCGGAACATGGTATTTGGTAAGGTTTCCAAAATTGTGCCTTGCATTTCAATGCAATCTTCTTTTGCCATTTTATCCTCTAAAATAATGATTTTTTTGACCGCACTTTTTGCGGGTTATAAATGAAAAACGGGCGAATTATAGCCGTTTTTGGCGTTAGACGAAAGATTAAAATAAAATTGAACAGAAAAAAATCACTTTTTTTACTAATTTGTAAGTTGTATCAAGACTTAGGAATGATTTACAAAAGAAATACAGGCTCTATAATAACCGCACTTTTCTTATTAAATAGTACTTATGAATTCAAAAAAACACTTAGGCCATACGGCGCGTAAACGCTTTGGTCAAAACTTTTTACATGATACTTCTGTGATTCAAGGTATCGTGGCGGCAATTTACCCACAACCCAATCAATTCTTAGTAGAAATTGGTCCAGGACTCGGTGCATTAACAGAGCCGGTTGGTGAGCTTGTCGATCATCTGACTGTAGTAGAACTTGACCGAGACCTTGCAGAACGTTTACGTCATCATCCATTTTTACATCAAAAGCTCACCGTTATTGAAACGGATGCGATGCAATTTGATTTTGGTGAGCTTTATACAAAAGAAAATTTGGCAGAAAAAGGTCAGAAATTACGTGTGTTTGGTAACTTGCCTTATAATATTTCTACCCCATTGATGTTCCACTTATTTAAGTATCATGATGTGATTCAAGATATGCACTTCATGCTGCAAAAAGAAGTGGTGAAACGCTTATGTGCAGGGCCAAATAGCAAAGCTTACGGTCGTTTAACCATTATGGCGCAATATTTCTGCCAAGTGATGCCTGTACTTGAAGTACCACCTTCTGCATTTAAACCTGCACCGAAAGTAGATTCAGCGGTTGTGCGTTTAATTCCGCATAAAGAATTGCCGCACCCTGTAAAAGATTTATATTGGCTGAACCGTGTTTGCTCCCAAGCGTTCAATCAACGTCGAAAAACATTACGCAATGCACTTTCAACACTATTTTCACCTGAAAATCTGACCACACTTGGTATTGATTTAAATGCACGAGCAGAAAATTTGGCTATCGCAGATTATGCACGCTTAGCAAACTGGTTGGCGGATAATCCACCCGCTGATATCAATAAAGATGAAATCTTAGATTCAGAAGAGTAAAAAGAGCGGTCAAAAATGGCAACCTATTTCGTTGGTGATTTACAAGGCTGTTATGATGAATTACAGCTTTTATTAGCGCGTGTAGATTTCAATCCTACGCAAGATAAACTTTATCTTGTGGGGGATCTTGTGGCGCGAGGAGATAAATCACTTGAATGTCTTCGTTTCGTAAAATCACTTGGTAATGCCGCGCAAACAGTGCTAGGAAATCACGATTTACACTTAATTGCGACCGCACTGGGTATTAAAAAAGTAAAACCGCGTGATCGTGTTGATGCCATTTTTAATGCGCCCGATTTTGATGAGCTGATTCATTGGTTACGCCATCAGCCATTACTTGTGCATAATGAAGAATTAAACTTCCTGATGGCGCACGCAGGAATTTCGCCTGATTGGGATTTGGAAACCACAAAATCTTGTGCGGCTGAAGTTGAACAGATTTTACAGCACGGTGATTTTCATTATCTCATTGAAAATATGTATTCTGAACAGCCTGATCGCTGGTCTCCTGATTTGCAGGGCTTAGCGCGTCATCGTTACATCATTAATGCTTTTACTCGAATGCGTTTTTGCTATTTAGATCATCGCTTTGATTTTGCTTGTAAATCCCCTTTAAAAGATGCACCAGCGGAGCTTACTCCTTGGTTTAATTTAGATAATCCACTTTATAAACAAATTCCCATTGTCTTTGGGCATTGGGCAAGTTTAGTGGATGAGCCTATTCCACCAGGTATTTATGCCTTAGATACAGGATGTGTGTGGAATAATCGGATGACCATGTTGCGTTGGGAAGACAAACAGTTCTTCACACAAAGTGCGGTCAAAAATTACAGTGATTTTTAAGGAAACACTATGCTCTCGCTTACGGCTGAATCTTGCGAACTGTTCAATATTCCTTTCTACCAATTCGCCCAAATGAAAAAATTCTGCCCGGAAGATATTCCGGCAATTAAAGCTGATTACAAATTACATTGGGATAACTGGAAAGCGATTATTCAAGAAGTGGCAAAGCAACTTGGCATGCCTTTTGCGAAACCGCATATTGAAAGTTGGACCAATGGCTGGCAGGTTCGCGCGCATTTCTTCGCTTATTTTAAATACGAGTTTAACCAAAATTCTGCAGCTATTTTTTCTGTGCTATTAAATCGTCGCCGACTAAGAGTATGTTTAGATTGGCATTGCTATCGTGCAAATCGCTCACAAATTAATGTGCAACAATATAATCAGTGGCTTGACCAATTTGACTTCAAACAATTTGCCGATTTTGATATTTGGCGAGAAGATGAAAGCGAATATGGTGACTTTCGCCAAGTGAAACAAATTGCTGAAAAAGATCTCTTTTTACGATCAGAGGAAGATTTTTGGTGCATTGGTAAAAGCATTGAAAAAGCTGAACTTCATCAAATTGATCCCGTTTCATTTATCACAAAAACCATTCAACAGTTACAACCGCTTTACGATCGCTGCCATCAATAAAGTGCGGTCATTTCCATTAAATTTTTTCGTCTTGTTTATTTGTTATGCTATCATTACATTAGTTTAACATTTTTAACAATTTTGCTTTTAGGAGTACTTTATGAAAAACGTCGTTATCGTTGGCGGTGGCGCCGGCGGCATAGAGTTAGCGACATTTTTAGGTGACAAATTAGGTCGTAAAAAACAGGCTAAAGTGACGCTTGTGGATCGCAATGCGACCCACTTATGGAAACCCTTATTACATGAAATTGCTACAGGTGTGATGGATGATGGTACAGATTCTCTGAGCTATCGTGCACACGGGAAAAACCACCATTTCAGCTTTGAGCAAGGCTCAATCACGCGTATTAATCGTGAGCAAAAATATGTTGAACTTGCCCCAGTTTATGGGCAAGAAGGCGATATGCTCGTGGTTGCGCGCCGTATTCCTTATGATTACTTAGTGATTGCGATCGGCAGTAAATCGAATGATTTCAATACAAAAGGCGTTGCCGATAACTGTATTTTCTTGGATAGCTCAGATCAAGCACTTCGCTTCCAACAAAGAATGTTGGAACTATTCCTTAAATTCTCTGAAAACCGCGCATTAGATGATATTGGTGAAGAAGAATTTAAACAGAAATTAGTGGATGAAAGTAAAGTCAATATTGCGATTGTTGGCGGCGGTGCAACTGGTGTGGAATTAACTGCTGAGCTTTATCATGCGACTGAAGACTTGTCTTCTTACGGTTACGGTAAAATTGATAATTCTTGCTTGCAAGTCACCTTAGTTGAAGCAGGTCCTCGCTTATTACCGGCCCTACCTGAAAATTTATCTGCAGCGGTATTAGATGAATTGCAAGAAATGGGGGCAAATGTGAAATTAAATACCATGATCACGGAAGCCCAACCAAATACACTTATCACCAAAGATGGCGAAGAAATCAAAGCTGACCTTATTGTTTGGGCGGCGGGTGTTCGCACTTCAACGGTGACACAGCAATTCGATGGATTAGAGCTTAACCGTATCAATCAATTAGTGGTAAAAGATACCCTTCAAACTACGGTGGATGACAGTATTTTTGCCATTGGTGACTGTGCGGCATTAATGCAACCAAACGGTAAATTAGTTCCGCCAAGAGCGCAAGCGGCACACCAAATGGCAAAAGCTTGTGCAAAAAATATCTTTGCACTTTTTGAGCAAAAACCATTAAAAGCCTTCAAGTACAACGATAAGGGAACCTTGGTTTCTCTTTCAAGCTTTACCGCATTGGGTAGCATTTCAAATAAATTTGGGAAAAACCCACTGACTGTTCAAGGTAAATTTGCACAGTTTGCGTACGTGTCTTTATATCGTATGCATCAACATGCTTTGCATGGATGTATTAAGATTGGCTTGATTATTTTAGTAGATAAACTTAACCACTATTTAAAACCAAGATTGAAATTACATTAAGACAAAAAGTGCGGTCAAATTTAGCCGCACTTTTTTATTTCTTAAACCAGTTGATTGTTACGCTCATAGGCATAAAGTGTATTAAACATCAGCATGGCAACTGTCATTGGTCCTACTCCACCCGGTACTGGCGTAATATAAGCCGCTTTTTGTATCGCCACATCATATTCCACATCGCCCACTAATTTGCCATTGATACGGTTAATCCCCACATCAATGACTGTTGCCCCTTCTTTAATCCAATCGCCCGGAATAAAACGAGGTTTACCCACAGCTACCACTAAAACATCCGCCTGACGAATATGATGTTCTAAATCTTTGGTAAAACGGTGCGTTACCGTGACAGTAGCGCCTGCCAATAATAATTCAAGCGACATTGGACGCCCTACAATATTTGATGCACCAACGATCACGGCATGCTTACCGTGTAAATCAATACCTGTAGTTTCTAATAATTTCATCACACCATAAGGGGTGCAAGCGCGTAAAGTTGGGATACGTTGGCATAAACGCCCAACATTATAAGGGTGGAAACCATCCACATCTTTTTCAGGGCTAATACGCTCAATCACTGATGTGCTATTAATTTGTTCAGGCAATGGAAGCTGGACGAGAATACCATCAATGCTTTCATCGGCATTTAATTGATCTATCAGTTGTAGTAGTTCTGCTTCTGAAGTTGTTTCAGGTAAATCATAGAATTTTGAAACCATCCCGATTTCCTCACAACTTTTTCGCTTACTGCCCACATAGACTTGAGACGCGGGGTCCGCCCCCACCAAAATTACTGCCAGCCCTGGTGCACGTTTACCTTGAGCACGATAATGTTCAATTTTACTGGCAACATCAGATTTGATTTTTTTTGATAGTTCAGTACCTGAAATAATTTGGGCAGTCATGCATTTTTCCTCAAGGTGGAATTAAGTAAACGTTTGCTATTTTAACTGACAACGCCTTATTTTACAAAGACAACAAAAGTGCGGTTGAAAAAACTGGAATAATTTTGAGCAGTTGAAAGAGGAATCTAAAAAATTAATTGACTGAAAAGAAAAGCTCACTATAATTGTGCTCAATCGTCGGCGAGTAGCGCAGCTTGGTAGCGCAACTGGTTTGGGACCAGTGGGTCGTAGGTTCAAATCCTATCTCGCCGACCACTTCTTTTATATTTCCCTCGAAATTCCATACAAAAGATGTAACCCTTGAAATGCGCCCTTAGCTCAGCTGGATAGAGCAACGCCCTTCTAAGGCGTGGGTCAAAGGTTCGAATCCTTTAGGGCGTGCCATAACTCATCTCAATCTATTATTGTTTTTCTATTTACTTTTTCAGCGAAAGTAATAGCTCTATGCATATTTTATACAAAGAAAAATAACGTCAATTCTAGATTTCAAAAATGATTGATTTAAAAGATGATTTTAAATTCAGAAAAGAAAATATTTGAATGGCGGTGAGAGGGGGATTCGAACCCCCGATGCACTTTCGCACATACACGCTTTCCAGGCGTGCTCCTTCAACCACTCGGACATCTCACCGTTTTGAAGTGCGTGAAATATAAAGATTTATCTAAGATTAGTCAAGTTTTTTGAGCTAGAACATAAAAAATCCTATTCCTTTTAGCTAAAATATAAACTTATCTCTTTTCTATTGTCGTATTTTTATGCAAATCAAATCTCTCTTTTCTAAAAATGTGTTTCTGGCTGTCAAACCATTTAGCGCATTGAAAGAATCTTTCCGTGAAGGTTACGGAAAACAAAAATTGATTAAAGATATTATTGCTGGGCTTACAGTAGGAGTCATTGCGATTCCCCTCTCCATGGCCTTAGCGATCGCCAGCGGTGTTCCACCACAACATGGTCTTTATACGGCTATCGTAGCGGGTATTGTGATTGCATTAACTGGTGGATCGCGTTTCAATATTTCTGGACCAACCGCGGCATTTGTCGTGATTTTATATCCCGTCACCCAACAATTTGGACTCAGTGGTTTGCTCATGGCAACGCTACTTTCGGGGATTATTTTAGTCATCATGGCCTTGTCTCGATTAGGACGACTAATTGAGTACATTCCTCTCCCCGTTACACTCGGCTTTACCTGCGGGATTGGCATTACCATCGGTACATTACAAATCAAAGATTTCTTAGGTTTAGACATTGGTCAGATGCCTCCTCACTATATTGAAAAAGTACAGGCTATTTTGACCGCACTTCCGACGATTAGCTGGGCTGATACCGCTGTTGGTGTCGTCACCTTATTTGTACTTACCCAATGGCATAAACTTCGTTTACCTGTGCCAGGTCATTTACCTGCAGTCATTATTGGTACACTGATGGCATTAGCTTTAGAACAATTTGGTTTCTCGGTTGAAACTATTGGTACGGCATTCCAATACACCTTATCTGATGGTACAACAGGACATGGTATCCCTAATGTTTTGCCTGAATTTGCCTTACCTTGGAATATCCCTAATGCACAAGGTGAAGTCATCAATTGGAATTTTGATCGCATACAAGATATCTTGCCTGCCGCCTTTTCAATGGCTGTATTAGGCGCAATTGAATCGCTACTTTGTGCGGTCATCTTAGATAATATGACGGATACCAAACATCATTCCAATAATGAATTACTCGCCCAAGGTTTAGGTAATATTATTTCACCATTCTTAGGCGGCATTACGGCAACCGCGGCAATTGCACGTTCCGCAGCCAATGTAAAATCTGGAGCGGTATCACCAATAGCCAGTGTCATTCATGCACTCTTAGTTTTATTCTCGCTACTATTCTTTGCAAATGCCCTGTCTTATTTACCCCTCTCTTCTATGGCTGCATTGCTATTAATGGTAGCTTGGCATATGGCGAATGTACCTGAAATCATTCGTTTAGCGCGTCGCTCCACAAAAAACGAAATTGCTGTGTTGTTCACCTGCTTAATTCTCACTGTGTTATTTGATATGGTAATCGCCATCTCTGTTGGCGTATTATTGGCAAGCCTATTATTTATCCGCACCATTGCAGAAATGACAAAAGCGATTGAACAACCTGCACCAGAAGATTTAGATGATGTGTTAGCTTATCGTATCAGTGGCCCATTGTTCTTTGCCGCGGCAGATAAACTCTTTGCGGATTTACACGATAAAACCGTCCATACCGATCACGAGATTAAACATATCGTGTTGCAATGCGATGCCGTGACTGTGCTGGATACCGGCGGTATTCATGCGCTCACTCATTTTGTACAGCATATGTTGCCACATCAACAAATCTACTTGTGCAATATGCAATTCCAACCACTCAGAATGTTAGTAAAATCTAACTCTGTGCCTGAATTGCAAAAAATTAACTATGGTACAGATTTACAAGATGTGTTTAATAAAATTCGTGAGTTTGAACAAGCAAATCCATAAAACACTAAAAAGCGTGCTAAAATAAGCACGCTTTTTATCAATAAAATAAAGGAATTCAGAATGCGTCCAAATAATCGTGAAAATCATCAGCCTCGTCCAATTAAAATCACCCGCAATTACACGAAACATGCTGAAGGCTCAGTATTAGTGGAATTTGGTGATACTAAAGTTTTATGTACGGCGAGTGTTGATGAAAGCGTACCGCGTTTCTTAAAAGGACAGAATCAAGGTTGGGTGACAGCAGAATATGGCATGTTACCTCGCTCTACACATAGCCGTATGCAACGTGAAGCAGCAAAAGGCAAACAAGGTGGACGCACCATGGAAATTCAACGCTTAATCGCTCGCTCATTACGTGCTATGGTTGACTTAGAGGCCCTTGGCGAACGTTCTATTACCTTAGACTGTGATGTGATTCAAGCGGATGGCGGTACAAGAACAGCCTCCATCACCGGTGCCGCAGTGGCATTATGTGATGCCATCAACGGTTTAATCGCTAACGGCACATTAAAAACCAATCCAATCAAAGGTCTGGTTGCGGCGATTTCGGTTGGAATTGTTGAAGGTGAAGCCGTGTGTGATTTGGAATATGTAGAAGATTCAGCCGCTGAAACAGATATGAATGTTGTGATGATGGAAGATGGTCGCATGATCGAAGTGCAAGGTACTGCAGAAGGTGAACCGTTCAGCCACGAAGAATTACTTACCTTATTAGGCTTAGCCAAACAAGGCTGCGAACAAATCTTCGCTGCACAACGTGAAGCATTAGGTTTATAGGAACAAAAAATGGAAAGCTACAAAATCGAATTTATTAAATTCGCCTTGAGCCGAAACGTGCTTAAATTTGGTGAGTTTGCACTAAAATCAGGTCGAAAAAGTCCTTACTTTTTTAATGCAGGATTATTCAGCACTGGCGCAGATCTTGCTCGCTTAGGTGAATTCTATGCGAAGGCAATTCAGTCAAGTGCGGTCGATTTTGATGTTATTTTTGGACCTGCCTACAAAGGCATTCCAATTGCGACGAGCGTTTCCATTGCACTATTCAATCAATTTAACCGTGATACGCCTGTTTGCTTTAACCGCAAAGAAGCCAAAGATCACGGTGAAGGCGGTAATTTGATCGGTAGCCCATTAACCGGCAATGTGTTGTTAGTCGATGATGTCATTACAGCTGGCACAGCCATTCGTGAATCCATGGCGCTCCTTGAAGCCAATCACGCGAAATTAGCCGCTGTCTTTATTGCATTAAATCGTCAGGAAAAAGGCAAAGGGGAACTTTCTGCCATTCAAGAAGTGGAACGCGACTACCAATGCCAAGTGCTTTCCATTATTGATTTGGATGATTTAATGCAATTCATTGAAAAAGAACCCGATTATCAGCAATATTTACCTGCGATGCGGGCTTATCGTGAAAGTTATGGTGTGTAATTCATCACTTGAAAAATAAGAATAAAGCCATATTAATGTAAGGGCAGACATTTGCGCCTGCCCATTATTGTCAAAAGACCTTTTGACCGCACTTTAGGGGAAGAGAATGTATTTTTTTGGAAAGATTATCGGCGTTTTTCTCGGTTTTAAATGGGGCGGCTTTTTCGGCGCTATCGCGGGACTTATTTTAGGCTCTATCGCAGATAAAAAACTCTATGAGCTTGGTTCAGTTAACTCTAGCTTTTTTAAGAAAAAAACGACTCGACAAGCGCTCTTTATGCAAACTACTTTTGCGGTACTTGGACATTTAAGTAAATCCAAAGGTCGTGTGACAGAAGAAGATATTCAACTGGCGAATCAGTTGATGAACCAGATGCAATTAGATGAGAGCCATCGCAAACTTGCTCAAGAAGCCTTCCGCCGTGGTAAAGAAGCGGATTTTCCATTGCGTCAGGTGATTCGTGAATTCCGCATTGGATGTGGACAACGCGCAGACTTGCTGAGAATGTTTTTACACGTGCAAGTGCAGGCTGCCTTTGCTGATTCTCAATTACATGATTCAGAAAAAGAAGTGCTTTATGTGGTGGCTGAAGAGCTTGGCCTTTCCCGTATGCAGTTTGAGCAAATGCTGGCAATGGAAATTGCAGCTCGCCAATTTACCCAAGGTGGATTCTATCGCCAATACCAACAAGGCGGTTATCAACAGCAAGGTGGCTACCAATACCAACAACAAGGCGGATACCAACAATCTTCAGGCCCTACATTAGGCGATGCTTATAAAGTATTGGGCGTGAGTGAAAGTGATGATCGCAATGCGGTAAAACGTGCATATCGTCGTTTAATGAATGAACATCACCCGGATAAATTAGTCGCAAAAGGCTTACCGCCAGAAATGATGGAAATGGCTAAAGAAAAAGCGCAACAAATCCAAGCTGCTTACGATTTAATTTGTAAAGCAAAAGGCTGGAAATAGTGCGCGTAATCCTCGCCCCTATGCAAGGAGTGCTTGATCCTTTCGTTCGTCAGCTTTTAACCGAAGTGAATGAATACGATCTTTGCATCACCGAATTTGTTCGCGTGGTGGATCAACTCTTACCTGAAAAAGTCTTTTATCGTCTTTGTCCTGAACTCAAAAATCAGGGCTTTACACCTTCTAGAACCCCTGTTCGTGTCCAACTTTTAGGTCAACATCCTAACTGTCTTGCTGAAAATGCCAATCGCGCCATTGAGCTTGGCTCGCATGGTATTGATTTAAATTGTGGCTGCCCATCCAAAACCGTTAATGGGAGCAACGGAGGCGCAGCTCTACTCAAACAACCTGAATTAATTTATCAAGCGACTCTAGCCTTGCGAAAAACCGTACCTAGTCATTTACCTATCAGCGTTAAAGTGCGATTAGGTTGGGATTGTACTTCACAAGCGTTTGAAATTGCCGATGCCGTACAACAAGGTGGTGCGACTGAAATCACTATTCACGGTCGAACCAAAGCCGATGGGTATCGTGCCGATCGCATCAATTGGGAAAAAATCGGTGAAGTGAGATCTCGCTTGACGATCCCTGTAATTGCTAATGGTGAAATTTGGCGTTGGGAAGATGGTCAAGCATGTTTAAAAGCGACAGGTTGCGAAGATCTAATGGTCGGGCGTGGTGCATTAAATATCCCAAACTTAAGCCTTGTACTCAAACAAAATTGTGAAAAAATGCCTTGGGTGGATATTCAAAAAATCTTGCAAAAATATGCGGAAATGGAAAATTTCCATGATTCCGGTTTTTATCATGTTGCCCGGATCAAACAATGGCTACGCTATCTCAATAAAGAATATCCTGAAGCAGACATCGTTTTTGAACGAATTAAAACCAGCAAAACTGCAGAAGATCTGAGAGAACGACTCTGTCAGCGCTAAAAAGTGCGGTCAAAATAGACGGCTTTTTTAGCATTATCCCCACTCGTACGATGAGTGCTTACACTCAAATAAAACTTGACCAAAATCAAAAAGCTATCATACAGAATCAGTAGAATCGATGAGGCATATACCACAAAAAAGGAGAGGTGCCTTATGAAGACTCGTCTATTGCTTTCTAGCTTACTTATCGCATTAAGCGCAACATCATTTGCTCAAACGCATAAAGCGCATTGGTCTTATAATGGAAAAGAAAGCCCTGAACATTGGGGTGATTTGCTCACCGAATATCAAACCTGTAAGCTAGGGAAGGTTCAGTCGCCTGTTAATCTCGAAGCTGATAACAGCATGAAAGTGGCAAATAAACCACTTAAGATGAATTATTTCCCTGCAGCTTATCAAGTAGAAAATAATGGACATACTGTGCAAGTCAGTGTTGCACAAGAAAATGCACCATTTATTACGCTCAACAATAAACCATTTTATTTAAAACAATTTCACTTTCACACACCAAGTGAACATACTTTTAAACGCCAACATTATCCTTTAGAAATTCATTTTGTCCATCAAAGTGAAGATAAAGCATTAGCGGTTGTTGCCGTAATGGTAAATGAAGGTGAAGCGAATCCAGCATTAGCACCAGTCGTTGAGAAAAAACTCACCGTTGGACAAAAAGAAAAATTGGCTCAACCACTTGATATTCAAGCACTAATGCCAAAAGAGATGGCACGCTTCCGCTTAAATGGATCGCTCACTACTCCACCTTGTAGTGAAAACGTGGCTTGGACCATTTTTAAAGCCCCAATTCAAGCAAGCAAAGCACAAATTGCCGCAATAGAAGAAATGGAAGGGAAAAACAACCGCCCAACGCAACCATTAAATCAGCGTGATGTGGAAGTTGAACAATAAATAAAAAATGCGTGGATAGTTTCCACGCATTTTTTATTCGATTAGAAGAAGCTTAAAGGTGAATGTTACCATCATAAATATGAGTCGCATCGCCAGTCATATAAAGCGGTGAGCCTACGCCTTCCCATTCAATAAGTAAGCTACCACCTGGTAGATCAACTTGCACTTTGTTATCAAGTAAACCTTGCATAATCCCTACAGCCGCTGCCGCACAAGCGCCACTGCCACAAGCTTGCGTTTCACCTGCACCTCGTTCATATACACGCAACTTAATGTGGTTACGATTGACGACTTGCATAAATCCAGCGTTTACCCTTTCCGGAAAACGTTCGTGATTTTCTAAGAGTGGACCTAACTCTGCTACATTGGCCGTTTCAATATCGTCCACTTGAACAACACAATGTGGATTACCCATTGATACCGCACCACAAAGCACTGTTTGAACATCGGTACGTAGAATATAATTTTTTTCAAATTTATTGGCAGTAAAAGGAATTTTATTGGGCTCCCAAATCGGCTCACCCATATTGACGCGAATTTGCCCATCTTCTTTTACCGTTAAAACCATTTTTCCTTTTTGAGTGCTTACTGCAATATCCTTTTTATTGGTCAGACCTTTTAAGGTGACAAAACGCGCAAAACATCTTGCCCCATTTCCACATTGCGACACTTCACTGCCATCGGCATTGAAAATACGATAATGGAAATCTAAATCTGGATCATAAGGTGGCTCAACAATTAAAAGCTGATCAAAACCAATGCCACGATGACGATCAGCTAAGCGTTTAATGGTTTCAGGGGTAAAATAGGCATTTTGCGTCACAGCATCAACAACGACAAAGTCATTGCCAAGGCCATGCATTTTGGAAAACTGCATGTTTCCTTCCTTGATTTAAAATTTTTTGGCATTATAGAGAGCAATAAGCCGAATGGCAAATAGCCAGAATAGACAAAGTGCGGTCAAAAAACACTTTATTTTCTCACCGCACTTTCATCATTACATCCAAGCGTTATTGCGAATGATCCCTACTGCAATCCCTTCAATTTCAAAATGAGGTTGTTCTTCAAGATTAACGACAATCGGCTGAAACTCTTCATTTTCTGCATGCAGATAAATAACAGAACCTTTTCGCTCTAGGCGTTTTACTGTTACTTCATCTTCAATTCGTGCGACAACAATCTGTCCATTTCGCACATCTTTTGTGCTATGAACTGCAAGAAGATCGCCATCTAAAATGCCAATATCTTTCATGGATTGGCCATATACTTTTAATAAAAAGTCAGCTTGAGGCTTAAACATATTGGCATCAACACGATAAGTACCTTCAATATGTTGCTCCGCTAAAATCGGTTCCCCTGCGGCCACGCGACCAATGAGTGGCAAGCCTTCTTCTTCCTCATCATTTGCACTGTCATCAATAATGCGAATACCACGAGAAGCGCCCGCAACAATTTCAATTGCACCTTTACGAGCAAGTGCTTTTAAGTGTTCTTCCGCCGCATTAGGGGATTTAAAGCCTAATTCACGAGAAATTTCTGCACGAGTTGGCGGCATACCCGTGGTTTCTAAATGGCGCTTTAAGAGTTCCAGCACTTCTTGTTGTCTGGCAGTTAATGGTCTCATATACACTCCTGTTACTTTATACAGAATAACTGTTAGTATATACAGAAAGATGACGATTGCAACAACTATTTTATAGCCATAAAAGTGCGGTCAATTTTTTTCATATTTTTGACTGCTCATCATAAATCGCAAATGTAAATTTTTAGAATTTGACTGGTCGAATGTGTTAAAATGCCTGACAATACCTAGAAATGTCTAACAAAAAGAGAATATTAATTATGTCTGGCATCGTAAGTACTTATCGTAAATTATTAGAATTACCGCTTTCGGTTTTAGTAAAAAATAATCCTATTCCCGCTCAACCCATCGAAGAGCTTCAACTCAATATCAATCAACCTATTCTTTATGTTTTACCTTATACCTCTCAAACTGACTTCGTAATTTTCCGTCGTAACTGTTTGAGTGTAGGTTTGCCTGATCCAGCTGAAAAGAATGTGATTGATGGCGTAGCATTACCCCGTTATGTCTATTTAGACGAAGGTCGCCGCTTTTTTAAATCAAAAGGCGCAAAAGATGAAACCGCCAAAGTCTTCAATAAGTACTTAGAACTGCACCGTGATGCAGCCGATTTAGATGTACAACTCATTCCTGTTTCTGTGCTTTGGGGTCGTTCACCAGGTAAAGAAGATAAAGCAAGCTTACCCAATCTTCGCTTATTAAACGGTCTTCAAAAAACCTTTGCAGCGATTTGGTTTGGACGTGATACTTTTGTGCGTTTTTCTCAAGCGCTTTCTTTACGTTACATGGTAAATGAACACGGTTCTGATGAAAAAATTGCGCAAAAACTGGCTCGCGTGGCAAAAATGCACTTCGCTAAACAACGTATTTCCGCGACAGGACCTCGTTTGCCAAACCGCGAAGCGATGTTTAATAAGCTATTAAATTCTCAATCAATTCAAAATGCCATTGAAGATGAGGCAAAATCAAAAAATATCAGCCGCGAGAAAGCTTACGCTGAAGCCGAAAAAATCCTTCATGAAATTGCAGCGAATGTAAGCCATTCTAGCCTTCGAGCAGCGGATCGTTTCTTACGTTGGTTATGGAACAAACTGTATTCGGGTATTGATGTACAAAATGCGGATCGTGTGCGTAAATTAGCATTAGAAGGACATGAGATTGTTTATGTGCCTTGTCACCGTAGTCACATTGACTATTTATTACTTTCTTATGTGCTCTATCACCAAGGTCTTGTACCACCACACATTGCAGCAGGGATCAACTTAAACTTCTGGCCAGCGGGTCCTTTATTCCGTAGCTGGGGGGCATTCTTTATTCGACGTACCTTTAAAGGTAACCGCCTTTATTCTGCAATTTTCCGTGAGTATTTAGGGGAATTATTCCACCGTGGTTATTCCGTCGAATACTTTATTGAAGGTGGTCGTTCTCGTACAGGTCGATTGCTTGCACCAAAAACCGGTATGATGTCGATGACGCTACAAGCACTTCAACATAACCAAACGCGTCCTATTTCTGTAGTGCCAGTGTATATCGGTTATGAACACGTATTAGAAGTGGATACTTACGCGAAAGAATTACGTGGCGCAGCGAAAGAAAAAGAAAATGCAGGCTTAGTGTTACGTGTAATTAAAAAATTGCGTAATTTAGGTCAAGGTTTTGTGAATTTCGGTGAACCAATCACGCTTTCAAATTATCTCAATCACCATTATCCAGAATGGAAAGAACAACATCATGAAGATAAACCTCACTGGTTTAACCATGCGGTTGGGGCTGTTTCTAATCAAGTGATGGTGAATATTAATAAAGCTGCAGCCGTCAATGCGATGAATTTAGTGGGGACCGCTCTACTCTCTTCTCGTCAACGTGCGCTTTCTCATGAGCAACTATTAGAACAACTCTCTAGTTATCAAGAAATGTTAAAGAATGTACCGTATTCTACTGATGTGGTACTGCCAACTGATACACCAAAAGCGATGCTTGACCACGTATTAAGCTTAGACCGCGTGGGTGTATTAGTTGAAAAAGATAACTTTGGGGAAATTATTCGTTTAGAACGTAATTCTGCTGTTCTCATGACGTATTACCGCAATAACATTCAACACTTATTTGTGCTGCCTTCACTTGTTGCGAGTATCGTTTTACATTATGAAGCTATCCAAAAAGATTTATTATTGGATGCGGTACGTAAAATTTATCCATTCTTAAAAGGCGAACTCTTCCTTCATTTCAATGAAGAAGAATTAGATACACAAATTAAAGCCATTATTGATGAATTTGCACGTCAAGAAGTTATCCAAGCCAATGATAATTTCTTATCTATCCACCGCGCTAAAGTTCGTATTTTACAACTTTGGTCTGCGGGTATGCGTGAAATCTTACAACGCTACTACATTACAGTAAGCATTTTACGTAGAGACCCTGGAATTGCCCGTGGTTTACTAGAAAAAGAAAGCCAATTGGTAGCACAACGCCTTTCTGTATTACACGGTATTAACGCGCCTGAATTCTTCGATAAAGCGGTATTCTCGGCCTTTATTGCTCACTTGAAAGAAGAAGGCTATTTCGATGATGACAAAGAAAAATTACACGAGCTTGCCACAATTTTAGAGCATTTGATTTCTAGCGAGATTTGCTTAACGATCAACGGTGCTGCAGATAAAGCAGATGAAGTTGAGATTGAAGTAGAAGAAGAGGATAAATCAAATAAAGATGAATAATCTTTACTGAAATAATAAAAGGGCGTGTTGAATATCCAACACGCCCTTTTCTTTATATGATTAATTCAACCAGAAATAATATCCTATTGTCGCGATAACGAGTATACACACAATATTTAAGATAAATCCAGCTTTAACCATATCGCTTTGGCGAACCTCACCTGTACCAAATACGATTGCATTTGGCGGTGTCGCCACTGGTAACATGAAGGCACAAGATGCACCTAAACCGATAATTAACGCAAGACCAATTTCCGGCATACCGAGAGATTGTGCGATAGAAATAAAGATTGGTACTAATAACGCCGCACTTGCCGTATTGGAAGTAAATTCAGTTAAGAAAATAATGAAGGTTGCGACCAATAAACCGATGAGGTAGTAATGTTGTCCTTGAACTAAGAATACAATACCGTCAGCTAACACTTTACTTGCGCCCGAATCTTTTAACACCGCACTCAAGGTTAAACCGCCCCCGAAAAGCATCAATACGCCCCAGTCAGTGCTTTCTTGGATTTGTTTCCAATTTGCCACACCGGTTGAACAAATAATGACAGCCGCAAGTAATGCGACGACGCTATCAAAACTACCGATATTTTTAGCAAGACCAAATACACCTGAAATGATTGGATTAATATAACTACTAAATACCCAACAAAGCGCAATAACACCAAAAATGACAAGCGTTAAAACGCGTTGGCCATTCATTTCAATACGTTCAAAGTTTTGTTCAAAATGTAAATTAAGTTTTGGTTTAAAGACAATGAAAAGTGTACCAATCATCAACGGCATCAAAATGAGCATAATTGGTAAACCATACCATAACCAATCAGAGAAGGTTAAATGTAAGTTACTTGCAACGATAGCATTTGGTGGGCTACCCACTAATGTACCCATACCACCAATACTCGCACTATATGCAATCCCTAATAATACGAAGACATAAGTATTATGTTCTTTTTCTTTATCAAGTTTGCTTAAGATCCCCATCGCTAGAGGCAACATCATAGCTGCTGTTGCTGTATTACTCATCCACATAGAAAGGAAAGCGGTAATTGAGAAAAGATACATAATAGCTACAAATAAATTACCACGGGCCATCGCCATGATTTTATTAGCAATCATTTTATCAAGCTTTTGCATATGCAATGCTGTTGCTAAAGCAAATCCACCAAAGAATAAGAAAATAGTTGGATCGGCAAACGCGACTAAAGCTTGCTTAGTTGTCACCAAATCAAGTGCAATCGCAAGTAATGGCACCAACAGAGCGGTTACTGTGACATGCAATGCCTCAGTTAACCAAAGAATCGCCACAAAGGCTAATAATGCTAAACCAGCATTTTCCTTAGGTGCGAAAGGTAAAGATTTTAATAAGATAAAAAAACAGGCTATCGCCAGCAGAAAGATAATCCCACTTTTATAATTTTTAGTTGTGTTTGTTTCGTTCATGAGTCCCTCCAAACTGATTACAAATGAACTATTTTCGATGTTAAATGAATGTTACAAACTTTCAACTAACAAATGTCTAAAATGTGATCTTGTTCAAAAAAATTTTAACAAAAAAAGTGCGGTTATTTCTAACCGCACTTTAAAAAGGTCAATAATTTCAAAATTATTCTTCTTCGACGTCTTCTAAATCTAATGCTTCCTGTGAAAGAATGATACCTGTTAAATCGGCATAAATATAATCTTCAGGGAAGAATGTTACACCACCAAAATTCACAGGAAGATCACTTTCACCATGATTATTTTCATCTGCACCAACTGGAATTGGGGCAAGCGCATGAATACCAATATCAATATTTTCAAGTTGTTGAATTTGACGCACTGCACCATAAACAATGATACCCGCCCAGTCATTATCTGCGGCAAGTTGTGCAAGCTCAGCATCAATTAAAGCACGGCGAACTGCACCACCACCATCTACGACAAGCACTCTGCCTTCTCCATTTTCTTCAAGAATCTTGGCAATTAATCCATTATTTTCAAAACATTTTACTGTCGTCACTTTACCGTAGAAATTGCTGACGCCACCAAAGCTAGAAAAAATTGGCTCAACCACATCTACTTGATCAGCATAAATATCACAAAGTTCTGAAGTATCGATATACATAATATACCCCTTGTCGTTAAAATTTTTTCTCTAGTATAAGCCGATTTAGCCGATAAGCAAGCCTAAACTAAACAAGATATTGATAAATAAAGAAATCATTGACATCTGTGCCAACATCGGACGCAACACTGCGGGCTCTTTGCTGCGATAAACAAATAATGCGTGTTTTAATAACAATGGAAATGCCAATAAAAATAAGAAATGCCAAGGGCTGAATGCTGTTGAGGCCGCAAATAGCACATAACATAAAGCGGCAACGCTTAATAAAATACAATGATAAATACGTCCTTTCTTCGGGCCAATACGCACAACCAGAGTATTTTTCCCTACTTTCGCATCTTGCTCAATATCACGTAAATTATTGATATTTAAAACGGCTGTTGCTAATAAACCTGAGCCTAACGCAGGTAAAATAATTAAGCTATCAATGCTGTGAGTTTGGAGATAATAAGTTCCACCCACACCTAATAGTCCAAAAAAGAGCAAAACAGACAAATCGCCTAAACCTAAATAACCATAAGGTTTCGCGCCTACGGTATAAGTAATGGCAGCAATAATGGCAAGAATACCCAAACCAGCAAAGACCAATAAATCAGTCAGACTTTGATATGCGATACCAATTAAGAATGCGCCGGAGAAAAATGAACCTACCGCCATTAAAATTAAGCCCCATTTAAGCTCATTCGCAGAAATTGCACCTTGCTGAATACCACGTAAAGGTCCAATACGTTCTTCGGTATCTGACCCTTTTTGATGATCGCCGTAATCGTTAGCAAAGTTAGAAAGTACTTGCAATAAAATAGTAGTAAGTAAGCAAAGTAACATTACGGTAAGATTAAAACTCTCTTTATCCGCCCAATATGCCAATGCAGAGCCGGTAAAAATAGAAGCTAATGCCAAAGGCAAGGTTTTTGGGCGAGCGGTTTCCCACCACATTTTCAATTTATGATTTGTCATTTTTTTTGACCGCACTTTTGATTACAATAAAGAGCGTATTTTACACGGAAATTGCCTTTTTATGAATGATTTAACACTGACTCTTCACCCAATTGCGGTGATTCACACCCCTTACAAAGAAAAATTCTCAGTACCACGACAGCCAGATTTAGTACAGGATGGCATTGGTATTGTGGAACTGCTCCCCCCTTATAATTCGCCAGAGGCAGTGAGAGGCTTAGAGCAATTTAGCCATCTTTGGCTTATTTTCCAATTTGACAAAGTGCCCCATGGGAAATGGCAATCCACTGTTCGCCCCCCTCGTTTAGGCGGCAATCAACGTGTCGGCGTATTTGCTTCACGCGCTACGCATCGCCCTAATCCGCTAGGCTTATCCAAAGTAGAATTACGCCAAGTGGAATGTATTCATGGGCGTGTTTTTCTGCATTTGGGTTCCGTGGATCTTGTCGATGGCACACCTATTTTTGATATTAAACCTTATATTGCCTATGCTGATAGCGAGCCTGAGGCAAAATCAAGTTTTGCACAAGAAAAACCACCTGCGAAATTAAGCGTTGAATTTACAGAAATCGCCCAAAGTGCGGTGGAAAAATATCATAAAAATCGACCGCACTTAGCAAGATTCATTACGGAAGTGATCGCACAAGATCCCCGTCCCGCTTATCAACAAGGTAAAGAAACCGATCGTATTTACGGTATTAGTCTGTACGAATTTAATATTAAATGGCGTATTAAAGCAGGGACAATAGATTGTGTCGAAATTCTGGATATCCAAAAATTAAAAGAACAAAAAAGCTGACTTTCGTCAGCTTTCTTTTATTACCTTAATCATCTCTAATCCGGCAATGCATTTATCACAGCTTTGACGAGCGTTGCCAATGGAATCGCGAAGAATACCCCCCAGAACCCCCATAATCCACCGAAAATCAGCACTGAAATAATGATTACTAAAGGGTGTAAATTAACGACTTCAGAGAATAAATACGGTACTAACAAGTTTCCATCCAGAAGTTGACTCACCGCAAAGGCCACAATTAAATACCAAAACGTTGGGGAAATGCCAAACTGGAACATCGCCACTAACGCAACAGGAATCGTCACCAATACCGCGCCGATATAAGGCACTAATACAGACAACCCAACGGCAACAGAAAGCAACAGCGGATAATTTAAACCAAAACTTAAAAAGATGATATAAGTCACCACGCCAACAATCAAAATCTCCAACAATTTGCCATGAATATAATTCGCAATTTGTTGTTGCATTTCATTCCATACTTTAGAAGCCAAAAGACGGTTTTTAGGTAAAAAGCGACTCACTCCAGAAAGAAGTTCAGTTTTGTCTTTCAACATAAAGAACATCATTAATGGCACTAAAAATGCATAAATACCCAGTGATACAAGGTTCATTAATGAGGTAATCGACAATTTCACCGCAGATTCACCAAAGCCCAAAATCTTTGCTCGAGCTGCACTAAAAAAGGTGTCAATCATGGTGTAATCAATGAGTTCAGGATAATGCTCAGGAAGGGCTAACAACCATTCATGTAATTTATTGAACATGGCTGGCAAATCGCTTAATAAGGAAATCGTTTGATTCCATAATGTTGGCACTAGTCCGAAGAAAATTAATAACGCCAAGGTTAGAAAACCACCAAAAATAATTAACGTGGCGAGCATTCGAGGAAATTTTAATTTTTTCGTCAGGAAATTAATTGGCATTTCCAATAAATATGCTAATACAATGGCAATCAGCAACGGGGCGATTAAATCACTAAAGAAATAAATCGCAATAAAGCCAAACAACAAAATGGCAAGTAGCCCCATCGCCTGCGGATCGCTTAAGCGACGGCTATACCAATTTTTTAGCATTTCTAACATAAAGTCTTCCTAAACAAGTATTTTTTGTCATTATAAGTTAAAATTTAAATCAATCCTATATCCACTCATTCAACATAAAATAGAAGGAAACGTTATGTCTGTGACGATTTATCATAATCCGCGTTGCTCAAAAAGCCGTGAAACCTTAGCTTTATTAGAAGAAAAAGGCATTCAACCGACGATTGAACTTTATTTACAACAACACTACTCTGTTGAAGCATTGCAGCAACTGGCTAATAAATTAGGATTAGATGATGTCAGAAAAATGATGCGTACCAAAGATGAGCTTTATCAATCATTAGGGTTAGCTAATCCTGCATTAACGAATGATGATTTATTAAAAGCCATCAGTGAAAATTCAGCCCTATTAGAACGCCCGATTGTCGTAAAAGGTGAAAAAGCTAAAATTGGACGACCGCCTGAAAGCGTACTCACCATTTTGTAATTCTATTCATTTTCGCTATAATGACTTGCCGTGAACGACTTCACGGCAATTTTTTAGAGGTAAATATGACGAAAAAAACAAAAAGTGCGGTTGAAAATCAGCCCATTTATCAACACACCAAAGGTGTCGTGAAAGATAATGCCGTGATGGCACTATTACACGACAAATTATTCCGCCAACGCGTTGAGAAAAAACGTAAAGGTAAAGGCAGTTACCAACGCAAAGCAAAATATGCGAGCAATTGGTTTGAAAAGCCCGATGATAAAGTTTTTGATTTCAGAAATTTTATCATCGGGTTTTTCGTTTCAATTTCAGTATAAAAAATAACAAACAGAGGAAGTCTATATGTCAATCAAAACAGAAGTTTTATTTAACAATACTTGGAATGTCCGTATCAGTGATCCGGGTGAAGAAGGGGCTCAAAGCCATTTTTTTGAAACCATTTATCTCACGCTCACGGCTTATTTTGAAGGCGAAAATGTGCGTTATGAATTTGTGCGTAAAGTAGAAGATCAAGTAAAAATCAAACGCTCATTTACAGAATTAAGTGAGTTATTCAAATTCTTAGGGGATTATCTGGATCCGGTTTCTCTCGGTAATCTTGGTGTAAAAATGGGTAACTTAGGCGTAAAAGCTGAATAACGTCTCTACCAATAAAAAAAGTGCGGTCAAATGAACCGCACTTTTTATTTCTCAACTCATATTATTGTGCAAGTAATACACTTAATGCTGAATACAAGGATTGAGCCGCTTCATTTGGTAATGCCTTGCCGTCTTCATCAGTGATCACGACCGCACTTTGTTTACCCACTGCAGAAATTTGCATTTGATAAACACCTTTTTCTAAATTAGGCGGATTCACACCTAAACGTAACCACTCTTGTTTATCCAATGGTTTATATTTTAACTCGCGATAGCCACGGCCAGCAGATTCCGATGTAGCTTTAAAGCCTAATTTCGGTAAAACCGAACCTAAACGTTGCCATGCTTGACCAAAGCTTGCATCCATACCTAATGCCATTCTACCATTCGTATCAGTAATTAAACCTGATTGGAAAGGTCCTGCAGAAGCATTATTTAAATCTTGTTGTTGCTTGTTATAAGCATTAGTAAGCGCAGCAACAAAACGATTTAAACGATCCGATGCATAGCGTTGTTTATCTGCTTGATTTGGTGTGTAAATCACACCATCACGACGCATTTGCTCTACAGAAACCGCTAACGCACTTGCATCTTGCGCCGTAACTTGTTCAATTTTATAACGGATCTCTGTATTGGCTTTATCATCTGCACGACCTGTTGGCGCCCAATCGCTAATTAATACTGCACCACTTAAAGTTGAATTCGTGCCTTCTTCTTTTAATAAACGCTCAATTTGTTTGAGATTATAAAGCTCTGCTTGCGCATCCGTATAAACAATCAATGCACGTTCGCCATCAAATTGTGTCAAAGAATTTTTGATAATCGCTAATGGGGTTGAAGGCGGACGAATATCCACGCGTTCTTTTTTCGCATTAAGCTGAGGAAGTTCATAAGTCGGATCGGCTTGCGGCAATGTTACACCACCACTTGCTAAAGGAGAAAAGCTCGGTATTTCACGATCTGAATTTTGGTAAGTGTCATTAGCCGTCTGCATTTTTTCTACGCTGTTTGAACACGCCGATAACAATGCTGCTGCGACTAAACTCAGTACGATTTTTTTCATTCCTTAAATCCTTCAATAAAAATAATTAAAATAATGACCGCTCTTTGACAAATAAAAAAGTCGAAAGTTTAAAGGGCTGTAAAAACAACCCTTTAATTCATTAAATTAAGCCAGCAATTTTTAATGCTTCTTCCACTTTTACTTGCGCGCTTTCGCTTAACACAGTAAGTGGTAAACGTAAATGTGGAGTCTTAATTAAACCTAAACGATATGCTGCCCATTTAACTGGAATTGGGTTTGATTCAATAAATAAATCTTGATGTAAAGGCATTAAACGTGCATTAATTTCTTCCGCTTTCGCAAAATCGCCCGCTAAAGCATAGCGACACATCGCGGCCATATCTTTTGCAGCAAGGTTATTTGTCACAGAAATGACACCCTCTGCGCCTAATTTCATCGCTTCTAACCCTGTGGCATCATCTCCACTTAATACAATGAAATCTTTACCGGCTAATTCTTTAATCGCAGTAATACGAGTTAAATCGCCTGTTGCTTCTTTAATCCCTACAATATTCTCAATTTGAGACAAACGTGCGACGGTTTCGGGTTTCATATCACTACCGGTACGACCTGGTACGTTATAAAGAAGTTGTGGTAGATCCGTGCATTCTGCAATCGCTTTAAAATGTTGGAACATGCCTTCTTGAGTTGGTTTATTGTAGTAAGGCACAACAGATAAACAACCTGCAACACCGCTATCACGTAATAATTTTGTCATCACAATGGCTTCACTCGTTGCATTAGCACCGGTTCCAGCAATGATTGGAATACGTCCTTTTGCTAACTCAACCGTCTTTTCAATCACCTTCACATTTTCTTCAATACTTAATGTTGCAGATTCTCCCGTTGTCCCCACAGATACAATTGAATCTGTACCCGCATTGATATGAAACTCGATAAGTTTTTCTAATGTTTCAAAATCAATGTTTCCGTGGTTATCCATCGGGGTTACTAAAGCAACAATACTGCCTGAAAATAAGGGGGTTTGCGTAGTCATAAGGCACTCCATTTACATCTATTTTGCGTTTTAACAATAACATTTGAAAATATCTGGTTATAATCGCTAAAATAGTTTGAATTTACAAATCATTTTTTACATTTTTAAGGATTTTTTATGAAAACATTACAAGTGGGTGACTTAGCACCGCAATTCACCCTTTTAAATCAAGACAATCAGCCAATTTCACTTAGCGACTTTAAAGGCAAAAAAGTACTCGTGTATTTTTATCCAAAAGCCTTAACGCCGGGCTGTACAACTCAAGCCTGCGGTTTACGTGATGCTAAAAGTGAGTTAGAAAAATTAGGTGTGGTTATTTTAGGCATCAGCACAGATGCTCCAAAAAAACTCGCTCAATTTGTTGAGAAAAAGTCACTCAATTTCACCTTGCTTTCTGATGAAGATCATCAGGTTGCCGAGCAATTTGGTGTATGGGGCGAAAAGAAATTTATGGGACGAACCTATGACGGCATCCATCGTATTAGCTTTCTAATTGATGAACAAGGCAAAATTCAACACGTTTTTGATAAATTCAAAACAGGCGAACATCATCAGGTTGTCTTAGATTACCTGCAATCCCTTTAAATCCCCTCTCAAAACAACCGCACTTTCTATGATTTACCTCAAAGTGCGGTCAAAAAAATAGCCATTTTTCTAATTTATATTTACGCTCTATTTTCCATTTGATAGAATCACCAATCTAATTGAAATTCATTATCAATTCATTTTGTATTCTTTATTACACATAAAAGGACTATCAGATGCCAAAACTTTTTGAGTTTTTAGAACAATATAGTGATTACATTATTATCGGGCTTTTACTTCTTATGAGCGTAATTATGCTTGCTACTGTAATTGAGCGCTTTATCTTTTTAAGCCGTATCAATGTGGCTAAATATACCAATATCCATTCGCTTGAAATTGATTTAAATCGCAATATGACGATCATTTCAACAGTTGGTGCAAACGCACCTTATGTGGGCTTGTTAGGAACAGTAATTGGTATTTTGTTAACCTTCTATCAAATTGGTCAAGCTGGCGGTGATGTCGATGCTGGCGCAATCATGATGCACCTCTCTCTTGCATTAAAAGCAACCGCACTAGGTATTTTAGTCGCAATTCCATCTATGATGTTCTATAACGGCTTAGGTCGTAAAGTAGAAGTTAACTTATTGAAATGGAAAGTATTAAACGCTCAAAAAGATAAGGAATAATCGTGAAAAAATTTGATGAAATCAATATTATTCCTTTCATCGACATTATGTTGGTGCTATTAGCGATAGTGTTGATCACCGCATCCTTTATTTCTCAAGGAAAAATTCAAGTTAATGTGCCAAAAGCCAGTTCAACGGTCGCATTCAAATCAGATGAATTAGCCAAATTATTGACTGTAACGGCAGATAAACAACTTTATTTTAATGACAAACCTATCTCGCAAGAAGCGCTTGAAAAAGAGATCGCGGGTTGGAATAAAGATCAGAAAGTCACCTTAAAAATTGATGCAGAAGCCTCTTTCCAAGATTTTGTGACGATTACTGACATGTTATCGAAAAACGAAATTAAAAATGTCGCTATTGTTTCGATGAAAGATAAAGGCGCTTCGAGCAAAAATTCGCCAGTAGTGGGAGGCGTCGGAGTAGGGCATAAACAATGAACAGCCAACAAGCTAAACGATCACTATTAGGCTTGCTTATTTCTCTATTAATTCATGGTGCCATTGTAGGCGCATTGCTTTGGAACTGGCATAAGCCAAGTGAAGCCGCAAGTAATGCTACAGGTGAAATATCTACAACGATTTCGATGGAAATGATTCAAGGAATGCGAGTAGAAGAACCAGCTCCTGAGCCGGAACCTGAACCTCAACAGGCAGAACCAGAACCTGAAAAACAGGAAGTCGTCGCGGATCCAACGAAGAAACCAGAGCCTGAGAAGAAAAAAGAACCTGAGAAAAAGCCAGAAAAACCAATAGAAAAACCGAAACCAAAACCGAAAGAGAAGCCAAAGGAAAAACCTAAAAATGAGGTAAAAGCAGAGAAAGCGGTAGAAATGCCGAAGAGCTTACCGATTGGCGATAAGAATATTAATTCAACGGCTACGGCAAATTCTAAAGCAACGACCACAGGTCAACCTGGTACAAATGGTGTTCAAGGTGGCTCAGGTACCAATACGGATGAACTAAATGCTTATCGTGCGGCTATTCGACGCGAAATTGAACGGCACAAACGCTATCCTGCTCGTGCGAAGATGATGCGTAAACAAGGTGTTGTGAGCGTGAGTTTTAGCGTAGGGGCAGATGGTTCCTTATCAGGAGAACGAGTAACGAACTCCTCTGGAGATGAAAGCTTAGATAATGCAGCACTGGAAGCGGTGAGAAGTGCGAGACCTGTTGGTCCAAAACCCGCGGGATTTGCTTCTTCAGTCAGTGTACCAATTAGCTTCACTATTCAATAGATAAATAAAAAGGCGAACAATAATGTTCGCCTTTCTTTTTGCTAAGCTTAATTAGCCCATACCGTATTTTTTCAATTTCTTACGCAATGTACCACGGTTAATACCGAGCATGTTTGCCGCACGGGTTTGGTTACCGCGGGTGTATTGCATAATCATATCTAACATCGGGTGTTCAACTTCCGCTAATACTAATTCGTAAAGATCATTCACATCTTGACCATCTAATTGTGATAAATAATTGCGTAAAGCTTGTTTTACTGAATCACGTAATGGTTTGTTTGTTACTTGTGATTGAGAGTTTAAAACTGAAACGGTTAACGCTTCAGACGGACTACGTTGTTGTTCTAACATTTTTCTTTATCCAAAATTGAATTTAAAAAATCTTCCAGCACAATTAATTGCTCTTTCGGTTCATTAATTGCGTTAAAAGTCTGTCTAAAAACGGAATCGGGTTGAATTCCCTGTAAATACCAAGCGACATGTTTGCGGGCTATTCGATAGCCTTTTTGTTCGCCATAGAACTGATGAAGTTCTTGAATATGACGCAAAATATGACCGCACTTTTCACGTAAACTTGGTGTTTGAATTATCGTATCATGTTCTACTAGCGCTTCCACTGCTCGGAAAAGCCACGGATTGCCTAATGAAGCACGACCGATCATTATTGCATCGGCACCTGTGTACTCAAGTACCTTTTTCGCTTTCGAGGCAGAATCAATATCACCATTCGCAATAACAGGAATTGAAATGGATTGTTTGACTGCTCGAATATTGTCGTATTCCGCTTCCCCTTCAAATAAGCATTCTTTCGTCCGCCCATGAATGGTTAAAGCTTGAATACCAGATTGTTCTGCAATTTTGCCGATTTGCACACAGTTTCGATTTGCTTTATCCCAACCTGTGCGAATTTTTAACGTCACAGGCACATCAACAGCATTCACGACCTCTTTCAAAATTTTTTCCACTAAATCGGGAAATTGAAGCAGTGCAGAGCCCGCTAATTTTCGATTTACTTTCTTTGCGGGACAGCCCATATTGATGTCGATAATTTCAGCACCATAGGCTACATTAATTGCTGCAGCTTGGGCCATTTCTAAAGGATCAGAACCTGCGATTTGCACCGCATTTAATCCCAACTCTTCACTATGTGCTAAACGAAGTTTCGATTTCTCTGTATGCCAAACTTGTGGATTAGTGGACATCATCTCTGAAAACGTTAATCCCGCGCCATAATGGGCACATAAACGTCGAAAAGGTTGATCCGTAATACCTGCCATGGGTGCCAATAAAATACGATTTTTTAATTCGTAAGAACCAATTCGCATTTTATGTTATCCCCAATTACAAGTCCTATCTCCAACAAGTCAGGCGACAATAGCAACCGACAAGGGGTGCTATATTACGCATTTTTCTTTTTTTTGCAAAGTGAAATTTGTTCAAAAAATGCACTTTTTTTAATTGACAAAAAGAAATTAAGCCGATTTTAATTTACCTGTAATACGGCACCATTCCTCTTTCACCGCAACAGGATCTAAATCAAAGGATTGTGCATAAGCATCGCATACCGATTGTGCTTGCGTTTCTAAAATGCCAGATAATCCAAGATCACCGCCCTCTTTCACTAATTGAGAAATAATCGGGTAAAGTTCTTTTAATGGACCCGCAAGAATATTCGCCACAACGACATCTGCTTTTAAATTGGCAGGTTTATCATCGGATAAGAAAAGCTGAAGACGGTCTGCCACCCCATTTTGTTCCGCATTATTACGACTAGCGAGAATCGCTTGTGGATCGATATCAATACCGATCGCATTTTTCGCACCTAATTTAAGAGCAGCAATGGCAAGAATTCCTGAGCCACAGCCAAAATCGATGACAGTTTTGCCTATTAAATCTAAACCATCTAACCACTCTAAACAAAGTGCGGTTGTCGGGTGGGTACCTGTCCCGAAAGCTAAACCAGGATCAAGCATCACATTCACCGCATTTTGGTCCGGTACTTCACGCCAGCTTGGGCAAATCCATAAGCGTTTGCCAAATTGCATTGGGTGGAAGTTATCCATCCATTCACGTTCCCAGTCTTTATCCTCGATTTGCTCAATTTTGTAAGCCGTATTTTCATCTAGATGATGTGCTTGTTTTAGCAGGCTCACAATTTCATTCATATCCGTTTCTGCATCAAACAAGGCGATCACATCGGTATTTCCCCACAAACGCGTTTCGCCCGGAAGTGGTTCAAAAATCGGCGTATCTTGGCTATCCATAAATGTCACCGAAACTGAGCCAATTTCTTCTAAAAAGTCGCTAATTTTCTCAGCTTTTTCATTTGTACTATTTAAGCGAATTTGAATCCACGCCATCTTCTCTTCCTTTTAATTAATTTCTTTATGTAACCATTTCGGTAATAAACTTACGCCTAGGGCTGAAGCCACAATAATGATAATCCCAAGCGCTGAAACAAGTGAAACCTCTTCATTGAGCAATAATACTGCCAAAAAGACACCAAAAATCGGCTCAAGTGCGGTCAAAATTCCCGAGATTTTTGCATCCACTGAATTTAAGCCTTTATTCCATAACCAAAAGGCAAACCAACTGCATGCTACACCAAGGTAAATCAAACCGAAGAAACCAAGCCAGTTAAAATGGATATCCCAGTTTTCAGTCATCAATAAAGTAAATGGCAGCATGGTGATGGTTGCTAACACAATCGAAATGGATGTATAGGCTTGTGCTGAAACCGTTGCCACCACTTTTTTCGTCCAACGTAAACAACAAGCAAACACAATACTTGCCGCCACCACTAATGAGCAACCCAATAAGCTAATTTCACTTGAGCCTTCATTGCCATGCCCACCTAAAATTAAAATGGCCACACCTAAAAAGGCAAAAGCGCCACACAACCAATGATACCATTTCGCACGATCTTGAAAGAAAAAATGCCCAATAAAAATCACACATAACGGCTCTAATCCAATCATGGTCGTTGCACTCGCCGCACTTGTATATTTTAAACCAATAAATTGCAGCAAAAAGGTAGCCGTATAATTAAAAAAACCTAACCACCAAAGCTGTTTTCGCATCGGTTTAGACACGCCTTTCCAACGACGAAAAAAGAGTGGCATCACAATAATCGCCGCCATGAATAAACGGGCTTGGATCATCAAAATGGTGTCCATCATTGTAAAGGTGTATTTAGCGGCAACAAAGGCACTACTCCAAATAAACAATGCTAGGATCTGGTAAATCATAAAGTGCGGTCCATTTTTACTGTTTTTTTGCGCCGAATTGGTTACCCAAGATGAAAGCAATCAAGCCAAATACAAGTGCAGGTACAATGGCATTAAAACCAAATAGTTTGATACCAAATTGAGTCAGTAGCACATAACTACTTAATCCCACCACCATTGAGCTTATTGCACCTGCTGCATTTGCTTTATCCCAATAAATGCCTAATACAATCACCCAAAGGAATGCTGCTTCTAATCCACCGAAAGCAAATAGATTCAACCAAATAATCATATCAGGTGGATTCAGTGCGGCAAGAATTAACAACGCCGATAAAATTAGTGTAATGACTGATGAAATACGGCTAATTCGTTTTTCATTCTTCGCGGCTTCAGGTTTGCTTGCAAGATATAAGTCTTTCACAAAAATTGAGGAGGATTGAATGAGTTGCGCATCAACTGTGGACATAATCGCCGACATCGGTGCGGCTAAGAAAATCCCTGCAACAATAGGCGGAAGCACTTCCAACATTAAGGTTGGAATGACTTTATCTGACACCGTTAAATCTGGCACAACAGCACGACCTAAAGCGCCCGCTAAATGCATCCCTAACATAATAACTGAAAGGACAATCGTACCAATAAGCATGCCTCGATGTAAGGCTTTACTGTCTTTGAAAGCCATGCAACGCACGGCTGTATGTGGTAAACCTACCACACCGAAACAGACTAAGATCCAAAATGATGCCATAAATTGAAAATCAAGCATCTCATTTGGGCCGTAAGGGCTTACTAAGCTCGGATCAATTTCAGTTAATTTATTGACCGCACTTTCCACGCCACCGAGATGGTAAATCACGCCCACTAATAGTACGATTGTGCCAAAAATCATTACGGTACCTTGAATCGTATCAGTTAATACGACGGCTCGGAAACCACCAATAAACGTATAAATGCCAACCGTTAAGGCAAAAATAAGTAAGGCGTGAGTATAAGGAATCCCTATCGTAGTTTCGAGCAATCTTGCGCCACCAATAAATTGCACAACCATAGCGGCAAAGAAGGCAAGCAACAATGCTAGACTGGAAATCCAAACGAGATATTTATTTTTATAACGATAGAGAAATAAATCATTGATAGTAAGCGCATTGGTCTCGCGAGAAAGTAATGCAAACTTTTTGCCCAATGCACCTAAGGCTAGCCAAACAGCCGGCACTTGGATCATGGCGAGTAATACCCAGCCTAGCCCATATTTATAAGCTGCCCCTGGTCCACCAACAAAAGAACTGGCGCTGGCATAAGTGGAAGCCGTTGTCATCGCAAGGACAAAGCCCGTCATGGAGCGATTTCCTACATAATATTCCGTAAGGAAATCACCTTTACTACGTTTTACATAAGCAAATAATGCTGCACCAAAGATAAAGACTAAGTAGATGACCAAAGGGAGAATAATACCTAAATTCATTATTTATTCTCCTTTGACTCAACATCTAGCGGGATATCTAAAAAGACAATTTTGACAATCCAATACCCAATGACCACAAACAAAATGGGTAAATAAATACAAGATAATTCAAACCATAACGGAAAACCTATCGGCCCGGGTGAATCTTTCGGGAGATAAGCGCACACACACCACCCAATCACATAAAAAATTGCTAAACCTAATGCCCAGCGAGCTTCCTCAGCCGCTTGTTTATACCGCTGTGATAAATCCATTATGAACTCCCCCGTTAGAATGTTTTACCCATTTCAAGGAAAATACGATTTTTGTCGTAGCTATAAAATGGGTGATTACTTGAAACTCGTTGATAAGACCACGTAATTTTAGGCGTGATTCCCCAGAAGTAAAGATCTCTATGCCATAATGTTACTACAGATTGATATTCATTATTTTTCTGACGAATATTGAATAAATCAGCACCTTTGTAAGTTCTACGTGCATACGCAAGAGAAATGCGGGTTGAAATACCCCATCCCCACTCTTGTCCCCAACCTAAACGGAGATTTTTACGTTGATAAGCATTGTCTTCATCTCGTGTATTTTCACGATTATAATCAGCGCCTACGAACCAAAATTGACCACTCTTAGGAAAATAAGATAACGTATTCGACCAAAGATAGTTATTCCCATTCAAATGTTTACGAGTGATATAACGCTGTTCACCATATTCAAGTGCGGTTGAAATTTGCCACTTTTCATTCAGCCAATAGGTTAAATCTAAACGAGCTCCGGAATTTTTCGAATACTGCTTCATTGACTCACTACCCGAGGAGCCACCTGCATACCATCGTCTTTCTGTAAATGGCATTAATGACATTTCGAAACGCGCGGTTTGATAACCGAATCCAGCGCCAACTCTACCATTAAATTCATTATATTTTTTATTATCCCAGTAATATTTCCCACTTCCCTCAATAGAAAATTTAGTGAAATAATTATGGGGTAATGACCATTTTTTCTCTGCTTCTGCAAAATAAGAAAAACCTGCTGCACTTTCGCGCTCCCAGGCATTCCAATTTCCAATGCGAGTGCCTGCTTTTGGTGCATTGTTAATATTACTTTCGTTTAAGAAACTCAGACCACCTTGAAACTTCCACTGATCTCGGCGGTTAAGTGCCGAAAGATATTGGTCGATCATGGCGATAGACTCGGGAGAAACTTGTTCAGCTCTCAGTTTTTGGAATTGATCTTTGGCCGCCTCATTATCATTGTTTAAAAACAGTGCTTGTGCTAACTGATAACGTAACGGTAGGATGGTCGAATCTTGAGAAAATAGAGTACGATAACGAGTTACCGCTTCCGAAAAATGCCCCTCTTCGCGAGCATTAATCGCATTTGCCCACTCAAGTAAAAATGGATCTTGTTTAGGCAAATTTTGATACAACGGCAATAAGAGTTGAACGGCTTCACCATTATTTTGCAACACTGCAGGAATCAATCCACGTACGATCAAATCAGGATGTTTTGCCAATTCTTCTTTCGTAATAGAAAGTGTATGTTTATCGTCACGTTTTTCTGAAATTTGTGGCTTTTGAGTGGATAAATCCGGTTTTGCAAGCTGAAGCTGATCATCAAACCGCTCATCACGAGATTGAGGAGACTTCTCTGCTGCAAAAGAGAATGAACTAAGCAACAATGAGGAGCTTAAAAATAAAACAAGTTTCGATTGTGAAGTCATTTTTATTCCTATAAAGAAAAATAAAGCAAGCCAAAAGCTTGCTTCAAAATTTACAAAAATTTTCTAATTTTTTCTAGCACCAAAAACACCAAATTTATCATTTCCTTGATAAGTTCCGGCTACTTCGTCTGCATCTTTTCCATAGAAGCCTCCTTCAACCTGAACACCTTGGCTATTTGTTCCACTAAATTGATTGCCTTGAATTTTGGCAGATAAGGAAACATCATCAAAATGTACATTAGGAGAAAGAGCGCCCCCTGCAATCCCATTTGATACAAGAACGTCCTTATAGCCTGTTTTGGCTAAAGAAATTGTTCCATTTAATGTTTTATCTGCGAAATTAGCCGTTAGCTTTACGAATGATAAGTTAGAATCTAAGTAATCAGCCCGCTTCTCTACATGCATACCATTTCCAATATAATTTGCAGTACCTGATTGTGGCATTTCTGTTGTTGGATTGACACCAAATGCGACATAATAATCAGAACCTAAAGCAGGCTCCGTAAATTTTCCCCAACGAATATTTTTATAGTTTTTGCCACTAATAGAACGCAATTCAGGATAATCAGCCTGTAACACTTCTTTCTCATTCGTTCCAATGACTGGACGCTCGTAATACCCTGATGGAATAATTTCAATTTCATGACCTTCAACATTAACGAGATTCACGTTATTATCATCATGTATTTGTCTTTCAATTGTAGTCACTACTCTAGTCTCTTTATTAACTTCAAATCCTACTCGACTACGTACAATTTGTTCTTCAGTTTTTGGTCGTTCAGCTGGTTTTGCTGACTCAGCTGGTTTCACTGGCTCAGCTGGTTTCACTGGCTCAGCTGGTTTCACTGACTCAGCTGGTTTTACTGTCCCAGCTGGTTTTACTGACTCAGCTGGTTTTACTGGCTCAGTTGGTTTTACTGGCTCAGTTGGTTTTACTGGCTCAGTTGGTTTTACTGGCTCAGTT
>CAUPWR010000013.1:0-65420 GCA_963515445.1 Parahaemophilus parainfluenzae | reverse complement strand
ACCAAACCATCCATGAGATGACGGCAGGTGACACCGCAAAAGACAAAGCGACTAATCTCATGGCGCATGCGCTGCTTTCTGCAGTGGAGTTCCAAGTAACAGGCAAAGACCCGTTAACGGGAGCGATTGCAGGGGTAACGGGTGAGGCAACGGCTGAAATCATTGCGAGAGCTTACGGCAAACCTGTGAGTGAATTAACGGCCAATGAAAAAGAAAACATTAGCACGTTAAGCCAACTGGCGGGCGGATTGGCTGCGGCATTGACGGCGAAAGCAAATGGCACCACCACAGAGCAAGGGGGTAATTTCCTTGCGGCGACGGCTGGGGCTGAGACGGCTAAAAGGGCGGTGGAGAATAATTACCTATTTTTTAATGAGGCTAAAGAAAAAGCCATTTTACTGGAAAAGGTCAAAACTGGTACGGCTACGGAAAAAGATAAACAGCGTTTATCTCAAATTGAGCGTGTAGATATTGAGCGTGATGAGAAAGTTATTGCTGCTTGTCAAAATAATGCGTTGTCTTCCGTTTGTCAGGGAGAAATGTCTTTAGTCAATAAGGCTTATTGGGATTATTTTCACAATTCGACGGTGACTAATATTTACGGTTATCAAGCCTATAATCGCAACAATATCCTCTACCCACAGGAAGCGAATAAAGTTGCGGACTTTGCCAGAAAATACGATTTACAGCGAGCGTTAAAAGAGAAAAACATTCATGATATTGCGCAAGCGTATAATTTGGATGAACGCAGTCTGAGACGATTGGAAAACTGGGGAGAAGTTGGTGCAGGTATCGCTGCCGGGATAGCCGGACATAAATTTACGATGGGTTCTAAACCGCAGGTGCTCCCGAAAGGCGCAAATGCGAATGACGCATTGCCGGTTGTTGGGGAGACTAAGGGGTATGAGAATCAGAGTGTTAGTATTTCTGGTGGGGAGTATAGAGCAAACCTGTATTCTAAAAATTGGGCAGAGGCTAGTTTAAGTGAGTCTATAGAAAAGTTTGCAGGAAAAAATCCGATTATCACAACGACGGATAAAGGGAAAAGAATATATGAAAATCCAATAACAAAAGTCCAAATTGTAGAAGATGTTAATGGAAAATACTTTCGTATATTTGATCCCAGTATTTCAGGTAAAAGAAAATATTTAGATTTGAACGGACGTGTGCCAAATAATAAATTTTTGGAAAATGGGAAACAGCAAGGTCGTACTAAAGCAGAGTATAATCAAGTGACACATTTTAAAATTAAGGAGTAATAATGAAAGTTATTAGTGTCCCTGTATCTTTAGAGGCAATGAAAAGGCTTGACTATGATTTGTCAATTGATGGTGATTTAATAGAAATTAATTTAACCAATGAATTATATGATGAGATCTGGAAATTGGGTTTCTTTAATGAGGTAAATTCCGTTATAAATAAAAATATAGATGATTATGAGGATGAATCTATATATAAAAAGGAAGAGCTTGAATTATTACTAGAAATTGTACTGAAGTACTTAGACAAAGATATGTTTTTCATGGAACTGTATGAATTAATTAAGTTTGCAATCAAATATTCAACGGGTGTTTTTTTCTTTTTTTAATTTACTTTTTTAGAAGGGGAATAATGACCTAGATTTATCAATAAAAATAGTGAAGATCTCATTTGGGTAAGTTTTTTATATTTGGGGCACGCGTTAGGAAACGCGCGCCATCGTGGAAGAAAAATACGGCAAAGAGAGTACTCAAGCGCAAGAAATCGGTAAACAAATTACCGCAATTCAAAATGACATAGACCGCACTTACGGCATAGGTAGTGAAAAAGGCATGGCGATTCGCGCGGTGACAGCGGCATTACAAGCAGCGGCACAAAACGATACCGCAGGCAGTCTTGTTGCTCTTGCATCTCCTTATCTCAACCAAACCATCCATGAGATGACGGCAGGTGACACCGCAAAAGACAAAGCGACTAACCTTATGGCGCATGCCCTGCTTTCTGCAGTGGAGTTTCAAGTGACAGGCAAGGACCCATTGACGGGAGCGATTGCCGGGGTGACAGGTGAGGCAACGGCTGAAATCATCGCGAGAGCTTATGGCAAACCGGTCAGTGAATTAACGGCAAATGAGAAGGAAAACATTAGTACGTTAAGTCAACTGGCAGGCGGATTGGCTTCGGCATTGACAGCGAAAGCGAATGGCACCACAGCGGAGCAAGGGGGGAATTTCCTTGCTGCAAGTTCTGGGGCTGAGACGGCTAAAAGGGCGGTGGAGAATAATTATTTAAAACCATCTGATTTAGTTGAAGCAGAAAGAAAATATAAAGCTTGTAAAGGTGATTCTGATTGCGAAATGAGAGTGGTCGAGGAAACTAATGAACTTAGTAAAAAACGTAATCAAGAACTGGATGAATATCGTCAATTCCTTGAGCAGGAGCTTCTCGCAGCAAAACGCAGCGCAGAGCAACAATGTGCAGGTAATGCAGATTGTTATCTAGCCTATTCACAGGAGGCGAATAAGCATTTTAAAGAACAACTTAATGCTTATTTGGCTCATGTATCAGAAGGTAAGGATTTTGAGTCTCTAGCAAGAAATTATTATCCAGATGATGCCTATTTTCGTTCAATTTGGTATGGCTTAACAAATTCAGGGCCACAAAAAACAAAGGAAAGTTTAAAATCAGCGAAAGATTATATTGATAATACATCTTTCAGTGAGGCATTAGATGATACCTTGCGCATAGGTGAGAAACTTGTTCGTCTACCAAAAGAATGGATTGAGCAAGATATCCCTGCGCATTCTGTTGAGAAAGCGCTACGTGAGATGACAGATGGAAATCCTCAAGATGTGGGAGAGGTCTTCTTTGGTTTAACAACCGGTGCTGCAACGGTCTCAGTGGCTGGCAAAACCATGAAATGGATTGGGGGTAAGTGGGTTCGTTCACCAGATGTGGATTATTCAAGGGATAATGCAAACATAGGAGTAAATCGAAATAAAGGATTAAATGAAAGGATTTCTAATCGCCAAAAAGACTTTTATTTAAATGAACAGAATTTAAATAGAGAAGCTAATGAGTTGGCGAAAAATATTAAATTACCAATTTCTGATAAAGTGTTAGAAAAACATATTATTAATGGTGAGCCAAAAGGTAGTTTCTTTAAAGGAGGACACACCACACTCGGAAATGTAAAAGTGGAAAAAGTAATTAAAGAATATGCAAACGGTGTTTATGAGGCTAAAGTTTCTATTCCAAATCCTAGGGCTTTAAAAGATCCAAATGCGAAGCCATTTTTAGAAAAATCTGGTAAGGAAAAAGATAGTGTATCAACAATGTTTCCAAGAACTTGGACTCAGGATAGATTAAGGGTTGAATTGGAGCATGCATTTCAAAATGGGCGACTTTCTGAAGAAGGAGAGCGAAAAGGGGTGGGAACAACACGATCTGGTGTTGAAGTTGAGTGGTTCTTTGATAAGAAGGGAAATATATCAACCGTTTATCCGGTAAGGGGACAATAATGATAGTTGAATTTGGATATTATGATTCTTTTGGCAAGCTAGCTCCTATCTGTGCAACTAAGGATTCGTTATTTGATTCAAGTGTTATAACTACATATATATCAACATTAAATGAGATAGATATTGTTCGCCTTGTTTTAGATGACTTAAAAAATTTAGAACTCACATGGGAATATATCGGCACGGAAGCTTTTGATGCCTATATCGATCATGATAGGGTGAAAGTGGGTTTCGATCTTTTAGATGGATACGATGAATATGATGAAATTGATGATGAAAGAGATCATACAGAGTATTTAATACCTCGTAAGGAACTGACTTATCTTTTAGAAAGATGGTTGGCATTCATACAAAAACCAATAACAGAACCGAACTACATAGAAATTGTTGATTCAATTGAATTTGGATATTGTGATTCTTCTGGCAAACTAGCGCCTAGGTGTGTAGCTAAGGATTCGTCAGACAATGCAAGAAGAGCTATAGCCACATATATGTCAATATTAAATGATATAGATATTGTTCGTCTTGTTTTAGATGATTTAAAAAATTCAGAACTCACATGGAAATATATCGGCACGGAAGCTTTTGATGCCTTTATCGATCATAATAGGGTAAAATTGGGTTTAGATCTTCTAGATAAATGCGATGAAATTGATGATGAAAGAGATCATACAGAGTATTTAATACCTCGTAAGAAATTAACTTATCTTTTAGAAAGATGGTTGGCGTTCATACAAAAACCAATACCAGATCCGGACTACGTAGAAATTATTGATTCAGAGGATGCTTATAAATGACAGTCATGATTGGTGGACATTCCGCCTTAGGCAATATACGTGTTGATCGGATATTATACACTTATCCAAATGGCGTATATCTTGCAGAGATTTCTGCTTTTGATAGTGAAACTAATCAATATATTGTGAAGACCAATAATAATGGGGAGACCTTGATGTTTCCCCAAACGTGGACGGCAGATCGTATTAAAGTTGAAATTAATTCTGCTTATATGAATCAAGTAGATGATTTAGATTCTATTCGTAAAGCTGAAGGTATGTGGGTTGGCATTTCAAATTCAGGCGTACGTGTAGAAGGTTATACCTATCCTGTCGTCACGGCTTTTCCAAGTACTGAGCAGGAGTGAAGATGAAACTTATTTTTACGTATATTCAGCATAAAGGGCAAATTATTCCAACTTGCCATTTAGAGGAAAATCATCAACTAAATCCATTAACCGGTTATTTGAATGATCCAATGGGAGGACCAAATTATTTCTCTTTTTTAGATCATTCATTGTCAATTTTGACAGATGAGGCTATTCAAGAAGTGGATATTTCTTCCAATTCTTGGGGTGTTGAGGTGATGAACGATCAAGTGAATTTTTATTTCCTTTTTGCCCAAGAAGAGGAATCACTTTATCTTACTTTACCGCGTGGAATTATGATTGATGTACTGAGGTTATGGCTGATTTTCCGAAGTCAAGAACCCGAAGAAGGCTTAACACAGCGCTTAGAATTTTAAGTTAAAAGTGCGGTCAATTTTCAAAGAGTTTTAAAACCTCTCAAAATTGACCGCACTTTTTATTTTCAACGATACTTAAGTTGAGCAAATCTTATAATTTCACATCCAACTTAGCGTAAGCTGGTTCTACTTTTTCCAATGCTTTTTATACGTAAATATCGTGAGCAAGCAATACACTTAAATGGTGATGACCATTGATTCATCTTTGCAGAAAATGCGCATGTTTCTATTAAAGGCAATCTTAATTTAGGAAGCCGTCAAGACAGCAATCACTACGACAGCAAACAAACGCAAGCCGGAGCGGGCTTTAGTGTGGCAATTTATGGCAGTGGCTCAAGTGCTTCAGCAAACTATTCTCAAAACAAAGCGAAAGTGAACTATGCCCAAGTGGAAGAGCAAACGGGCTTCCATGTGGGCAAAGGTGGAATGGATGTTAAGGTTGCGGGGAATACGCACCTTGCGGGCTCTGTGATTGACAGTGAAGCAGCCCAAGATAAGAACCACTTCAAAACAAAATCGCTCACTCACACTGATATTGAAAACCGCAGTGAGGTTGAAGTGAAAAGCGTGAGTGCGGGGCTTTCAACGGATATGGCACAGAATGCTAAAAATGCGATGGCGGCTGCGGCGAGTGCGTTAGGGAATAAACATGAAAGTGCTACAAGTCAAACGCAATCAGCGATAGGGTCTAATATTCAAATTGACACAGAAACACCGGAAAATCTGACCGCACTTTCCAGAGATACACAAAATGCCAATCATAAAGTGAAAGCATTTGACCATAACGAAGTGAAAGAGCAGCAAGAAGCGGCACAAGTTGCAGGTGAGTTGTTTGCAAAAGTCACGGGTGACCTTGCGAAAAAATTTGAATTTGAAGACGGCAGCAAAGAGAAGATTGCGATGCATGCCCTTGCAGGTGCATTGGCAGCGAAGATGTCTGATGGCAATGTGGCGACAGGTGCTGCAGCGGGAGCGGGTTCAGAGTGGTTGAACACGTATGTTACAGATTACTTAAATGAACAAGCGAAAGACCTCAAATTAGATGATGGGCAAAAAGAGAAACTTAAACAAGCAGCACAACAAATGACGGCATTGGTGATTGGTGCTGCCGCGGGTGCGGTGAGTGGTGGCACGAGTGAAACCATGAAACAGGGCGCGTTGACATCTTACAATGCGGAGACGTATAACAGACAGCTTCATGTTGATGAGATTAAATGGATTAAAGAAAACGCAAAACGTTTTGCTCAAGAGGAAAGTGAGCGTTTAGGGCACCAAGTCACTGAGCAAGAAGCGATGGATCGATTAATTACCCAAGCGGCTCAAGAAGTCGACTATGCTTGGTTTAAGAAAATTGGCGAAACAGATGGCCAAGCACAGTCTTTCTTAAGAGGTGCAACGGCTCAAGGTGATGTACCACCTTATGATAATCGAGGTACATTTATTAATTCGGATGGTAAACGTCAGTCAATGTTTACTGTTGCGGATAAAGATGAATATTACTCAACGGGTAAATATTCAAATGCATTGGCACAATTTGATAAAGCAAACGGCCATGTTGTAACGAATACATTACAACCGAAAGTAAAATATAATCTTTATACTAAATCGTTATCAGATGGTGCAGATGCAGCTTTAAAAGGTACCTTGCATGCATTTGATCATCCTGAGGATATACTCAAGCCGATTAGTTTTGGTATTGGGAACTGTTTAAAAGAAGATATATGTATTTCAGCCAGTAAGGAAATGTTATCGGATTCTGGAAAAGCGGTATGGCAATCGGGTAAAGATATTTTTGGTGCAGGCTATCGTCTTGACGATGTAAATTACCTTTATGGTAAAAATATGGTCAATAAGATTGATGCGATAGCAGCTGTGAGAGGTGGCACTGCCTTGTTAGAGCTTACGGGGGCAGGGAAAGTAACCAGCACAGCATTAAATTATGCTAGATTCAAGTTGCCGATTGTTGGGAAAACTAAGGGGTATGATCTAAAATCATTCAACTATGAAGCACATAATGCCAAAGTTTATCAAGATCTTAAAATGGACTTAAAAACTCACCAAAGTGCTAATCATGTAATAGAACATTTACAGCAATATGGTAAGTTGCCCGATGAGTATGTTACAAAACGCATAGCAGAAACCAAATATGGTTGGAAACCAGGAACAGCATTAAAAAAAGGACAGATAGGTGGCGATATATATAGAAATGAACAACAGCTATTACCTACATCTGATGGTAGAGTATGGTTTGAAGCTGATGTTGAGATAAATAATCAAATTTCTAGGAATAAACAACCAGGAACAAGACTATTGTATTCTAATGATGGGTTATTGTTTATTACAAGCGATCATTATAAATCTTTTAAGGAGATCGGAAAATGGAAGTAATAATTGATTGTAGTTTACTTTTGGATGAGGAAGATTTCTATACCCAATTAATAAAGCAAGTTGATTTTGGTGAGTTTTTTGGAAGAAATCTAGATGCCTTTTGGGATTATATTGGATTGCTGTATGAAAAAAAAATAATATTTTTGAACTATGGCAGTCTACCAAATGATATGATCTTATTTGTTAATAAGATAATTAATTTAATAAATGAAAGTAATGCTGAGCATAAGGGTATAGATAAGCGATATTTAATCTCTGTTGAGATCCTATTTTAATTATTATTTGAAGATAATAAGGGGGATAAATAATGAGAGAGATAATTGCTATTCTTAAAAAGGCTTTTTTTTCTTCAATTATTATGACAGTGTTACTTTCTATAATGATGTATTTAAGAGGATATCTTACAGAAATCTCATTTGTTATAAAGTATATATTCCCTTTTTTCTTCTTTTCTATGATATTGGCTATATCTTTTGGAAACTATCTAAAAAAAGAAGAAAAAAATATTGCTAACAAAATAAAGGAAAAAAGAGGAAGGAATGGGAATTAACAATGTTTTTTCTAGGTATTTATTAGAAGAAAGGCTCCGTCTTGAAAGTAATGGTCTTCCCACTTATCAAGAGGGCTTAGGGATGAATTTTATTATTAGGTGCAATGGTAATGCCAATGAGGTAATGAGATTAGCAAGAGATGTGTTATTAAAGGTCAATTATCAATATGATTTATATACTAAGTCTAAATGGGACGATGTAGAAGCTTGGAAAAAAATATTACCAATAAAATTTATTAATGGTTTTAAAAAAGTTAAAAGTCGTTTTGATATTTTTGGTTTTTTTTGTAGAAAAAGAGAGGACGATTGGACTTTTGATAACTGGATATTTCTTATGGATCCTATAGATAGAAGCTGGTTTTGGTGGGGGGCAACTATTTTAGATAAAGACCACTTTTTATTTGCAACTAAAGTTCTAGATGATCCATTTTTATCGGGAACATTAAGATGGTTATTTATAGGATGTGGTGCTATTGAGGTTGTAGAAGAGGGGGATTTTTAGTAAGGTGGAGTATGCCAATAATTTATTATTGGCATACTCCAGATAGCGTGCATTTCCTAACGCATGCTTGTACCTATCTAAAAAACTATACATCTGAAGAAGTTATTGAAACATTGATAATTTAAGTGCGGTCAATTTTCAAAGAGTTTTAAAACCTCTTAAAAACTGACCGCACTTTTGTATTTTTAATGATACTTATGTTAAGTAAATCTTATAATTTCACATCCAACTTCGCGTAAGCACGTTCTACTTTTTCTAATGCTTTTTCCACAGAAATATCACGAGCGAGTAACACACCTAAACGACGATGGCCATTGATTCGCCTTTGCTGAAAATGTGAATATTACTATTAAACCTAAATTCTGCGTTGGTGTATAGTAAAGATTACGATAGCCAATCTAGCACACTAAAGAATGGGAAACGGGTAAAGAAAGAACAACTTCAGATGGTTCAATTCGGATTGAGAATCATGCTAGTGACCCAGTAGGTAGTATGCCGATTTTATTGGGAGGCAACCCTGCAACCACGACAGAAAATAACAATAATAATAGCTGGCTTAAACTTAAAGTGGATATGTTTCGTAATGAGGTCTCTTCCGTTCATAATTGCCATGGCTTAGGACAACGACAATGTATTACTGACGGATATAGAACTGAGGGAGATCTAAAAATGGGAAATGAAAGAACTATTTTTGAATTAAATAAAGCGAAGGAGAAATAAAATGAAAGTACTATTTTCTATATTTTTAATACTAATTCTAAGCGGGTGTTCTTTTGGAGGATTTCAACCACCACCACCACATGATCATTGGCGCTTACATAATGCAGATGCATTATTTCCTGATTCAGATCCTAATGTTTTAACTAAATTTCTTGATAGAAGAAAAAAAGATATGTCGGATTGTGGTATGGATTTTGTGACAGGGGAAAGTGTTAATCCAGAGGTGAATCTTTGTTTAGAGAAAAAAGGCTGGTATTTAAAAGGCGGACCTGTTTGTGAAAATACACTAATGTGGGATAGTCCAATATGCATCCAATGGCGAAAAAAACACAGCAAACCTGATGCTAAGCCTTGGGGATAAATAATACAGAAGTATTTTAAGCAGAGTACGATTTAACTCGATACAAAGTGCGGTCAATTTTCAAAGAGTTTTAAAACTCTCAAAAATTGACCGCACTTTTGTATTTTTAATGATGCTTATGTTAAGTAAATTTTATAATTTCACATCCAACTTAGCGTAAGCAGGTTCTACTTTTTCTAATCCTTTTTCTACGGAAATATCACGAGCGAGTAAGACACCTAAACGGCGATGACCATTCACTTCGCCTTTGCCGAAAATGCGAATATTACTATTAAACCTAAACACTGCATTGGTGTATAGTAAAGATTCCGATAGTCAATCTAGCACACTAAAGAATGGGAAACAGGTAAAGAAAGAACAACTTCAGACGGTTCAATTCGGATTGAGAATCATGCTAGTGATCCAGTAGGTAGCATGCCGATTTTATTGGGAGGAAACCCTGCAACGACATCTGAAAATAATCTGAATAAAAGCTGGTTACAGCGAATAGCAGATATATTTAGTCATGAACGTTCATCAGTACATAATTGCCATGGACTAGGGCAACAACAATGCGTTACTGATGGATATAGAACTGGAGGAGATCTTAAAATGGGTAATGAAAAAACTATTTTTGAATTAAATAAAGCGAAGGAGAAATAAAATGAAAGTACTATTTTCTATATTTTTAATATTAATTCTAAGCGGGTGCTCTTTTGGTGGTTTTAAACCAGCGCCTCCATACTATCATTGGCAGCTACATAATGAGAAAGCATTATTTCCGAACTCAGATCCTGATGTTTTAACTAAATATCTTGCTAGAAGAAAAAAAGATATGAAGGATTGCGGTATGGATTTTGTCAGTGGTGAAAGTGATAATCCAGAGGTCAATCTTTGTTTAGAGAAAAAAGGCTGGTATTTAAAAGGCGGACCTGTTTGTGAAAATACACTAATGTGGGATAGTCCAATATGCATCCAATGGCGAAAAAAACACAGCAAACCTGATGCTAAGCCTTGGGGATAAATAATACAGAAGTATTTTAAGCAGAGTACAATTTAACTCGATACAAAGTGCGGTCAATTTTCAAAGAGTTTTAAAACCTTTCAAAAATTGACCGCACTTTTTGTATTTTCAGAGCTGCTTATCTTTAAGCAAATCTTATAATTTCACATCCAATTTCGCGTAAGCTCGTTCTACTTTTTCTAATGCTTTTTCTACGGAAATATCACGGGCAAGTAATACACCTAAACGGCGATGGCTATTTATTTCTCTTTTGCCGAAAATGCGAATATTACTATTAAACCTAAAGCCAGCATTGGTGTATAGTAAAGATTTCGATAGCCAATCTAGCACACTAAAGAATGGGAAACAGGTAAAGAAAGAACAACTTCAGATGGTTCAATTCGGATTGAGAATCATGCTAGTGACCCAGTAGGTAGTATGCCGATTTTATTGGGAGGCAACCCTGCAACCACGACAGAAAATAACAATAATAATAGCTGGCTTAAACTTAAAGTGGATATGTTTCGTAATGAGGTCTCTTCCGTTCATAATTGTCATGGATTAGGACAGCCACAATGTGTGGATGATGGATATAGAAAAAAAACAGATCTTAAAATGGGTAATGAAACGACTATTTTTGAGTTAAATAACATGAATTAAGGAGGAGAAAAAATGAGATTTTTATTAATACTATTTTCGCTAACATTATTTAGCTGTTCTTTTGGAGGATTTAAGCCGGCACCACAACATTATCATTGGCGTTTGCATAATGCGGATGCATTATTCCCTGAATCAGATCCTAATGTTTTAACTAAATATGTTGATAGAAAAGAAAAAGATATGAAGAATTGCGGTATGGATTATGTAACAGGAGAAAGTATTAATCCAGAAGTGAATCTTTGCTTAGAGAAAAAAGGTTGGTATCTTGAAGGTGGTCCAGTTTGTGAAGAAAGGCTAATGTGGGATAGTCCAATATGTATCCAATGGCGAAAAAAACATAGCAAACCTGATGCTAAGCCTTGGGGATAAATAATACAGAAGTATTTTAAGCAGAGTACAATTTAACTCGATACAAAGTGCGGTTAATTTTCAAAGAGTTTTTAAAACTCTCAGAAATTGATCGCACTTTTTGTCTTTTCAACGATACTTATGCTAAGTAAACCTTATAATTTCACATCCAACTTCGCGTAAGCACGTTCCACTTTTTCCAATGCTTTTTCTACGGAAATATCACGAGCGAGTAAGACACCTAAACGGCGATGACCATTCACTTCGCCTTTGCCGAAAATGCGGATATTGGTGTTCGGTTCAGCCAACACTTCGGCTATATTGCCAAATTGCACGTTTTTCGATTGACCTTCCACCACAATGGCTTTTGAAGCGGATGGGCTAATGAGGGTGATTTCCGGAATCGGTAAGCCTAAAATAGCACGCGCGTGTAAGGCGAATTCAGATAATTCTTGAGAAATTAGTGTAACCATGCCGGTATCATGTGGGCGAGGGGAGACTTCATTGAAGATAACCTCATCACCACACACAAACATTTCCACGCCGAAAATACCGCGACCACCTAATGCGGTGGTGATTTTCTCTGCCACCTCTTGTGCTTTTTTCAAGGCTGCATCAGACATAGCTTGTGGTTGCCAAGATTCGCGATAGTCGCCATCTTCTTGACGATGGCCGATTGGCGCTAAGAAGCTGGTGCCATTAATGTGGCGAACGGTGAGTAAGGTGATTTCATAATCGAATTTAACAAACCCTTCTACAATCACGCGTCCTGCACCTGCGCGACCACCTTGTTGAGCGTAATCCCAGGCTTTTTGTAAATCGTCTTTGGATTTTAAAATACTTTGACCGTGGCCAGAAGAAGACATAATCGGTTTTACCACGCAAGGAATACCGATTTTTTCAACCGCACTTTGGAAGTCCGCAAAGTTATCGACAAATTGATAAGGTGAGGTTGGCAAGCCAAGCTCTTCGGCGGCTAAACGGCGAATGCCTTCGCGATTCATCGTCAGCTTGGTGGCTTTGGCGGTAGGCACAACATTAAAACCCGCTTTTTCTAATTCAATCAGCGTATCCGTCGCGATGGCTTCCACTTCCGGCACGATGTAATCTGGGCGCTCTTTTTCCACTAAGGCTTTGAGGGCTGCCCCATCTAGCATGGAAATCGTATAAGCACGATGTGCCACTTGTTGTGCAGGGGCGTTTTCATAACGATCGACAGCAATCACTTCCACGCCTAAACGTTGTAATTCAATCACCACCTCTTTGCCCAGTTCACCAGAGCCAAGCATCATCACTTTGATCGCATTCGGGGTTAATGCTGTACCTAGGGTTGTCATGTTGTGTCCTTATTTTAAGAAAGATTCATCAAGCGCTAAATCGTCATTTTTATTAATTCCCACACCGCGAGCAATCACATTTTTAGCAATATCATGTGCTTCTTCTAAAGAATGCTCGGTGTAAGTTCCACATTGGTATTCATTCAATTCAGGAATTTGGTTTTGATCTTGCACGGTTAAAATATCTTTCATGGAAGCTAACCATGCATCAGCCACTTGTTGCTCGTTTGGCGTGCCAATTAATGACATGTAAAAACCTGTGCGGCAACCCATTGGGGAAATATCGATGATTTCTACATTGTCATTGTTTAAATGGTAACGCATGAAGCCCGCAAATAAATGCTCAAGGGTGTGAATCCCTTTTGGTGGGAGAATTTCTTTGTTTGGAATGCAAAAACGAAGATCAAAAACAGTGATGTCATCGCCCTTTGGGGTACGCATCGTTTTGGCTACACGCACGGCAGGTGCGTTCATACGGGTGTGATCCACTTTAAAACTGTCGAGTAATGGCATATTTATTTCCTTGAAAATCAGTGATTTGTAAATTAATTGCAAGTTTTTGTAAATTTTTTTACATTTTTTTACAATTTCTTTGAACTTTTCTTTTTAGCGTCGGTCTTATAGAACAAGCAACTTGCAGTTGTTTTAATAAAATTGGTTCCTTAGGTTATTTGCCCCTTACTCGATAAGGGGCGTTTTTTTATCTGTTGAATATTAATTCGTCTTTATTCTAGCCCACAACCAGGTTATGCACAAAGGCTATTCACCGGCTATGACACGAAAGGTAAACTGAACAAGAGCAAGGCAATATAACGCAGTCCTTTTCCAATCGTCATAAAAATCAAACAACTTAGCCAATTCAAACGAAGCCAACCGGCAACTGCACAAAACACATCCCCGATAATAGGCAACCAACTCAATAATAAAGTGATGGCGCCATAGCGTTGTATTTTGTTTATCACCCATAAAGTGCGGTCATTTTTGCTGTCAATTTTCGGAAACCATCGTCCAATCCAATAAGTGGTGAGGCTGCCTAGTGTGTTTCCTGCAGTTGCCATAAAAACAAGCCAAAAAATATCCGCACTTAATAATGACCCGACCAATACTTTTGGCGCAGCCAGGGAGACAAACACAATTTCTGAATTACCCGGCAAAATGGTGGCACTTAAGAAAGCACTGAAAAACATCAGCCACAAGCCATGGGTTTGCCAAAAATCAGCCCAAAAGCTAAAAGAGAAAATGTCCCACATTAGGCTCTAATAATCTCTCTCGTTCTGACATCAAACACATCCATTCCTGCATTTAATCCCGCTTTTACGCCGAGATCGGCATCTTCAAAGACGATGCAGCGTGACGGTTCAGCTTTTGCCAGTTCTGCACAGCGTAAAAAGGTTTCTGGATGCGGTTTATGTTCTTTCACATCATCAGCGCTGACAATGGCATTAAAGTAATGTTTGATGTCTAATTTTTGCATCAACATATCAATGATTTGACGGTTTGAACCAGAACCAAGCGCAATTGGCTTTTGTTGATAGTAATGACGCACCACGTCAAAGGTCGGGAGTAATTTTGATTCTGTCGGAATCAATTCATAAGAAAGTTTGCGTTTTGCTTGTATGACTTCATTTAAACGTTCTTGTGGCATACCGGCATCTTGCATAATGGCAGAGGCGATAGTGCTCACAGTTGCGCCACCTAAATCATACATAATTTGGCTGTTAAAACGGTAACCAAATTGTTCTCCCACCATGTTCCACGCACGGGCGTGTACTGGCATGGTATCGATTAAGGTGCCATCCATATCAAAAATTAGGCCATCATATTTTTCAAAAAGTCTGTTATCTATCATTTATTGCTTTCCTATTTAGTAAATTTTTTCACTTTGTTTCAATTTTGTGATCTGTGCACTGGTAATTTTATGAAATAGCGGTAAAGTTATCCTATCTCAAAGAGGAATGTTATGTCGTTACTCAAACAATTAACCCGTTGGAAAATTCGCGGTCAGATTGATCAGGACGTTATTGATATTATTCTGACTTTGCAAAGTCGCCTAGAGCATCATTGGCGCATTGATGTGTCGATTCCGACCGTCATCACACTCTTATTGCATATTGCCAACAGCCTTGCTCGCTTAAAACGAGGCGGTTGCGTTTCTCCGCTTCATCAGCCTTTTTATGATGAAATGCAAAGTGCGGTCATTTTCCCCGATGTTTTGGAAATTCACCACGATTTGCTTTCTTTTATTCCGCAAGAAATTCCCGAAGCCGAGCAGAGCTATTATCTCGCCAATATTTATAGCTTGCTGTTGGAGCAAGATAAAAAATAAGGGCACGAAAGCCCCTATTTTATCAGTTAAAAATCAAACTGAGTTCTAAATCTTTGAGTAAATTGCTTTCTAAGCGCAATTCATTCCACACTAACGGATTGTTATCCAAATAATGTTTCTCAAAAGTCAGTTCCCAAGTCTGCAAAGAGCGGTCAATTCTGAGATTGATTTTATCGGTGCTATCTGTTGCCTGACGAGATTTATTTAAAATCACCGAAATGCGTAAAAGAAGCAGTAAAACAAGGACATCCTCATCCGCATAACGAGCAAAAATCGGTAAATCATTCTTTTTAAATGCACTCGTATGATAACGAACCAAATTCACCAATAAGCGTTGCTGCTCACGATCAAAACCCGGTAATTCCATATTTTGCAGAATATAAGCGGAATGTTTTTGCACATTGCGATGATTGATCACAATGCCGACTTCCAATAAACGAGCTGCCCAAATCAACAGGTTTTTCATTTCATCAGCAAGATGCGGTTTTTGCCAATGGGTGTATTGGTCAATTAAGGTTTTCGCACTATTTGCCACGCGATCAGCTTGCGCTAAATCTAAGTTAAATTGTTCGGCAAGTCCTAATGCGGTGCGTGTGCGGATATCTGAAACTTGGAAGTTTTGTTCCAAGCTGTAAATCACCCCCTCACGCAAAGCGCCGTCAGAATAGCGCATATTTTCTAAGCCAAAAACGTCAAAAACAGCGCTTAAAATCGCTAACCCAGGCACAAAGACATCCACGCGATCAGGGTTTAATCCCGCGATATTAAGTTCTTCAAAATGAGAAGCTTGTAAGGTTCGTTCAATTAAATTTTGTAAGCGCTCAGCGGTGATGATGCCGTTCGGATCAAGCGTTGCGGTAATCACTTGATAGACGGTTTTGATGGTGCCTGATGAACCTAGCACCGATTGCCAGCCGAGTTTTCGATATTCCCAGCCTAAATCTTCAATTTTATTGACCGCACTTTGGCGAGCTTGCTCGAAGTTTTCTTTGGAAATTTCGCCATTCGGGAAGAATTTTTTGGCAAAGCTCACACAACCCATGTGACGACTTTCTGCCACTAAGGGAGAGAAATCATCACCGATGATCATTTCGGTTGAGCCACCACCAATATCGATGACCAGTTTACGTCCGCTTTCAGGTTGAGTGTGGCAAACTCCCGCATAAATGGTTTTGGCTTCCGTTTGACCGCTAATGATATTAATTGGATAAGGAAAGACAGTGGCAGCCTGACGTAAAAATTCGTCATTATTGACCGCTCTTCGTAGGGTATAAGTCCCCACCACATTCACATCTTCTGGCGCAAAACCTTGTAAGCGTTCAGCAAAAAGTGCAAGGCAATTTACACCGCGCTCAATGGCTTCTTGGCTTAATACATTGTGATCGTCTAAGCCGTCGGCGAGCCTCACTTTTTGTTTTAAACGAGAAAGCACCTGGATTGAGCCATTGATAATCCGCGCCACAATCATGTGGAAGCTGTTTGAGCCTAAATCAATGGCGGCAATCTCCCGGGCCTCACCTCGGTGATGAGGTTCTACGAGTTGAGCCAGTTGCTTGTCGTTATGCATGTCCTTTCCTAAAATTCAAATTTATACAATAAATCAAAAACTTGGTTTGTGCTGGTTACTGATTGGAAATAAAGTTGTGGCATTAAGCGGTAACGCAAGGTCACTTCGGCTAAGCCATCAAACAATCCTACACCGTATTTCACTTGTAAGCGTTTGCCAATATTACCACTAACTTGCACTTTAGAGCTATCCCCAACACCGGCAGTGCCTAAGTTTAAATCTTGAATACCAAAGGCTTCGCCAATACCGCCGACCACTTTACCACTTTTCGCTAAACCTAAGCCGAGTAATGCGGCACCGACAGAACCACTAGAGCCTGCTTCACCGCTGTTTTCTAATGAGCGGCCGGTTAATAAATATGAAAGTGCTTGGTCTTGAGGTTTAGCCGGATCAGAGAAAATCGTGACCTGTGGGCTAGATGCCATACCAATCACTTTTACCCCCGCGGTCACTTTACTGTCTTCCATAGCCTCAGGGTTACGAATCGCTTCAATATTTAACATCGGTTGTGAAGGTAAACCAGAGAAGCTGATTTGTCCTTTACGAATTAATAAATCCTGTCCGAAAGAAGCATAACGACCATTTTTCAGGTTAATTTGACCAAATAAACCTAATTTGCCTTTATCTTGTTTTACAGAAAGTAAACCATCCAAATTCGTTTTTAAACCATAGGCATTTAAATGCACATCATCGCCGATTTTAATTTTTAAATCAGATTGAATTTGCATCCCGGATTTGGTTTCAGAAGCAAATTGGCGATTAATGAGCTCTTCTTTACTTTTTCTTGGGCCATTTAAAATGACTTCATCTTCACTCACCGGTTCAGCATTGTCCGGTAAGCTTTCAATGGCAATTCTTGCCCATGGAATATCCACGTTTCCGCTTAAATCTAAGAGTTTTGGTGACGCTTTGACAACCACATTTGGGCTGACTTTTAATTTCGCCATGGATGGAATATCAACTTTGAAATTATCCGCTTGCGCTCTGACTTCTGCCGTCCAGTTATTCATGTGCGCCCAGTTAGCTTGTCCATTAATATTGAGTTTGCTATCTGGTGTTTGAACATGACCATTTAAGGTTGAAGAGGTGCCATTAAAGCGAATTGCCACTTGGCCATCAGTCACATCAAAAGGCAGGCTTTTCAGTTTCGTTTTCACATTTCGAATATCAAAATTGCCGTTTAATAATGGTTTTTCTAAATTACCACCGAAACTTAAGCGTGAGACCACTTCACCATCTATGCTTTCACCGCTGGAGAAAAGTTGATTGGCTAAGGATAAGCGTAAACCTTCAATGGTAAAGGTACCGCCTAATTGACGACCTTTACTTAAATCATTAATTTTTAAATCTGTGCCGATTCGACCTTGATTCTGAACGTTAATGTCTGATTTCAAGGTTAAATTGTTATTTTGAATATCGGCATTCACACTTAATTTAGGAATATCTAGCTTAAAGGTGCGGTAGTCTAATTTTTGTGCCACACCAATGTTATTGCCTTCCACTGCCACATTTAGTTGTAATGGTTTATCCGTGAACCACGCCACTTTTCCTCGGCTTTGTAATTGGCCTTTGAGCGTGTCTTGTCCCATCAATTTATTCACTAAATCTAAATTGATGCGTTTAAGTTCAAAAGGGACTTCGCCATTTTTCCCTGCTGTAAATTGTTGAGGAAAACAGAGATCTAAGTCTTGGTTAATCCAGCAGTGTGAACCAATGGTGGCTTGGATTTTGTTATTGTCATAAGTCACCGGAATAGTTTGATTCACTTTAAAATCACCAATAGGTGAGTTTAGGCTTACTTGGCTTAAATTACCTTTCCATTGCTGAGAAGTGCGGTCAAAATTCCCCGCGATTTGCAAATCAGCTGCAACGGGTTCACCTTTTGATTTTAAGGTGAGCGTATGATGTTTTTCATCACCTGATGCATTCAAATCAATATTATGTAATTTGATGCTGTCACCATAACGGAAGTTTTCCGCTTTGATGGTAAGTTCACCTTTTACTTGAGGTTCACTCACAACATTACCTTTAATTAAGGCTTTGGATAAGTCTAACCCTTGGAAGTGCAAACCTTGTGCCGTTAAATCAGTATTAATGGTTGGCGCAGTAAGCTTACCTAAAATCTGTGCTTTACCAACGACGGAGCCCGATAAATCTTGCCACAGACCACGTAAGCTTGGTGCGTTGATATCTAAATCTAGGTTTGATTTATCACCTAATATACCTTTTGCCGCAATGCGGTTATCGCCATAGTTCAGCAATAAATCAGGAATGTTTAATAAAGTTTCATTACTTAAAAAGACACTACCTTTTAAGCTTAATGGGCGAGAGGAAAGACTACCGGTTAAATCCACGGTAGGTACATCTACTTTCCAATGATTGGAATCAGCGGAACCTTGTGAGCTCACTTTGCCCGATAATACGGCTGGCATGGCAGGCACATAAGGACGAATGTTCATTTTGTTTAAATCAGCCGTCACATCCCATTGCGCGCCATCTTTCCAGTTTGAGGAACCCGTTAAACGTGCCGTACCATCTAGGGCAGCAAGTTTTAATTCGTTGATGGTGACTTCGTAGAGTTTACCGTCTGCATTTAAATCAACGTGAGTATGAGGGATATGATCCATCCCCTCCACGCCACCAACAACTTCTGCGTGATAATTCAATAAATCGCCCGTGAGTTTGATATCGACATCGTTAATTTTGAGCGGCGCTAGGCTGTCTGCAAAAGTATATTGACCTTTTTTCGCTTTTAACTGCAGATTTAATGGCATTTTATCTTCAGCCAGTTTCACATCACCGGTTAAGGTGGCATCAAGCACCCCTTGTGTGGTTAACGAAAGTGCGGTCGTTTTTTTCAATGAACCTGATAAATTGAGCTCAACTTTGCTGGCAGGCAGAATGGTTTTATCTTTTGATTTAAAGGCTTGGAGATCCGATTTTAATGTGAGATCAACCGGGAAATCGTCATTGAGTTGAAGTTGTCCTTGGCTCGAAAGTGTACCAAGAGAGCTATCAATCTCGAGTTTTTGTAATTTCACTAAATGATCAGTGGCATCCGCTTGTAATTCCACTTTAGGCACAGTGATTTTTTGGATTTCTTCGCCTTTTTCATTGAGCGATTGATATTGCCAGTTTGTACCCAAAAAACTTGGAATGTGCATATCAAAAGGCAAGTTCACCGCATTTAAATTACCTAAAAAAGCCGGTGTGAGTGTTTGCTCAATTTGCGCCCAATCAACGGGTTTAGCGGGTTCTTTTTGCTCAGGCTGAGGGGGATTCGGTTGAGTTTGGGAGACCGTTGAGAAAAGCACATCTGAAAGTGTAGTAGGCTCAAGGGTAAGGCCAGATTCATTTTTTAAACTGACCGCACTTTGAAACGACGAAAACGTAATATTGCTTTGATCGAGTTTCATATCAAAGTCAGTAATCGCGACATTTTTCACTTGTACAGAAACCGGTAAATGGATTTTTTCCATTGGACCACTTTCAGTCTGTTTCTCTTCAGAAGGCGGCATGACACTGGTATCAATGGCAATTTTCGGCTGCGTTAAGCTGAGATCATCAACAATAATATCACCCGACAGTAAACGAGCTAAATTCAGTTGTAATCGCGTTTTAGGAAGGGCTACATCGACACCGGTTGTTTGAAAACGTAAATTTTCTAAGACTAAACCATCTTGTAAGCCACCGCTGACTTGCTCAATAGATAAGCTATCGAGCATTTTATCGGCTAGTTGAATAAGTGCACGTTGTCCACTATCAAAAGACAGTGCTGTGACTAAGCCTAAAACAGGAATAAAAATGACCGCACTTCCGACACATAAAATTTTACGGCAGGTCTTTTTCTTTTTAACGGGTTGTGTGGTTTGGTTATCTGGTTGTTTTTCTTGTTCAGACATAGTCATACCCTAAATTTCAGCCCCTAAGCCAATGTAAAATTGAATGTTTTTGCTGTTATCTTTATCTCGAATTGGCGTCGCAATATCAAATTTGATAGCACCAACTGGCGATGCCCAACGTATACCGAAACCTGCGCCGTAGCGTAACTCATTCGCTTTGTAAGCATCTGCGGCTAAACCTGTATCCGCAAATACTGCTCCCCACCAATTGGGGTAAACTTGATATTGATATTCAAGGCTACCTGTTACTAAGCGAGAACCGCCGACTAATTTCCCATCTTTATTTTTCGGTGAAATTTTCTTGTAGCCATAACCTCGCACGCTGCGATCGCCCCCCGCAAAGAAACGTAATGCTGGTGGAATTTTACGAATATCCGCGGTATTCAAATAGCCAATTTCTGCACGGGTAATAAAACGGTGATTTTCTGCGTAAGTACGAATCCACGCTGTGGAAGCTTGAACTTTAAAGAAATTGGCTTCTGACATCCAAAGCTTATTCCCTAAATCGACCGTGATTTTTTGGGTATCTCCCCATGTTGGGAATTGGCCACCTTTTAAACGAGTCCGACTAAAACCTCCGGTAGGATAAACAAGGAGTGTTTTATCGGTGAAATCAGCTTGTGTGTAGCTGTCATAACGGACACGAAGACCTGCAAAATATTGCCAACCCTCGCTATTATTCCAATAACGTAATGCCGCGAAGGTGAGAGCTTTAGTATCCGTATCGTTTTTATTTTCTTTTTCATAACCTGTTGAAAATTCATAATAATAATTTAATGGATTTTTCAACAATGGCATTTTATAGGTGGCTTCAAAGTTTTGTTTTGGCGCAGAGATGTAAAGATTTGTACGGAAACTATGGCCTCGACTATTAATCCAAGGTTTTGTCCAACCAATTTGGACATGAGGACCCGTATCGGTTGCAAAACCGACCCCGAGCTCCATTGAGTTTTTCTTACGTGGATAAAGTAAAAGTTCGATATCCACTAATTTTTCTTCTTCGCGGACGTGAGGCTGTAAAAGCACTGAGCTAAACCAGTTGGTAGAAGAGAAATCGTTAGTTAATTCAGATAAATCGCTGACTAAATAAGGATCGCCTGATTTAATGTTGAGCATATTTTGCAAATAGTCTTCGCGAATTTGGGAATGGTTGAATGTGATGTTGCCATAATGATAACGCACACCACTATCAAACAGCATACGCCACCATGCCTCATGGGTTTCAGGGCTGATTTCTAAGCGAGAAATTTGGAATTTTCCATCAAGATAACCACGAGCTAGAGCAAGGTTTGAAATGCTGCTTTTATAGTCATCGTATTTTTGATGCTCAACTAACTCACCTTGTTTTGGCAAGTTTTTACGGAGTGCCGTGAAGTTTTCGTCTTCTGCGGCTTCGCCTGTAATTTCAACGTCTGTTCCTGCAATTTTACTTGGCTCACCTGGGGTGACATTCGCAATGAGTAAGTCTCGCTGACCTTTGCGTTTTTTCAACTCAAAGGTGACAGAAGAACTATAATAACCAAAGACTCGAAGGCCTTTATCGACAGCATCTGAAACTAATTGTTTATACCGATCTGAGCCGTCCATCTCGCCTTTATCAATGAGATTGACATTCATGTCAGTATTGCGAATGGCGCGTTCACCCTTAATACCGCGGATCTCAATATCTACGGTTTGTTCTGCAAGGGCTGAAAAACTCATCCATCCAAGCAAAAGTGCGGTTATTTTTAACGAAATTTTTTTCATTTTATTACAAGCTAAACTTTAAGAAGATCCACATCAAACCGCCTTAGTTTACCCATAAAATAAGGGGATTACCAACGCAATTATGGATGGGATTTGAAATTGTTATATGCGTGTGAGCGTTAATACGACAATGCGATCAAAGAAAGAGTTTCCTTTGCTTTGAAAAAAATAGTGATTGTTCTCTTTATTCAGACATTTAACCAAAATGTAACCGGGCCATCATTGGTTAGCGTTACTTGCATATCTGCTGCAAATTGTCCGTTGGCAACAGTGACTTTTTCTGCACATTTTTGTGAAAAATACTCATACAATTCGTTAGCCAATGCTGGTGCGGCACCTTTTGAGAAACTTGGTCGTAAACCTTTTTGCGTGTCTGCGGCTAGGGTGAATTGGGATACCACAAGCACTTCGCCACCGATTTGTTGCACGTTTAAATTCATTTTGTCATTTTCATCGCTGAAAATACGGTAATTTAAGATTTTCTCAGCGAGTTTATCCGCTTTGGCTTGGTCATCTTCTTTTTCTACACCTAATAAAACCAATAATCCTTTGCCGATTTGTCCCACAATTTGACCTTCAACTTCCACTTTAGCCTGCGTAACACGCTGAATTAATGCGATCATTTTACTTCCTCTAAATTTGTTTGATTTGTTGACCGCACTTCTGCAAGTACTGCGGCTAATTGTGCACCGAATAACACCACTGTCCAGCTGATTTGAATCCACAATAACATGATCGGCAACGTCGCCATGGCGCCATAAATTAATTGATAAGACGGGAAGGTGGCGATGTACCAAGTAAAGGCTTGTTTTCCTAAGGTAAAGAAAATTGCCGCAATTAATGCGCCTGCTGCAGAGTGTTTGATGCTCACTTTCTTATTTGGCACGACCATATAAATGAGCGTGAAGATAAACCAAGTAGAAAGAAATGGCACAAAACTGAGGAGTTTTAAGCCAAAAGAGAGCGTTTCCGATTGCTCGAACATAGCTTTGACGTAGGAACTCGCCGCAATGCTAGTACCGATTAAAAGCGGACCGAGCGTTAAAATGAGCCAATAAATAGCAAATGACGTAAAAATTGGGCGATTACTGGTGTCTTTCCAAATGCCATTGAGTGTACGGTCAATGGAGTTAATCAGCATTAATGCCACTAAAATCAAACTCACAATCCCCACGGCGCTCATTTTCTTTGAATTATAGACGAATTCATCAATATATTGTCCCACAACATCACTCGCGGAAGGGGCGAAATTGGTGAAGATGAATTCTTTCAATGCACCGGTGACTTCGTTAAAAACGGGAAAGGCGGAGAAAATTGAAAACACCACCATAATTAATGGCACGATAGCGAGCATGGTGCTGTAAGTGAGTGAACCGGCGGCTTGCGTTAATTTATTTTCTTGAGAACGCTGCCAGAATAATGCGAGAAAAGACGTTAAGGTCATTAGAGCAAGCCTCCGCAACAATGTTTAAATTTCTTCCCTGAGCCACAAACACAAGGCTGTTTATTGCTTGGGAGCGGTACAGTGGGATCAACAAAATACCAACGACCATCAATTTTTACAAAAAGTGAATATTCGTGATGCATTTGCGGCTGTTCGCTGCCTTGAAAATGTGCTTTAAATTCAACCGCACTTTGTGTTTTGGTTAAGGTTTCGGCTTTGACAATATCTAAACCGAGCCATTGTGTTTCATTAGCCCAATCTTGCAGGGCTTTTTCATCTAATAAGGTTTGTTGGCTTGGTACCGTGGTTTGCACAATATAGGGAATATTTTTGAGCACAAACGCGGAATATCGGGAACGCATGAGTTGTTCCGCTGTTTCTGGAAATAGATTGCCTGAATGAAAGCGTCTGCAACAATCTTCGTAAGAAAGCGAAGATTGGCATGGGCAAAGTGCGGTCGTTTTAGCCGACATTTTTAGCCGCCTGTTGTAAATTATGTAATTGTGAATTGATCGAACGTTTAAACGCAGGCGCTAATTCTTCAATGGCTAAGGCTTCTTCTAGTTCTGCAATACTTGAAGGCGCGGAGAGTTGCGTATTTAGACGACGAATTGTCCATTCAGGATAAGGTCGATGTTGCAAAATGAGTTCATCGCCTTGATGAATTTCCCCTTCTTCGATCACGCGAACATACCAACCTGTCCAGCCTGACTGACGAATTACCTCTCTTGTATTCTCATTCTTGGTATTATGAGATAAACGTTCGCAAGGTTTACGTGGTTGAGACACTTCTAAAAGCGTGGTGCCAATTTTGTAACGATCGCCTATGCAGATATTATCTTCATGTAAGCCGGCTACCACAAAGTTTTCACCATAAATCGCGCTACCGTGAAAATCAAAGTTTTCACCAAGTAGCGCGTTTAAAGCGTCGAAAGACACATCAGACATAAAAAACAAGGCTTTATCGACACCACCGTGATGAGCTTTTAAGCCTACATCGTTACCTTCTGCACCTAGCGTGTGCACTTTTACCATGGGTACCGGTTTTTTACGGATAGCACTTTCATATGAGCTACCATCAGGGAATGTTAAGGTTTCGATCAATCCTGTTTTAATAATAAGAATTTTTGCGTTTGACATCTATTTTTCCTGCTTTGAGTTAGTTTTGAGAAATTATACCGTAAAATCACTTAAATTTTGACCGCACTTCGTTTTTTCCTTATTATTCGTTTAAATAAAACCAACAAAACAAAGGAATCTTTATGCAATATTCTCTCGCGCGTACCGAACAAGGTCAAACCCTTGGTATTACCGCAAAAATGGCAAACCGTCATGGCCTGATCGCAGGGGCGACAGGGACGGGGAAAACCGTGACATTACGTAAAATGGCGGAAGCGTTCAGTGATGATGGCGTGCCAGTCTTTTTAGTTGATGTAAAAGGCGACTTGTCTGGTTTAGTGAAGGCGGGTGCATTCAGTGGCAAAGTGGCAGAACGCATTGAGCAATTTGATTTAGGTGGCGAGAGTTATTTAAATGGCTATCCTGTGTCATTTTGGGATGTATTCGGTGAAACCGGTATTCCGCTTCGTACCACGATTTCTGAAATGGGACCATTATTACTTTCCCGTTTATTAAATTTAAATGCAACCCAAGAAGGCTTATTAAACCTCGTATTCCGTGTTGCAGATGACAAAGGCTTGTTACTCATCGACTTAAAAGATTTACGTGCAATGCTTAAATTTGTAGCAGAAAACGCCAAATCGTTCCAAGTAGAATACGGCAACGTATCAGCCGCGAGTGTGGGTGCGATTCAACGTGCCTTACTGACCCTTGAAAATGAAGGAGCGACCAATCTTTTTGGTGAACCTGCATTAAATCTTGAAGATTGGTTACAAACCCGTGATGGTCGTGGTGTGATCAATGTTTTAAATTCTGAAAAATTAATTAATTCCCCAAGAATGTATAGTGCGTTCTTGCTTTGGTTGATGTCTGAATTATTTGAGCAATTACCGGAAGTTGGCGATCCAGATAAACCAAAATTTGTGATGTTCTTCGATGAAGCACACTTACTCTTTGATGGCGCACCAAGCGTGTTGGTGGACAAAGTGGAACAAGTGGTTCGCTTGATCCGTTCTAAAGGTGTAGGGATTTATTTTGTAACCCAAAACCCATTAGATTTACCGGATACCGTGTTAGGGCAATTAGGTAACCGTGTCCAACATGCGTTACGTGCCTTTACGCCACGTGATCAAAAAGCAGTGAAATCTGCGGCAGAAACGTTCCGTTCTAATCCTGCTGTTAATGTGGTTGAAACCATTTCAACTTTAGGTGTGGGCCAAGCATTGATTTCATTCTTAGATGAAAAAGGCATGCCAACGCCCGTTGAAATGGCGTATGTTTATCCGCCGAAAAGCCAACTTGCACCGATTACTGAAGAAGAGCGAGCTGCTTGGGTGAAAGACGATGATCTTTATGCATTCTATAAAGATTACGTGGATAATGAGTCAGCTTTCGAAGTGTTAAATGCGCAAGCGGATTTAGCGGCAGTACAACAAAAACAAGCTGAACAAGCGCAGCAAGAGGAAGAAAGCGGTTTATTTGGTAGCTTAAGCCGTATGATTTTTGGAACGCAAAAACGCGGGGATAAACTTTCACCGACAGAACAAATTGTGAATAGCGTGGCAAAATCAGTGGGTCGCAATATTCGTAATGAAGTGACCAAGCAAATCATGCGTGGTATTTTAGGCGCATTGAAAAAATAACGAAAATCTGATCGCACTTTGCGGCAAGAATGATAAAAAGGAGATTGTTATGTCTGATGTATTTCACTTAAACCTGACTAAAGCACAATTAAAAGGTGCCACATTAGCTATCGTGCCGGGGGATCCTGCACGTAGCGAACGTATTGCTAAAAAACTTGATAACCCTGAGTTTCTTGCAAGTACACGTGAGTTCACTTCTTGGTTAGGCTATTTAAATGGTCAACCGGTGGTGGTGTGTTCAACCGGTATTGGTGGCCCTTCTACGTCTATCTGTGTAGAAGAGCTGGCCCAACTTGGCGTGCGTACATTCTTACGTATTGGCACAACGGGTGCGATTCAACCGCATATCAATGTAGGTGATGTACTTGTCACAACGGGTGCAGTCCGCCTTGATGGTGCAAGCCGTCACTTTGCGCCAATTGAATATCCAGCAGTGGCAAATTTTGAATGTACCACTGCACTTTACAATGCAGCTAAAGAAAAAGGCATTGAGCCATTTGTAGGAATTACAGCTTCTTCAGATACCTTCTATCCAGGTCAAGAACGTTATGATACTTACAGCGGCAAAGTGTATCGTGATTACCAAGGCTTGTTAAAACAATGGCAAGATCTCAATGTGATGAACTATGAGATGGAATCAGCCACATTATTTACGATGTGTAATGCTCTGGGCTTACGAGCTGGTATGGTGGCAGGTGTGATTGTGAACCGTACACAACAAGAAATTCCAAATGAAGCCACCATGAAAGATACAGAAGAAAAAGCAGTATCAGTGGTGGTGGAAGCAGCAAGAAAATTGTTAGCGTAAAACTCAGATAAAAAGAACCGCACTTTTTAGAAGTGCGGTTTATTTTTTAACTATTTTTTCGAGCAAAAGCTGCGGCTTCGGCGATTAATTGGTCATCAGGTCGAATGCCTGTGTAGAGCTCAAATTGTTCAACAGCTTGTAGCACAATCACTTCAGCACCAGAAATCGTTTGTTTACCTTGCTGTTGAGCAAATTGGATAAACGGTGTTTCAGCAGGAATCGCCACCACATCAAAAGCGGTTTGAGCTTGTTGAATAAGATTTTCAGGAAAGGCGAGATCAAATTCTTCTTTTCCACCTGTCATCCCAATTGGCGTAACGTTGACTAAAATGTCTGCCGATTGATTATCCAAAGATGGGATATATTCATAGCCATAAAGTGCGGCTAAATTTTTACCTGTTTTTTCATTTCGAGCAAAAATCTTCAGATGCTCAAATCCACTGTTTTTAAAGGCAGCAACGACGGCTTTAGCCATACCACCACTACCTCGTACAATCACGCGACTCTTTTTATCTAATTGATATTCTTCGATAAGTTTAACAATGGCAATATAGTCGGTGTTGTAAGCACGAAGAAAACCTTGATCATTCACAATGGTATTCACAGACTGAATGGCTTGTGCGGAAGGTGAAATTTCATCTAAAAATGGCATACAGCTTTCTTTAAATGGCATTGAAACGGCACAACCTCGAATACCAAATGCACGAATGCCCTTGACAGCGCTTTCAATATCTGTGGTGGTAAAGGCTTTATAGATAAAATTAAGCCCTAATTTTTGATACAGATAGTTATGGAATGTTGTACCAAAATTGCCCGGTCTGCCAGAAAGAGACATGCAAAGTTGGGTGTCTTTGTTAATCATATCGATTCCTTAAATATTTAGATTTATATCATCATCGATAAAATATTGATTCATTTCAAATGCCGGTTTTGCCGCTTTGTCTTTGCCGACAATACGAGCAGGCACACCTGCAGCGGTGGCATATTCAGGCACAGGTTGAAGTACAACAGAATTGGCGCCGATTTTGGCATATTTGCCCACTTCGATATTGCCGAGAATTTTTGCGCCCGCCCCAATCATTACGCCTTCTCGTACTTTTGGATGGCGATCGCCGGATTCTTTACCTGTACCACCCAGGGTGACACCTTGCAAGATAGACACATCATTTTCAATTACCGAAGTTTCGCCCACGACAATACCGGTAGCGTGGTCAAACATAATGCCGTGCCCAATTTTGGCGGCAGGGTGAATATCCACATCGAAAGCCACTGAAATCTGATTTTGTAAATAAAGTGCGAGTGCTTTTCGATTTTGGTTCCACAAATAATGGGTAATACGATAACTCTGAATGGCGTGAAAACCTTTTAAATAAAGTAATGGGGTCGACCATAATTCCACAGCAGGATCGCGGTGGCGCACGGCTTTAATATCACAAGCAGCACAATCAATGATATTGGGCTCGGCCTGATAGGCTTCTTCAATAATTTCACGTAGCGAAATTGCGGGCATGATAGGGTTAGCCAGTTTATTCGCAAGTAAATAACTCAAGGCACTACCAAGATTTTGATGTTTTAAAATGGTGGAATGGAAAAAGCTGGCGAGCATTGGTTCGCATTCTGCTAATTCTTTTGCCTCTTGGCGAATGTGTTGCCATACTTCTAACGTCATTTTTTCTCCTTATTCGCCTTTTCGTTCACGACCTAATAAGCTCAGTGCGACTTCTTGTGCACTTTTACCACAAAAGAGCATTTGGTAAATCTGTTCTGTAATCGGCATTTCCACGCCTTGTCGTTGTGCTAATAAATATGTTTCTTTGGTGTTATAAAACCCTTCCACCACCTGACCAATTTCATCCATGGCTTGTTGGCTATCAGTCCCTTTACCAAGCATTAAACCAAATCGACGGTTACGGGATTGGTTATCGGTACAAGTGAGCACTAAATCACCTAAACCAGACATGCCCATAAAGGTTTGTGTATTGGCCCCCATGGATACGCCTAAGCGAGTAATTTCCGCAATCCCACGGGTAATCAATGCTGTTCTCGCATTAGCACCAAATCCCATACCATCTGAAATGCCCGCACCAATTGCAATCACATTTTTAATAGCGCCACCTAATTGAACACCGATCATATCTTGGTTTACATAGACCCGAAAATGCTGACTGCAATGAATCCGAGCTTGAAATTCTAAGGCAAACTTTTCATTACGAGAGGCAAGGGTAATCGCTGTTGGCAAACCTTGAGCCAATTCTTTCGCAAAAGTGGGACCTGAAAGCACTGCTGTCGGAATTCTTTTGCCTAAGGTTTCTTCCACTACTTCTTGTAGTAATCGGCCGGTGTTACGTTCTAATCCTTTGGTTGCCCAAATTAAACGATGATCAGGTTTTAAGTGCGGTCGAATTTTTAACAGAATTTCACCAAAAGCATGGCTTGGCACCACAATTAAAATGTCTTTAGCTTGATCAAGCGCAGTTTTCAAATCTAATTCTAAATGCAAACTTTCTGGAAATTCAATATCAGGCAGAAAACGGCGATTTTGACGTTCTTGTTGCATTTGATGAATGTGATCGGGATTGTGCCCCCAAAGATAGGTTGGAGAACCATTGCGAGAAAATGAGATAGAGAGCGCTGTTCCATAAGAACCGCAACCAAGAATGGTAATTGGAGATTGGGATGGGTTCATTTCAATCACCTTTAAAATAAAAGGGCAGACGATATCGCCTGCCCTTATCACAATTAATGTTGGGTTTCCTGATTTTCTTCCGCTTCAGCTGCTGCTTGCTGCTTGTTCATGTAATCAATGAACAACGCATCGAAGTTTACCGGAGAAAGGTTTAATGCTGGGAATGTACCACGATTCACTAAGTTAGAAATCAACTCACGTGCATAAGGGAAAAGCATATTTGGGCATTGAGATGTTAAGCAGTGTGCCATTTGAACATCTTCTAAACCGCTGATTGTAAATACGCCAGCTTGTTTCACTTCACAAATAAATGCCACATCACCAGAATCTTCCATGGTGGTTTCTACGTTGATGTTTAATGTGACTTCGTATAAATCTTCACCCACTTGAACCGCTTCAGTGCTTAAGTCGAAGCCGAGTTTTGGTTTCCATTCTTGGTGGAAAATATGAGGAAGATTTGGCGCTTCAAAAGAAACATCTTTTACATAAATACGTTGAATTTGAAGTACTGCTTCTTGTTGCTCTTCAGCTGCTACTTCAGGTTGTTGATTTTGTTCAGACATAGAGGATCCTTACTTATGTTTTTTTACTAATGGTAAATTTGCACCCGCCCAAGCCGCTAAGCCGTCTTTTAACACATAAACTTTTTCAAAGCCTTGTTTGGTTAAAAGTTCTGCGGACGTAGCAGAAGAAACACCGTTAACATCCACAATGATAAGCGGTTTTTCTTTGTGATGTTCAATTTTGCCTACATTTTGATTTTTAATTTCAGTTGGAAGCAAGTTTACGCTACCAATGATATGGCCGCGTTGGAATTCATCAATAGGACGTAAATCAATCACCACGGCTTCTTCATCGTTCATTAAGCGAACCGCTTCAGGGTTGGTGATGACGCGATATTTTTGTGTCGCACTTTTAAAAAAGGTGAAAAGTGTCATAAAAAGGACAGCAAACCATGCGATCGTTAAAAAAGTGTGTTTTTGAGCAAATTCAATTGCTTGAGGCATAAATTCTTGCATGTTGTTCTCAACTTAATTTTGATTATGAATAAGAGTTTATCTTCAGGTGAAATAAGGCTTTAAGTATAACCGCACTTTAGTTATCTTTCAAAAAAATTATCAAGGAAACGCAACGTTGGCGAAAGCTTATACAATCGGATCAATAAAAATGTGATCGGGATCATAAATATCTTATCTTTGTGTTTATTCTACGCCTAATTAAGTAGAGAATAGCCAAACTTAGATGATTAAACGTGAAAGGAGACGCGCATGAAATTAAAAAAATTAACGGCACTTATGATGCTCGGATTTGGTTTTTCGGTCGCACAAGCTGCAGAATTACCGAATATTACAATTTTAGCAACAGGTGGCACGATTGCCGGAAGTGGCGAAACTGCCGTTTCTTCTGCTTATAAAGCAGGGCAACTCAATGTTGATGCACTAATTGATGCGGTGCCCGAAATTAAGCAGCTTGCAAATATAAAAGGTGAGCAAATTGTAAAAATTGGTTCACAAGATATGAGCGATGATGTGTGGTTAAAATTAGCGAAAGCAATTAATGCACAGTGTAAAGATACCGATGGTTTCGTGATTACTCATGGTACCGATACCATGGAAGAAACCGCTTATTTCTTAGATCTTACCGCGAAATGTGAAAAACCAATTGTATTAGTCGGTGCGATGCGCCCTGCAACAGAAAAAAGTGCGGATGGTCCGTTAAACCTTTATAACGCTGTCGTCGTGGCAACCGATAAAAAATCATCTGGTCGCGGTGTATTAGTGGCGATGAATGATGAAGTATTAGGTGCTCGTGATGTGACCAAAATGAGTACCACTGCGGTGCAAACGTTCCATTCTCCAAACTATGGTACCTTGGGTTATATCCATAACAGTAAAGTGGATTACGAACGCTCACCTGAAAGCAAACATACTGTAAACACACCATTTAACGTAGATAAATTAGACAGTTTACCGAAAGTAGGCATTGTTTATGCTTATTCTAATGCACCAATTGAGCCGTTAAATTCATTATTGGATGCGGGTTATCAAGGTATTGTTTCTGCAGGTGTGGGTAATGGTAACGTGAATGCAGCCCATTTAGAACGTTTAGAAAAAGCGGCGAAAGATGGTGTTGTGGTGGTACGTTCATCTCGTGTGCCAACCGGTTACACAACGCGTGATGCTGAAGTAGATGATTCTAAATATGGCTTTGTGGCTTCAGGTACATTGAATCCGCAAAAAGCACGTGTGTTATTACAATTAGCCTTAACACAAACAAAAGATCCAAAAGTGATTCAACAATACTTTGAGGATTTCTAAGAAAGCTATTGAAAGTGCGGTCAGAATTTGAATCAAATTTTAACCGCACTTTCGGATAAAATAGGCTAATCCAAGTAATAAATATAGATAATGCACTAGTTTGTTGTTAATATATGTTCCGGAATTATTCTTAAAATTAATATGGAGAAAATATTATGATTTGGGCTCAACTTTTAGTCGTCCTACTCTTTATTTACCTAGGGGCTAGATTAGGCGGTATTGGTATCGGTTTCATGGGTGGTATGGGTGTTGTAGCACTTTCACTGCTTGGCTTAAAACCGGGTGCAATTCCGTTTGATGTAATTTCAGTTATCATGTCTGTAATCATGGCAATTGCGGCAATGCAAGTTGCGGGTGGTATGGATTTCTTAGTAAAAGTAGCTGAAAAAATCCTACGTAAAAATCCAAAATACATTACCTTCCTTGCACCAACGGTAACTTACTTTATGACTGTACTTGCAGGTACTGGTCACACAGCATTCTCAACACTTCCAGTGATTGCTGAAGTAGCAAAAGAACAAGGTATCCGTCCTTCACGTCCACTTTCTATTGCGGTTATCGCTTCACAAATTGCGATTACAGCTTCTCCAATTTCTGCAGCGGTGGTATTCCTTTCTGCTGAATTAGAGAAAAACTTTGGTTTAAGTTACTTACAATTATTAGGTATTTGGATCCCAACTACTTACGCGGCTTGTATGATTACTGCGGTGATTTGTAACTTCCTTGGTAAAGATTTGAAAAATGATGAAGTTTACCAAGATCGTCTAGCAAAAGGCTTAATCACTATGCGTGGTGAAATGCAAATTGAGATCAAACCTTATGCAAAACGCTCTGTAATGATTTTCCTTATCGCGATTTTAGTGGTCATGCTTTATGCCACTGCAATCAGTAAAACTGTTGGTTTAATTCAAAACCCAATTCTTTCTCGCGATAACGCTATTATCTCTTTCATGCTTGCGACTGCAGCGATTATCACTATGGCATGTAAAGTAGACACTGCAAACATTACCAATGCGGCAACTTTCAAATCCGGTATGTCAGCGGTAATTTGTGTGCTTGGTGTGGCATGGTTAGGTAATACTTTCGTTGAAGGTCATATCGATCAAATTAAAGCGGTATCAGCTGAGTTCTTACAACAATACCCTTGGAGTTTAGCGGTAATCTTGTTCTTCGCTAGTACCTTACTTTACTCACAAGCTGCAACTGCAAAAGCATTATACCCAACTGCAATTTTATTAGGTGTTTCTCCGGAAGCAGCGATTGCAGCATTTGCCGCAGTATCAGCATTATTCATTCTTCCTACTTACCCAACCTTAATTGCGGCAGTAGAAATGGATGATACTGGTTCAACTCGTATCGGTAAATATGTATTCAACCACCCATTCTTAGTGCCAGGTGTGATTGCAATCAGCTTATCTGTATTATTCGGTTTCTTAATGGCGGGTGCAGTTTTATAATCTCCCATTAAGCTAACATAAATGAAAACCATCTTGTCTGCAGATAAGATGGTTTTTTTAATGGGGAACTTCTTCTCGCTGTGATACTCTAAAGGGCAACCTATTTTTATATATAAGGAAAACCAATGAAGTTATTTAAAATCCTTTTTACTGCATTAATTGCTTATGTGCCAACAGCATGGTCTGCGGTGGATTATAATATTAAATACAGTTCCAATTATTTAATGCCGGCGTATGTGCATTTTAAAGCTGATGGTTCACAGTATTCAGTCAATGCGAAAATTAATATTCCGTTGTACAACATTGTGTTTACTTCTCGTGGTTCGCAAACTGCGAGCCAATTTAAAATGGTAAATTATCAAGATGTGCGTAATGGTAAGCCTTATGCTATTTCTAAAATTTCGCCAACAACAATTGAATACGGTAAAGTGAAAAATGGGTTAGAAACCGAACCGTTAACATTACCGACTTTTGACTTATTCACCATGGCATTTCAGTTGAGCTATTACGATAAATTGCCAACCAGTTTCCAAATTACAAACGGTAAAAAACTTTACCCAATGGAAAATGTGAATGTGAAGAAAGTGGAAAAACAGATCCAATATAACAAGCAAACTGTCACTGAAATCACTTATTCATTTAAAACAGGTAATAAGGATATTATGGTGAAGAAATTCTCAGGTGAACAATTTCCACGTTATATCAAATACACCAGAGATGGTGATGATTATGAGTTAGAGTTTGATGAGTTTGTCAAATAACATAAGATGATAAAAAGAAGCCACGCTAGATTGCGTGGCTTTTTATTTTATTGCTTATTGTGCATACATAAATACTTGAACGAGAAGAAGTATCGATGAGATAACAAATTGACAGCCCACGATTGGCATGACAAATTTCAGCCATTTATTGAATGGAATACCAAGCATTTGTAGCGTGACAAGGACCAATCCTGTTGGCGCAAGGAATAACATAATATATTGTCCCCAGTTGTAAGCCGATACCACGATATCTCTTGGAATGCCAACAGTATCAGCCAGCGGTGCCATAATTGGCATAGCGAGTACGGCAAGGCCTGAAGAGGAAGGCACAACCAATCCTAAGAAAATGAAGACAATGAGCTGACCAATAATAAAGACGCCGCCATTCATTCCTCCAACAAGATGAGTCATATAATCGAGAATCGTGTCTGAAATCATTCCTTGCTCTAGAATGATATTAACTGCTCGAGCGAGTCCGATAATCAATGCGACGCCGACTAATTCAGAAGCACCATGAGTAAATCCATTTACGACATCTTTTTCAGGCAATCCACTGATAAACATAATAATGATGGTAATAGCTAGGAAGGAAGCCGCCATTTGAGGGAACCACCAACCACCAAACATCACACCCCATACCATGAGAGGAAAGGCACCACTAAATAGAATCAGAATCAGTTTTCTTCTAAAGGTAAATTCAACGGTTGCATTCGGATCAATATTTTTCATATAGAGATCATAGAAAGCTTGGCGATCGTCATAGGTATAAGAAAATTCAGGATTGGCACGCAGTTTTTTACAGTACCAATACATATAGGCTATTACACAGGTTCCACCAAGAATAAGTCCCAGTGTGCGAAATCCCATCCCTTCAGTGAATGGAATCCCTGCAGCGTTTGAAGCAATAACAACAGAGAATGGATTGATTGTTGAGAAGGCGGTTCCCATTGATGCGGCAAGGAATATGGCACCAACACAGACAATCGAATCATAACCTAAGGCTAAAAAGACAGGAACAAGAATTGGGTAGAAGGCTACCGCTTCTTCTTCAATACCACAAGCCGTACCGCCTAATAGCATTAACACGCAGACAGCAAAGACAACAGAGAATTCATTTCCTTTTGTTTTCTTGGTGAGAGACATTAATCCGGCATTGAATGCTCCAGTTTTGTTTATCACACCAATCATTCCACCGAGTATGAAGATAAAAATCATAATATCCGCGACTTCAATGGTGCCATCCACCATGGCGTGAATCATATCGGTAATGCCTTTTTCGTGTTGTTCAATGCGTTGATAGGTATCGGGGATAGCAATCGGCTTTTTGATAATGCCGTTGGTGAAATTAGAAAGTTGAATTTTGATATTGAGTTGATTAAGGGTTTGTTCTGTTGCTGGATAGCTTTGATCGGGAATTCCGTGGGTTTTGACAATAAAATGATTTTCGGTGCTGTCGTAGGAAAGTTTAGAGTAGGACCCTGAGGGAATAAGCCAAGTAAGACCAATAGCAATAAGAAGAATAATAAAGAGAATGCTAAATGCGGAAGGGAATTTCATCTTTTTCTTTGATGCTTCCATTATGGAGAACTCCTTGTGTTCGGATTAATCAATAAGCCGAGCGCGTATTCTACACAAAAAGAACAAAAAAGCAAAGGATGATTTTGAAAGAATACAATGATAGCAGGGTTGGCAAACGTTTACTTAAGCCAGACATAGATCTGGTTAAGCCTGGCTTAAGTCTATTTTATTTAGGAAAATTGAGTAATTTTTTCACTCAAATCATCTAACATTTCATAACGTTTTCGATACATGGAACGTTTTTTGCTAGCGATTTCTTCCAGCGGTTTGCGGGCACTTTCAAGCGGTAATTGCCAATATTGACCTTTTAATTGCCCTTGGTTTTCCTGCCAAAATTCATCGTAGTTGAATAGGATTTTACTGCGCGCAGATAAACGGTATTTACCTTGTGAAGTGTGAGGGATACCGATTAATTCACATTGCCATTTTTCAGCTAATAAGCGGAAAACATTCATCAACATAAACATTGGACGAACACCGTGTAATTCTTTTGTGGCTTGTTTCACAGCTTCTTGTGCCTCTTTATAAGAAGGGCCTTGAATTGAGGCGATAAGTAATTTATTTGGCTTTAAGAAGGTGAAAGAAGCATCATAGATGCTACGTCCATTATTGTCTTTTAAGTTAATGGAAAAATAACCTTCAAAAGGGTCAATCTGGTTGATATTGAAATAAATACCAAGCTGATCCGTTAATTGTGCTAATAAAAGGGATTTTTCTTGGAGTAGTTTTTTACAAAATTCTACGCCCATTTTTTCTTCAAGCATTAGCAGATTATTAGTAATGGCATTGAGTCGATCGGTTGCAGAAAAACGTTTGTCGCAATAGGTTGTAAGCAATGCATTAAAACGATATGGATTTTGTTGAAAAAGTGGAATCCAGGTTTGATGAGTATTTAAGAAATCAACCAATGCATCACATTGTTTTTTAAAGAAAAATTTGCGTCCGTAATAACGGGCTTTATCCCTTAATTGTTTTTTTAATGGATGATTACAAGAATCGGGTAGTAATTCTTGAAAGGTCGCGAAAGTAATAGTTTGTTTTGCTGTCATAGTGGATAAAGTGCGGTTATTTTTTCAAACGTTTTTATTGGGTAAAATCATGCTGATTTCTGACCGCACTTATTGTACCTGTATTCCATGGTTTTTCCAATTAACCATCAATAAAGGTGGTTCTTTACTTGCCTATTTTTCGATTTCTCCTTAATATGCCAAATCCTACCTTGAATTTATGCAACTCATCCCCATATTCAATGAAATTATAGAATTGATGTAAGAGAGATAATTATGAACGCCAAAAGAACTCAACAACGTACACTTCCTGTATTGCCATTACGGGATGTTGTCGTTTTCCCTTATATGGTGATGCCACTTTTTGTTGGGCGTGCAAAATCGATTAGCGCCCTTGATGAAGCCATGAATGAGGGCAAACAATTATTATTGGTGTCACAAAAGCAAGCGGATTTAGAAGAACCTACCGTTGATGATGTATTCGATGTCGGGACGATTGCGAATATTATTCAATTATTAAAATTGCCAGACGGCACGGTGAAAGTGTTGGTGGAAGGGCAACAACGCGCGAAAATCAATCAATTAAACGATGGTGAAGACCATTTTTCTGCGGAAGTCACACCAATTGAAACCACATTTGGTGATGAAAAAGAATTAGATGTGGTGAAGGCAGCTGTTTTAAATGAATTTGAAAGCTATCTTCAACTCAATAAAAAAATTCCTGCAGACGTTTTAGGTGCACTTCAACGCATTGATGATGCCGATCGTTTAGCGGATACCATGGCGGCGCATATTCCAGTGACCGTTCGCCATAAACAAAGTGTGTTAGAACTGGCAGATGTGCAAGAGCGTTTAGAATACTTGCTCGGCATGATGGAATCTGAAGCTGATATTCTTCAAGTTGAAAAACGCATCCGTGGCCGTGTGAAAAAACAAATGGAGAAAAGCCAGCGTAACTATTATCTTAGCGAACAAATCAAAGCGATTCGCAAAGAAATGGACGAAGGTGAAAGTGAAGATACCATTGATGAAGTTGAACAACTTCGTCAAAAGGTTGAAGCGGCAGGTATGCCGGCAGATGTGCGCGAAAAAGTAGAGAGTGAGTTACAAAAACTTAAAATGATGTCAGCGATGTCTGCTGAAGCAACGGTGGTGCGTAGCTATGTTGAGTGGATGCTTCAAGTGCCATGGCATAAACGTACTAAAGTGAAGAAAGATATCGCAAAAGCACAACAGGTTTTAGATGCGGATCACTACGGTTTAGAACGTGTGAAAGAACGCATTTTAGAATACCTTGCAGTGCAAGCACGTCTAAACAAAATCAAAGGTCCAATCCTTTGCTTAGTCGGGCCACCAGGGGTAGGTAAAACCTCACTAGGTCAATCTATTGCGAATGCGACAGGTCGTAAATATGTGCGTATGGCATTAGGTGGAGTACGTGATGAAGCAGAAATCCGTGGTCACCGTAAAACTTATATTGGTGCATTACCGGGTAAATTGATTCAAAAAATGGCAAAAGTTGGCGTGAAAAACCCACTCTTCTTGCTTGATGAAATCGATAAAATGTCTTCGGATATGCGTGGTGATCCAGCATCAGCCTTGTTAGAAGTGCTTGATCCTGAACAAAATACCACCTTCAACGATCATTATCTTGAAGTAGACTACGATTTGTCTGATGTGATGTTTGTGGCAACCTCAAACTCCATGAATATTCCAGGCCCATTGTTAGATCGTATGGAAGTCATTCGTCTTTCTGGTTATACCGAAGATGAAAAACTCAATATTGCGATGCAACATTTGTTACAAAAACAAATTGAACGTAATGGATTGAAAAAAGGCGAATTAACCATCGAAGAAAATGCCATTTTAGATATTATCCGTTATTACACCCGTGAAGCCGGTGTGCGTGGATTAGAGCGTGAGATTTCTAAAATCTGTCGTAAAGCGGTGAAGAATTTATTGGTCAATCCAAAAGTGAAATCCATTACCGTTAATTCAGATAACTTGCATGACTATCTTGGTGTGAAACGTTTTGAATTTGGTAAAGCGGATACGCAAAACCGTGTAGGCGAAGTAACAGGCCTTGCGTGGACAGAAGTGGGCGGTGACTTACTGACCATTGAAACCGCTTCAGTAGTGGGTAAAGGCAAATTAACCTTCACTGGTTCATTGGGCGATGTGATGAAAGAATCTATCCAAGCAGCGATGACTGTAGTCCGTGCACGTGCTGAAAAATTGGGTATCAATTCTGAGTTCCATGAAAAACGTGATATTCATATTCACGTGCCAGATGGTGCCACACCAAAAGATGGTCCAAGTGCAGGTATCGCAATGTGTACCGCATTGGTTTCTTGCTTAACGGGTAACCCAGTGCGTGCCGATGTCGCAATGACAGGTGAAATCAGCCTACGCGGTAAAGTATTACCAATTGGCGGATTGAAAGAAAAATTACTTGCGGCACATCGTGGTGGCATTAAAACTGTATTGATTCCAAAAGATAACGTGAAAGATTTGGAAGAAATTCCAGATAACGTGAAAGAAAATCTTGCGATTCATGCGGTAGAAACCATTGATGAAGTGTTAGGCTTAGCGTTAGAGAATCCACCAGAAGGCATTGAATTCGTGAAAGTGGAAACGAAAGCGAAAGCACCACGCCGTAAAACTGCGACTAAAACAGCAAGAGCGGTCAATTAATGACTCATTTTTAGGGCTTGTGAAAACAAGCCCTTTTGACTTTTAATTATGCAAAAATTTCCCCCTCTTTCCCTTTATGTGCATATTCCCTGGTGTGTGCAGAAATGCCCTTATTGTGATTTCAATTCGCATGCACAGAAAGGTGCAATTCCTGAACAAGAATATGTGCAACATCTGATCGCCGATCTTGAGACAGACTTAGAGAAATATCAGGCTAGTATTCAAAATCGTCCACTCCATTCAATTTTTATTGGTGGTGGCACGCCGAGTTTATTTTCAGCGGAAAGTATCAAGTTATTATTGGCAGAAATTCAACGTCACATTCCTTTTTCAGAGAATATTGAAATCACCATGGAAGCCAATCCTGGCACCGTGGAGGCGGAGCGTTTTAAAGGCTATGTGGATGCTGGCGTAACACGTATTTCCATGGGCATCCAAAGTTTTAATGACGATAAATTACAACGTTTAGGGCGTATTCATAATGCGGTGGAAGCTAAAAGTGCGGTTAGTTTGGCGAAAGTTTCTGGGTTAAAAAGTTTCAATCTAGATTTAATGCACGGCTTGCCAAATCAAACACTTGAGGAAGCCTTAGATGATTTACGACAAGCTATTGAGCTTGCTCCGCCACACCTTTCTTGGTATCAACTCACCATTGAACCCAACACCATGTTTGCTTACCGTCCGCCTACATTGCCGGATGATGATGAGCTTTGGGATATTTTTGAGCAAGGTCACCAACTTTTAACCGAAGCCGGTTATCAGCAATATGAAACATCCGCTTATTCGAAACTGGGCTTTCAGTGTCAGCATAATTTGAATTATTGGCGATTCGGGGATTATTTGGCGATAGGCTGTGGCGCACATGGAAAACTCACTTTTCCTGATGGCGATATTTTACGTTTTTCTAAAACGAAGCATCCAAAAGGCTATTTGCGTGGTGAATACCTTTATGAAGAAAAAAACGTGGAAAAAAATGACCGCGCTTTTGAATTTTTCATGAATCGTTTTCGTTTATTGGAAGCCGTGCCAAAACAAGAGTTTGAACATTACACGGGGCTTTCGCAAAGTGCGGTCAAAAATCAAATTGATTTTGCGATCCAGCAGAATTATATCGTCGAAACACTAGATTCTTGGCAGATCACCGAACACGGGAAATTGTTTTTGAACGAGCTGTTAGCGCTTTTTTTAGATGAATAAAATTTTTTCATCATCACGAATAAATTTTTACACTTGTTTATTTAATAGTGTCGTATTAAAGTAAGGCAAACGTTTACGTTGTTATCCACGATTTAAAAGGGAGAGAAAAATGGACCAATTAGAAATGAAAAAATTAGCGGCACGTGCGGCGTTAAAATATGTTAAGCCCGATACCATTGTTGGCGTGGGAAGTGGTTCAACAGTGAATTGTTTTATTGAAGCCTTAGGTGAATTAAAAGATCAAATCCAAGGCGCGGTAGCAGCATCTAAAGCCTCAGAAGAATTATTACGTAAACAGGGCATTGAAGTATTTAGTGCTAATGATGTATCAAGTTTAGATATTTATGTGGATGGCGCAGATGAAATCAATCCGCAAAAAATGATGATCAAAGGCGGTGGTGCAGCACTAACTCGTGAAAAAATTGTGGCCGCTTTAGCGAAAAAATTTATTTGTATCGTGGATTCTAGTAAACAAGTGGATGTGTTAGGCAGCACATTCCCATTGCCAGTAGAAGTGATTCCAATGGCACGTTCACAAGTTGGTCGTAAATTAGTTTCCCTTGGTGGTGCGCCAGAATATCGTGAAGGCGTGGTGACCGATAATGGCAACGTGATTTTAGATGTGCATAACTTCGCAATTTTAAATCCAGTGGAAATGGAAAAAGAATTAAATAATGTCGCAGGTGTAGTAACAAATGGTATTTTTGCCTTACGTGGGGCGGATATTGTGATTGTTGGTACACCAGACGGCGCAAAAATTATTGATTAATAAAAATAAGGAAGCAAACATGACAAACAAAGTCTCACTCGACAAATCAAAAATTAAATTTGTGCTATTAGAGGGCGTGCACCAAAGTGCATTAGATACCTTACATGCGGCGGGCTACACCAACATCGACTTTTACAAAAAAGCTTTAGATGGTGATGAGCTAAAAGAAGTGATTAAAGATGCGCATTTTATCGGCTTACGTTCACGTACCCAATTAACTGCAGAAATGATTGAAGCTGCACCGAAGCTTATTGCTATTGGCTGTTTCTGTATCGGTACCAACCAAGTGGATCTTAATGCAGCAAAAATGCGTGGGATTCCAGTATTTAATGCACCGTTCTCTAATACACGTTCTGTGGCTGAATTAGTGTTGGGTGAGATTTTGCTCTTAATGCGCAATATTCCTCAAGCGAATGCAGATGTGCATCGTGGTTTATGGAATAAATCGGCAGTGGGATCTCATGAAGTGCGTGGCAAAAAATTAGGTATTGTGGGTTACGGCCATATCGGTTCGCAGTTAAGTATTATTGCGGAGTCTCTAGGGATGGAAGTATATTTCTACGATATTGAAAATAAATTGCCATTAGGTAATGCAAAACAATTACACACACTTGAAGAGTTGTTAGGCTCTTGTGATGTGATTTCGCTTCATGTACCAGATTTACCTTCAACTCGTAATTTAATGAGTGCTGAACGTATTGCGCAATTAAAACAAGATTCTATTTTGATCAATGCAGCACGTGGTACGGTAGTGGATATTGATGCTTTAGCAGCTGCACTTGAACAAGGTAAAGTTCGTGGTGCAGCGGTTGACGTATTCCCTGTTGAGCCTGCATCAATCAATGAAGAGTTTGTTTCGCCACTACGTAAATTTGATAATGTGATCTTAACCCCGCATATCGGTGGTTCGACTGCGGAAGCACAAGAAAACATTGGTTTTGAAGTGGCGGGTAAATTTGTGAAATATTCAGATAACGGCTCAACCCTTTCTTCCGTGAATTTCCCAGAAGTTTCTTTACCAGAACACGTTGGCACAAAACGTTTACTTCATATTCACGAAAACCGTCCAGGTGTATTAAACAAATTGAACCAAATTTTCGTTGAAGCTAATCTTAATATTGCAGCACAATATTTACAAACTGATCCGAAAATTGGTTATGTGGTTGTGGATGTTGAAACAGATGATGCATCACCATTATTAGCGAAACTTCGTGAGATTGAAGGCACAATTAAAGCACGTGTGTTGTATTAATTTGAAAAATTAAGCAAAAACTGACCGCACTTTGTGTGGGATGAAAAGCAAAATGGGCAAAGTAAGTTAGTTTACTTTGCCCATTTTTATTAACTATTTGTAGCTTACATTTATTTGATCATCGCCTTAAATAGATTGCGGCGATCAGAATTAAATGTCGGCTGTGCGGTTGGGATGGATAAAACCATACGCAAACAATCTTGTGTGAGTTGAACTGCTTGCTCGTTAGTCAGATTTGGGTCGAGTGGTGAATGTAAGGAACAACTTAAATATTGCGGTACATTTTCAAGACTACTAACGGTGAAAGTAAGTGCTTTGTAAGGCAGTTGCACAGTGAGTTTATCACCTAATTCACGTGGTTCCCATTGTTGTTGAGGGCCAGGTAGAATCACCACACTCATCATCCATGGCGTTAATACTGTGCCAATCCATTGGTCTTCGAATAAAACAAATTTAGGGCAGAAACACTCGATGCCTTTGTGATAAAAAGGGAGATCTTGCATTTCAGGTACAATGTTTTGCATTTCGGCAAGGAAAATCTCCGTTGGGTTTTCTTCAAAGCCAGAAACAGAGTTTAAAAGTGCGGTCGAATTTTCAGGTGTTTTTTCGTGTCGATACATGGTTTATTTTTCAATATTAATAATATTAAAGCATAGCAGGCGAAATCTTAAAGAAAGTTCCCCTCTTTCGTAAAGAGGGGTTAGGGGAGATTTAACACTAGTCTCGATTAATTAAGTCAAATCTTCCCCAGCCCCTCTTTTCTAAAGAGGGGAGTCTAGACTTAAGCCGTATTCCTTAATGACTTGATTTAACGTTTCAAAAACCTTTGGCAACACATTTTGTATCGTTTCAGTCAAGCCAATTCCAGATTCTAGTGATTCTGGTTGGATACCGATGAGGCAAAGGTTTTTTGGAAATTCATCCGTTAATTTCATTGCAGAAAGTACATCACAAATGCCGAGTTGGTGTGGCGAAATTTTGCGAGAGAAAAAGGTTGGCACTTGCTCGTCATGCAACACGATAATCTCACCTGGTTGTTTGTTAGCAAGCACGGCATCGACAATAATCAAATGCTCGCGATTTGCCATCGCATCCAGTAATTCCATGCCACAAGTACCACCATCGATGATGTCAAAGTGCGGTTGAATTTCAGGACGTTTTTCAAGCTCCTGCACAACACGCACACCGACACCTTCATCACTTAACAAAATATTGCCGACGCCAAGAATTAACGGCTTCATTACAACACCTTCACTTCAGTCACTTCGCCGTTTTCGGTATTAACTACGTGCACGGCACAGGACATACAAGGGTCGAAAGAGTGAATGGTTCTGACCACTTCTAACGGTTTAGTTGGATCTGCTACCGGTGTACCAATAATGGAAAGCTCATAAGGGCCCATTTGGTCTTGTTCGTTACGTGGACCGGCATTCCATGTGGATGGTACAACCGCTTGATAGTTTTCAATGCGACCGTCTTTGATGACAACCCAGTGAGAAAGCATACCGCGCGGCACTTCACCGAAACCAACACCACGGAATTCACCGCTTGCTGGGATATCAGTTTTGATATACGCCGTCATATCACCTTTAGCGATATTATCAATGAGCATTTGCCATTGAGCACTTAAAATATCGTTGAGCGCACAGCAATGCACGGTACGACCGATAATACGTCCAAGGGTAGAATGTAATTGATCGGTAGTTAACGTGTTACCAGTCAATTTTTCATAAATGCCTTTTAATTCATTGAAGTGGTTGACAGTTGGCGTGTCATTTGCAGCCAAACCACACATTAAATAGGCGAGAGGCCCCACTTCGACAACTTTACCGTAGAAGGTTGGTGCTTTTACCCAAGAGTATTTACCATCATCTTGCCAGCCGGTATATTTCGGACGAGTTAAGCCCACCCAAGGTTCCAATGGCTCATCATCTTCGTACCAAGCGTGTTTACCACTTTCTTTAATGCCTTTTACAACGAACTCATCTTTTTGTTGGTCGATTGCACGGAAAGTCGATAAATCGCCGTTTTCGATATAACCACCTTTCAACATGAATTTAGAGTTATCTGCATCAATTGGGTATTCTGGTACAGATAAGTAGTTGCCTGATGTTTTACCTAAGCTTAACCATTCAGGATAGTAAGCCGCAAATACTGCTGCATCTACTTTATACACTTGGTTAATGAAGTCAGTTAAGCGATCGATACAAGCTTTCACGAACATGAGACGTTCATGGTTAAGCACAGCTTGGGAATCCAAGTTAATTGGGTTTGCTACACCACCGATTGCTAAGTTTTGAATATGTGGTGTTTTACTACCAAGTAATGCCACCACGCGGTTAGCATCACGTTGACATTCAAGGGCTTGCAAATAGTGCGCCACGGCAATCAGGTTTACTTCTGGTGGAAGTTTCATTGCAGCATGACCGAAATAGCCGTTAGCAAAAATACCAAGTTGTCCGCTATCCACTAATGCTTGGATTTTTTTCTGTACGTTGCGGAATTCGTTAGCACTGTTTAATGACCAAGTCGAAACGCCTTTTAGCATATCTGCTGCTTTTTCAGGATCAGCTTGTAGCGCAGCGGTGATATCCACCCAGTCCATCGCAGAGAGTTGATAGAAATGCACGATATGGTCGTGAATGCTGTGTGCAGCAAGAATCATGTTACGAATGTACTGTGCATTGACGGGTACTTTCGCACCAATAGCATCTTCTACAGCACGCACGCTGATAATCGCGTGTACTGTGGTACATACGCCACAGATACGTTGCATAATCATCCATGCATCACGTGGGTCGGCACCTTTTACGATATTTTCCATACCGCGCCACATGGTACCAGAAGACCAAGCATTGGTGACAACACCGTTTTCAATTTCGCAATCAATACGTAAATGACCCTCAATACGGGTAATTGGGTCAATTGAGATACGTTTTTTTTCTGACATTATTCTGCTCCGCTAACTTTTTTGCTGAATGCCGCTTTTTCGGCAATAATTTTTTCTGAGTCTTCGGTATGTTTTTCTTTAAATACCGGTAATACAGGGAATAAACGAATGATTAAAATATAGGCACATACTTCAATAGATACGAAACCGATTGAAATAAGCAATTCTTCCGCAGATGGGAAATATTGATAGCCGTTGCCCGGATTATACATGATAAGCGAGTAGTTCATACGCCATAATGCTGCACCGAGTAACATGCTTAATGCCGAAATAAATAACCAACGGGAATCTGATTTTTTCTCCCCAAGGAAGAGGGTTAGTAATGGTAATACCATCAACCAGACTTCCATCCAGAACATCCATGCTTCAAATTTAGTTAATTTATCGAAGCCCACAACCATTTGCAGTTTGTCGTGATAAATCAACTCACCAAAACGCACCGCTAAGAAACAGAAGATCAATCCTGCAGTAACGCGTGCTAATTGAGTAAATAAATGACGTTCATCTGGTGTTTTTCCTGCAAGACCTGCTTTAACTAAAGAACCCTCAAAAATCACAATAGAGAAGCCCATAATGAAAGCTGTCAGCAAGGAGAGAATTGGTAGCGCTTCATAGCTTTGCCATACCGGATGGACTTTGTGACCAGCTACAATCATCAAGGAACCCATTGAAGATTGGTGCATCATTGGTAATAAGGCACCCAAGGCAATAATGAAAAACATGATTTTATTCAGTTTATTAAACCATTTTTTCAAGCCGAAGAAACCAAGCCATACAGGGGCAAATTCTAGGGTCACTACGATGATATACACCGTCATACAAAATGCCGTTTCAAATAGAACGGAATTCGTGTTGAACTGGCCTGGAATGTAGAAATACGGTAAATGCCAATAACGTCCCATATCAATGGTGATAGATAAACCACCAAGGGAATAGCCGAATAAACTTGCAAGCAATGCTGGGCGAACAAGAGCGTGATATTTCCCTTTATTGAAAATATACACGGTCCAAGCGAGTGCCCAACCGCCACAGGCAAATCCTGTACCGACAAGTAAGTCAAAGGCAATCCATAAACCCCAAGGATAACCGCCATTAAGTGCGGTCACAGAACCAATACCGAAAACCAAACGTTTTAAAATTAATAAAACGCAAAGCACAGCAAGTGGTGCAAAAAAGAGAATTGCGGCAGAAACAAGGCGACCGCCTACCGGACGTGGATTACTCATGATGCTCATCCTCCGCTTCTTCGATTTCCTTGCGTGCCTGACGCATGGCTTCTTTTTGTGCTGCAATACGCTCAGCGATTTTATCGCCATGCATATTTTTGTAAGTCATAAAGGTTAAACCAGCCAGTGCGACTAATGGCAAGGCTAAACCGCGATATAAGAAGTGTTGTAAATGCGCCGCACGAGAACCTGTTGCGACTTCATCTAAGTCTGGTAAACCAAGGTTAGTAAAAGGCACACCACTTAAGGCAAGTACCTGTGTACCACCACCTTCTTTTTCACCGTAGATATGATATTGATATGCTGGCACGGTAGCACGGTATTTATCTGTGCTATTGACACTTTGACGTGGGTAATCATATTCGGTGCCACGTAATAAGCTTAAACGACGTTTCGCTTCCGCCAATAATTCTTCACGTGTACCAAAAATAATGGCACCAGTCGGACAGACATGACAGCAACCAGGTAATTCACCTTTATCTAAGCGTTCAACGCCTTTTTGGTTACAGAGTTCACATTTGCTGATTTCACCGAATGGATTGTCGTAATCGTATTTTGGTACATCAAATGGACAACCTACCATACAATAACGGCAACCAGTACAAATATCGGGATCATATTTCACGATACCCGTTTTTGGATCTTTGGTGAGTGCTTGAACAGGGCAAACGGCAACGCAGTTAGGGTCAACGCAATGCATACATTGTTTTTTCACATAAGCATAGCCGTTTTCGGTTTTATCTTTATTTGTGCCATCGCCATCACTCCATACTTGAATCACGTTACGAGTAAATGGCGTGAGCTTATCGTTATTTGACCAAGTTTGATCACCTTTTGGATTAACGGGTGTGTGGTTCACGTTTTGACATTCAGCCACGCATGCTTGACAACCTACACAAAGGGTAGAGTCATAAAGCATTCCTAGTGCGCCGGGAATAGGCTCAACCGCTTCCGATGCCTGCACATTTGGTACAGGCAAAGTAGATGCGATTCCGCCAAGCATACCCGCTTTTAGAAATTTTCGTCTATCCATTATTATTTACCTGTATGTTCTTCTTTCTCTGCAGCTTTAGCTTCAGAACGGGCTTTATGTTGAGCGCTTAATTCGCGTAAGGTCACAACACTCACGCCTGCTAGGATTGCAGCTGCACCGCCTAATAAACCAATAGCCGTCATGGTTGCACCTGAACCTTCGGTGTTATTAACATCTGGTTTTTCAACGCGTGGTGTAGGGTTTTCTACGCCCGCTAATTGGAAAATACCTTTGGTAAAGCCGACACCTTTTTCGTTACAACCATAGCAAGGGTGCCCGATACCAACCGGCCAGTTATTACCACCGACATCACAGAATTCTAAGGTAGAGCAGTTACCGTAAGTTTCTGGCCCTTTACAACCAAGATGATATAAACACCAACCGTGGCGGTGACCGTAATCACCGTATTCTTTGGCAAAACGTCCTGCATCAAAGTGAGGACGACGATAGCAGTTTTCGTGAATTAAACGATCGTAAGCGAATAATGGACGATTTAATTTGTCCATTGCAGGTAGTTTCTTATAAGTAAGAATATAAGCGACAGTTGCAAGGAAGTTGTGTGGATTTGGTGGACAGCCAGGAATATTGATCACTGGAGTGCCTTTTGGTAAGACTTCAGATAAGCTGCTTGCGCCAGTTGGGTTGCCACCACTAGAAGGTACGCCACCCCATGCCGCACAAGAACCGATCGCAATAATCGCCGCAGCCCCTTTAGCAGCTTCTTGGATGTGTTCTACAATCGGTTTACCTGCTACCATACAATAGACGCCGCCGTCTTTCACCGGAATAGATCCATCTACGACTAAAACATATTTTCCATAATACTGTTTAATTGCATTGTGTTTGTTATCTTCAGCTTGTTCCCCGAAGGCTGCAGAAAGGGTTTCGTGGTATTCTAAGGAGATCATTTCCAATACCAAGTTTTCTACTGTTGGGTGGGTGGCGCGTAGCAAGGATTCAGTACAACCCGTACATTCTTGCGCACCAATCCATAAAACTGGTGGACGTTTAGGTTCTGTTAAAGCAGCAGTCATTTCTGCACCCGCTTTTGAACTTAACCCCATAGTCGCCGCAAGCGCGGTACATAACTTCATAAAATCCCGACGGGAAACTTCTGCTAAAGCAGAAAATAATCCATCACTTCGTTGCATATAATCACTCCAATTGGCACGTTACTTGTATGGTTAATCTGACTATGATATGCCTTGATGCGGGAAATTTATTTGATCGTAATCAAAAATACCCTTATTTCCCTTACAAAATAAGTGGGTAAGTGATTGTTTTCACTTGGTTATTGAGAATGATTGTTATTTATTGGCGCGGTATTCACTTGGAGTCCATTTTTTGTACACTAAATCATAATAATAAAGTAAGGATTTGGGCTCTGAAAAACTTCGTGAATATTGACCGCACTTCTGGGTGATATGAATGGGGGAAGTGGATAAAACTAAATTCTTGGTTTTATTGATTTTTATCAACAAAATATTGTCTAAACGAATAGATTTTATTGTGCTTTTCCCTATACTGAGTAGGGAAAATTTTCTATGGAGAAATAATGATGAATATAGTTGTGGGTATTGTCCTTCTCGGTTTAGCTTTCACTATTTCAATGTATAACAAATTGATTAGAAAACGTAATCAGGTGAGCAGTGTTGAAGCCAGTGTGGATGTTCAGTTAAAGCGTCGTTATGATTTGTTGCCAAACCTTGTCGCTACCGCAAAGGAATATATGTCGCATGAGCGTAGCCTGCTTGAGCGTATCGTGACGTTACGCGAAAGTGCTAAATCAGCCCATTCTACAAGTGAAAAATTCCAACTCAATAATGAGATTTCGGGTTTATTGCGTAATTTACAGGTTCGTCTAGAAAATTATCCGGATCTCAAAGCCAATCAAAATCTTTTGCAAATTCAGACCACACTTAGTGACGTGGAAGAGCAAATTTCTGCAGCAAGACGTACTTATAATTCAGCAGTTGAAGAGTATAACAATGCAGTGGAAATGTTCCCGTCAAATTTAATTGCAAACTTGTTTAATTTCCAGAAGGGAACATTTTTCGATATTCCTCAGAATGAAGCTGAAGTGCCTAATGTGGGTAATTTATTTAAACAATAAGTGGAAAAACCATGAATACACCAAAAGAAATTGAAGGGATTCGTTTTCTGGGATTAGAAAAGTTAGATGAGGAACGTTTAGCCATAAAATCGCTCATCAATAAATGGATTATTATGCTATGCGTTGGGTTATTTTTCCTCATTGGAACGATAGGGAATGGGTATCTATTAAGTACAGCTTTAATCCTTGGTGTACTCATTTATTCTTTTCGTCATTTATTTTTTAAATATAAGCGTTTTATCGCAGAATTTAAAACGCGCGTGATTAATACGATTGTCCAGGAATTTGGTTTCCACTTTAGCGCAGATAGAGGACTAAATATTAGTGATTTCCTCTCCGTTTATGATAGTGGTCCCGCGACATTCCGTAGTGAGGATTTAATCTTTGGTGAGTTTAATCAAACTGAAGTTGAAATCTGTGATTTTTCAGCATTTAACATGTCGTTGAAAGAGAAATCCGTTAAAGCATTAGGTGCTCAGAATTTCCAAGGCATTTTATTTAAAGCCACTTTCCCTAAAGAGCTGGCTCATTGGGTTTATGTTTGTGATAAGAAAGAAGCAGGTTTAAGAAAAGAAGGTGAAATTGCATTGATGGATAATCCGTCTTTTAATCGCTATTTTGATGTGTTTACTGAAGATCAAATCTTAGCCAGATATGCCTTATCGCCTAAGTTAATGGAACGTTTTTGTGGACTGAAAGAGAAATTTAATTGCCCCATTTCGATGGTGCTTCGTAACCGAGAAGTGATTATTGCACTTAATTTAGGAAAGAATAGTTTTGAACCGTCCTTTGAAAAGTCATTGTTAGAAGACAATACGATTCGTGATTATATTTCGAGTATCAAAGGCTTTACAGATATGGTGAAAGAACTCGGGTTAAATAACCATATTTGGAAATAAGTGTTAATGTAATAAAAAAGACGAGTTTAAATAATAAACTCGTCTTTTTGTTTTATATGCTATGTAATTTTATTTTTTTAATATCGAAAATTTTGACCGCACTTTTATTTCGCAAAATAGTCAGTTTTTTGCTATAATTCCGCACAATTTTAATTACAAAATAGAGAAAAACTATGTCAGAAACACCGGTTACAGAAAATGCTTATGGTGCATCAAGTATTAAAGTCTTAAAAGGACTTGATGCGGTTCGGAAACGTCCGGGCATGTATATTGGGGATACCGATGATGGAACAGGCCTACACCATATGGTGTTTGAGGTAGTGGATAACGCGATCGATGAAGCACTTGCCGGCTATTGTTCCGATATTATCGTCACTATTCATGATGACAACTCTGTTTCCGTGCAAGATGACGGCCGTGGTATTCCAGTAGATATCCACCCAGAGGAAGGGGTTTCTGCGGCAGAAGTTATTATGACCGTGCTTCATGCGGGCGGTAAATTCGATGATAACTCTTATAAAGTATCAGGTGGCTTGCACGGAGTGGGTGTTTCGGTAGTAAATGCACTTTCTGATAAATTGCAATTAACCATTCGTCGCCAAGGTCATGTGTACGAGCAATTCTATCACTTGGGTGAGCCTCAAGAGCCTTTAACTATTATCGGTGAAACTCAAACGACGGGTACAACCGTGCGTTTCTGGCCAAGTCCAGACATCTTTGCAATTACAACTTTCGATTACAAAATTTTAGCAAAACGCCTACGTGAGCTTTCATTCTTAAACTCTGGCGTATCGATTCGTTTAATCGACAAACGAGATGGCACAGAAGATCACTTCCATTATGAAGGTGGTATTCAAGCATTCGTTGAGTATTTAAATAAAAACAAAAATCCAATTCACCCAAAACCGTTCTACTTTTCAGCGGAAAAAGACGGAATTGGTGTGGAAGTCGCATTGCAATGGAATGATGGTGTAAACGAAAACGTTTATTGCTTTACCAACAACATTCCACAACGTGATGGTGGTACTCACTTAGCCGGTTTCCGTGGTGCATTAACGCGTAGCTTAAATAACTATATGGAAAGCGAAGGGTTGCTGAAAAAAGAGAAAGTGAGCACATCAGGTGACGACGCTCGTGAAGGTTTGGTTGCGATTATTTCGGTGAAAGTGCCCGATCCTAAATTCTCTTCACAAACAAAAGACAAATTAGTGTCTTCTGAAGTGAAAAGTGCGGTTGAATCTGCAATGAATGAGCGTATGCAGGAGTATCTATTAGAAAATCCAGCGGATGCAAAAATCATTGTAAATCAAATTATTACAGCCGCGCGCGCGCGTGAAGCGGCTCGTAAAGCCCGCGAAATGACCCGTCGTAAAGGTGCATTAGATATTGCAGGCCTTCCGGGTAAATTAGCGGACTGCCAAGAAAAAGATCCAGCACTTTCAGAACTTTACCTCGTGGAGGGTGATTCTGCGGGGGGGTCGGCAAAATCAGGTCGTGATCGTAAAACCCAAGCGATTCTGCCATTAAAAGGTAAAATTCTTAACGTTGAAAAAGCACGTTTTGACAAAATGCTTTCTTCTCAAGAAGTGGGAACATTAATTACAGCGCTTGGCTGTGGTATTGGTCGTGATGAATATAATCCAGATAAATTACGTTACCACCACATCATTATCATGACCGATGCGGACGTGGATGGTTCACACATTCGTACGTTATTGTTGACCTTCTTCTATCGTCAAATGCCGGAATTAATTGAGCGTGGTTATGTGTATATTGCTCAGCCGCCACTTTATAAAGTGAAAAAAGGTAAGCAAGAGCGTTACATCAAAGATAACGACGAAATGGTGCAATATGAATTAATGCTTGCACTTGATGGCGCAGCGTTGCACATCAGTGCTAATGCGCCAGCAATGAATGATTTAGTATTTGAGAAATTAGTGAGTGAATATAACAATGTTCAGAAATTAATTACTCGCTTAAGTCGTTATTATCCAGAGCCATTATTGCAAGGTTTAGTTTATCAACCACAATTAACCGTTGATTTAATGCGTAATGAAAGTGCGGTCGAAAATTGGGCAAATTCTTTCGTTGCCTACTTAACTGAAAAAGAAACAGAAGCGCATTTATATTCAGCGAGAACGCAATTTAACAGCGAGCGCCAAGTATATGAAGCAGTCATTACTGTTCGTAAACATGGTATTGATACCGATTACTTCATCAACTTTGATTTTGTGACGGGTAATGAGTTTGCGAAGATTACTGCCTTCGGTCAGCAAGTGAATGGCTTGCTAGAAGAGGGCGCGTATGTCACTCGTGGTGAAAAAACTCAACCCGTTCAGTCATTTGAACAAGCTGTTGAATGGTTGATGAAAGAATCTCGTCGTGGCTTAGAAATCCAACGTTATAAAGGGTTAGGTGAGATGAACGCTGAGCAACTTTGGGAAACCACCATGGATCCAAATGCTCGTCGTATGTTAAAAGTATCAATTAAAGATGCTGTTGCAGCAGACCAACTCTTCACTACATTAATGGGTGATGAAGTTGAGCCGCGTCGTGAATTCATCGAAATGAATGCGTTGCGAGCAAACTTAGACGTTTAGTCTAATATTCAAAAATATCACTGAGAATGACCGCACTTAGGAAAACTGAGTGCGGTATTTTTTTATTTTATTTAGAAATGGAAATAATTTTCAATTAGATCTATTATTTGTGTGTATTCTTTACTATAATTTTCACAGTTTTTATCGCTTAAGGACAATGATACGAAATAGACTCGTTTTTAGTTGTTAGATTGGTAGCAAAGTACGCATAGTAATGTGCGTACTTCTTTTTTGTTTTTAGGAGCAATCATTATGATGATAGATAAACGCCTAATTAACACGGTGGCCGACAGTAAAAAATGGATTGGCATCACGGTGTTATGGAATTGGGTGGCGTTAATTGGTGGGATTATCAGTGCCGTCGTGTTTTCTTATATTTTACAGGCGGCTTATTTTAACGAATTGGGCCCGATAAGTGCGGTCATTTTGGGCATTGTTTTGGTTGCTGCTTTGGCGTTGCGTGCCTTCGCAGGTAAAAAATCGGTGCAGGCCTCTTATTTTGCTAGTACGAAAGTCAAACATGAGCTGCGTAGCCTCATCTATCGCAAATTGGCCTCCATGCCACTTAACCAAGTAAATCAACAATCTACGTCAAACATCATTCAAGTGGCTTCAGAAGGTGTGGAACAACTTGAAATCTACTTTGGGCGTTATTTGCCTCAGCTTTTTTATAGCTTGCTTGCCCCGCTCACACTCTTCGCTTTTCTGATCTTTTTCAGCTTTAAAACAGCCGTAATTTTGTTGATTTGTGTACCGCTTATTCCAATGTCGATTATTGCGGTGAATAAAATTGCGAAAAAACTCTTGGCAAAATATTGGTCCATTTATGTGGGTTTAGGCAGCAGTTTCTTAGATAACTTACAGGGTTTAATTACGCTAAAAATCTATCAAGATGATGCTTATAAAGCGAAAGCAATGGATGAAGAAGCAGAACATTTCCGCAAAATTACCATGAAAGTGCTGACCATGCAGCTTAATTCAGTGTCACTGATGGATTTACTTGCTTACGGTGGGGCAGCAATCGGGATTTTAACGGCGTTGTTGCAATTCCAAGCCGATCAATTAACCGTATTAGGCGTCATTTTATTTATTCTACTTTCTTCTGAATTCTTTATTCCACTTCGTTTATTGGGTTCTTTCTTCCATGTGGCGATGAATGGTAAAGCCGCATCAGATAAGATATTCACATTGTTAGATACGCCCGTGGAAACTCAAACACAAGCGGTCGATTTTGCAGCGAAAAATGCCATTCAAGTGGATATTCAAGATCTGCATTTTGCTTACAGCGAAGAGAAACCAGCGATTACAGGCTTAGATTTAAGTATCTTACCAAATCAGCTTACGGTATTTGTGGGGAAAAGTGGTTGTGGTAAATCGACCTTGGTTTCATTGCTAATGGGCTTTAATCAAGCGCAACAAGGTAAGATTTTGTTCAACGGCCAAGAAATTCAAGAGATTGATCGTCATTCGTTTTACGAAAAAGTCTCTTTGGTGAGCCATAGCAGTTACGTGTTTAAAGGTACGCTGCGCGAAAATATGACCATGGCGAAAATTGATGCTACAGATGAACAAATTTATGCGTGTTTAGAGCAAGTCAATCTGGCGCAATTCGTTCGAGATAATGGTGGATTAGATATGCCGCTATTAAGCCGTGGCGCGAATTTATCTGGCGGTCAAATTCAACGTTTAGCTTTAGCACGCGCGTTATTACACAATGCGTCACTTTATATTTTTGACGAAGCGACCAGTAACATTGATGTAGAAAGCGAAGAAATTATTTTGCAGTTCATTCAGCAATTTAAACAACAAAAAACTATTGTGATGATTTCTCACCGCTTGGCCAATGCCGTGAATGCAGACTGCATTAACGTGCTTGAACAAGGCAAATTGATTGAGCAAGGCACACATAAAGACCTCATGGCAAAACAAGGTACGTATGCTGAAATGTTCCAACAACAAAAAGATTTAGAACAAATTAGAGAGGTGGCAAATGCGTAAAAATGGTTTTGTTGTGATGGGGCATTTGTTGAAATTAGTGACCCCACTGGCGCACATTATGGCGTTTACCATCACCATGGGAACACTCGGTTTCCTGGCTGCCATCTTTATTATGGTGCTGGGTGCGATGGGGTTAGTGAATCTTCTTAACTTTGACACCCATTTAAGTTTTTCCGGAATTTTGACCGCACTTATCGTATTGGCGGTGGCTCGTGGTGCATTGCGTTATTTAGAGCAAATGTCAGGGCACTACATTGCTTTTAAATTATTGGCATTATTGCGCGATAAAGTGTTTTCTTCTTTACGCCGTTTGGCTTTTGTGAAGTTGCAAGACAAACAAGCTGGGCAATTAGTGTCATTAGTTACCAATGATATTGAATTGCTCGAAGTGTTCTATGCGCACACTATTGCACCGATTATGATTGCGTTCTTTACTTCTGCGATTTTATTGTTGGTCTTTGCTCATCTTTCAGGCTGGTTTGTGGTTGTGGCATTAGCTGCTTATTTAACGGTAGGTGTGATTCTACCCATTATTACCACCAAATTGGCGCGTGAAGATGGCAGACGCTATCGTGAATTAGTAGGCGAAATGAATGATTTCTTCCTCGACAGCGTACGAGGCATGAAAGAAATTCAACTTTTTGGCTATGCGAAACAACGTTTAGATGAAATTCAACAACGCAGTCAAAAAATTGATACGGCTTTTGAGCGCATTAAAGACCAAGAAGCCAAAGTTCGCGTTTACACTGAAGTGGCAGTATCGGCGTTTAATATCATTATGTTATTCACGGGCTTAATTTTGTTTAGTCTAGATAAGATTGATTTTTCTGCCTTTTTAATCGGCGTGATTTTATTGATGTCGAGCTATGGCCCGGTTATTGCGTTAAGTAACCTTTCAAGCAACTTGTTACAAACCTTGGCTTCAGGTGAGCGTGTATTGAGCTTGCTAGCAGAAGAGCCCGAATTAAAAGATGTAGAAAGTGCGGTCGATTTAAAAGATGTTTCTCGCATTGATGTTGAGAATGTGAGTTTTGCCTATGGTGAAGAACAAATTTTATCGGATGTCAGCTTGTCAGTAAAAAAAGGTGAAATCTTAGGTATTCACGGCAGAAGTGGCAGTGGTAAAAGTACCCTGTTAAAACTACTAATGCGTTTTTACGATCCTAAATCAGGTAGCATTAAAATTAACGGTGAAACCTTACCGAATATCAACACTCGTAGTTTGCGTGACAATATGGTGTACATTACCCAGCAAACCTATATTTTTAACGAAACCATCGAGGAAAATATTCGCCTTGCACGCCGTGATGCAACATTAGAAGAAATTATGGAAGCCGCGAAGAAAGCGTCAATTCATGATTTCATTTTAAGTTTACCGGAAGGTTATCAAACGAAAATGACGGAATTGGGCGGCAACCTGTCTGATGGTGAAAAACAACGTATTGGTATTGCTCGTGCATTCCTACACAACGCACCGATTATTTTACTCGATGAACCGACCAGTAATTTGGATAGCTTAAACGAAGCGATGATTTTGAAATCATTGTTGAACGTGAAAGCAGAAAAATTGATTATTCTCGTGAGTCATCGCCAATCCACTATGGCTATTTGCGATCAGGTGATGGGCATTGAGAATGGAAGAATGTCGTAAGGTAGTGAGAAAAAGAGCGGTCAATTTGACCGCTCTTTTTTATTTTCTTAATTTCACTAACTCAACTTCGTGATTTTCACCTTTTCTAAGAATGAGATTGGCGCGCTCACGAGTCGGCAGAATATTTTGTTTTAAATTCAATCCGTTAATGTTATCCCAAATGTTACTGGCTGTTTCAATGGCTTCTTGCTCAGAGAGATTAGCATAATGTTTAAAATAGGAATCCGGATTGGTGAAAGCACTTTGACGGAATTTTAAGAATCGCTTGATGTACCATTCTTTGAGTAAGTTCTCGTCAGCATCAACGTAAATGGAGAAATCCACAAAATCAGACACGAAGGTTTGATTGGCTTTATTTGAACCTGTTTGGAGAACATTTAGTCCTTCTAAAATTAAAATATCCGGTTGGTCAACAATATCAAATTTATCAGGAACAATATCGTAAGTCAGATGAGAGTAAATAGGCGATTTTACAGATGGCTTGCCTGATTTGATATCAGCTAAAAAACGAATTAATTTGGCCGTATCATAAGAAATAGGGAAGCCTTTTTTTTGTAGCAAATCATCTTTTTTAAGTTTCTCTAATGGATAAAGAAAACCATCAGTAGTAATCAGATCAACTTTTCGTTCGGTAGGCCAGTGGGTTAGCAAAGATTGCAAAATACGTGCCGATGTACTTTTCCCAACAGCAACACTACCTGCGATACTAATGATGTAAGGGACTTTAGGGCTTTGTCCGCCAAGGAAACGATTTAAAACCGTTTGGCGACGAAGGTTTTCATCAATATAGTAGTTGATGAGACGTGCAAGTGGCAGGTAAATGGTGCTCACTTCATCAAGAGAAAGCTCTTCATTAAAACCTAAAAGCGGTTTGAGATCTTGCTCCGTTAATTTTAGCGGAACAGATTTTCTTAATTCGGCCCATTGCTGACGGCTAAAGTTCAGAAAGGGCGTTAGTTGTTCGGTAATTTCCACGGTGCTTTATATCTAGAGTGAAAAAATTGGACAAAATATACCCTATAAATGAGTTGTGATCATCGTTTTTTATTAAAAGTGATGAGTTTTAAAGCAAGAATGTGGCTTTTTGCTTGTAAATTAGACGAATAGTTAAAAAAAACGCATTTTTCATAAAAAAAACTTGTCAGGCATAAAATTTTCCATATAATACGCCTCACTTGCTTACAACACGCCGACTTAGCTCAGTAGGTAGAGCAACTGACTTGTAATCAGTAGGTCACCAGTTCGATTCCGGTAGTCGGCACCATCCTTTAGTAAACAAGTATTCATTTAGCGTGGAGGGGTTCCCGAGCGGCCAAAGGGGGCAGACTGTAAATCTGTTGGCTCAGCCTTCGAAGGTTCGAATCCTTCTCCCTCCACCATTTTCTAAATGAATTCTGATGGGACAGATGAATTTAGGACTGCGGGCATCGTATAATGGCTATTACCTTAGCCTTCCAAGCTAATGATGCGGGTTCGATTCCCGCTGCCCGCTCCAAACGCTGATATAGCTCAGTTGGTAGAGCGCACCCTTGGTAAGGGTGAGGTCGGCGGTTCAAATCCGCCTATCAGCACCAGCCTTCCAAATTCCTCTCTCCTTATTAAATAGTAATGATTTTATTGGTTAATGTGGTTTAATTTACCCATCGATAACCGTGTCTATTTAGAGGGACTCTTTAAATGTCTAAAGAAAAATTTGAACGTACAAAACCGCACGTAAACGTGGGTACAATCGGCCACGTTGACCACGGTAAAACAACTTTAACAGCAGCAATCACAACCGTATTAGCAAAACACTACGGTGGTGCAGCTCGTGCATTCGACCAAATCGATAACGCGCCAGAAGAAAAAGCGCGTGGTATCACCATCAACACCTCACACGTTGAATACGATACTCCAACTCGTCACTACGCACACGTTGACTGCCCAGGACACGCAGACTATGTTAAAAACATGATTACTGGTGCGGCGCAAATGGACGGTGCAATCTTAGTAGTAGCAGCGACAGATGGTCCTATGCCACAAACTCGTGAGCACATCTTATTAGGTCGCCAAGTAGGTGTACCTTACATCATCGTATTCTTAAACAAATGCGACATGGTAGATGACGAAGAGTTATTAGAATTAGTAGAAATGGAAGTTCGTGAACTTCTTTCTCAATATGACTTCCCAGGTGACGATACACCAATCGTACGTGGTTCTGCATTACAAGCATTAAACGGCGTTGCAGAATGGGAAGAAAAAATCCTTGAGTTAGCAAACCACTTAGATACTTACATTCCTGAACCAGAGCGTGCAATTGACCAACCGTTCCTTCTTCCAATCGAAGACGTGTTCTCAATTTCAGGTCGTGGTACAGTAGTAACAGGTCGTGTTGAGCGTGGTATCATCCGTACTGGTGATGAAGTTGAGATCGTTGGTATCAAACCAACATCGAAAACAACAGTGACTGGTGTTGAAATGTTCCGTAAATTACTTGACGAAGGTCGTGCAGGTGAAAACATCGGTGCATTATTACGTGGTACCAAACGTGAAGAAATCGAACGTGGTCAAGTATTAGCGAAACCAGGTTCAATCACTCCACACACTGATTTCGAATCAGAAGTTTACGTATTATCAAAAGATGAAGGTGGTCGTCATACTCCATTCTTCAAAGGTTACCGTCCACAATTCTATTTCCGTACAACTGACGTAACAGGTACAATCGAGTTACCAGAAGGCGTGGAAATGGTAATGCCTGGTGATAACATCAAAATGACAGTAAGCTTAATCCACCCAATCGCGATGGACCAAGGTTTACGTTTCGCAATCCGTGAAGGTGGCCGTACAGTAGGTGCTGGCGTTGTTGCGAAAATCATCAAATAATTGATGTATTAACTGTAACAAGTTAGATAAAGAAGGCGTATCGAAAGATACGCCTTTTTGTTTTTTATCAATGAATGTTGTTTTTATAATAGAAAGTGGGTCAAAAATTGTATCGTTTTGGTATGATACAGACTCATTTTTTATAGGGGTGTTTTTATGCAACAACTACCATTTAAAGCCGTTGTCTCTGATCTTGATGGCACGCTACTTAATACCAATCATGTAATTGGTGAGTTTACTATTGATGTATTGAATAAATTAGAACAAAAAGGTGTAGATATTATTTTAGCAACGGGACGTAATCATACAGATGTTGCTTCTATTTTAGGTAAGATTGGAGCGGAGCATGCCCTAATGATCACTTCCAATGGCGCACGAGTGTGTGATCTAAAAGGTAATCTTATTTATAGCAATAGTCTTCTAGAGGAAATCGTACTTGAGTTGTATAAAATCCCTTTTGATCGTACCAAGATTTGTATCAATACTTATCAAGATGATGGTTGGTTTATCAATACAGATGTACCTGAATTAGCAAAATATCATAAGGATTCAGGTTTTATGTACGAAGTTGTTGATTTTACAAAGCATCATGGAAGAGGAACTGAAAAAGTATTTTTTATTGCTCATGATCCTAAAGATCTAATAGAACTAGAAGATTATCTTAGAACACATTTCGGGGATAAAACCACAATTGTTTATTCAGCGGTAACTTGCTTAGAGGTGATGAACAAAAATGTATCGAAAGGTGATGCATTAGCTCATCTATTAGAAAATAGAAATTATGGATTAAAAGATTGTATTGCTTTTGGCGATGGCCAGAATGATGTTGAAATGCTTTCTTGGGTTGGTAAAGGTTATGTGATGGCAAATGCTGATTCTCGTTTAAAAGAAGCTTGTCCTGAACTGGAAGAGATCGGGTTCAATAAAGACGAAGCAGTGGCCAAACATTTAGCAGAAATTTTTGGTATTAAATAGATGTTCCAGTCAATTTTTCTGATTAGTGCCGGTGCAGCGATCGGAGCCTCTTTACGCTGGGGATTAGGGCTATGGCTTAATTCCCTGTTTAGTTCACTTGCATTTGGTACACTTGTGGCTAATTTTATTGGCTGCTTTTTGATGGGGATTTTACTAGCAGCTTTTTGGATCTTCCCTCAATTTAGTCCTGAATGGCGATTATTCTTAGTGACTGGATTTCTTGGTGCGCTCACCACATTTTCCTCTTTTTCAGGCGAAGTGATTGAACTCTTTTTTAAAGAAGAATGGGGCAATGGATTGTTCGTTTTAGTGAGTCATTTAGTTGGTTGTTTAATCTTTACAGTATTAGGTATTTATTTCTTTAGGCTCATCAGTCTTCTATTCCATTTCCGATAACATCACTAAATTCTTCAGAATAAAACCCATGAGAAAGCATATACTGCCAAATTTTTTGTTTGCTTTTAATTGGTTGTGGTTCTGAATAATTAGGAAACTTTTTACGTAGAACCTTTTCTGCGATTTCAGTCCAATTAATTTCACTTTCTACAAGGACTTCATTTATGACGTCTGAAGACACACCTTTTAGTTGACGTAATTCTTGTTTAATACGATTTGCACCATATCCACGTTGCGAACGTGCATGTAAATAATTTTCAGTAAATCGTTTATCATTTTGCCAGTTTTTTTTCTGACAGTGAGCTATTGTTTCATCGATCTCATCTTCTGTAAAAGCTTTTTCCTGCATTTTATTGCGTAGTTCAAATTCGCTATATTCACGTCGAGCAAGTAAATTAACAACATAGCTCAAGGCAAGAGAAGACATATAAATTCCTTGTGGTCAAATACGGTTGAAATGAAAAGTGCGGTCAAAATTGACCGCACTTTTAGTGATTAGAAATCGCTTTCTGCATCATCATTAGATTGTTCAATATCAGCCATTAATGCTTGTTCTGGGTTGGCGACTAATTCAGCACGAAGTTTCGCTTCAAGTTCGTCTGATTTTGCAGGGTTTTCATTTAGCCATTTCATCGCATTAGCTTTACCTTGGCCAATTTTTTCACCGTTATATGCATACCATGCACCGGATTTTTCAACAAGTTTGTGTTTAACACCAAGTTCAATTAATTCTCCAGCTTTGGAAATCCCTTCTCCGTAAAGAATTTGGAAATCCACTTGGCGGAAAGGTGCGGCTAATTTGTTTTTAACTACTTTAACACGAGTTTCATTACCAATGACTTCATCTCCATCTTTAACTGAACCAGTGCGACGGATATCTAAACGCACAGAAGAGTAGAATTTTAGTGCGTTACCACCAGTTGTGGTTTCTGGGTTACCAAACATGACACCAATTTTCATACGAATTTGGTTAATGAAGATAACGAGACAGTTTGCATTTTTGATTTGGCCGGTTAATTTACGTAGCGCTTGAGACATTAAACGCGCTTGTAAACCCATGTGTGAATCACCCATTTCACCTTCAATTTCAGCTTTTGGGGTAAGTGCAGCAACAGAGTCTACAATGACCACATCTACAGCACCAGAACGTACTAATGCATCACAAATTTCAAGCGCTTGCTCACCATTGTCTGGTTGGGAAACTAAAAGTTCTTTCACATCAACGCCAAGTTTTGCTGCATAAATAGGATCAAGTGCATGCTCCGCATCGATAAACGCACAGGTTTTACCTACTTTTTGTGCTTGAGCGATAACAGATAAAGTTAAGGTTGTTTTACCAGAAGATTCCGGTCCAAAAATTTCAACAATACGACCCATTGGTAAACCACCAATACCAAGAGCGACATCAAGACCTAAAGAACCAGTTGAAACAGATTCAACATCAAGGGCTTGAGTATCGCCCAATTTCATAATTGAGCCTTTACCGAATTGCTTTTCAATTTGACCAAGTGCTGCGGCGAGCGCTTTTTGCTTTTCTTCTTGAGTTGCCATATAAAACCTTCTTGAATAGAGTTATCTAAATTTGGCTAGATTATATCTGTATTGATGTACAGTATCAAGAGAAAATTTTTTCCTTGATGAAAAAATGTGAGCTAGATTCCAAACTTTAGAAATAGTTTATTTAAAATCAACTTCTTAAGTATTTTTTTAGATCTTGAATTTGTGCTGAGAGAATTTTTCCACCCAGTTCATATACAGTTCTTATTTTGGTTTCATCTCGTTCTAATCGACCTATATTGAGTGATACATTTGGGCGAATCACAAAGATTTTATTTTGTTTTTCTAAACGAATGATTTCTTCTACTTGTTTATTATAAGTGCGGTAGCGATTTTCTAAGGTTTTAACTAAGTGTGGATATTTGTGATAAAAAAGCTTGAATAAAAAAGAAGAAGATTTTGTTTTACGGTAGTCGATAGGTTGAGTTAAAACAACGATGATTTTATCACAACCGAGCTCTTGTGCTTTTTCAAATGGAATACTATCAGCAATTCCACCGTCTAGATATTTTTGTCCATTAATTTCCACAAATTGTGAGACGAAAGGCATCGCTGAGGTTGCTCTGAAGTATTCCATTTCTTCAAAAACATTTTTGATTTTGAAATATTCAGCTTTACCGCTCTCGATGTTTGTTGCTGCTAAATAGAAATCAATGTGAGATTTCTCGAATTCATTTTGATCAAAAGGGTCGAGATTAAAGGGGAGATCATAGAAAGCGAAATCTTTATTGATAATATTGCCCGTTGTAAAAAGACTATGAAATCCCATATAACGTTTATCTTTAAGATATTTTAGGTTATATCTAAACGCTCTTTCTTTTTGGTTGGATGCATAATTGATGCCAAATAATGCACCTGCAGAAATGCCAATAATTTTATCTATTTGAATGTTTTGCTCCATGAGGGCATCAAGGACGCCTGCGGTAAACATACCTCTCATACCTCCGCCCTCAAGAACGAGTCCTACTGTCATTTTTACTCCTGAATTCTAAAACTTTTAAAAGATTAAATATTAAACTATAAACTTATTTTTTCTTATCTAGTTGTTTATCAATAAATAAATTTTGCATTTGCGATCTTTCTCACAAAATTGAAATTTTATATTAGTCACACTTAATTGGTTATGATATAAACATTTTTGAGAAGTACTTCTTGGTATAGTCGTATGTGATTAACCTTGAAATAAGGAGGAGTTTTAAAATGAAAACTCTCATAATCCCAAATGATCATATCAGTAAAGTATGTGATTTGTTAAATCAACTTATCGGAGATGTGACAAGTAAAAATTTATTTACGGGATATGGCTTGTATTATAAAGAGAAAGATATGTTTGCGGTTTGGGCAAACAATAAGGTTTACTTACGTGCTAAGGATGAGCTTTCGATAAAATTAAAAGGACTTGGCTGTAAACCTTTTGCAACAAATGAACTCAATAAACGCTTCGTATTATCTGATTATTATGCTTTAACTGAAAGTATCTTGAAAGATAATGTTTTAATGAGAACCTTGATCATTCTTTCTATCAGTCAAATCAGGAAGGAAAAATTAGATTCTGCATTCTCTAAGATTGGACGGATTCGTGATTTACCGAATTTATCGGTTAAGTATGAAAGAGCTCTGAAGAAAGTGGGTATTGATAATGTTGATACCTTACGGCAAATAGGCGCTGAAAATGCGATTGTTCGTTTGAAGAAAGCGGATATTGGGGCAACTGAAGCTTTCTATTGGCGGCTTCGAGGCGCTTTAGAGAATCGTAATTGTGAGTTTTATACTGAAAAAGAGAAGGAAAGAGGTCTTAGTAAACTTAATGAAATACTTTCTGCAAATGGGTTTAGACGTTGTAAGCGGACCTTAAAAAAGGCTGAATAGCATTCATATAAAGGAGTTAACGTTTAAAAAATCATCTATCGAAGAAATTTCTTAAAAAATTGCTTGCGTGGATTTCAAAAATCCATATAATGCACTCCACACAACGACGCGCTGTTGTGAAGCTTTATAAAACCAGTGCGTCGTTGTTTTT
>CAUPWR010000012.1:0-72917 GCA_963515445.1 Parahaemophilus parainfluenzae | reverse complement strand
ACTCGCGACCCCGACCTTGGCAAGGTCGTGCTCTACCAACTGAGCTATTCCCGCAGGGCATTCATGTGAAAATTTGGAGCGGGAAACGAGGCTCGAACTCGCGACCCCGACCTTGGCAAGGTCGTGCTCTACCAACTGAGCTATTCCCGCATTTCACATTGGTGAATGAGGCAACATTATACGAAAAAATTTATTCAACGCAAGTGCAGATTTTGCAAATGATTGAGTTTGCCTAAGTTTTCATCACCCCAGATTAATAAAGTGATCACGGTAGTAAGCTAACTCTTTTATTGACTCTCGAATATCATCAAGGGCTAAATGAGTATTGCCTTTTTTGAACCCGTCTAAAATTTCTGGTTTCCAGCGAGCGGCTAATTCTTTTAACGTGCTCACATCTAGATGACGATAATGGAAATAATCCGCTAAATCAGGCATATATTTATAAAGAAAGCGTTTATCTTGTGCGATGCTGTTGCCACAAATCGGTGAAGCACCTTTTGGTACCCATCGTTTTAAAAAATCTAATGTTTGTAATTCAGCCGCACGTTCGGTGAGTTTGCTCGCTTTGACACGTTCCACTAAGCCATTCGCTGTGTGTGTTTTTACGCACCATTCCGACATTTTGTTTAATAATTCATCACTTTGATGCACCGCAATCACAGGTCCTTCCGCTAAAATATTGAGATCTTTATCTGTCACGATGGTTGCGATTTCAATAATTCGTTCTTTTTCAGGATCTAATCCTGTCATTTCTAAATCGATCCAAATCAGATTTTGTTTATCTAATTGCATAATATAAGGTATCCTATGAACATTTTTTAATCCCGTTTATTTTAACGAAAAACATCGGAAAAAACGACCGCACTTTATGAGCAAACGTAAACTAACGCAAAATCAAACTCGTCGAATTCAATCAAATAACGCGAAAGCCTTGCATCGCCACAAGAAGAAAGAAGTGGAATGGCAAGATGATATGCTAGGTGAAAGCCAAGATGGGGTAGTCGTTACGCGTTATTCAGTTCATGCCGATGTGGAAAATGCACAAGGCGAGATTTTCCGTTGTAATTTACGTCGTACACTTTCTAGTCTCGTGGTTGGAGACAAAGTGATTTGGCGACAAGGCAATGAACAGCTCCAAGGGGTGAGCGGCGTGATTGAAGCCATTCACCCAAGACAAAATGAAATTGCTCGCCCAGATTATTATGATGGGTTGAAACCAATCGCGGCGAATATCGATCGTATTATTATTGTTTCTGCGGTTGTGCCAGTACTTTCACTCAATATTATCGATCGTTATTTAGTGGTGTGTGAAAATGCGGGGATCGAGCCAGTCATCGTGGTAAATAAAGGCGATTTACTGAATTTGGAGCAAGAGCAGGAAGTGGAAAGTCAGTTACAGATTTACCGTGATATTGGTTATCAGACCATCATCATTTCTGCTGAAACTGGAAAAAATATGGAAAAATTGACCGCACTTTTAAGTGATGGAACATCCATTTTTGTGGGGCAGTCAGGGGTAGGCAAATCCAGTTTAATTAATCATATTTTGCCAACCGTCAATGCACAAGTCGGTGGTATTAGTGAAACCTCAGGCTTGGGGCAACATACCACAACTTCTTCTCGTTTATATCATTTGCCACAAGGCGGTAATTTGATTGATTCACCGGGTATTCGTGAGTTTGGTTTATGGCATTTGGAGCCAGATCAGATCACCAAAGGCTATCGTGAATTTCAATATGTCTTAGGCACGTGTAAGTTCCGTGATTGTAAACATTTGAATGATCCAGGCTGTGCCTTACGTGAAGCGGTAGAAGCAGGTCGGATTTCACCGATACGTTATGAGAATTATCATCGCTTAATTGAAAGTTTAAGTGAGACAAAATCACAACGTCATTTTTCTGTGTAGTAGACAATTTACTGTAAATTAGGTATAAAGTACCCCTAATTTCGTGATGTAGCTCAAGTTTTTTTGTGTTTAGCCTTGATTATTGGGCATTTAATAGAGATACTACAGCGGATTTATAGACTAAATTTTACAATTACTATAGAGGTAACATTATGTTCTCAAAAGATGTAGAAATTACAGCTCCTAATGGTTTACACACCCGTCCGGCGGCGCAATTTGTTAAAGAAGCTAAAGCATTTGCTTCTGATGTAACAGTGACCTCCGGTGGTAAAAGTGCAAGTGCGAAAAGCCTATTTAAGCTACAAACCTTAGGCTTAACGCAAGGAACTGTAATCACCATCTCGGCGGAAGGTGAAGACGAACAACAAGCCGTTGAACATTTAGTAGCATTAATTCCTACTTTAGAATAATTTACGATTAGCCATAGAATTTCTATTCTATGGCTATTGTTTATCTAACCTTTAATAAATTATCTCGGAAGGTAAAAGTATGATTACAGGTATTCCAGCGTCACCAGGTATCGTTTTTGGTAAAGCCTTAGTATTAAAAGAAGAAAAAATTGTTCTTGATACGCAAAAAATTTCAGAAGATCAAGTTGAGGCAGAAGTTGCCCGTTTTTATGCGGGCCGTGAAGCTGCTGTTGAGCAACTTAATTCTATTCATCAACGTGCATTAAAATCCTTAGGTGAAGAAAAAGCGGCCATCTTTGAAGGCCATTTAATGATCCTTGAAGATGAAGAGTTAGAAGAGGAAATTATTGATTATCTTCGTTCAAACAAAGTGAATGCGAGTGTGGCAGCAAGTAAAATCATCGATCAACAAGTTGAAATGTTGTCTGAAATTGATGATGAATACTTAAAAGAACGTGCGGGTGATATTCGCGATATCGGTAATCGTTTAATCAAAAATATTTTAGGCATGCATATTGTGGATCTTGGTGATATTACTGAAGAATCCATCCTTGTGGCTTACGATTTAACTCCATCAGAAACTGCTCAATTAAACTTAGAAAAAGTATTAGGTTTTATCACGGATATTGGTGGTAGAACATCTCACACCTCAATTATGGCTCGTTCACTTGAATTACCGGCCATTGTAGGGACAAATGATGTCACAGCACGAGTAAATACAGGTGATTATCTTATTTTAGATGCGGTAAACAACCGTGTTTACGTGAATCCGACTCAAGCTGAAATTGACGAATTAAAAACCTTAGAAGCAAAACTCGCTGAAGAAAAAGCAGAATTAGCGAAATTAAAAGATTTGCCTGCAGTGACCCTTGATGGCCATAAAGTTGATGTGGTAGCCAATATTGGTACGATTCGCGATTGCGAAGGGGCACATCGTAATGGTGCAGAAGGGGTAGGTTTATACCGTACAGAATTCCTCTTTATGGATCGCGATCAATTGCCGAGCGAAGAAGAGCAATTTATTGCTTATAAAGAAGTGGTTGAAGCAATGGAAGGTCGTTTAGTTGTATTACGTACCATGGATATCGGCGGTGATAAAGAGCTTCCATATTTAAATTTACCAAAAGAAATGAACCCATTCTTAGGATGGCGTGCAGTACGTATTGCCCTTGATCGTCGTGAGATTTTACACGCGCAATTAAGAGCCGTATTACGTGCGTCTGCATTTGGTAAACTTGCTGTGATGTTCCCGATGATTATTTCGGTAGAAGAAATTCGTGAATTAAAATCAGTGCTTGAAACCTTAAAAGCAGAATTGCGTGCAGAAGGTAAAGCTTTTGATGAAAATATCCAAGTGGGTGTCATGGTTGAAACACCATCTGCAGCGGTGAATGCGAAATTCTTAGCGAAAGAAGTGGATTTCTTTAGTATTGGTACAAACGATTTAACGCAATATACTTTAGCTGTTGACCGTGGTAATGAATTAATTTCTCACTTATACAATCCAATGTCTCCTTCAGTACTCGGCTTGATCAAACAAGTGATTGATGCTTCCCATGCAGAAGGCAAATGGACAGGAATGTGCGGTGAGTTAGCGGGTGATGAACGAGCAACCTTATTGTTACTCGGTATGGGCTTAGATGAATTTAGTATGAGTGCAATTTCTGTGCCACGTATTAAAAAATTAATTCGTCATGTGAATTATCAAGAGGTGAAAGCCTTAGCTGATGAAGCATTACAAAAGCCAACCGCTGCTGAAATTGAGCAATTAATTCAAGCTTTTTTAGCAGAAAAATCGTTAAACTAGATACAAAAACAGAGTTTTACGTTAAAATACTAGCCATCTTTAATAGATAGGAGATTAAAATGGGCTTATTTGACAAATTATTTGGTTCAAAAGAAAACAAAACAGTGGAAGTCGAAATTTATGCGCCACTTTCTGGTGAGATTGTGAATATCGAAGATGTACCAGATGTTGTTTTCTCTGAAAAAATCGTAGGTGATGGTATCGCGATTCGCCCAACAGGTAACAAAATTGTTGCGCCTGTTGATGGTGTAATTGGTAAAATTTTTGAAACCAACCATGCGTTTTCAATGGAATCAAAAGAGGGTGTTGAATTATTCGTTCACTTCGGTATTGATACCGTTGAATTAAAAGGTGAAGGATTCACTCGCATCGCACAAGAAGGTCAAAGCGTAAAACGCGGCGACACAGTAATCGAATTTGATTTAGCAACATTAGAATCAAAAGCAAAATCAGTTTTAACACCTGTGGTTATCTCTAATATGGATGAAATTTCATCTATCGAGAAAAAATCAGGTGAAGTGATTGCTGGAGAATCGGTTGTTTTAAGTTTAACAAAATAAGATTTATAGACTAAAAGATCCGCTTTAAATAAGCGGATTTTTTTATCCTTATTCTTTTTTAAAGAAGGTAAAGATGATTTATCGATTAACTGGCCAAGTACAGCATTATGCATGGGGCGGAAAAAACTATATTGCATCATTGATTGGATTACATTCAGCGAAAGATCAACCTTGTGCAGAGTGGTGGTTAGGTGCTCATCCATCAGCACCTTCTGAAATTGAGGATGTAACAGGTAAGCAATCCCTTATTGAATTTTTATTGCAAAATCCGACCGCACTTGGACAGGCAAGCCGTCAGCAATTTGGTGATGAACTCCCTTATTTGTTAAAGATTTTAGATGTTGAAAAACCGTTATCGATTCAATTGCACCCGACTAAGGCCCAAGCTGAAAAGGGCTTTGAGGCTGAAAATGCAAAAGACGTGGCATTAACAGACAGCACTCGGACTTATAAAGATAGAAATCATAAACCAGAAATGATGATTGCCTTATCTAATTTCTGGCTTTTACATGGTTTTAAAACAAAAGCTCAAATCCTTGCCACATTAAATGCACGCCCCTCTTTGCAACCTTTGGCTGAAAAACTTGGCACACAAAATCTTGCTGAATTCTATGCGGATGTGATGTTGGCGGATCAATCAACGCTCGCAAATTGGCTATTACCCATTATTGAAGCTAACCAACAGTCTTATAAAAATGGTGAGTTGGCGCTAGACAACCCCGATTATTGGGTGCTTTATACCATGGAAGTCATGGCAATTTTGCCTGAAAAATTAGATGCTGGCTTGGTGTGTTTTTATCTCTTTAATATCGTGCATTTGAAAGAAGGGGAAGGTATTTTCCAAGATGCAGGCATTCCTCATGCTTATCTTCGCGGACAAAACGTGGAGTTAATGGCCTGTTCTGATAATGTGATTCGTGGTGGCTTAACACCAAAATATGTCGATATTGTCGAATTATTAAAAATTGTCGATTATCGTGAAGTAACACCCCAAATTATCTCAGCTGCACCTCAAAATCAGTCAGAATTTACTTATAAAACGCCAGTAAAAGATTTTGCTTTAGCTCAAATTCGTCTCGAGCCCGAACAGCACACAGAAGTAAATCTTCAAAGTGCGGGTATTTTGTTGGTGATGCAAGGCGAGCTGAAAATACAAGAAAAATCAACCGCACTTACCTTGAAACAAGGTGAGTCAGCATTCATTACAGCGGATTCTAACGTTGAGATAATGAGTGAAAAAGGCGGTTATGCCTTCTTGGCAAAATTGCCATAAAAATTAATGTGATAAGTATCACGATTTGTGAACTTATCGCTAGATTAGTCGAAGATTTTAGGTATAGTGGGCGTCATTCAGGCGCCCTTTTTTATGTGTCTAATATGTCTCTAAATTGCATTGGGAGTTTTTATGTCGTTGCCTCGCTATTTCGAAGATCCGCAAACCTTGCACGTGAATACCACACCACATCATGCTTATTTTATTCCTTTTTCTTCAACAGAAAGTGCGGTCAAAAAGACACGAGAATTTTCCCCTTACTTTACCTTACTAAATGGTGAATGGGATTTTGCTTATTTTGAAAGCTATACTCACTTGCCTCAAGATTTTCTTCATTTTTCATTTACAGATAAAATCCCTGTTCCTTCCAACTGGCAAAATCATGGTTACGATAATCATCAATATACTAATGTAAATTATCCTTTCCCTTTTGATCCCCCTTATGTACCCATTGAAAACCCTTGTGGTTTGTATCACCGCGTTTTTAATGTTGAAATCAATCCTGCAAAACGATATCTCTTAAATTTTGAAGGGGTAGATAGCTGCTTATTTGTCTATGTGAATCAACAATTTGTAGGCTACAGCCAAATTAGTCATTGCACTAGCGAATTTGATATCACTGATTTTTTACAACAAGGGGAAAATTACTTACATGTTTTAGTATTAAAATGGTGCGATGGCAGTTACTTGGAAGACCAAGACAAATTCCGAATGTCCGGTATTTTTCGAGATGTTTATCTGTTAGAGCGAGAAAGAAATTACTTACAGGATTTCTTCATTCAAACACAATTTAATCAAGAGCTTACTAAGGCTCAATTACATGTGACCTGTCAGTTTGCAGAACGCGAACAACCCATTTCTTGGCAATTATTTGATCCTCAAGGCAAATTGATAATTGAACAAAAAGGGCATGCATTTCATGCTGAAATTGAAAATGCACAATTATGGCATGCAGAGAACCCTCGCTTATACACGTTGATTTTGCAATATGGATCAGAAGTGATTTGCCAAAAGGTTGGCTTGCGTCATATCGAAGTGAAAGTGAAGAATGGTGTCATGTTATTTAACGGGCAAGCGATAAAGTTTAAAGGCGTTAATCGTCATGATAGCGATCCGAAAACGGGTTATGCCATTAGTCGAGAACAAGCGTTGCAAGATTTACGCTTAATGAAACAGCATAATTTTAATGCTATTCGTACAGCCCATTATCCTAATGGCCCTTGGTTTACTGAATTGTGTGATGAATATGGTTTTTATGTGATTGCGGAAAGCGATATTGAATCACACGGCACGAATGCAGTTTATGTAGAGTCGCCAGAAACAAGTATTTTGTTAGGGGTAAAAACAGAGATTGATCATGACGCAATTCGTCAAAAAACAATCGACAATTATTGCTATATGGCTCGAAGCCCTGAATTTAATCAAGCCATTTTAGACCGCACTTATGCCAATGTTGAGCGAGATAAAAATCGGCCTTCTGTTGTGATTTGGTCATTAGGGAATGAAAGTGGTTACGGTGAGAATTTTGAGCAAGCAGCCGCTTGGGTGAAACAGCGCGATCCAAGTCGCTTAGTGCATTATGAAAATGCGATCTTTCAACATTCAGCGCATCAAAATGACACATTCAATTTAGATTTTCATAGCGAAATGTATACCAGTACGGAAGAATTGGATGCTTATTTTACGGATAGCCAAAATCAAAAGCCGTATCTCTTTTGTGAATATCTGCATGCGATGGGGAATTCTTGCGGAGACACAGAAGATTATTTCCAAACCATGGAACGACATGTAGGCGCTTGTGGTGGCTTTGTGTGGGAGTGGTGCAATCATTCCCCTTATTTGCCAAACTCAAGCAGGATGGGCTATGGCGGGGATTTTAATGATACACCAAATGACGGTAATTTTTGTGCTGATGGATTAGTGACGGCAGATCGCCAAATTCAAAGTAATTTGTTGGAATACAAAAATGTGTATCGTCCACTTCGAGCTACATTAAAAAATGGCCATATTGAACTCAAAAATTATTTAGATTTTACGGATGCGGCAGAGGCCATTTCGATTCATTATCAAATCACCGAAGATTTTGCTGTTATACAAGAAGGCCAAATAGATGGTTTAAACATTGCGCCAAAATCAACCGCACTTTTGCCTTTAACATTGCCGGCAAGTAACGGTTCATTACAAATGTTGACCTTGACCTATCATCAAAAAACAGAAACAGGTTTAATTCTCCAAGGGCATTGTTTGGGATTTGATCAGATTATTTTGTCGGAGCAATCACAATTCTCCACAAATGAACTCAAATCAAATTATCAACCGATTTCTGTCTCAGAGCATGCCAATTTAATTTCAGTTAAAGCAGCAGATATTGAATACCAGTTTGATCAATATAAAGGCACTATTCAACAAATTAGCAAAGATGGCGAGCCGTGGTTGAATCAACCTGCCGATTTCAATATTTGGCGAGCGCCTTTAGATAATGATAGTTTAATGAAAGCACATTGGCTTGCTGCAGGTTACGATCGTGCGACGAGTCGAGTCTATGATTACCGTTTAACCGAGCAGGAAAGTGCAGTTGAAATTACCTTTAAATTAGGATTGGTTGCCGTATCAAAAGCGCGAATATTGACGTTGAATGTGGTGTATCGTATTGAGCAAAATGGGCTACTTCTCATTGATATTCATGCTGAAAAACAACCGCACTTGCCATTCTTACCACGCTTTGGCTTGCGTTTCTTCCTTAATCAAGGATTTAACCAAGTTGAGTATGTGGGCTATGGCCCAACGGAAAGTTATCTGGATAAACATCACGCCACGGCTTTTGGTCGTTATAAGACAACGCCAGAAAGTAATCATGTGCCTTACTTAAAACCACAAGAAAATGGCAGTCACTATGGTTGTACTGAAGTGAAGGTGGCAAATTCGTCTGATTGCTTTAGCGTGCAAAGTCATACGCCTTTTAGCATGAATGTTTCCCCTTATTCTCAAGAAGAGTTGGGCAGTAAAAAGCATCAATATGATTTGGAGAAAAGTGGCAGTACGATCTTGTGTGTGGATTACAAAATGAGTGGAGTAGGTTCTAACTCTTGTGGACCCGCATTAAAAGAACAATATCGTTTGAATGAAACGGAGTGGGATTGGTCGATCTCGTTACAAATTCACTAAGATGAAATAAAAAAGTGCGGTTGAAATTAACCGCACTTTTATTTTTTAGCAATAATTAAGCAACAACGTTAAATTGTTCTTTCATTAATGCTTCGAAATCAGTGCAACCGCCGATTGGTTTTTCATCGATAAAGATTTGTGGCACAGTTTCCACTTCTTTACCGACAGATTTTGATAAATCTGCTTTAGAAATACCTTCAGCGATAATATCTACATAGCGATAATCGAAATCCGCTACTTCACCTTTTAATTTTTCAGCAAGGTTTTTTGCACGTACACAATAAGGGCAGCCAGGACGACCAAAAATAACTACGAACATAAAATTTTCCTTTTATTTAAACAAAGTTCCTAATGATTTTACTCTATTTCCACAAAAGCAGAAATCATTTTTCAGGATTATTGTGATTGGTGTAATATATCAACTCTTCTTTTCCTAAGGGTATAACTGAATGAAATTATTGATGCTTTGCCGTGAGCCTCGCCTTTATAGCTGCCAGCGTTTAAAAGAAGCAGCGGAAAGTTGCGGGCATCAAATGGATATTTTGGATCCGAATCGTTGCATTTTAAAACTCGACAAAAATCAACCGCACTTTTCTTTGTATTATCAACAAAATGTAGAAAGTGAACCCTATTTATTGTCTGATTATGATGCAGTGTTGCCTCGCTTTGGGACGACAAGTACCCAAATGGGCTGTGCGGTATTGCGTCATTTCCACGGAAAAGGTGTCTATTGCCTTAACAAAGAACAAGCGTTTTTAGCTGCTCGCGATAAATGGCGTAGTTTGCAGATGTTATTAGAGCAAGGTATTGCAGTACCGAGTTCAGTCTTATCCGGTTGTGAGGTTGAGCCAAAACAAGCCATTAAGCAAACAACCTCCCCAATGATTATTAAAACCTTAAAAGGCTCGCAAGGTATTGGTGTGATTTTAGCCGAACGTCCACAAAGTGCGCTCAGTATTTTAGAAACGTTAAAAGATTCGAATGTGCCTGTTTTGTTACAAGATTTTGTCGAAGAGGCAAAAGGAACAGATATTCGCTGTTTTGTGATCGGTGATAAAATCGTCGCTACTATGCAACGTATGGGGCAAGACGGCGAGTTTCGTGCGAATTTTCACCGTGGTGGCACAGCAGAAAAAGTTAAACTCACCGAAGATGAAAAATCCATCGCTATTCGTGCGACTAAAGCTTTAGGGCTTGTGGTAGCCGGTGTTGATTTGATTCGTTCAAAAGAAGGTTTATTGGTGCTTGAAGTGAATGCTAGCCCTGGTTTAGAAATGATTGAGAAGACCAGTGGCATTGATATTGCATTGCAGATGATCTTGTTTTTAGAACAGCAAGTGAAACAATAAAAGAAAAGGGCGAACTATATCATGTTCGCCCTTGTTGTTTATCCTTTTGCGTCTTGTTTAAAATCGTAATTTGGTGGTAATTCCGGCATCGTATTTTCTTCATCAAAAGGCTCGCTTGCCGGTTGATGTTGAAATTCTTTGCTATCGTGAGCCGGTTTTTCTTTACCTAATAATTGCGGTTGTAATTTGATAAAACTACTTTTATCTGAAAGCCACACATCAATAAACGCTTGTGTAAATTTTTGATCGAATTCGTGATCTAACACGGTGTCATTTAACACAAAATAGCCTTTATCCGCTAAGGCAACAAAATTTAAAATGTCGCTTGGTGAAAAATCAGGGAAGATTTCCTGCATTTTTTTCAGCCATGCGGTGGTGTCATCTTTACTTAAGTTTTGGGCTTCCATTTCTTTAGTTAAAGCAATGGCGAAATTTTTCCCTTCTACTGGTTTTTCATATTTAATCGAAAACATTAACGGACGTTCATTTTTTTCATAGGAACCCGTTTCAGAATATAAGCCGACAGTATAAACATGGAATGGTCCCCATGTGTATTCAGCATTGCCGACCGGTTGCCATTGAGCAAAAAGTGCGGTGGAAAATAAGGCTGAAATGGCAGCAATAATAAATTTCAGTTTCATAGTTTTTTTCATGTCAAAAATATTGCCGTGATTATAACAAAAAAGCCCTCTAAAAAAACACAAATAAAAAGGCAGGAATACCTGCCTTTGACATCAAATTATTGGGGGAGTTTATTTTAAGCTACCCACCATATCTTCTGGACGAACCCATTTGTCGAAATCTTCGGCTGAAACTAAGCCTAAGTTAATCGCTTCTTCACGCAAGGTTGTACCGTTTTTGTGTGCCGTTTTCGCAATTTTCGCTGCATTTTCGTAACCAATGTGTGTATTAAGTGCGGTTACTAACATCAATGAATTTTCCAATTGTTGTTTAATGCGAGGGTAGTTTGGTTGAATACCGGTTGCGCAGTGTTCATCAAATGATACGCAAGCATCACCCAATAATTGTGCTGATTGTAAGAAATTCGCCACCATGACAGGGTTAAATACGTTTAATTGGAAGTGACCTTGTGAGCCAACGAAAGAGATAGTGGTATCGTTACCGAATACTTGTGCACATACCATGGTTAATGCTTCACATTGAGTTGGGTTCACTTTACCTGGCATGATTGAAGAACCTGGTTCATTTTCAGGAATTAAAATTTCACCGATACCAGAACGAGGACCAGAGGCTAATAAACGAATGTCGTTTGCAATTTTGAATAAGCTCATTGCTAATTGTTTAATTGCACCGTGAGTTTCCACAATGGCATCGTGTGCAGCTAACGCTTCAAATTTGTTTTCTGCAGTCACGAATGGTAAGCCAGTGAATTTTGCAATGTAATCTGCCACTTTGACATCATAGCCTTTTGGTGTATTTAAACCAGTACCCACTGCAGTACCACCAAGTGCTAATTGACTTAAGTGTGGAAGGGTATTTCTGAGTGCACGTAAACCGAAATCTAATTGTGCGGCATATGCAGAGAATTCTTGGCCTAATGTTAATGGGGTTGCATCCATTAAGTGAGTACGGCCAATTTTTACCACATCTTTAAATTCTGCAGATTTTTTAGCGAACGTTTTTTGTAAACGTTCTACACAAGGAATGGTGTGTTCAACCACTTTTTTGTATGCCGCAATGTGCATTGCAGTTGGGAAAGTATCATTTGAAGATTGGGATTTGTTTACATCATCATTTGGATGGATGAATGATTTTTCACCTAATTTACCACCATGTAAAACGTGAGCACGGTTAGCCACCACTTCGTTCACGTTCATGTTTGATTGTGTACCTGAACCAGTTTGCCAAATGACTAATGGGAATTGGTCGTCTAATTTTCCTGCCAGGATTTCATCACAGGCGGTTGCGATTAAATCACGTTTCTCAGCAGGTAATACACCTAAATCACAGTTTGCGAAAGCAGCGGCTTTTTTCAAATAACCGAACGCTTCAATAATTTCGTGCGGCATAGAGGCTGCCGGACCAATTTTGAAGTTGTTACGGGAACGTTCGGTTTGTGCTGCCCAGTATTTGTCTGCTGGAACTTGAACTTCGCCCATAGTGTCTTTTTCAATACGAAATGCCATGTGATACTCCTATCATCAAAAATAAAAACAAATCTTGAAAATTCTAACACCTACGAGTTATGAATGGAATGTAACATAAAGGTAAAAAGTCACTTTTGTGATGTAGATCATAAAAGTGCGGTAAAAAATTTCCGTGTTTTTTCTATTTGCGTTAATCACCTTGCTGATGATTTATTTTTTAGTGTTTTTTTGATAAAATCCGCCAGTTTACAAAACGATAAATGGAGAAGTCGCAATCATGGCAAAAAATGCACAATTTTATCTCTTAAATCCAGAAAAGAAGATAACAGTTGAGCAACTTGCCTGTGATCTTGCCGCTCAAGCGTGGCGTTTAGGCAAGCGAGTGTTAATCGCTTGTGAAACAGAAGAGCAAGCATTTTTAATTGATGAAGCATTATGGCAACGGGATCCAAATGAGTTTGTTCCTCATAATCTTTCTGGCGAAGCAACACAATATGCACCGCCAATTGAGATTAGTTGGAAAGGCAAACGCAATGCCCAACGTCGAGATTTGCTGATCAATTTGCAAATGGAAGTGCCGGATTTTAGCCACAGCTTTACACAATTAATTGATTTTGTTCCAGTAGAAGAAACGCAAAAAGCTCAAGCGCGTGAACGTTATAAAATTCTTCGCTCGCAGGGTTGGACGCTTTCTACTGAAAACACTTAATATTTTTAACTTTAAAACCTAGGAAATTAACATGAATTTAAACGCTAAAGTGGCTTTAAGCCTTATTCTTGGCGCAAGCACCTTATTATCTGCTTGTGACAATAAAGAAAACACATCAACCCAAGTTGAGAAAGCGGTAAGAATACCTGCATCAACAAAAAAAGCAGAAAGTGAGGTTGAAAAATCAAAAGAATTTGTGGCTGAAACTAAATCAGCCGAAAAAGTCGCTGAGAAAACAGAAACCACAGAAGTTAAAGCTGACGCTAACAAAGCAGATGTAAAATCAGACGCAGTGAAAGCCGAAGTTAAAAAAGAGGCGAAAGCGGATGATGTGGCAGAAAAAGTATCTGAGAAAAAGGAAACTGTTGTCGCTCAACAAGCAACAACTCCTCAGAAGCCACGTGTGGTAGTGACTGAAAAAGCACCAAAAGAAAGTGCAGAACGTAAACAGCAAAGAGCCGTATTAAATGTGTTAGAAAAACAATACGAAGAAGTTCGTTGTTCTGCTGATGCGAAAAACGTAAGCGGTGATAGTTTCTGCCGTCAAGAAGAACGCCGTTTATTCTTAGAAATTCAACGTATTAAAGATAAATTAAGAGGGATTGAGGAATAATCCTATCCTGACCAATATGAGGGTGTGATCAATTCGCCCTCAAAATAAAAAATAGATTTTTTGTGACCGCACTTTATGAACGATATTACCTTTTATCAACGCTTCGAAGCTGATATTCTCGCCGGGCGCAAAACCATCACCATTCGGGATAAATTCGAAAGACATTTTAAAGCCGGTGATATTTTGCGTGTTGGACGATTTGAAGATAATCAATATTTCTGCACGATTGAAGTGTTAAGTGTGTCGCCGATCATGCTTGATAATCTTACAGAACAGCACGCAGCACAGGAAAATATGAGTTTGGCTGAATTGCGAGAAGTGATTAAAACAATTTATCCAAATGAAAGTGAGTTTTGGGTGATTGAGTTTAAACTAATTGAGTCGCTTTAAGAATCACCAATTATCAAAAAGGAAATAAATATTAATAATGAATTTTTCTTATATTTTGGAGCAATTTACAAGTTTTACTATTGAAGATGTTATTCTCAAAATATGTTATTTTTTAATCTCAATTATTGTAAGTAAAGTTTTACAACGATGTTGGAAGAAGGTCAAAATATATATTAATGAGCGTAAAACGATTAGTGAGCTTTCTGAGTCAGATAAAGAATTTATTAAAAATAATAATTTTGAATTAGAAGTTGATAAAAAAGATGAATACTTAAATTTAGAAGAGCTGAAACAGAAAGGGATAGTTAAGGTAGAGTTTTGTGAAGATGATATCCAAAATTTATCAGGAGTTTATAGGGGTTCATTAATAAATAAAAATAGGTTAAAAATTTCATTAACGAAATTTGGAAAACGAATAAAATATCTTATAGAAAAATAATTTAGTACTTGTTGGATTTGATTTCCACTCAACAAAAAGAGAAAAACAATGACACAAAAATTCGAAATGGCAGACCGTTTTAATCCGTCTGCGGTAGAACAAGCCCTTTATCAACATTGGGAAGAGAGCGGTTATTTTAAACCGTCTGAAAATGAAAACGCGCCGAGCTATTGCATTGCGATTCCGCCACCGAATGTAACGGGTTCCCTACACATGGGGCACGCTTTCCAACAAACTTTAATGGATACGTTAATCCGTTTTAACCGTATGGAAGGGCATAACACCTTATGGCAAGCGGGGACAGACCATGCGGGTATTGCGACCCAAATGGTGGTGGAACGTAAAATTGCGGCCGAAGAAGGCAAAACTCGCCATGATTATGGTCGTGAAGCGTTCATCAACAAAATCTGGGATTGGAAAGCCTATTCAGGTGGCACAATCAGCCAACAAATGCGTCGTTTAGGTAACTCAATCGACTGGGAACGCGAGCGTTTCACTATGGATGATGGTTTATCTAACGCGGTAAAAGAAGTGTTTGTTCGTTTGCACGAAGAAGGTTTGATTTACCGTGGCAAACGCTTGGTAAACTGGGACCCAAAACTTCACACCGCGATTTCTGATTTAGAAGTAGAAAACAAAGAGAGCAAAGGTTCCCTTTGGCATTTCCGTTATCCGTTAGCAAACGGTGCAAAAACGGCAGATGGTAAAGATTATTTAGTTGTCGCAACCACACGTCCAGAAACCATGTTGGGCGATACGGCGGTTGCGGTGCATCCTGAAGATGAGCGTTATCAATCTTTAATCGGTAAAACCGTGGTTCTGCCACTAGCAAACCGTGAAATTCCGATTATTGCCGATGAATATGTCGATCGTGAATTCGGTACTGGTGTGGTAAAAATTACCCCTGCGCACGACTTCAACGACTACGAAGTGGGTAAACGTCACAGCTTGCCGATGGTTAACGTGTTAACCTTAAACGCAGATATTCGTGATGAAGCGGAGATTATCGGTACTGACGGCAAACCACTTGCAGGCTATGAAGCGACTATTCCTACGGATTACCGTGGCTTAGAGCGTTTTGCTGCACGTAAGAAAATCGTGGCAGATTTTGAAGCGTTAGGTTTATTAGATGAAATTAAACCACACGATCTCAAAGTGCCTTATGGCGACCGTGGTGGTGTGCCGATTGAGCCGATGTTAACCGACCAATGGTATGTGAGCGTGAAACCGCTTGCTGATGTGGCGATTAAAGCGGTGGAAGATGGCGAAATCCAATTCGTGCCGAAACAATATGAAAATCTTTACTTCTCTTGGATGCGCGATATTCAAGATTGGTGTATCTCTCGCCAACTTTGGTGGGGACACCGTATTCCAGCGTGGTATGACGCGGAAGGCAACGTTTATGTTGCACGTAACGAAGCAGAAGTGCGGTCAAAATATAACTTAGATTCGACGGTGGAACTCAAACAAGATGAAGATGTGTTAGACACGTGGTTCTCATCAGGCTTGTGGACATTCTCTACTTTAGGTTGGCCTGGGCAAACCAAAGAACTCAAAATGTTCCACCCGACAGATGTGTTAATTACCGGCTTCGACATCATCTTCTTCTGGGTTGCGCGTATGATTATGTTTACGATGCACTTCGTGAAAGATGAAAACGGTAAACCACAAGTACCATTCAAAACCGTGTACGTAACGGGCTTAATCCGTGATGAAAACGGACAAAAAATGTCGAAATCGAAAGGTAACGTGCTTGACCCAATCGATATGATTGACGGCATCAGCCTTGAAGATTTACTTGAAAAACGTACCGGTAATATGATGCAGCCGCAATTAGCAGAGAAAATTGCTAAAGCAACGCGCAAAGAATTTGCGGAAGGTATTGCGGCTCACGGTACAGACGCATTACGTTTCACATTAGCGGCATTGGCTTCAAACGGTCGTGATATCAACTGGGATATGAAACGTTTAGAGGGCTACCGTAACTTCTGTAACAAATTGTGGAATGCAAGCCGTTTCGTCTTAACGAATGATAAATTAGATTTAAGCGAAGGTGAGATCGAATTTTCATTAGCCGATCGTTGGATTCAATCTGAATTCAATCGTACCGTGGAAACGTTCCGTAATTCATTAAGCCAATATCGTTTCGACCTTTGTGCCAATGCGATTTATGAGTTTACTTGGAACCAATTCTGCGACTGGTATTTAGAATTAACTAAACCAGTATTTGCAAACGGCAATGCGGCACAAATCCGTGCAGCAAGCCAAACCTTGGTTCATGTGTTAGAAAAATTATTACGTTTAGCACATCCGCTTATTCCATTCATTACCGAGGAAATTTGGCAAAAAGTAAAAGGATTTGTGGGCATTACGGCTGACAGCATCATGTTACAACCATTCCCGAAAGTGGAAGAGAGTGCTTTTGATCCAGAATCGGAAGCTGAAATTGAGTGGTTAAAAGAAGTGATCGTTGCGGTACGTAATATCCGTGCAGAAAGCAACATCGCACCAAGTAAAGGCTTAGATCTGTTATTCCGTAATTTAAGTGCAGAAAATGCAAAAATTCTCGAAAAACAGACCGCTCTTTTAAAAGCCATGGCAAAATTAGACAACGTTCGAGTGTTAGCAGCAAACGAAGCAGCGCCGCTTGCGGTAGCGAAACTCGTTGGTAATGCTGAGTTGCTTGTGCCAATGGCTGGCTTTATCAATAAAGAAGCAGAGCTTGCCCGTTTAACTAAAGAGATTGAAAAATATCAAAATGAAGTTAAACGTATCGAAAACAAACTTAGCAACGAAGCTTTCGTGGCTAAAGCGCCTGAAGTGGTAATTGCGAAAGAACGTGAAAAACAAGCAGAATACCAATCTGGATTAGAAAAAATCCAAGAGCAGTATAAAGCGATTGAAGCATTGTAGTTTTTAAATAATAAAGAAAGCGGTCAGATTTAAAGTCTAGCCGCTTTTTTATTTTCTGCGATATTGTGGTAAGTAGAAAATCTACTCTAGTTATTTAACACTTCAAGCAATGCCTGCACAGGATGTTTCAAGATGGCTTTTTCATATCGCTTCACTTGGCTACGGCAGGAATAGCCGGTCGCAAGGCAATAATTCGGATCTTTACCTTGCAATTTTTTGCCCCATGATACGTTATAAATATCTTTTGACATGGTTTGATTTTGAACTTCATGGCCAAATACCCCCGCCATACCACAGCAGCCGACTTTTTCGACCTTCAAGGTCTGTCCAAATTGTGCAAAAATATGCTGCCATTCTTTCGGGCTGTTTGGCATAAAGGTGGATTCAGTACAATGAGGAAATAAATGCCACTCAAAAGTGCGGTCAGATTTCGCGATATTTTTCACCGCACTTTGTAATGCCTTACTTTCTAATTGATTGGTCAGCCATTCGTGCGCTGTGAGTACATGGAAGTCACCGCGAGAATCCCCTAAGGCCTCTTTATATTCATCACGATAAGACAGCACAATAGCAGGATCTACGCCGACTAAAGGTACATTTAATTTGGCTACGCGATTTAAAAACTCCGCTTGTGTTTTTGCTGTTTTACTAAAGCGAGTTAAAAAACCTTTAATATGCATGGCTTTGCCATTCGGTTTAAAAGGCAGAATGATTGGATCAAAACCTAGTTTTTGTGTGAGAGCGACAAAATCACGGACCACTTTAGCATCATAATAAGAGGTATAAGGATCTTGTACGATAAAGAGCATATTGGCTTTTTCTGCGGTACTGAGACTTTCCAATTCTTCTAATTTTTTGCCTTGGTAGCCAATTTCGACTAATTGTTGTTGAAGGTTAGGCTCAGAAAGGAGAGGCAAGTCAGTCATACCCAGTGTTTTTTCAACCAGGCTTTGTGTGATTTTTAGCTTGGTGAAATAATTGAATAATGCCGGTTGTTTCGCCATATAAGGTGCTGCAACTTCTAAATTCGCCACAATATGATCTTTGGCTGGACGCAAATAACGACTGTGGTAGAAATGGAAAAATTTTGCACGGAAACTTGGTACATCAATTTTAATCGGGCATTGGCTTGCACAGGCTTTACAAGCCAAACAAGTATCCATTGCGGCTTTCACTTCATGTGAGAAGTCATACTCACCACGCCATTTCTGCACGCTATTGCGGAAACGTTCCACTAGTGCGGTCAGTTTCACTTGTGTTTTATGAAAATCTAATTGCTCAGGTGATACGTTTTCATTGGCCATCAATCGCAACCACTCACGCACCATAGCGGCTCGTCCTTTTGGCGAGAATACGCGATTTTTACTCACTTTCATGGAAGGGCACATAATGCTGTGTTCATCAAAGTTAAAGCAAAGCCCATTGCCGTTACAATTCATCGCGCCTTTGAATTCATCTCGCATTTGAATTGGAATTTGGCGATCATTGTCCGCACGCATCGGTGAGAGAATCGAATAGAGTTCCGCATCGTTATTAAGTGGCGTACAGATTTTACCTGGATTGAGACGATTGTTTGGGTCAAATAAGAACTTCACATAACGCAATTCTTGCCAAAGTTCGGGAGTGAAGAATTTTTCTCCATAATGAGAACGTACGCCTTTACCGTGTTCACCCCATAGCAAACCGCCGTATTTCACGGTGAGTTCTGCCACTTCATCTGAAATTTGTTTAAAGAGTTTGACTTGTTCTTTATCGCATAGGTCTAAAGCAGGGCGAACATGTAATACACCAGCATCCACATGGCCAAACATCCCATATTGCAGATTGTGACTATCTAATAGGGCTCTAAATTCTGCAATGTAATCCGCAAGATGTTCTGGTGGTACACAGGTATCTTCTACAAAAGGAATCGGTTTGGCTGCGCCTTTCGCATTCCCCAATAGTCCCACCGCTTTTTTACGCATGGCGTAAATACGTTCAATAGAAGGCAGGTCGGAACAAAGTTGATAGCCGATAATATGATCTTGGCCTTGTGCAATTTTTTCATCTAATTGCTGACAAAGTGCGGTCACTTGGCTGTCTATTTTGGCTTGATTGTTGCCCGCATATTCCACAATGTTTAAGCCAAGAATTGGATTTTTTTCTTCTTCTGTTAAAAGTTCTTTTACCGAATGCCAAATAATATCTTGCTTAGCAAGGTTCAGCACTTTGGAATCAACGGTTTCAACGGAAAGAGCATTGGCTTTCACCATAAAAGGCGCATTGCGAAGGGCGGCATCAAATGAACTGTACTTCACATTAATTAAGGTGCGATATTTCGGAATCGGCAATAAATTAAGTTTAGCTTCACAGATAAATGCAAGTGAACCTTCTGAGCCCGTTAAAATTCGGGTGAGATTAAATTCACTTTCATCTTTATTAAAGACATTTTTAAGATCGTAACCGGTGAGGAAGCGATTGAGTTGTGGTAAATCTTGAATGATTGAGGCGCGTTTCTCTTTGCAACGTTGGAAAATCGTTTGATGTAGCGTTTTACCATTTTCTGCAAGCGGGTAGTTTTCTAAAACATCATCAGATTTGACCGCACTTGTATCTAATATTTCACCATTCATTAAAACAGAACGTAATGCTAAAACGTGATCAGAGGTTTTTCCGTATTGTAATGAACCTTGACCGGAAGCATCGGTATTAATCATGCCACCGAGGGTCGCTCGATTACTGGTGGAGAGTTCTGGTGCAAAGAATAAGCCGTGAGGTTTTAAAAATTGGTTTAATTGGTCTTTTACTACGCCCGCTTGCACGCGAACCCAATGTTCTTCTATATTAAGCTCTAAAATGCTCGTCATGTGGCGAGAGAGATCGACAATAATGTTGTTATTTATAGATTGTCCATTGGTACCCGTGCCGCCACCACGAGGTGTAAAGGTTAGATGAAGGTATTTCTCTTTATTGGCTAATTTGGTGATACGTACTACATCGGCAACAGATTTAGGGAACAAAATAGCCTGAGGAAGTTGTTGATAGACACTGTTATCTGTCGCAAGACTTAAACGATCAGCATAATTTGAGGCAATATCACCTTCAAAATGCTGCTTTTGGAGTTCGTTAAGATAATCACTTACCACGTTATTAAGTTGTGGCACATTAGAAAGACGGGGCAACATAAAATCACTCACCTATATATAAGAGAAGAAAGTGAATTTGATGATATATGAAGCTCAAAAAAAAGTCGATTTCAACAAAAGATATTTTTTGTTAGAATAGAAATCGGGTTAAAAAGTAACCCGATTTTTGTGAACAAATGTTCATTTTAGGGGTTGTTTGTCTATAAAATAACCAAAAAGGGCAAAAAAAGTTTGATCTTTGGTGTTTTTATAGGATAATAACCATACTTTTGAACGTTCCTTTGGCTATGGCAAAGGAATTGAATTTGTCAAAAGGATAAGTTAGGGCAAATTCAAAACCCTAGTTAAGCAACGTTTAGAGTGTTTCTTTTTTATAAAGTTCACAATAAACAAGGAAACTTTTCTTATTAATAACGATGACTAAATAGAGGACATCAAAATGAAAAAAACTGCAATCGCATTAGTCGTTGCTGGTTTAGCAGCAGCTTCTGTAGCTCAAGCAGCTCCACAAGAAAACACTTTCTATGCAGGTGTTAAAGCTGGTCAAGCATCTTTCCACGATGGTATCAAAGCTAACACTGATGCTACTAACCCTCGTAACTTAGATTTTGGTACTGGTTACAACCGTAATTCTTTCACTTACGGTGTATTTGGTGGTTACCAAATCTTAAATCGTGACAACTTAGGTTTAGCGGTTGAATTAGGTTACGACGATTTCGGTCGTGTTAAATTTAAAGATGCTGGTAAAGTAGCAACAAAACACACTAACCACGGTGCTCACTTAAGCTTAAAAGGTAGCTATGGTTTAGGTGGTTTAACTTCTGCTTTAGAAGGCTTAGATGTTTACGGTCGTGTTGGTGCAGCTTTAGTACGTTCAGACTATAAATTCTATGACACAGCAACTGGTGCTCGTGACCATGCTGAAGGTCGTCACAGCTTACGCGTTTCTCCAATGTTCGCAGCTGGTGTTGAATATGCATTACCATCATTACCAGAGTTAGCATTACGTTTAGAATACCAATGGTTAACACGTGTTGGTAAATATCGTACTCAAGATACTCACAATAGTTCTCAAGACTACAACCCATGGATCGGTTCTATCAACGCTGGTTTATCTTACCGTTTCGGTCAAGGTGCTGCTCCAGTTGTTGCACCTGAAGTTGTAAGCAAAACTTTCAACTTAAGCTCTGATGTGACTTTCGCTTTCGGTAAAGCTAACTTAAAACCACAAGCTAAAGCAACTTTAGACGGTATCTATGGTGAAATCGCTCAAATCAACAACGCTAACGTAGCAGTTGCTGGTTATACAGACCGTATCGGTAAAGATGCACCAAACGTGAAATTATCACAACGTCGTGCAGACTCTGTAGCTAACTACTTAGTAGCTAAAGGTGTTCCAGCTCAAAACATTTCTGCAGTTGGTCACGGTAAAGCTAACCCAGTTACAGGTTCTACTTGTGACGCGGTTAAAGGTCGTAAAGCGCTTATTGCTTGTTTAGCACCAGACCGTCGTGTTGAAATCGCAGTTAACGGTACTAAATAATTTTATTTAGTTATCCATTAACGGATTAGCATTAGAAGACCTAAACTTCGGTTTAGGTCTTTTCTTATATAAATTAAACCTATAAATTGAAGGAATTTTTGAATGAAAAAGTGGATTATTTTGATTATTATCGCCGTTGCTGCAGGTTTAGGCTTAATGTCTAGCTACAATGGCTTAGTAAAAGCAGAAACTGAAATTGATTCTGTTTGGGCAAATGTTGAATCATCTTATCAACGTCGTGCTGATTTAATTCCAAACTTAGTGAATACTGTAAAAGGTCAAGCTAATTTTGAACAACAGACATTAACCAATGTAATCGAAGCGCGTGCAAAAGCGACACAAACTAAAATTGATCCGTCTAATTTAACGGAAGAACAATTAAACGAATTCCAACAAAACCAAAATCAAGTGGGTTCAGCATTATCTCGCTTACTTGTTACAGTAGAACAATACCCACAATTAAAAGCAAATGAAGGTTTTATGAACTTACAAGCGCAACTTGAAGGTACAGAAAACCGTATCAATGTGGCTCGTAATAAATTTAATGAAGCTGCACGTATCTATAATGAAAAAGTACGTCAATTCCCAACTAAATTAGCAGCAATGATTTTTGGTTTTAAAGCTAAACCTTACTTTAAATCAGCTGCAGGCGCTGAAAATGCACCAACTGTAAACTTTAACTAAGGTTTATCTATGCCATTCTTTTCCAGAATTCCGGTAGATAAAAAGCAAATCGAGGCGGCGATTAGTCGCCTCGAAAGCTTAAGTTCGGCTGAGTTACGTGTTTATATTGAACGCAAAGTACCAAAGGCTTCAGCACAACTATCAGCAATGGAACGTGCTTTAGAAGTCTTTGACGAACTGGAAATGCATAAAACAGCGGCACAAAATGCTGTGTTGATTTATGTGGGATATAAAAATCATCTTTGCGCAATCGTAGGTGATAAAGGCATTCATCAATTTGTTGATGTGGCTTATTGGCAGTTACAATGCGATTTAATGATTGAGCAGTTTAAACAAAAAGCTTATACACAAGGCATTGTGGATGCGATTGATCGTATCAGTGATATTTTATCTCGCCATTTCCCTATTCAGCCTGATGACGTGAATGAATTATCTAATGAGGTAATTATTAATGGCTAAGCTTTTATCTTTTATGAAAAGTGCGGTTATTTTTAGCCTTGTTTTTTTTGCTCAAATGGTTACTGCAGCAGAATTTCCGCCAGCACCAAATCCTTTCCATTACATAAATGATTACACCAACACACTTTCATCAGAACATAAGCAAATTTTAGAAAATAAACTGATTGCTTATAGTAAAGAAACGAGTTCACAAATCGCTGTTGTTTTGGTTCCTACAATCGGTGAATATGAAATTGCGGATTATACTTTTGCTTTAGGTGATAAATGGGGCATTGGACGTAAAAATCTGAACAATGGCGTGTTGATGCTGATTGCGAAGGATGATCGAAAAGTCTTTATTGCAACAGGGCAAGGTTTAGAAGGTGTTTTGCCCGATGCTTTTTTATCGCAAGTCATCCGTTCGGCAATTTTGCCACAATTTAAACAAGGCCAATATGCGCAAGGTATTAATGATGGCTTAAACCAAATTATTGCGGCAAGTAAAGGCGAGTTTGATGCAGCACAAGTTGAAGAAGATGCGTTCGATAAGTATATCCCATTCTTAATGGTATTGGCGTTTATTGCCATTGTATTATTTGGTGAGTTCCAATATCACAAAGATGAAGTCTATATTAGCCCGAATCAACGTGACCAACTGAATAAAATCATTCGTCAAAGTACTATTTCTCGTCGCCGTGGTGGCGGTTCCGGTTTCGGAGGCGGATTTGGCGGTGGCTTCGGCGGAGGCGGTTCTTCCGGTGGTGGCTTTGGTGGCGGTGGCTTTGGCGGCGGCGGAGCGGGTGGAAGTTGGTAAGACCAAGTCTTTCACTCAGGTTCTATCTTATGCTAGAATAGCGCCCTATTCATACTTATTTGGACAAGGAACATTATGGAAACGTTAGACAAAATCAAAAAACAAATCGCTGAAAACCCAATTTTAATTTACATGAAAGGTTCACCAAAATTACCTTCTTGTGGTTTCTCTGCGCGTGCATCTGAAGCATTAATGAATTGCAAAGTGCCTTTCGGCTATGTTGATATTCTTCAACACCCAGATATTCGTGCTGAATTACCGGCTTATGCAAATTGGCCAACTTTCCCACAATTATGGGTAGAAGGTGAGTTAATTGGTGGTTGTGATATTATTTTAGAAATGTATCAAGCGGGTGAACTTCAAACTTTATTAAGCGAAGTAGCGGCTAAACACCAAGCTTAATTGACGATATCTTACCAAGATAAACCTGCTTTTTAGCAGGTTTTCTTTTGCTTAAAAAATGATAAACCAGATATAAAAATGTGATCGGATTAACATTTTTAAATGAAATAACTTGTTGATTAAATTTCCTTAAGATAGACTACATCGCATTAGTCGGGGTGCCTATATTAATGGCTGAGAAATACCCGTGAACCTGAAACAGATAATGCTGGCGTAGGAAACTAATCATCTCATTATGCTGTTTCGTTATGCAAAAATAAGGAGAACGCATAATGAACAAAACGCTTCCCATTTTAACCGCACTTTTTACTGCTTCCGCTTTCGCACAAGCAGCTCCTCAAACATTAGATGTTTATACTTATGATTCATTTAGTGCAGATTGGAGTGCAGGACCAAAAGTTAAAGCGGCTTTTGAACAACAATTCCCGCAATGTAAGCTGAATTATGTGGCTTTTGACAATAATGGCACCTTGTTTAACCGTGTTCGTCTAGAAGGTAAAAAAATCAAGGCGGATGTGGTGCTCGGTTTAGATAGTTATCAAATTGAGGATGCACAAAAACTCAATATTTTTGAGCCAAATAAAGTGGATTTAAGCCAGTTACGTTTACCCATTAAATGGGAAAATCACACGTTCTTACCATTTGATTATGCTCAATACGCGTTTATTTATGACAAGAATAAACTGACTAATCCACCAAAGAGCTTAAAAGAATTAGTTGAGCGTCAAGATCTTAAAGTGTTATATCAAGATCCGCGTACAAGCAGTATTGGACGTGGTTTATTACTTTGGATGAATGCCGTTTATCCAGCAGCAGATGTCGAAAATGCTTGGAAAACCCTTTCTAAACATACGGTCACGGTCACCAAAGGTTGGACTGAGTCTTATGGGGCCTTTTTAAAAGGCGAAGGTGATGTGGTTTTAAGCGTCAATACTTCACCGATTTACCATATTCTTTCTGAACAAAAGGACAATTATGTGGCAACGGAATTTGTAGAGGGGAGCGTATTACAAGTTGAAGTTGCGGCAAAAGTCGCTAACCGTAATAATACCTGTGCTGATGAATTTTTAGGATTCTTGCTTTCACCGCAAGCTCAAGCGGATATTGCCAAAAATAATGTGATGTTACCTGTGGTAGAAACCAATATCGAAAGTCATATTGATGCGCTTAATTCTCGTGCAAAATCAATGCGTATTTTAGATACCACTAAGGTGACAAGTGAGCAGCTTAAAGGCTGGATCAACCAATGGCAAAAATCCTTATCTAAGTAATCTTAATGTGCTTATTGCAACATCCGCATTTTCGTCCTTGCCATTATTTGGGCGGAAGTGCGGTCATTTTTTTCATTGTTTTACTCTATGGTTTTTCCCTTTCTGCGGTTTTTTCAGTAGGAAGTGGTTATGCCTTATCTGATTTCTTAAAAGACGATTATTTACATCAGGTCATTGCCTTTAGCTTTGGGCAGGCATTCTTATCAGCCTTGTTTTCTAGCGTAATTGGAACGTTATTTGCACGTGCTTTCTTCTATTTAGATTTCAAAGGCAAATCGCTCATTTTACGCATTTTTTCTCTTACGTTTGTCTTGCCAGCATTACTGGCTATTTTCGGTTTGATTGGTATTTATGGCACGGCCGGTTGGCTAACACAACTGCTGCAAACTCTAGGTATTTCATGGAAACCATCCATTTATGGGTTAAGCGGCATTCTCATTGCCCATTTATTTTTTAATATTCCCTTAGCTGCCAGAATGAGTTTACAGGCTTTGCAAAGTGTACCGACCGAACAGCACCAACTTGCGGCACAATTGAATATCAAAGGTCTCACATTTTTCCATTTAATTGAATGGCCTTATTTGAAAAGCCAAATAGTCTCTGCCTTTGTGCTGATTTTTATGCTGTGTTTCACCAGTTTTACGATAGTGTTGGCACTGGGTGGCGGGCCACAAAATAGCACGCTAGAAGTTGCGATTTACCAAGCTATTTTCTTTGAATTTGATTTACCCAAAGCCGCACTTTTTGCGCTTGTACAATTTGCGTTTTGTTTTGCTTTATTTTCACTTTCACAATATTGGGCAAAAGCACCTGAAACGCAGATTTCACAACGTTATCGATGGGTTTTGCCCTCTTCAAATGCGGTCAAATTTGGAAATGTTTTTGTCTTATTCTCGGTGTGCTTATTTATTTTAAGTCCCTTATTCAATATTGTTTTCCAAGGTTTGTCTGCAACCCAATTATTTGGCTATTGGCAAAATCCACAATTATGGAAGGCGCTTGCTTATTCATTAACCATGGCACCGACAGCCGGGATTTTATCAGTATTATTTGGATTCTTCTTATTGTTACTCTCCCGTCAGCTACAATGGTTATATCACCCTAAATTAGCTCACTTAATTTTAACGGGGGGCATGATGATTTTAGCCATTCCGACGATTGTCTTAGCAGTAGGGTTATTCCTTTGGTTGCAAGATATTGATTTTTCGGCAGGGCATTTGTTTGTAGTGGTATCGGTTTGTAACGCCTTGGCTGCCTTGCCATTTGTCATCAAAATTCTTAATACACCAATGAATCAATCGATGCAATATTATGAAAAACTCTGTTTATCGCTGAATATTACAGGCTGGCAGCGTTTTCGTTTAATTGAATATCCGCTACTAAAAGCACCGTTGAAATATGCCTTGGCGCTCGCAACGACTTTATCTCTCGGCGATTTTACAGCGATAGCCTTATTTGGTAGTCCTGATTTCACTTCGTTGCCTCATTTGCTTTATCAACAAATCGGGCAATATCGAAGTCAAGAAGCGGCAGTGACGGCATTGATTTTATTGGGCTTATGTTTAGGTTTATTTATGTTTATTGAAGGGCAGAAGGAACAACATGATTAAATTAGATAATGTAGTCTTCAATTATCAATCCATGCCGATGGTATTTGATTTACAGATTCAAGCCCAAGAAAAAATCGCCATCATTGGTGAAAGTGGTGCAGGAAAAAGTACCTTGCTGAATTTAATTGCCGGCTTTGAATATGCTGATAGTGGCGAGATTTGGCTCAATGGTGAAAACCATACCAAAACGGCACCTTTTGAACGCCCTGTTTCCATGCTATTTCAGGAAAATAATCTTTTTACTCATCTTTCTGTGGAAGAGAATATCGCTTTAGGTTTAAAACCGAATTTAGTCTTAAATGCAGAAGAAAAAGCACTTGTAGAACAAGCTGCAAGTGCGGTCAATTTACAGGATTTTTTAACGAGAAAACCGACCGCACTTTCAGGTGGACAAAAACAGCGAGTGGCACTGGCGCGCTGTTTGCTACGAGATAAACCCATTTTATTATTGGATGAGCCTTTTTCCGCACTTGATCCTAAATTACGCATTGAAATGCAGGATTTAATGGATCAATTATGTGAAGAGAAAAAGCTCACCATGTTACTGGTGACTCATCAACCCAAAGAAATTGAACGGCATATTGATCGAGTGATTGAAATTCATCAAGGAAAAGTGATCTGATCTCTTTTTATCATATTGCAGAGTAATATGCTCAACTTAATAAAAGCGACATAGCTTAAACGAGGAAAATATAATGACCACAACAAATGTAGTACAGCTTTCATCTATTACGCCCCATCCATCAGTAGAATATTGGTCTGTTTGTAAAGTCGAAGCGTTGTTTGAAACACCTTTTTTAGAATTAATCTATCGTGCAGCTCAAGTGCATCGAGAGCATTTCAATCCAGGTGCAATACAGTTATCGACGTTGATGTCGATTAAAACGGGTGGCTGTCCGGAGGACTGTGGTTATTGTCCACAATCAGCACGTTATCAAACAGGCGTACAAAATCAGCAGATCTTAGATATTGATGAAATTGTCGAAAAAGCCAAAATTGCAAAAGCTCGTGGAGCAGGACGTTTTTGTATGGGTGCGGCGTGGCGTGGTCCTAAGCCTAAAGATATGGAAAAAGTGACGGCGATTATTCGTGCGGTAAAAGATATTGGCTTAGAAACTTGCGGGACCTTTGGGTTGCTGCAAGATGGTATGGCGGAAGAGTTAAAAGATGCGGGATTGGATTATTACAACCACAATCTTGATACCGCACCAGAGAATTACCACAATGTCATTGGTACACGCCGTTTTGATGATCGTTTAAGTACACTAGGAAAAGTGCGTCATGCTGGTTTGAAAGTTTGCTGTGGCGGTATTGTGGGTATGAATGAAACCCGTAAAGAGCGAGCAGGCCTCATCGCAAGTTTGGCAAATCTTGATCCTCAGCCGGAGTCAGTGCCGATTAACCAATTAGTGAAAGTAGAAGGCACGCCAATGGCAGACGCGGCTGATTTAGATTGGACAGAATTTGTTCGCACTATTGCGGTGGCGCGTATTACCATGCCGAAAAGTTATGTTCGCCTTTCTGCAGGTCGTCAAGGTATGAGTGAGGAAATGCAAGCCATGTGCTTTATGGCTGGCGCGAATTCCATTTTCTATGGGGATAAATTATTAGTGACAGGTAACCCAGAAGAAGATGGCGATCAACTTCTTATGGCAAAATTGGATCTGGAGCCGGAAACGGAAGAAAACAGAAAGCCACTCGAAAGAAATTAGTCATAAAAAAAGTGCGGTGAAATCTACCGCACTTTTTATTGAGTCTTACTTCACTTGTTCAGTTAGGCAAGGCTGAATTTTGTTTAGCATTTCTTTTAAAATACGTGCTGGTGCAGCCACGATATTGCCTGAGCGTAAATAGCCGTGACCCGCATTGAAATCACATACTAAACCACCCGCTTCACGCACGATTAAATCACCCGCTGCGCAATCCCAAGGTTTTAAGCCCATTTCGAAATAACCGTCAACGCGACCGGATGCCACATAGCAAAGGTCTAATGCGGCAGAACCCGTACGACGGAAATCTGCGGCTTCATCAATTAAGTTATTCATGATAGCAAATTGAGTTGGCATCAAGTTTGGTTGTTTAAATGGGAAACCGGTGGCTAAAATTGCCCCGTTAAGTTCATTTTGGCTATCTACACGTAAGCGCACTTCATTTAATTTTGCACCTTCACCACGCACTGCAGTGAATAATTCATTACGAATAGGATCGTAAACCACACCTACTTCGGTACGTTTTTTTACACGGATAGCAATAGAAACAGAGAAATGTGGCAAACCTTTTACAAAGTTGGTTGTACCATCTAGTGGATCAATCACCCATTGAATATCACTGTCTTTGCCTTCTAATGCACCACGTTCTTCACTGATAATTGTATGATCAGGATAAGATTTTTGAATGATTTCAATGATCTCAGCTTCAGCGGCTTTATCGACGCTAGTCACATAATCATTAATACCTTTTTTACTTGTTTGGATGTCATCACGGCGCTCATAGTTTTTAGCAATCACGTTGCCCGCTCTTCGTGCCGCACGAATAGCGATATTTAACATTGGATTCATATTTCCACCAGATTTTAAAGAACAGATAAATAGGTCGCCTATTATAAGGGAGTTTTAGTAAATAGCCAGTTGAAAATGTTTAATTCACGGTTTTTCCCGTTTTTTAAAGGAAATTTGCGATCGGTATCGCAAAAATAAAGTAGCCAATTTGGCTTTCTTCTAAAGGACTTGTAAAGTGCGGTCAAAAAAGAAGGCATTTTATGTATAAAGGGATAACCTTATTAGAAACCTTGATTGCATTATTTATTTTAAGCTTAACGTTGGCGTTTACATTGCCTAAATGGCAGAAAGCCGATCCCAAATATTTTCTTGAAAAAGAGCAACAACGGCTTTATTTTTTCTTACGTAATATCCAAGCTAGGGCAGAAAACTCATCGGCAATTTGGTTTATTTTAGCCAATCAAGATAGAGCGAATCAGCGTTGGTGTATCACAGCTCAAGTAAAAAGCGATCATTTTTGTGATTGTTTTCATCCCCAGAATTGTCCTAAAAGCCTTTATGCGCATTTTTACTATCCTTATTTTGAAGAAAAAACGATGCTGATAGGCCCTAAATTATATCCGTCAGAAGTGGCGGTGAAATTTAATGGGGCCAGAAATACCATGGAAACGAATTGTTTTATGTTACAGGCTGAAGAGCATCGAACATTGTTCTCTTTTTTCAATGTCGGCAGTATCAAATTAAAGTCTGATCAAGCAGCGAGTGCATGTACAAGATGAAACCTCTAAAAGGCGAAACATTGGTGAGCTTGTTGATTTCACTCGGCTTATCCGCTTTATTATTGTTATTGGTTGCACAATTTTATGCCCAAACTCAACAGCAAAATCAGCGTTTAATGTTACAACTTAAATTACAAGCGGAATTACAACGCACAATCCAACTCATCGGGAAAGATATGCGTCGAGTAGGCTTTCGAGCCGCAAACCAAAAACTCATTGAAGATAATCTGGCTTTATTCGAATTAGACGGAAAGGGCACTGCAATAACCATTGCTCAAGCTGACAATGCTCCATCAAATAGCTGTGTCTTATTTTTTTATGATTTGAATAGTAATGGTTGTATTGGTGAAAAATACACAAAAAATACCTGCGTAAATGGCGTTAAAAATGTGGCAAAAAATATCGAAAAAGAGCTATTTGGTTACAAACTTAACGGCAAAATGATCGAAACCAAACAAACTTATAAAAATGCGGTAAATGCAGATTGTCGCTCGGAAGAATGTCAGCGTGCTTTAACGCAATCTACTTGTAACGCTGGTGGTGGATGGACGGATTTATTGGATGAAAAAGAGTTTGAGATTTCTCAATTACGTTTTGATTGGTTAAAGGCAGGGAAAGGGATTGAAATCAAACTCGCGGGAAATCTTGCAACACATAAGCATATTCAATATGAAACTTCGCTTGTGGTGCCCTTATTAAATCAAGAAGAATGATCATGAAAAAAGGGATTGTGACACTGACGGCACTGATTTTACTTTCGGGATTATTGGCATTGATCTTATTATTTGATGAACAGATCTTTGCGTTTTTTCGATCTCAAATGAGTCAGCGAAAATATTATGTAGAACAGAGCCTTCCTTTACAGAAAATCAGTCAGCAACAACAAACACACATTTGCCAAAACTTGCCTTTAAATGGTACTGAAAAAGTGAAACAAATCTTTTTTGAGTCTTCAGGGGCAGAGGATAAAGTCGCTTATTCTGTTTGGTGTAAACGTGCAGAGTTATTTAAGAAATCTCCCACAAAAGGCATTAATGAAAATATGCTGCGAGATTTTATTTCCAGCGAAAAACAAGCTGATTTTCAACCGCACTTTGTGAAAGTAGATACTACTTTAACTGCTCAAAAAACACCACAAGTGTATTGGATAACGCAAAGCCAATTAGAAATTAAAGGGAATGTGAGTGGTATTCTGCTAGCAGAAGAAAATTTAACCTTAACTGGCAAAGGGCGAATTAGCGGTGCAGTGATTACTGGAGGCTCACTTAAGTTGGAGGGAGACGTGATGGTGGCTTACGGTAAAGCTGTGGTGACAAAACTCGTACAAGAATATAGCCAATGGCGTTTGGTGGATAAAAGTTGGAGTGATTTAAGTGCGCAAGATCAAAGTGAATAAAGGTATATCGTTAATGTCACTTTTATTAGCCTTATCGATTTTCAGCGGGTTATTTTTGATTTTTAACCGATGGACGACCGAGCAACGGAAAAGTGCGGTCAGAATTTTTCAAGAATTTCAGGCCATTCAAATTGCTGAAAATCAGGCTCAACGTCAGTTTTTAGGCTTGTCTTGTGAAAATAGCGTAGAACAAAATGGCATTCAATTTGCAATTCAATGTAGTCATCATCAAGTGAATATACGCTATCCTCAAGGTGAATTTTTATTGAAAACCGAGTAAAATAACGCATTGTTTTTGCTTTCAAAAGGGCGTTACTTTGTTCGTTACTTATTATTCAAACCAACTAGAAATTCAAAAGGATATTTTAGTTTCGCTGTTGGAAAATTTACCGCAACATGATCCGTTTCAATCTGACATTGTGTTGGTGCAAAGTCCAGGTATGGCACAATGGTTGCAAATGGAAATTGCGAAAAAACGCGGCGTTGCAGCGAATTTCCAATTCCCCATGCCTTCCAGTTTTATTTGGAAACTTTACGCCGATAATTTGCCGAATGTTTCTACGCAAAACCCTTTTGAAAAAGATTCAACGTTATGGCGATTAATGCGATTAATCCCTACCTTTTTACAGCAAAAAGAATTTGAACCGTTAAAAAAATATTTAGCATCCTCGCCAGCATCAGAACAGCAAAAACTTTATCAATTAAGCCTAAAAGTTGCCGATTTATTTGACCAATATCTCGTCTATCGTCCCGAATGGATTGCTGCATGGGAGGAAAATAACGATGAAAAGATCTTGGCTCAAATTAATCAGCAAAAGCAGGGGCTTTCGGCGTTAAATCCTACCTTTCTTTCTCAAATTAAAGGCAATATTCACTGGCAGGGAATTTTATGGCGAGCCTTGGTGGATGATGTCCAACGTGATTTTGGTGGAAAAGTAAAACATCGTGCTGCACTCAATCAACAATTTTTAGCATTATGTCGAGATCCCAATGCGACACTCAACTTACCAGAACGTATTTTTATTTTTGGTATTCCAGCATTGCCAACGGTTTATCTCAATATTTTCCAAGGTATTTCAGCTAAAACAGACGTGCATTTATTCTTTAATAATCCATGTCAAGAATATTGGGGCGATTTGCGAGATCTGAGTAAATCCTATTTATTAGAAAGACAGCGTTTCGTGAAAGAAAGTGATGATGTGAAGCCTTTAATTTCAGCCGAGCAAGTGTCATGGGAACCTGCTGATCTTGATTACACCAATCAACAAGAAGAATTGTTCAGCGGGAATCCGCTTTTAGCCTCTTGGGGAAAAATGGGACGAGATTTTCTCTATCAATTAGTGCGAGATGAGGAAAATATTCAAGCCATTTCCCGTGATTACTATGCAGAACTTCCCGAAAAAACGTTGTTAGGACAGATCCAAAATCAAATTTTGACGTTAAGCCATGGTGCATTAAATATAGCGAAAAATGACCGCTCTTTGGTCGTGAAATCTTGCCATAGCGCGATGCGAGAAGTTGAAGTGTTGCATGATTATTTGTTGGATTTATTCAATCAAAATCAGCATAAGCCAAAAGACGAACAGATTACACCAAAAGATGTGGTGGTCATGGTGGCCGATGTTAACCAATATACGCCTTATATTCAGGCTGTCTTTGGTGCGAATAGTGCGGACGCACCTGTTATTCCGTTCTCAATTTCAGACAGTAAATTGTCTGAAAGTGATGTGATCGTGTCGAGCTATCTTTCCCTGCTAAATTTAAGAGAAAGTCAGTTTGGCGCGGAAGAAGTACTGGCTTTATTGGATATTCCGGCTATCCGTGAACGTTTTAATATTGCGCTTGCAGATCTCGAACAAATTCGCGAATGGGTGAAAGAGTCGGGTATTCGCTTTGGTTTAGAAAAACTGCAGAATACACTGAATTTTAATGCGTGGCAGGCGGGGCTTGAACGTATGACTTTAGGCTATGCGATGCGTGAAGAGCAAGGTGTTTGGCAAGACAGTCTTGGACTAGATAGTAGCTATGGATTGAAAGGGCAGTTAGTCGGTGCGGTGAATCAATTTTTTACAGCCCTAAATAAGTGGCACCAAGATTTGCAAAAGGCACACAATATTGAAAAATGGCGTGAAAAATTGACCGCACTTTTGACGGATTTCTTTGTGCAAAATGAAGAAACTGCGGATACCTTATTTTATATTCAAGATTGCATCAATGCCTTTGCCGATGATTTGCAGACCGTCAATTTTGAAGAAACTTTGCAAGCGGATGTGATTGCGGAAGTGATGTCTGCACGTTTAGAAGAAACACCAAATAGCCTTCGCTTCTTAGCAGGGAAAGTGAATTTCTGCACACTTTTACCAATGCGCTCTATTCCTTTTAAAGTGGTGTGTTTGCTTGGGATGAATGAGGCGGATTACCCACGCAGTCATACACCAAATAGTTTTGACTTAATGCAATATCATCATCAAAAAGGCGATCGTGTTCGTCGAGATGATGATCGTTACTTATTCCTTGAAGCCTTACTGGCCGCAAGATCTCATTTTTATGTGAGTTATGTGGGCTGTTCAATCATTGATAATCAACCTAAAGAACCTTCAGTATTGGTGAGCCAGTTAATTGATTATATTAATCATTATTCAGAAAATAGCTTGAGAATTGAACAACATCCAATGACGGCGTTTAGTCCAAGCAATTTCCAACATGAAGGGAAAATTAACCGCTCTTTTGCAAAAAAATGGTTGCCGATTGCGCAATTCCAAGAAAGAAAATGTCATGAATTTGTTGTGCCTATGGGCGAAAATCAAGAGCCAATAACGGAAATTGAACTCGATCGTTTTGTGAGTTTTGTTGAAAATCCAGTGAAATTCTTTTTTGAAAAGCAGCTTGGCGTGTATTTCCGAGATGAAGACGATCGCATTGAAGAAAGTGAAAACTTCACGTTAAATGGTTTGGATCATTATCGCATTAGTAATGAGTTATTGCATTTAGAGGAAGCGCAATTTAACGATTATTTCGCCAAACAGCGAGTAAAAGGCATCATGCCACGCGGCGAGTTTGCGGAAGTTTGTGCGCAATCCATTCGTGCTGATGTATTGGCTTTTAAAGAGAAAATTAAGGATTATTCTTCACCACATAGTGAGAGTGTTGATTTTGTGGTGGAAACGGCACAAGGCAATATTCGCTTGTTTGGCTATATGGAGCCATTATTTGGTGATGAAAATCAGATAATCGAATGGCGATTTGCAAAATATAAAGATCGTTATCGTATTCGCCCATGGCTTTATTATCTCATTCAACTGGCAACAAAAGAGAACGCACTGCCACCACGTATTATCGCTAAAGATAAGGATTTAACATTAAAAACAATAGAAAAATCAACCGCACTTGAGAAACTGAAAATGTACGTTGAGGCCTATTTACAAAGCCAGCAACAAATTCAGCTCATTCCAACGGAAAATATCGCGAAGTTTATTGAAAAAGATGAAAGTGCAGTCAATTTTGATAATGTTTTAACGAATATCGAATCCCTTGCGAAAGATGATAACTATGGTTATAGAAAAGTCGATCCTTATTGGGCAAGGGTATTGGGGCAAACAGAACAATTTAAATCTCAGGATGGTCTTTTGCAGTTGGTGAAACAAACCACTTCTTGGTTTGGAGAAATGTTGTCTTAAAGCAGATCTTCAGATCGAAAAGATCTTGGATTTTTGATAAGATACTGACTTAAGAATGATTTTGAAAAGGAGCTAAAATGCGTTGTCCGTTTTGTTCAACTGAAGAAACTAAGGTAATTGACAGCCGTTTGGTTTCTGATGGGTATCAAGTGCGTCGTCGTCGGGAATGCGGGAATTGTCATGAACGCTTTACCACCTTTGAAACAGCCGAATTAGTGGTGCCAAAAATTATTAAAAATGATGGGTCACGCGAGCCGTTTAATGAAGATAAATTGCGTAGTGGTATTCAACATGCGTTAGAAAAACGCCCTGTAAGTTCGGATGATGTGGAAAAAGCCATCAGCCATATTATTATCCAATTACGTGCGACAGGTGAGCGCGAAGTGCCAAGTCATCTCGTGGGTAAATTAGCCATGAATGAGCTGAAAGAATTAGATAAGGTGGCATATATCCGTTTTGCATCCGTTTACCTGAGCTTTGATAATATCAATGAATTTACCAAAGAAATTGAAAGCTTAAAGGATTAATATGAGTGACACCTTTTCCCCTGATGACGTGAAATTTATGCAACTGGCTCTTGAGCTTGCGGCAAAAGGGCAGTACACCACCGCGCCGAATCCGTCCGTAGGATGTGTGTTAGTTAAAAACGATGAAATTGTCGGGAAAGGGTTTCATTTTAAAGCCGGTCAGCCTCATGCAGAACGTGTGGCGTTGGCAGATGCCGGTGAGAAAGCGAAAGGCGCAACCGCTTATGTGACGCTTGAACCTTGTTCTCATTATGGACGTACACCGCCTTGTGCATTAGGTTTAATTGAAGCGGGTGTCAGTCGAGTTGTTGCCGCCATGGCAGATCCTAATCCGCAAGTGGCAGGCAAGGGCTTAAAAATGTTAGCTGATGCAGGCATACCAAGTGCGGTCAATTTATTGAATGAACAAGCTGAAGCCTTAAATAAAGGTTTTCTCAAACGCATGCGAACTGGCAAGCCTTATGTGCAGCTGAAATTAGCCATGAGTTTAGATGGCCGAACAGCCATGGCGAGCGGTGAAAGCAAGTGGATCACAGGTGACGCAGCCCGTGCGGATGTACAAAAAATGCGAGCCAAAGCGACCGCACTTTTATCAACAAGTGCCACCGTGTTAGCCGATGATCCAAGCTTGAACGTGCGTTGGAATCAATTCCCCGATGAGCTAAAAGCAGAATATGCTGAAGAAACCGTGCGTCAGCCTATTCGTGTGCTCTTAGATTCTAAAAATCGAGTTCAACCGAGCCATCAATTATTCCATACCCATTCGCCAGTTTGGCTTGTGGGTTCAATTCCACGAGATATGTCTGTATTCCCTGATTTCTGTGAGCAAATTCTACTGTCAGAAAACTATGATTTTGATCTATTGATGACAGAATTAGGCAAGAGACAAGTGAATTCCGTTTGGGTAGAAGCGGGCGCCAATTTAGCGGGTAGCTTGATTGAACAACATGCTGTAGATGAATTAATTATTTATGTCGCCCCGAAACTCTTGGGAGATAAAGCTCGAGGCTTATGCCAACTCCCGCATTTGGAAAAACTTGCTGATGCCCCATTGTGGCAATTGCAAGAATGTGAAAGAATTGGGGATGATTTAAAGCTCAGTTATTTACCTAACTTATTAATAAAAGAATAAAAAAATGTTTAAAAAACTTTTTCACTCCGCCCTTTGGGGGCTTGCCGCGGCAGGTGTTATTTTATTTGCCGTTCCCAAGCTCAATAACAGCAGCCTTTTCTCCGCTGATGATATCGTGTCTTTCAACAGCGCCGTGAGAATTGCTTCACCTGCCGTTGTGAACGTGTATAACCGATCTTTTTCTTCTGCTAGCATTAATGACAGTGAACAATTACAGGTAAATAACTTAGGTTCTGGCGTGATTATGACTAAAGACGGTTATATTCTCACCAATAAACACGTTATCCAAAATGCAGATCAAATTGTGGTCGCTTTGCAAAACGGCAATATTTATGAAGCAAATTTAATTGGTTCGGATAATTTGACGGATCTTGCAGTATTAAAAATCAAAGCAAACAATCTTTCGACGATTCCACAAAATAAAGAACGCCAAGTACGAGTGGGTGATATTGCTCTGGCTATTGGTAACCCATATAACCTTGGTCAAAGTGTCTCACAAGGGATTATCAGTGCGGTAGGACGCAGTGCCGTTGGCGATTCTTTAGGTCGTCAAAACTTTATTCAAACCGATGCATCAATTAACCGTGGTAACTCTGGTGGTGCGTTGATTAACTCTGCAGGCGAATTAGTAGGGATCAGCACGTTAAGTATTGGTAAAACAGCGAATGAAATTGCTGAAGGGTTAAATTTTGCGATTCCAATTAGTATTGCTAATGATGTGTTATATAAAATTATTCGCGATGGCCGTGTGATTCGTGGTTATTTTGGGGTACAAAGTGAAATCACCGCTAACTCTAATGGTGGTATTGTGATTACAGGCGTGACCGCCAATAGCCCGGCAGCGAAAGCAGGCATCCAAGTGGGTGATGTGATTTTACGTTTAAATAAACAAGATAACTTATCTATTCGTGAAATGATGCAAATTATTAGTGATACTAAACCGAATACAGAAGTCATTGTTACTGTTTCTCGCTTAGGTAAAGTGATTGATCTCCCTGTGGTTATTGAAGAGTTACCATCTAACTAAGGATATATCGTGGAAGTTAAAACCAGTCACTTTTTTGCCTGTTTAGATCGTCTTCGCTTAATTCAGCGTTGGTCATTGATGCGCAATATTGAAAAGGAAAACTTGGCAGAGCATAGTCTGCAAGTTGCCTTTGTGGCACAAGCCTTAGCCATTATTAAAAATCAATTTTTTGGTGGGGAAGTGAATCCTGAGCGTATTGCGGTGATGGCGATGTATCATGATACCTCTGAAATTTTTACTGGAGATTTGCCAACCCCAATTAAGTATTTCAATTCTGAAATCACTCATGCTTACAAAGACATTGAAGCGGCTGCAGAATTGCATTTAATTAGTTTGCTCCCGACTGAATTGCAAGAGAGTTTTGCGACATACTTAGATAGTGAGCAATTTAGCCCAGAAGAAAAGCATTTAGTAAAACAAGCGGATTTGATTTGTGCCTATATTAAAGCCCAATTTGAATTAGAGCATGGTAACCATGAATTTAAAACAGCGAAAAAACGCTTAGAAAATTTAATGGAACAATGGCACAGTCAAGAAATGGATTATTTTTTGCAGGTCTTTTTGCCAAGTTTTGGACGATCGATTGATGAGATTGCGTTGTAAGCGAAAATAAAAAGTGCGGTTAATTTTGACCGCACTTTTTGTTTCTGATATTACTTCAATGTCGCTAAAATGATCTGTTCAGGATCTACGTGTAACCACACATCTTGTCCCACTTTCCAACCATCTTTGCTATGAATACTCGCACAAAATTCAATTGAGCTGTCCTTTATTTGCAAAATCGCTTCTTCATTCTGCATAGAAAGAATCGTCGCTTGGAAAAGGTTATTTTTTTCTTCTAATGGGGTGGTGCTAATTTTCACCCAAGGGGCTTTAAACATGACCATCACTTCTTTTTCAGTAATGAGTCTGAGGCGCTCAGCACTGCGCATTGTGATTGAAACATGTAATGGATGAGCTAAATCCTGAATGTTTACTGCAACAATGCAGCGGGAGTCCACAATATGTTGGCTTGCCACTTTCCCGAAAAATTGATTGCGTGCGCTACTTTGTAAGGAGAATTTTGCCGTTGCTGAAAGGAGACTGTTTAGCGGGATCGTCTCATCTTGCAGAATATGAAAGGCGTGCTCTTGTGTTTGTTCGAGCAAATCATAAAGCTGCAGTAAACGCTCAGCATAAGTGGTTAATGAAGTACCGCCCCCATTTTTCCCACCGATATTACGTTCTAAAAGCGGTTTGGGGCTGATTTTATTCATTGCCTCAAGGTGATCCCAAGCACTTTTATAGCTCACTTTAGCGTTTTTGGCCGCTTGGTTGATTGAGCCACATTCTTTAATTTCTTTTAAGAGGCGAACACGTTTTGGATCAATAAATAATTCTTGATGAAGTTTGATCGTCAGTAAAATTTCAGTTTGTTTCATCATCTCCTCCTAATACACAATTCTGTTTATTTTACTTGATCTTTAAGTTTTTCTGTATGCTTATTTAAAAATTCAAGTTATAATTTACTCGTAGTATATTTTTTTATATATAGTTTCATTTATATAGGAGATAAATAATGAAATTAACTAAATTTGCAACTGCACTTTTAATTGCAGGCATGGGCGTATCTTTTGCTGCATCAGCAAAAGTGACTGTGTTTGCAGCAGCTTCAATGACTGATGCGTTACAACAAATTGCGGATCAATACCAAACTGAAAAGCCAAATAATACCGTCGTTTTCTCTTTTGCTTCTTCTTCTACCCTTGCCAAACAAGTTGAAGAAGGTGCACCTGCAGACTTATTTATTTCAGCTAGCAACAAATGGATGAAATATTTATCAGATAAAAATCTCACCGTAAAAGAAACGGAAAAAGTATTAGCGGGTAATGAATTAGTATTAATTGCACCGGCTAAAAGTGCGGTTAATTCAGTGGATATTGCTAAAGGTGAATGGATTAAAGGCTTAAAAGACAGCTATTTATCTGTGGGTGATCCTGCGCATGTTCCTGCGGGACAATATGCAGAAGAATCATTAACGAAATTAAATTTATGGGATCAAGTTAAAGATAAATTAGCGCGTGCGAAAGACGTACGTGGCGCGTTAGCCTTAGTTGAACGTGCTGAAGCACCTTACGGTATCGTGTATAGCACTGATGCAAAAGTGAGTAAAGACGTGAAAGCAGTAGGTGTATTCCCGAAAGATAGCTATAAACCAGTTGAATATCCAGTCGCGATTTTAAAAGATCATGACAATGCGGATACCCGTGATTTCCTTAACTACTTAGAATCGAGCGCAGCGAAAAAAATATTTGTTGAATATGGTTTCTCTGTGAAATAATGAGCTCAGACTTTATAAAGAAAGGACAGGCAACTGTCCTTTTTGTTATCTCTAAAGAAATTTCGTCATATTGATATATACACAAGGAAATATTTTGCTCTCTTGGTTTAAATTAAGCCCGATGGAATGGGATGCGATTCACTTAAGCATGAGTGTCGCATTGAGTTCTATGCTTTGGAGTTTGCCCTTCGCAATTTTTATCGCTTGGTTGCTGGCTCGTAAGGAATTTTACGGTAAGTCGCTGGTTACAGGAATTATTCATCTGCCTTTGGTGTTACCGCCGGTGGTTATCGGTTATTTATTATTAGTCGCCATGGGACGTAATGGCTTTATTGGCAAGTATTTATATCAATGGTTTGGCTTATCCTTCGGCTTTAGTTGGAAGGGGGCGGTATTAGCTTCAGCCGTGGTGGCATTTCCATTGGTTGTGCGGGCGATACGTCTTTCCTTAGAAAGCATTGATTTTAAATTAGAGCAAGCCGCACAAACGCTTGGTGCTTCGCCTTGGCGAGTCTTTTTTACAATCACGTTGCCTCTTTCTTTACCTGGTGTATTGGCGGGTTTAGTATTAGGTTTTGCTCGTTCTTTAGGTGAGTTTGGTGCAACTATTACTTTCGTTTCCAATATCGCAGGAGAAACTCAAACCATTCCTTTAGCGATGTATTCATTTATCCAAACACCAGGCGCAGAAGCACAAACTGCACGACTTTGCTTGTTTGCGGTGATCCTTTCATTAATTTCTTTATTGCTTTCCGAAACCTTAAGTAAACGGATGCAGAAAAAATTGGGGCAAGGCGATGCTACACATTAATGTACAACAACAATTAGGTCGCCTGACCTTACGTGCGGATCTGCAACTGCCAACTCAAGGTGTGACGGCGATTTTTGGTTTGTCAGGTTCGGGGAAAACCTCATTGATTAATTTGGTGAGTGGTTTAACTCATCCCGATCAAGGATTTATTCGTTTAAATGACCGCACTTTGGTGGATGTGGAGAACGGTGAGAATCTCCCTGTGCATCAGCGCAAAATCGGTTATGTATTCCAAGATGCGCGTTTATTCCCGCATTACAATGTCAAAGGCAATTTACGTTATGGCATGAAGAATGTCAGCCATGAAGATTTTGACTATATCGTTCAGCTACTTGGTATTGAACCGTTGCTCAAACGCTATCCGCTTACTTTATCAGGCGGAGAAAAACAACGTGTGGCGATTGGGCGAGCCTTATTAACGGATCCTGATATTTTGCTGATGGATGAACCGCTTTCTGCTTTAGATGTGCCTCGCAAACGTGAGCTTATGCAATATTTGGAAAGCTTATCCAAAGAAATTAATGTGCCGATTTTATATGTGACGCACAGTTTGGACGAATTATTACGTTTGGCCGATCGCGTTGTGCTGATGGAAAATGGCAAAGTGAAAGCCTATGACACCTTAGAAAATGTCTGGAACAGTCCGTTATTTGCCCCTTGGAAAGGTGAATCGGAGCAGAGTAGTGTGTTGGCGTTGCCTGTCTATTTGCATAATCCAACCTATAAAATGACCGCACTTTCTTTAGGCGAACAACAGCTTTGGATTAACGAAGTGCATCATCAAGCGAATGAAAAAGTGCGCGTCTGTATTTATAGTTCCGATGTATCACTCACTCTCAGCAAGCCAGAGCAAACGAGCATTCGTAATATCTTACGTGGGCAAATAGTACAAATCGTTCCGCAAGAGAATCGCATTGACATTGCGGTGTTGGTGGAAGGGCATAAAGTTTGGGCAAGTATCAGTAAATGGGCGTTTAATGAATTGCATTTCGCTCAAGGCATGGATGTTTATGTGCAAATAAAAGCCATTTCAGTCGTATAAAGTAAAAGTGCGGTCAATTTCAAAACAGTTTTAAAATTGACCGCACTTTCTGTTTAGGTTTACTTACCTAAGTTATCAAAGAATTTCTTCACACCATCTAAAAAGCTTGAAGATTTCGGACTATGCGATTTTTGTCCTTTCAAACTTTCTTCCAGTTTTTCTAATAATTCTTTTTGTTCTTTATTTAAGTTCACCGGTGTTTCAATCACTACGCGACAAATAAGATCGCCTGCGTAGCCGCTACGAGTAGAGCTCACCCCTTTACCACGCATACGGAAGAGTTTGCCTGTTTGGGTTTCAGGAGGGATTTTGAGTTTCACTTTACCGTCTAAGGTTGGGACCTCAATTTCACCACCTAACGCAGCCATTGAGAAACTGATTGGCACTTCGCAGTAGAGGTTGTTTCCATCACGTTCGAAGATATGATGTTCTTTAACGTGAATCACCACATATAAATCGCCTGCAGGTGCACCATTTTCGCCCGCTGCACCTTCGCCGCTTAAACGTAATTGGTTGCCGGTATCCACACCTGCTGGGATCTTAACGGAAAGATTTTTCTTCTTGTGAACACGACCTTCGCCATGGCAGCTTTTACATGGTTTTTCAATTTTCTTACCAGAACCATGACAAGTAGGACAAACCGCTTCAGTTACGAAGAAACCTTGTTGGCGACGAATACGACCTGAACCATGACAGCTTGGGCATGTCTCAACTTTTGATCCTTTTTCTGCGCCAGTACCATCGCAGCTATCACAGTGAGCAAGGGTATTAATCTGGATATCTTTGGTTGTACCTTTTACGGCTTCTTCTAACGTGATTTGGATGTCATAGCGTAAATCTTCACCGCGAACAACACGCTGACGACCGCGTCCGCCACCGCCGAAGATATCGCCGAACATATCACCAAAAATATCACCGAAATCAGCACCGCTGAATCCGCCACCGAAGCCACCGCCTCCCATGCCGCCTTGTTCAAAGGCTGCATGGCCGTATTGATCGTAAGCGGCACGTTTTTCTTTATCACCTAGGATTTCATAGGCTTCTTGGATTTCTTTAAATTTTTCTTCTTTGGCTTTATCACCTTTGGTTCTATCAGGGTGATATTGCATGGCGAGTTTTTTGTAAGCACGTTTAATTGCTTTTTCATCTGCGCCACGTTCAACACCAAGAACGTCGTAATAATCTTTCTTTGCCATAATGTTTTCGTTTTCCGTTTAAAAATATAAATTTAAAAAATTTTATTTTGTTATTGTATGGTATTGCGTTAACGATATACCTAAGAATAAAAATAATGTCGAAGTCAGAAATATCAAGGGTAAATTCGTTAATTTATGACTTATTTTGCTGCTGCAAATGCTTGCTCTAAGTCAGCTAAAATATCTTGAATATTTTCAATACCGCAAGAAAGGCGAATAAGTCCTGGAGAAATCCCTGCTTTTTCTAATTCAGCTTCACTTAATTGGCGGTGCGTTGAAGTTGCTGGATGTAATGCACAAGTCCGAATGTCGGCTACGTGTACTTCACGTGAGGTCATTTGTAATGCGTTTAACCATTTTGCCGCGGTTTCTTTGTCACCTTTGATCTCAAAGGAAATAACACCACACAAACCGTTCGGTAAGTATTTTTGTTTGAGCGCGTAATCTAGTGAACTTGGTAAGCCAGGATAATTCACTTTAACGACTTGCGGATGTTTTTCTAAAAACTCGGCTACAGCCTGTGCATTTTCATAATGACGTTGCATGCGAAGCGCAAGGGTTTCCATACCTACATTCAATAAGAAACTATTTTGAGGAGCTGGTGTAGCACCTAAATCACGCATTAATTGCACGCGTGCTTTGACAATATAAGCTGCGGGGCCAAAGGTTTCTGTGTAAACCAAACCATGATAAGTTTGGTCTGGCGTGCTTAATTGCGGATATTTGCCGTTATTCCAATTAAAGTTACCGCCATCAGTAATTGAGCCACCTAAGGCAATAGCATGACCATCTAAATATTTAGATGTGCTGTGAATGACCACGTTTGCGCCAAATTCGATTGGACGACAAAAATAGGGGGTAGCAAAGGTGTTATCAATTAATAATGGCGCCTCTGCAGCTTTCGCTAAGGCTGCAAATTTTTCAATATCTAACACGCGTAAAGCGGGGTTCGCAATGGTTTCAGCAAAGACAGCTTTTGTATTTGGACGGATTGCTTTTTTGAGTTCTTCAAGTGGTAAATCTTGATCTACAAAAGTCACTTCAATCCCCATTTTTTTGAATGTGTGGGCAAATAAATTGTAGGAACCGCCATACACATAAGAAGAGGAAATGAAGTGATCGCCAGCTTCTAAAATATTCAGCATTGCGTAGAAAACAGCAGATTGACCTGAGGCAGTACACATTGTTGCAACGCCACCTTCAAGTGCCGTGATTTTTTCTTCCGCAGCATTAGTTGTAGGGTTTGCTAGGCGAGTATAAAAATAACCTGCAGCTTGTAAATCAAATAACTTACCAATTTCTTCAGCAGAATCGTAGGTATAAGTCGTGCTTTGCACGATAGGTTGAACACGTGGCTCACCGTTTTTAGGGCTATAGCCAGCATGGAGGCATTTCGTTTCGAATTTCATTGTTTTTTCCTTTAGTTGTGTTTGTATGGGGATAAAGCGCGGTCATTTTTTATAAAATTTTATGCACTTTGAGCTTAGCAATGAGGTTCAACAGCGATATAAATTTCTACCAAACCATCGGGGTGGTATTTTTCAAAATCCACCGAATAAGCCCGCTTAAGTAAACCTTGTTGTTCTTTTTCCCAGATCAGTTGCCATGTTTGATAAATTTCATTTACTTTGCAATGAAAAACTTCGTAGAAACTCAAATCTTCAATTTCAATCACCGGGATATCTGTTTCTAATACAACCTCACTTGCAATCGCAAAATCATAGTCTGCTTGGTAATTCGTAGCATAATTAAAATAGATACCATAACAACAGTGACCTTGTGGTAGTTTGTCGAAATTGTTTTGCCAAAGGGACGGAATTATCTCATCTGCTATGTTGTTATTTAAGCGTTGTTGTACGATTGGATAGAGTTTTAACGCCATTTATCCTCCGGGTTTATTTTTCCTTACTTCACTTTTTCAAATAAAGTCAGGAAAAATTGTGGTTGATGAATACACCAATAGGGCGTATTGCTACGCCCTATTGAATTATTTTCTGATACCGCAATTATCTGCTTTAGTATCAGCTCGGATAACTAGTTTCCACAGAATATCTGTTATAGGATAATGTTGATGATGATTTTGCGGTGGAAATGGATCGTCTTTGTTTGCTGCGATTTCTTTCCCGCAATTAACACATCTATATATCCCTGATACAGGAACTATTTCTCCGGGAGCATAGCTCAATGTCCAGTGTTCCTTACTATTGGAACACTTAATTAGATATTTCTCATTAGCATATACAGCCATTAGCTCACCTACTTATTATCTTTCACTTCTTCAAACTCAGCATCAACAACATCATCATTTGGTTTGCTGCTGCTTTGAGCTTGTTGTGCATCACTTTGTGGTTGTGCAGCTTGAGCGAGTTTTTGAGCAACTTCTGCAAGCGCTTGAAGTTTAGCTTCGATTGCTGCTTTATCTTCGCCTTTCGCTGCAGTTTCTAAATCGCTTAATGCACTTTCAATTGCTGCACGATCTTCAGCTGGAACTTTATCACCGGCTTCTTCTAATTGTTTACGTGTAGCGTGTACAAGATGATCCGCTTGGTTGCGAGCTTGTACTAATTCTTCAAATTTACGGTCTGCTTCAGCGTTTGCTTCTGCATCACGAACCATTTGTTGAATTTCTTCATCACTTAAACCAGAAGAGGCTTTGATGGTGATTTGTTGTTCTTTACCTGTGCCTTTATCTTTCGCAGAAACGTGGATAATACCGTCAGCGTCGATATCGAAGGTTACTTCAATTTGTGGCATACCGCGTGGAGCTGGGTTGATGCCTTCAAGGTTGAATTGACCTAAAGATTTATTCGCTGATGCTTGTTTACGTTCACCTTGTAACACGTGAATGGTTACTGCACTTTGGTTATCTTCTGCTGTTGAGAATACTTGCGATTTTTTAGTTGGAATCGTCGTGTTTTTCTCAATTAAGGTAGTCATCACACCACCCATGGTTTCGATACCTAAAGATAACGGTGTTACGTCTAACAATAATACATCCGTTACATCACCCGCTAATACACCACCTTGAACTGCTGCACCGATAGCAACGGCTTCATCTGGGTTCACATCTTTACGAGGTGCTTTACCGAAGAATTCTTCTACTTTTTGTTGTACTAATGGCATACGGGTTTGACCGCCCACTAGGATAACATCATCAATTTGTGATGCACTTAAGCCAGCATCGTTTAATGCAACTTTTACAGGTTCAAGTGATTTCGCCACTAAATCTTCTACTAAAGATTCTAATTTAGCACGAGTTAATTTAATGTTTAAATGTTTAGGACCTGTAGCATCTGCAGTGATGTAAGGTAAGTTCACATCAGTTTGTTGTGCAGAAGAAAGTTCAATTTTCGCTTTTTCACCTGCTTCTTTTAAACGTTGCATTGCAAGTGGGTCGTTACGTAAGTCAACGCCTTGTTCTTTTTTGAACTCATCCACTAAGTAGTTGATAACACGGTTATCGAAGTCTTCACCACCTAAGTGAGTATCACCGTTGGTTGCTAATACTTCGAAGGTTTTTTCGCCACCTACTTCATCAATTTCGATGATAGATAAGTCGAATGTACCACCACCTAAGTCATAAACAGCGATAGTTTTGTTGCCTTGACCTTTATCTAAACCGTAAGCTAATGCTGCAGCTGTAGGTTCGTTGATAATACGTTTAACTTCTAAGCCTGCGATACGACCTGCATCTTTAGTTGCTTGACGTTGAGCATCGTTAAAGTATGCTGGAACAGTGATTACCGCTTCAGTCACTGGCTCACCTAAGAAGTCTTCTGCAGTTTTCTTCATTTTTTTCAATACTTCTGCAGAAATTTGTGGCGGTGCAAGTTTGTCACCTTTTACATTTACCCATGCATCACCATTGTCTGCTTTGGTAATTTCAAATGGCATAATGTCGATATCACGTTTTACTTCAGCATCATCAAAACGACGACCAATTAAACGTTTGATTGCGAATAATGTATTTTTCGGGTTGGTCACCGCTTGGCGTTTTGCCGGTTGACCGACTAAAATTTCGTTATCATTTGTATAAGCGATAATTGACGGGGTAGTACGATCGCCTTCTGCGTTTTCAATTACGCGAGGTTTGTCACCATCCATTACAGCGACACAAGAGTTTGTTGTACCTAAGTCAATACCAATAATTTTTCCCATGTTGTTACTCCTAATTAAATTTTAAATTCGTTGTAAATTGTTACGATGAATAAGATGTGGATACTTTTTCGCATTTCAAGAGGCAAGATTTAAAATTTTTTCTTCCTTTTAAAGTGCGGTCATTTCCGTTCTTGCTTTACAAAATAAGTCCAGAGATGAGAAGTTCAAGGGGGGATATAAAATTATTTTTTAAAAATAAGAAAAAAATTGTGATTTGTGATAAATTGCCAGCAATTTTAATCATCTATTAGTTAGCAAAGGAATCAAAATGAAAAAATCAACTGTAGCATTAGGTGTCATTGTTGCCCTCGGTATTGTCGGCATCGGTGGTGCATGGTTTACTGGAGAAAAAGCACAGACTGAATATTTGCGTCAAATTGAATTAGCGAACCAAAAATTCCAAAGTTTAGGTTTGTCAGATTCAGTGAATCTTGTTTATAAAAATAAGCAATTTGATCGCAGTTTCTTTACTTCTCAAGTAGAAGATGAAGTCGTTATTTCTTTACCAAAAGAAGGACAAGTATTTACTATCCCACTTTCAACTAAGCTTTATCATGGACCATTTCCACTTAATCAGTTGGAAAAATTTAACTTCGTACCAACAATGTTTTCAGCACAAGGTGTGATTGGTAAAAATGAAACAACTCAGCCGCTATTTGATTTTCTTAAATCAGATAAACCTGTTCAATATCAAGCTTCGACTAGCTATAGTTTAGCAACAAAAGGTAAAGTTGAATTAGCAGCAGGGGAAATGACAGATCCTCACTCACCGCAAAATAAGATCTCATGGTCAAATATCAACATTGGTTTTGATGTAGATAAAGATCGAGCGGGGAAATATGACATGACCTTAGACGAAGTGACAGCTGATTTAGGCCCTAGTAGTGCAGATGGGGATAGCCAGGACGCTACTGCAGTTAAGTCGGTAAAAACGAAGATGAAGGGCATGAAATTGGATGCTTCATTCAATCCTACAAAATGGGCTTACATTTATACGGGGAAAGGTTCTTATTCAACTGAAAGCTTCGAAATGACGAGCATGGACTATGCTGGAAAAACGACTTCTCTTATTGAAAAAGGTTTAAAAGCCACATCTGATATTTCACTTAATGGTGATTTTGTAAACTTAAAAAGTGAGAGTGCAGTAGATTCATTTGTTTTAGATGGAAAAGAGTTAGGGAAGTTAACTAACAATAGTGAATTAAATCATATTGAAGCAAACGCAGCAAATGCCTTGATTGAAGCTGTTTTCACGGTATTTAAGTCTGTTAGAGATGATAAAAATGTGAATGATGAAGTGGTATCTGAAATCTTAAGTTCATGGGTTGAAGAGCATGGTATGGCTATTTTTAATAATCAGCCTCAACTTAAACTCAACCCAGTATCAATTTCAGACAATCAAGGTAAAGTGTCATTAGATCTCAATGTGGCATTAGCGAAAGATCCAAAATTTGATTTAATGAAAGGAAATTTATATAAACAATTTACGGATTTTGCTGTGCATATTCATGTAGATAAAGCGACAGCAGAAAAAATCATGACACAATTTGCTCCAGAAGAAGATAAAGCTTTGATTAAAGAGAAAATTGAAGAGCAAGCCAAACAAGCAGCAGCACAAAATATTGTGGTGAATAACGATAAAAATGTGACGCTTGCCTTAGTACTTGAAAAAGGTGAATTAAAACTTAATGGTCAAGTGATTCCAGAAGAGCAGGTGCAAGGCGTGCTATTTATGTTAATCATGAGCGCGGCAATGCAGGGTAAGTAATTTACGAGTAAATAAACAGAAAGGAGATAAAGTGATTTATCTCCTTTTTATTTGGTTAACTTAAACGCGCTTTTAAATATCCTTCATAATCGGGGATATCAATATTGATTTCTTGATCAAATAAGCTTGATGTTAAAAGAAAATCAGCGGTACTTTGATTAATTGCCACAGGAATATTCCAAACAGTTGCAATACGCATGAGCGCTTTTACATCTGGATCATGTGGTGCCGCGTTCATTGGATCCCAAAAGAAAATCATCATATCAATTTTTTTCTCAGCAATCAGTCCGCCAAGTTGTTGATCGCCGCCCATCGGGCCACTTAATAGCGAGGCTATTTTGAGTCCCGTTTCTCTTTCCAATAGATGTCCTGTTGTACCCGTCGCATAAAGCTGATGGGGAGCGAGTGCATCTTTGTGTTTCTTTACCCAATTGAGTAGATTTTGTTTGCAGCTATCATGTGCAACGAGCGCTATTCGTTTATGAGAAAAGATTGGGCGAGTTGTCGTGTTCATATTTTGTCCTCTAAAAAGCTCAAAAGCATGCGAACACTTTAGATCAAAGCGGGTAGGGAATGCAATATATAAAGTATGCTTTAATTTAAACCCAAAAATCCTTTAAAAATGACCGCACTTTTAATGAAGACTATTGCAATAACAGGAAGAAATGCGTGAGAACAGTGAAAATCTACTATCTTTCTTGCAAAAAATCTTCTAAAATTTACAAGATTTGTTAAATGTTTGTAACATTGATTAACAAGCTTGATTTTCGTGTTTGGTCATGACCAAACTTCATTTTCACTCAGTAAAATAAGGAAAGACTATGTCAGATACCTTAGTAAACGATATTGACCCAATTGAAACACAGGATTGGTTGTCAGCTGTCGATTCATTAATTCGTGCAGAAGGCGCAGAGCGTGCGCATTACATCATCAATCAAGTGATTGATCAGGCACGTAACGGTGGTGTGAACATTGCAAAAGGTGGCGTAACAACCCCTTATGTTAATACCATCCCAGTTTCTGAACAGCCAGCATACCCAGGTGATAAAGCTATTGAGCGTCGTATTCGTAGTGCTGTACGTTGGAATGCGATCATGGCGGTATTACGTGGCCAGAAAAAAGATCTTGAATTAGGTGGTCATATTTCAACTTATCAATCTGCAGCAAGCATGTATGAAGTCTGTTTTAACCACTTCTTCAAAGCTGCTACAGATAAAAACGGCGGTGACTTAGTCTTCTTCCAAGGCCACGCGGCACCAGGTATGTATGCTCGTGCATTTATTGAAGGTCGTATTACTGAAGATCAAATGAATAATTTCCGTCAGGAATGTGAACCAGGTAAAGGCCTTTCTTCTTACCCACACCCGAAATTAATGCCTGAATTCTGGCAATTCTCCACAGTATCGATGGGTTTAGGTCCAGTAAATGCAATCCGTACTGCTCGTTTCTTAAAATACTTAGATAACCGTGGTTTAAAAGATACCAAAGATCAAAAAGTCTATGCTTTCCTTGGTGACGGTGAGATGGACGAAATCGAAGCAAAAGGTGATTTAACATTTGCAGCACGTGAAGGCTTAGATAACTTAATCTTCGTAGTAAGCTGTAACTTGCAACGTTTAGATGGTCCAGTAACGGGTAACGGCAAAATCGTTCAAGAATTAGAAGGTTTATTTGCAGGTGCTGGTTGGGAAGTCATTAAAGTTATGTGGGGTAGTGGCTGGGATAAATTATTTGCAAAAGATACTACTGGTAAATTAACCCAATTAATGATGGAAGTACTTGACGGTGACTATTTAACCTTCAAATCTAAGAATGGTGCATACGTTCGTGAACACTTCTTCGGTCGTTATCCAGAAACCGCTGCATTAGTAGCGGATATGACAGATGATGAAATCTGGGCATTAAGACGTGGTGGTCACGATTCAGAAAAACTTTATGCCGCATTCCATAAAGCGCAAACTGCAGGTAAACCTGTTGTGATCTTAGCGCACATGGTTAAGGGTTATAAAATTCCTGAAGCAGAAAGTAAAAACACTGCGCACCAATCTAAAAAAATGTCTCTCGAAAGCTTAAAATCTTTCCGTGATCATTTCCAATTAGATATTAAAGATGAAGATATTCCTAACTATCCGTACATTACCTTCCCAGAAGGTTCGGAAGAGTACAATTATCTTCACGGCAGACGTAAAGCGTTAAATGGTTACTTACCGAAACGTTTACCAAAATTCACCACTGAATTTAAAGTGCCATCTTTAGAAGAATTTGCACCGCTATTGGAAGCTCAAGCTCGTCCAATTTCAACTACAATGGCATTCGTACGTTTCTTAAATACGCTCTTGAAAGATAAAAATATTGGTAAACAAATTGTGCCAATTGTTGCTGACGAAGCACGTACTTTCGGTATGGAAGGTTTATTCCGTCAAATCGGTATTTACAACCCACATGGTCAAAACTATGTGCCTTCTGATCGTGATTTAGTGGCTTACTACCGTGAAGCGAAAGATGGTCAAGTATTACAAGAAGGTATCAATGAATTAGGTGCGGCATCATCTTGGTTAGCTGCTGCGAACTCATACTCTGTAAATAACCTTCCGATGATTCCATTCTTCATCTACTACTCAATGTTTGGTTTCCAACGTGTGGGTGACTTAATGTGGGCAGCAGGTGACCAATTAGCTCGAGGTTTCATGATCGGGGGTACTTCTGGTCGTACAACATTAAATGGTGAAGGTTTACAACACGAAGATGGTCACAGCCATATTCAATCTCTTGTTATTCCTAACTGTGTATCTTATGACCCTGCTTATGTTTATGAAGTGGCAGTTATCCTACAAGACGGTATTAACCGTATGTACGGTGAAAAACAAGAAGATGTGTTCTACTACATCACCACATTAAACGAAACTTACGAACAACCAGCAATGCCAAAAGGTGCAGAAGAAGGTATTCGTAAAGGTATTTATAAATTTGAAACCGTTGAAGCGAAAGGCAACAAAGGCCATGTTCAATTATTAGGTTCTGGTGCGATCTTCCGTCACGTTCGTGAAGCAGCACAAATCCTTGCTAATGAATATGGCGTAAGCTCAGATGTATATAGTGTGCCTTCATTTACTGAAGTCGCTCGTGAAGGTGCTGATGCCGTACGTTGGAACATGTTACACCCAACTGAAAAAGCACGCGTACCTTACATCGCACAAGTAATGAACGATGCACCAGCTGTTGCGGCTACTGACTACATGAAATTGTTCGCAGAACAAGTTCGTGCATTCATTCCTGCACAAAGCTATCACGTATTGGGTACTGATGGTTTCGGTCGTTCAGACAGCCGTGAAAACTTACGTGAACACTTCGAAGTGGATGCGCGTTATGTTGTAGTTGCAGCATTACATGAACTTGCAAAACAAGGCAAAGTTGATGCGAAAGTGGTGGCTGATGCAATCGCGAAATTTGGTTTAAAAACTGAAATTTTAAATCCGCTTTACGCTTAATAAAAACATCCTGTGTGTGAGAGCACACAGGAGCATCTACAAATAAAGTGCGGTTGATTTTAACTGCGTTTTTTAAAGGTAAGATAACATGTCAAAACAAATTCAAATTCCTGATATCGGTAGTGATGAAGTTACCGTAACAGAAGTGATGGTGAAAGTAGGTGATACCATTACCGCTGATCAAAGTATTATTAATGTTGAAGGTGATAAAGCTTCAATGGAAGTGCCTGCACCAGAAGCTGGTGTGGTAAAAGAAGTATTAGTAAAAGTGGGTGATAAAGTCACAACTGGCACACCAATGCTTGTTTTAGAGTCAGCGGATGCGGCAGCGCCTGCTCCAGCTGCAGCAGCACCTGCGCCGGCAGCCGCACCAGCAGCTGCAAGTGTAGTTGAAGTCAATGTACCCGATATCGGTTCAGACGAAGTAAACGTGACTGATATTATGGTGAAAGTAGGCGATACCGTTGAAGTGGATCAATCAATCATCAATGTTGAGGGTGATAAAGCGTCAATGGAAGTGCCTGCTCCTGTTGCTGGTGTAGTAAAAGAAATTTTAATCAATGTGGGCGATAAAGTTGTTACTGGCAAATTAATCATGAAATTTGAAGTGGCAGGTGCAGCGCCAGCTCAACAAGCTTCGGCACCTGCAGCAGCGCCAACAGCTTCAGCGATCAAAGAAGTGAATGTACCAGATATTGGTGGCGATGAAGTTAACGTAACTGAAATCATGGTTGCCGTTGGTGACAGCGTTTCTGAAGAGCAATCTTTAATCACCGTTGAAGGCGATAAGGCCTCGATGGAAGTACCAGCTCCGTTTGCGGGGGTGGTAAAAGAAATTTTAGTGAAATCAGGTGATAAAGTTTCAACTGGTTCATTAATTATGAAATTTGAAGTGGCTGGTGCAGTACCTGCGCCTGCAGCAGCTCCTGCAGCCGCCGCTCCAGCGCCTCAAGCAGCCCCTGCAGCAGCGCCGGCAGCACAATCAGGTAATGTATCTGGTTTAAGCCAAGAACAAGTTGTAGCAAGCGCAGGCTATGCACACGCAACACCCGTGATTCGTCGCTTAGCGCGTGAATACGGTATTAACCTTGATCGCGTAAAAGGTACGGGTCGTAAAGGTCGTGTTGTGAAAGAAGATATCCAAGCTTACGTGAAAACCGCTGTTAAAGCGTTTGAAACAGGCACTGTATCTTCTGCAGCAGCGGGTAATGGTGTGGCAAATGGTGCAGGCTTAGGCTTATTACCATGGCCGAAAGTTGACTTCAGCAAATTTGGTGAAGTAGAAGAAGTTGAATTAAGCCGTATCAACAAAATCTCTGGTGCGAACTTACATCGTAACTGGGTAATGATTCCACATGTTACTCACTTCGATCGCACAGATATCACTGATTTAGAAGCATTCCGTAAAGAACAGAACAAGATTGTTGAAAAACAAAAATTGGATGTGAAAATTACGCCAGTTGTGTTCATTATGAAAGCGGTAGCGAAAGCATTAGAAGCGTTCCCACGTTTCAATAGTTCTATCTCTGAAGACGGACAAAAATTAACACTTAAAAAATACATCAACATTGGCGTAGCGGTAGATACACCAAACGGCCTTGTTGTACCTGTATTTAAAAACGTAAACAAAAAAGGTATTATCGAACTCTCTCGTGAATTAATGGAAATCTCCAAAAAAGCACGTGACGGTAAACTTTCAGGTTCTGATATGCAAGGTGGTTGTTTCACCATTTCAAGCTTAGGCGGTATTGGTACAACTCACTTTACACCAATCGTAAATGCACCTGAAGTTGCAATCTTAGGTGTGTCTAAATCAGAAATGCAACCGGTTTGGAATGGTAAAGAATTTGAGCCACGCTTAATGCTTCCATTATCATTATCTTTCGACCACCGTGTGATCGATGGTGCTGATGGTGCTCGTTTCTTAAGCTATATCAATGGCGTATTAGCTGACTTACGTCGCTTAGTGATGTAATTAACGCGGTAAGATGTGAGTGATTAGGCTTACATCTTACAGAAAGGATCGCAAAGTGCGGTCAAAAATTTGAACGTTTTTACGAGGTAAAAATGAGTAAAGAAATTAAAACCCAAGTTGTGGTACTTGGTGCTGGTCCTGCAGGTTATTCAGCGGCATTCCGTTGTGCGGACTTAGGTTTAGAAACAGTACTTGTTGAACGTTATTCAACATTAGGTGGGGTATGTTTAAACGTAGGTTGTATCCCTTCTAAAGCATTACTTCACGTAGCGAAAGTAATTGAAGAAGCGAAACATGCAAGCAAAAATGGTGTGTATTTCGCAGAGCCTCGCATTGATTTAGATGAAGTACGCGCAGGTAAAGAAGCAGTTGTGGCGAAATTAACTGGTGGTCTTGCAGGCATGGCTAAACAACGTAAAGTAACTGTTGTTGAAGGTTTAGCGGCGTTTACTGATCCACATACATTAGTAGCACGTGATCGTGATGGTAAACCAACCACAATTAAATTTGATAATGCGATTATCGCAGCGGGTTCTCGTCCAATTCAATTACCATTCATTCCACATGAAGATCCACGCGTTTGGGATTCAACAGATGCACTTAAATTAAAAGAAGTACCGAAAAAACTATTAATCATGGGCGGTGGTATCATCGGTTTAGAGATGGGTACCGTGTATGATGCATTAGGTTCTGAAGTTGAAGTGGTTGAAATGTTTGACCAAGTGATTCCAGCGGCAGATAAAGATGTAGTGGGTATTTACACCAAACAAGTTGAGAAAAAATTCAAGTTAATGCTTGAAACTAAAGTGACTGCAGTTGAAGCAAAAGATGATGGTATCTATGTTTCAATGGAAGGTAAAGCATGCAACGATACTAAACGTTATGATGCAGTATTAGTCGCAATCGGTCGTACACCAAACGGTAAATTGATTGATGCAGGTAAAGCAGGCGTTGAAGTGGATGAGCGTGGTTTCATTCATGTTGATAAACAAATGCGTACCAATGTGCCTCATATCTTCGCAATCGGTGATATCGTTGGTCAACCAATGTTAGCGCACAAAGGTGTTCACGAAGGTCACGTTGCGGCAGAAGTGATTGCAGGACAAAAACATTACTTCGATCCAAAAGTCATTCCTTCAATTGCTTATACTGAACCAGAAGTGGCTTGGGTAGGTAAAACTGAGAAAGAATGTAAACAAGAAGGTTTAAACTACGAAGTGGCTAAATTCCCTTGGGCTGCTTCAGGTCGTGCGATTGCATCTGAATGTGCAGAAGGTATGACAAAATTAATCTTTGATAAAGATACTCACCGTATACTTGGTGGGGCTATCGTTGGATCTAACGGTGGTGAATTATTAGGTGAAATCGGTCTTGCAATCGAGATGGGTTGTGATGCAGAAGATATTGCATTAACGATTCATGCTCACCCAACACTTCATGAATCTGTAGGTCTTGCGGCAGAAGTATTTGAAGGTTCAATTACCGATCTTCCAAATGCAAAAGCGAAGAAAAAATAATCAAATTTAATCTTTTTAAGGGCTGCTCATTGAGCAGTCCTTATTTTTTTGAGATCTCACTCACAAAATTGCATAAAAATTCAATAAAAACTGGCGAGCATAATGACTTTTTGATAAAATCCGACCAGTTTTGTTTTTATATTTTTTTATTATTTAAAAGCTATGTTAAAGAAGATTTTGATTATTGTAGGTTTGGCTGTTTTGACAACAGCCTGCTCTAACAACTCGGGGCAGGCACAAAACGGCATGATTAGTGAAAGTGATGATGCTGAGTTAACTGGACTGATTGCCGGTTTAGATGGGAAAAAAGGGGGGGGTTACCCTAAATTAAGAACTAACCGTCCTAAATCCGGTTTAATTGGTGATAAAGCGCTTGCTCAAGTTTATAACGAATGGGTTGGTACTCGTTACAGAATGGGGGGCACTTCAAAGCATGGTATTGATTGCTCTGCATTTATGCAAACTGCTTTTCTCGATGCTTATGGCATGGAACTTCCACGTTCAACCTCAGAACAACGCTATTTAGGTCGCCAAATCCAAAAACATGAATTACGTAAAGGTGATTTAGTGTTCTTCCGTCGCAACAATCATGTTGGCGTTTATATTGGTAATAACCAATTTATGCATGCAAGTTCAAGCCAAGGCGTAACAATTAGCTCATTAGATGAAGATTATTGGTCAAGAACTTATACACAATCTCGTCGTGTGATGTAATGACAATTTTATTTCAATAAAAAAGTGCGGTTAATTTTAACCGCACTTTTTCTTTATTTAGATTATCTGATTATTGGCTTAAGCCGCAAATTTCATTAAGTCTCTTCTTGGTTTCATTTGATGGATGGTATTCGTCACCGTGCCAACTAATGGTAGGTTTGTCCATTGTGTTGTTTTAATATTTTCCACTTTAGAATCTAATGCCATGAATACAAATTCCTTACCGCTTACACCAGCAAATTCATAAATATGGAATTCGTCTTGTTTTTCCAATACAACAAGATCACCAATGAAAAGGCTGTCATTTTTTTCAACCACTAACATATCGCCCATTTCAATTCCCCAAGCAAGCATATTCGGATTGGTAACACGAATAAAACAAGTTTGTTGTGGACGTTTGATGCAATAAAGGTTGAGATCTAATTTTTTATTAAATGTTGATTTACTTTCAACATCATTGAAAAATGGCATAGGATGATAAGAAAACGTCATATCATTTTGTGCAACTGTATTTGCGTAGTTCATCATCTTGTGTTCCTTTTAGTTAATGAGTTTTTAATCAGTGGTTGTTTATACAGGTGTAATATACTGTGGTTAGATACAGTATGTCAATAGGGCATAGAAAAAATTTTTTTATAGGCGAAAATTTTAGAAAAAATTCATTCCTAGCTTAAAAAGTTCAATTTTTTAGCAAAATAATGAAGAAAAAATTTTCTTTTAAATAAAATTTGAGCTATCTTTATCGTGTTTCGGTGGATCGTAACGATCTGAAGTTCAACTTAATCTTCATTTAAAACTATTATGAATACATCACGTTTATTTCATTTTTTGTTCCAAGGTAATTTGGTAAAACGAATTGCCGTTGGTTTGGTACTCGGGATCCTTGTTGCATTGGTGAATGAGAGTGTAAAAAATTCAGCAGGTATTGATCTTGCATCTAGCTTTGGTGTGCTCGGTCAAATTTTTGTTAAAGCATTGCGTGCCGTTGCACCAATTTTAATTTTCTTCCTTGTTATGGCAGCACTCGCTAATAAGAAAGTGGGTTCTAAAAGCAACATGAAAGAAATTGTCGTGCTTTATCTTTTGGGTACTTTCTTAGCGGCTGTGGCTGCAGTAATTGCAAGTATGGCATTCCCATCAGATGTAGCTCTTGCAGTAAAAGAGGATGCGAGTTCAGCGCCTCAATCTGTTGGCCAAGTGATGCTTGCTTTAGTATTGAATGTGGTGGATAACCCATTAAATGCAATTTTCAAAGCAAACTTTATCGGTGTTTTAGCGTGGTCTATCGGTTTAGGTTTAGCCCTTCGTTATGCATCAGATGCAACTAAACAAGTGGTGGCTGATTTTGCAGAAGGCATTTCTAAAATCGTTCATGTGATTATTTCATTTGCACCTTTCGGTGTATTCGGTTTAGTGGCTGAAACATTATCTGATAAAGGCCTATCTGCGTTAGGTGGATATGTTCACTTATTATTCGTGTTAATCGGTACAATGCTATTTACTGCCTTTGTACTTAATCCAATTCTCGTTTATTGGAAAATTCGTCGTAATCCATATCCATTAGTTTGGACTTGTGTACGAGAAAGTGGTGTAACGGCATTCTTTACACGTAGTTCTGCAGCAAACATTCCTGTAAACATTGAATTAGCAAAACGCTTAAATCTTGATGAAGAAACCTATTCTGTGGCAATTCCATTAGGTGCAAATATCAATATGGCGGGTGCGGCAATTACCATTACTGTATTAACCTTAGCAGCTGTTCATACATTAGGCATCGAAGTATCTTTCATCAGTGCGGTGTTATTAAGTATTGTGGCGGCGCTTTGTGCATGTGGTGCTTCTGGTGTGGCAGGTGGTTCATTATTATTAATCCCATTAGCTTGTAGCTTATTTGGTATCAGTGATGACATCGCGGCACAAATGATCGGTGTAGGTTTTGTGATTGGTATCTTACAAGACTCAACAGAAACCGCGCTAAACTCTTCAACTGACGTATTATTTACTGCGGCAGTATGTATGGAAGAAGAGCGTAAAAACGGTTAATTAAATTAATCTGACAAGGCGGGCAAATTGCTCGCCTTTTGTTTTTAAAGGAAAGAGAATGACACTTTTAATTCAGCAGGCAAAATTTGAGCTTCATCAAAAACAAACCTTAAACTTACCGCACTTTGCGATTGAACCACAACAATATTGGGTTGTAGTCGGCAGTAATGGAAGTGGAAAATCGGCGTTTGCTTTAGCATTGCAAAATGAGTTGCCTCTACAGGAAGGGGGGTATCATAATTCTTTCAAACGTGTTCAATCTTTTTCTTTTGAAAAACAACGTGAAATTCTTGAAGCAACATTAAAGAATTTAAATAATGATGATACCGATCCAGATTTTTTTGGTAAAACCGCAAGGGAAATGATCTTAAATGGCAGTTCATCGCTAGATTTTTGCGAAGAGATTGCAGAAAAATTAGGGATTACTTATCTATTAGATCGTTTCTTTATCAAACTTTCCACCGGGGAAACTCGTAAAGTATTATTGGCACAAGCATTATTACAAAAGCCCGATCTATTAATTTTAGATGAACCTTTTGAAGGGCTAGATCAGCAATCAGTGCAAGATTGGATGGCGATGCTGAACGAACTGAAAAAAGAATGTGCAATCGTTCTAATCGTTAATCGTCTCGCGGATATTCCAGCACAAGCGACCCATTTAGCTATGTTGGAAAATTTAGAAGTAGTACTAGAAGGTGAACGTCAATCCATTGAGCAACAAAGTATTTATCAACAATTAGTTTATGCGGAGCAATCTGTTGATGTGGCTTTGCCAGAACCAGCGTCACCATTACTAAAACTGCCTGGAAACCAACCGCACTTTGAGCTCCGAAATGTCACGGTTCAGTATGGCGATAAAGTGATTTTGGATCATTTAAACTGGGTTGTTCAACCTCATGAAAATTGGTGGATTAAAGGACCAAATGGTGCAGGGAAGTCTACTTTACTTTCTTTAATTACAGGTGATCATCCTCAGGCATTTTCGAATCATGTGATGATCTTTGGTAAGCAACGAGGCTCAGGCGAAACCATTTGGGATATTAAACAAAAAATTGGTTACGTAAGTAGCCAGCTGCATTTAGATTACCGCGTCAATTGTTCTGTATTGGATGTCATTATTTCAGGCTTTTTTGACAGTATAGGGGTTTATCAACACGTACCAGAGGCAATTCGTTTAAAAGCCATGCAGTGGTTAGCTCGTTTAAATCTGACTCATTTAGCCAAAAAACCATTTCGTTCACTTTCTTGGGGGCAGCAACGTTTGCTCTTAATTACACGAGCGATGGTGAAACATCCGCCTGTTTTAATTTTAGATGAACCTTTTCAAGGGCTTGATGGATTAAATCGCAAGCTAGTAAAACATTTTATTGAGCAACTCGTTAATAATAGTGAAACGCAGCTTTTATTTGTTTCTCATCAAGATTTAGATGCCCCGAATTGCATTACGCATCTTTTTGAATTTATAAGAGAAAACGGTAAATATATTTATGTACAAAGTGCGGTCTAATTTGATAGACTTTTCTTATATTTCCTCATCATTAAGGAGCAATCTATGGAAGGCTTATCTATTGCCGCAATCGTCTTTATTGTATTAGTTGTTGTTGTGCTATTTTCGGCACTTAAAACTGTACCGCAAGGTTATAACTGGACGATTGAGCGTTTTGGGCGTTATACCCACACTTTAATGCCTGGCTTAAACTTTGTCGTACCATTTGTGGATCGTGTTGGCCGTAAGATCAATATGATGGAACAGGTATTAGATATTCCCTCACAAGAAGTCATTTCTAAGGATAACGCCAACGTATCCATTGATGCGGTCTGTTTCGTTCAGGTGATTGATGCTCGTAGTGCAGCTTATGAAGTGAACCATTTAGAACAGGCGATTATCAATTTAACTATGACCAACATTCGTACCGTATTAGGTTCGATGGAATTGGATGAAATGCTTTCCCAACGTGACTCCATTAACGGTCGTTTGTTGGCAATTGTGGATGAAGCGACCAATCCTTGGGGGATTAAAGTTACCCGTATTGAAATTCGTGATGTGCGTCCACCACGTGAATTGATTGATTCCATGAATGCGCAAATGAAGGCAGAACGTAATAAACGTGCGGAAGTCTTGGAAGCGGAAGGGATTCGTCAGGCGGAAATTCTACGTGCAGAAGGGGAAAAACAAGCCCGTATTCTGAAAGCGGAAGGGGAGCGTCAAGAAGCCTTCTTACAAGCAGAGGCGCGTGAACGTGCCGCCGAAGCAGAAGCGAAAGCAACCCAAATGGTGTCAGAAGCGATTGCTAGCGGTGATACCAAAGCGATCAATTATTTTATCGCACAAAAATACACAGAAGCTTTAAAACAAATAGGTGGCTCACCGAATAGTAAAGTGGTTATGATGCCGCTTGAAGCAGGCAATTTAATCGGCTCGGTAGCGGGTATTGCCGAACTGTTAAAAGGCGACAAAAAAGCGTAATTTCTTAAAGTGCGGTTAAAAATGACCGCACTTTTTCTCTCAAGGAGTTGATATGGCAGATTGGTTAACAACTTGGTCGGTGTGGCATTGGTTGGTATTAGGTTTTGTATTGTTAATCGCTGAAACCCTTGTACCCGGTGTATTTTTATTGTGGTGGGGCTTGGCTGCGATTGTGGCGGCAGGCGTAATGGCATTGGTGCCGAGTTTATCCTTAACCGCGTTAGCTGTGTTTTATGCGATTTTAGCGATTATATTCTCGTTGCTTTGGTGGAAATATCAACATAGCAAAGATAATCAGGATCAATCTCGTACAACCTTAAACCAACGGGATCATACTTTGTTAGGTAAAAAAGGAACGGTGTTAGAAATTAGTTCTAACGGGATTGGTCGCGGTGCTTTTGGCGACACCACATGGCGCATTCAAGGCGAGCATTTAACGGTGAATGATCTTGTGGTGGTTGAACGCGTTGATGGCATTACATTGTTAGTTAAAAAGGTAACAGAATGAATCATTTGATTATTTTTGCGCATCCCAATAGCCAAAAAAGTTTTGGTCGAGCCATCGTGGATCGCATTGTAAAAGCAAGCCAACAACTTGGTGTTGAAACCCATTTGCGCGATCTTTACACGATGGAATTTAACCCGATTATTTCCTTTGAAGAATTACAATCGGCCAATAAGGGGATTATCCCAGCGGAAATTCAGCAGGAACATGATTTTATCCGTCAAGCAGATTTGATTACGATGGTTTATCCTTTATGGTGGATGGGGTTTCCCGCCATGTTGAAAGGCTATTTGGATCGTGTATTAAGCCATGGTTTTGCTTATAAAACAGAGAATGGTGAATCCAAAGGTCTGCTTCAAGATAAAGCGATGCAACAATTTATCACCATAGGGAGTAGCGTAGCAAAATATCAAGAGTACGGCGTGGATAAATCCCTCAATCATTGTTTGATCAATGGTTTGTTTAATTATTGCGGTATCGAGAATGTGGATTACACTTTGTTCGGTGATATTCATATTATCGATAATGCTGCTCGCCAAGCAATGCTTGACGAAGTCGCCGAAAAAACAACGGCAAAATTGACCGCACTTTTAGCTCAATCTTGAGCACAATTATAGGAAAGCAACAGATGTCAGAAACTCAAGTCAATAATTTTTCTTTAATAAGCCGCCTATTTGGCAATTTATTTTATCGCAGCCCTACGGATCCAATTTTGAGTGGGGTATTTGATTGGTTGCAGAAACAAGGTTTAAGCCAAGTATGGGCGCTTTCTACGGATAAAGAAAGTGAAGCCGCCATTGATAATTTACAGATGAAAATTGATTTAACGTTACTTGATCAAGAATATCAAAAATTGTTTGGTCCAAACGGTAACGTGCCGACAGCTATTTCAAGTTATGATATAGATGTGCAACGTTTTATGGATTTCCGTCATGCTCGTAACGTGCCAGAGGCAGAGAATGTGGATCATTTCGCCTTGTTATTGCTTACAGCCTCTTGGTTAGAAGACAACACGGAATCGCTATCCGCTCAACGAGATTTATTCGGTGATTTCTTATTACCTTGTGCAGCGAAATTCTTAACCCAAGTGGAAACTTATGCCACACTTCCTTTCTATCGTTCATTAGCGTATTTAACCCGTGAAATCTTGGCTGCAATGGCTGATGAATTAGAAGAAGGCGAGTAGTTTTCATCAATAGAATAGATTTCTAAAAGAGATTTTTAGATGCCAATAAAAAAGCCCTGCGTGTCAAAACGCGGGGCTTTTATTTAATGGAAGATCAATTATTCTTCAGAAGTCACATCTTCAGAGCCTTCATCCTCATCATCCACATCACAAACACGTTCAAGGCTGACTACGTGCTCATCTTCTGCGGTACGAATTAAACGAACACCTTGGGTGTTACGGCCAACAATGCTGACTTCACTTACACGAGTACGCACTAAGGTACCTGCGTCGGTGATAAGCATAATTTGGTCGGTTTCTTCTACTTGTGTCGCAGCAACGACTTTACCGTTACGTTCGCTTACTTTAATCGAAATTACCCCTTTGGTATTACGGGATTTGGTTGGGTACTCGCTTAATTGTGTACGTTTACCATAACCGTTTTGCGTCGCCGTAAGGATTGCGCCGTCATTTTTCGGCACAACTAAGGAAACGACTTTATCGATGTTGAGATCGAGTGTTTCTTCTGCATTATCATCAGAAACGTCTTCAATTTCGACCGCACTTTCATCGTCAGCGATGTCATTGGTGAGGGCAAGTTTAATACCGCGAACACCTGTTGCTAAACGACCCATTGCACGGACTGCACTTTCCGCGAAACGTACTACGCGACCTTGCGAAGAGAACAACATAATTTCGTTAGAACCATCAGTGATATCCACACCAATTAATTCATCTTCATCACGTAAGTTCAAGGCGATGATACCGCTTGAACGTGGACGGCTGAATTCGGTTAGTGCAATTTTCTTCACAATACCACCAGCCGTTGCCATGATGACGAATTTATCTTCTTCATAAGCTGAGATTGGCAAGATTGCGGTGATACGTTCGTTTTCTTGCAACGGTAGAATATTCACAATCGGACGACCACGCGCACCACGGCTAGCTTGTGGTAACTGATAGACTTTCAACCAATATAAGCGACCACGGCTCGAGAAGCAGAGAATCGTATCGTGAGTATTCGCCACTAAGAGTTTTTCGATGAAGTCTTCATCTTTCATCTTCGTTGCAGATTTACCTTTACCACCACGACGTTGAGCTTCGTAGTCGGTAAGCGGTTGATATTTCACATAACCTTCGTGAGAAAGGGTCACTACTACATCTTCTTGAGCGATTAAATCTTCTAAATCAATATCACCAGAAGCCGCAGTAATTTCAGTACGACGTTCATCCGCGAATTGTGCACGTACTTGTTCAAGCTCTTCACGAATTACTTCCATCAAGCGCTCAGGGCTGTTGATGATGTGGAGAAGTTCTGCAATTTTAACTAATAACTCTTTGTATTCATTGATCACTTCTTCGGTAGCAAGACCAGTTAAACGGTGTAAGCGAAGTTCTAAGATTGCATCAACTTGTTCTGGAGAAAGATAGTAATCAGAACCTTGAATACCAAATTCAGCCGCTAATTCAGCTGGGCGTGCCGCTGCATCAAGCAGACCTAAAATTTCGTTATTCAGTTTCCAAGGGCGAGAAATTAATTTTTCTGCCGCTTCTTTACGCTCTTTCGATTGACGGATGATGTCGATGATTTCATCGATATTTGATGTTGCAACCGCTAAACCTTCTAAAATATGGGTACGCTCACGGGCTTTGTGCAATTCAAATAAAGAACGGCGAATCACCACTTCGCGACGGTGCATCACAAAGGCTTCAATGATTTGTTTTAAGTTGAATAAACGTGGTTGACCATGATCCAAGGCCACCATGTTGATCCCGAAGGTCACCTGCATTTGGGTAAGCGCATAGAGGTGATTTAATACCACTTCGCCTACGGCATCGCGCTTGATGTCGATTTCAATGCGGATCCCTTCTTTGTTAGAAAGGTCGATAATATTGCTGATGCCTTCGATTTTTTTATCTTTGATAAGCTCTGCAATTTTTTCCACTAATTTGGCTTTGTTCACTTGATAAGGCAATTCGGTCACAATGATTTGTTCTTTGCCTTTATCTGTGGTTTCTACGCTAGCGCGAGCGCGAACATACACTTTGCCGCGACCTGTGTGATAAGCTTCTTCGATCCCTTTACGGCCATTAATTAATGCCGCTGTTGGAAAGTCTGGACCTGGAATATATTGCATTAACTCATCAATGGTGATGTTTTCGTTATCAATATAAGCCAAGCAGCCATCTAAAACCTCATTTAAGTTGTGTGGTGGAATGTTCGTTGCCATCCCCACCGCAATACCGGAAGAACCGTTTGCTAAAAGTGCAGGAATACGAGTTGGTAATACATCCGGAATCATTAATTCGCCATCATAGTTTGGCGAGAAATTTACGGTTTCTTTATCCAAGTCAGTTAATAACGCTTGGGTGATTTTTTGCATACGAACTTCGGTATAACGCATTGCCGCTGGCGCATCACCATCAATTGAGCCGAAGTTACCTTGCCCATCTACCAACATGTAGCGTAATGAGAACGGCTGTGCCATACGCACAATGGTATCATACACCGCAGAATCACCGTGCGGGTGATATTTACCGATTACATCACCTACCACACGGGCAGATTTTACGTATTTTTTGCCGGCAGTGATGCCAGATTGATCCATGGAGAAAAGCACACGTCGATGTACCGGTTTTAAACCGTCACGCACATCAGGCAAAGCACGCCCAACAATCACCGACATGGCGTAGTCAAGGTAAGAAGATTTTAGTTCTTCTTCAATATTGACTGGGGTAATAGAGGAATGGATTGAATCCGTCATTTTTATTCCTTTTTTGATCAAAAAATTGCGACGGATTATAGCATAAATTTAAGCATTTTTGTGTGAAAAGTGCGGTTGATTTTAAAGCAGTTTTTTAATGTGGAAATAAATAAGGCAGACATTAAGTCCGCCTTATGATTGAGAGAAAATCGACTATTTCCAATTTTCTCGTTTGGCTTTTTGTAATTTCGCATAAGCACCAAGTAAAGCTTGGTGTTCTTTGAAGTTTTCAAGCGTTTCATCGCTGGCTGGCAAGTTATAGAACGGGTTGCCTTTTTCTGCCACCGTAGCCCAAGCTTGTTGAACGGCTTCTTTGCCATACATTCTTTCAAATACAGTGCGATATTGTTGTGGATCGCGAGTATTGTCTAAATGCAATTCAATAATGCTGATTAAGGCACGATAGTAATTCACACGCTCAGGCGTAAACACAGAGCTGTTCATATTCATCGTCCAGTTTGCCCAATCTAAGGCTAATTCTAATTCACCTAATGCTAAGTAAAGCATGGATTTCAGTTCACCAACACGTAATGTTGTCCAACCGCTTGCTTTTGGTGCAACGATACCGATAAATTCGCGAACACGTGTGGCATCATCAATATCTTGCTCATCTAATTCTGCTAATAATTCTTCATAAGTTTCAGCATCATGGTGATGGTGCGGTAGATCCAATAAGATCTCACGCCAGTCCATACCCATATTATTATTGGCATAAATGAGGTCATCAGTAGGATAGATATCAGACATGCCTGGTACGATAATGCGGCAAGCGTAAACGTCTAAATGGTTGTAATCCATGATATAGACTTCTTTTTCCTCTGCATTAAAGATTGCCATCAAGTTTTCATATTCTTCTTGCGTTGAACCTGAGAAATCCCAATCAACAAACTCATAATCTGGCGTATTTTTAAATAAATCCCAAGAAATTAAACCGCTAGAATCAATAAAGTGTGTTTCAAGGTTAGCATGCTCCGCCACATCATCATTATTGAATGATGGCGGCGAGAATACATCGAGATCTTTTAAGCTGCGACCTTGTAAAAGCTCCGTTACGGTACGCTCTAATGCCACTTGGAAATTCGGATGTGCACCAAAAGAAGCAAAGCACGTGCCGTTATTCGGATTGAGCAATACCACACAAATGACAGGATATTTGCCACCTAGTGACGCATCAAAGACATAAATAGGGAAGCCTTCTTCCTCTAATTTTTCAATAGAGGCTTGAATAGATGGATAGCGCTCCATCACGGATTTTGGAATTTCAGGAAGACTGATTGCTTCTGCAATAATGCGATTTTTTACGTAACGTTCAAAAACTTCTGAAAGCCCTTGCACACGTGCTTCATTTTTTGTGTTACCAGCGGACATCCCGTTAGAGACGTATAAATTCGCAATGATACTTTGTGGAATATAGACGGTTTCTTGATCGGATTGGCGCACATAAGGCATCGCGACAATACCGCGATCGTAATTACCGGATTGCAGATCCACAAGCAATTCAGGGGTTAGTTCTTGATTTGGATCGAAATAATCCCATAAATAATCATCTAAAATTCCTTCTGGTAAAAGGGCTTCATCTTCAATTGGAAACCATTTTTCAGTGGGATAATGGACAAAATCACCATTAGCAATCTCTTGTCCTAAATAGAAATCAGCAAAGAAATAGTTGGTGGAAAGACGCTCGAAATATTCACCTAATGCAGATGCTAACGCAGCTTTTCTGCTTGCGCCTTTGCCGTTAGAAAAACATTGTGGGCAATCCTTATCACGAATATGTACAGACCAGACATTTGGCACAGGATTAAGCCAAGAGGCTTCTTCGATATTGAAACCAAGTGCGGTCAATTTTTGTTGAAATTTTGAAATACTATCTTCAAGTGCGGCATCTTTGCCGAGAATAAATGTTTGTTCAGTCATAATTGTTCCTGTTATAAAAAACTTCCGCATCATAGGGGAGTTTAGTGGGCTAATCAAGCATAAAATTTATACGCTTTAGCTCTTGTTTTCCTTTACTTTTAAGGGTAAATTAGCCTGGCGCAGAAAGGCATTTTCTGTGTAGGTAAAATTATAAACAAATCAATCAATTGGGAGACATTATGGCTCAAGGGTTTTATGAATTAAAAGTGGCTAAAGACGGACAATTTATGTTCAACTTAAAAGCAGCAAACGGACAAGTTATTTTAACTAGCGAACTTTATAAAACAAAAGCATCAGCTGAAAACGGTATTGCTTCAGTACAAAAAAATGGTGTGGATGCGAAAAACTTTGAATATCGCGTAGCGAAAAATGACAAACCTTACTTCATTTTAAAAGCGGCTAACCACCAAGAAATTGGCCGTAGCCAATATTATTCTTCTCAAGCTGCAGCAGAAAAAGGCGTTGAGTCTGTAATGAATAACGCATCTTCTGCAGTAATCAAAGAAGTGACAGAATAATCATTCTGTTCTGATTTCTTTAAATGCACCTGCCGGCTCTAAAAACGCCGGCATTTTTGATCGCGCTTTCTCCGGATTCAGTGTTAAGGGATAGGTTCGTTTTTGAGCAACGATTACGGTAAGCGGAGAGCATAGGATGGTCTTTTCTTGTTTGATGGATAGTCTTTCTTCTGCAATCACATCAAAATTTAATAATGATAGCCAGTCAACCACTCGCCAAGTAGCATATTGTCGGAACTTAAATTCGCCTAATTTCGGTTTGAAAAGCAAGGGACTCAGCGGATTAAATAACGTGATGAACATCCAGCCGTCATCCTTTAAAACACGATGTGCTTCACGCAATATTTGATGAGGATCTTGCGCAAAATTTAAGGTGTTTGCCAACAAGCAGGCATCCATTTCTTTTTCAATAAAAGGTAAGGTTAATGGCGATGCTTGGAGCAAGCTATCACTTTCATTTAAAAGTGCGGTAGGAAAATGCGCTGTTTTTTCAGCTAACACAATTTGATGACGTAAAGGCAAGTCAAAGGCAATTTCGCCACTTAAGGCACCGACTTTCAGAATTTGATAGCCTAAAATTTTTGGTGTCCATTGGGCAAAATAATGTGTTAATACGTTACAATAGGTTTCACCTTGTGGTAACGCTTGCCAACTTTCAGGTGAAAGAAGTGGTTTGTGCCATTTGGCTTTCCAATTCAATGTTAATCCTATTTTCATAAGGTAATTTATGCTAGTTCCTATTCCTGCACTCAATGATAACTATATTTGGCTTTATAGACGAGAAAATTTCCCCGTAATTGTGATCGATATCCCAGAAATAACCCGTTTAATTCCGTATTTAGAATCGAATAAGTTAGATGTAGAAGCGGTGTTATTAACCCATAATCACGATGATCATGTGCAAGGTGTCGCGGAGTTTAAGCAATATTATCCCAATGTGCCTGTTTTCGGTCCAACAGAATGTGCAAATAAATGGGCAACTAATATCGTGGATAGTGGTGTGATTAATACGGCACATTATCATATTGAGGTTTTACCAAGTGGTGGTCATACGGCAGGGCATGTCAGCTATTTGGTGGATGGGCATCTATTTTGCGGTGATGCGTTATTTTCTGGTGGTTGTGGACGCGTGTTCACGGGAAATTTTGCTCAAATGTTTGAATCTATGCAACGTTTTAACCAATTACCAGATGAAACCGTGGTTTGCCCTGCTCATGAATATACGCTGGGTAATTTAGCTTTTGCGGAAACCGTATTGGCGGATAAAAGAGCGGTCAAAAATCAACGTGTTTTGGTGGAACGTTATCGAGCAGAGGGTAAACCAAGTTTGCCAACAACAATTGGATTAGAGAAACAAATTAACCCGTTTTTACAAGCAAAAAATTTAGACGAATTTACACAATGGCGTTTAGCTAAAGATAAGTTTTAACTCGTTTTAGTTATTTGTTTGAGTTTTTTATCTTGAAATTTGCTCAATTCTCAACAATTCATTAAAATAGCGAAACTTTTACTTTCTACTTAAGCCGCATATTCATAAAAGTGCGGTTGTTTTTATTAGGTTTTTATGACCCTTCTTGTTCTTGGCATTAATCATAAAACAGCTTCTGTTGCTGTTCGTGAGAAAGTCGCTTTTTCTGAAGAAAAGCGGCAGCTTGCCTTACAACAAATTCACCAACAAGATTTGGCTGAAAGTGCGGTTATTCTTTCTACCTGTAACCGTACAGAGATTTATCTTCACCATCGTCAAATCTCACCCCAAGAGTGTAAGCAATGGCAAACGAACTGTACAAATTGGTTTGCTAATATTCATCAGCTTTCTGTCGATGAATTAAATAAAAGTATTTACACACATCAAAATCAACAAGCGGCGAATCATTTAATGCGAGTGGCCTGTGGTTTGGATTCATTAATTTTGGGTGAGCCGCAAATTTTAGGACAGGTGAAACAAGCTTTCCAAATCAGTGAAGATTATTATCAAGCGGCGAATATTCCGCTTTCAAGCACGCTTTCTCGTTTGTTCCAAAAAACCTTTGCTACAGCAAAACGTGTACGCACTGAAACCAATATTGGTGAAAGTGCTGTATCGGTGGCTTATGCCGCTTGTAGTTTGGCACGTCAAATTTTTGAATCTTTACGTGAATTACAAATTTTGCTCGTCGGGGCAGGGGAAACCATTGAATTGGTAAGCCGTCATTTATTACGCCATGGTGTAAAAAAATTGATGATTGCTAACCGCACTTTATCTCGCGCTGAACAGTTGGTGGAAAACTTAGCATCTAATACACCGATAGAAGTGTATTCTCTCGATGAGTTGCAAACACCACTAAATCAAGCGGATATTGTTATCAGCTCAACAGGCAGTCCGAATGTTTTAATCACCAAAGCAATGGCTGAAATTGCGGAAAAAGCACGCCAATTTAAACCGACTTTGATGGTGGATATTGCGGTGCCACGTGATATTGATGAAAACGTCTCGGAATTAGAAAGTGTGTATCATTACACCGTAGATGATTTGCAAGATATTATTCAACGCAATCTTTCTCAACGTGAGCAAGCATCAGAGCAAGCACAAGACATCATTACACAAGAATGCACGGATTTCTTTGAGTGGTTGAAAGTTCAACAATTCTCCAATTTGATCCGTCATTACCGTGATGAGGCAGAGAATACTCGCCAAGAATTACTCGAAAAAGCGTTACACCAAATTCAACAAGGTGAGAATGCTGAAAAAATTCTGCAAGAATTAAGTTATAAATTAACAAATAAACTCATTCATGCACCAACCCAAACTATGCAATCCATGATGAGATCGGGTAATGCAGAAGGGTTGCATGCCTTTTCAAATGCGTTGCATTTAACCCATCCTTTAAATGAAAAAAACGATTAAATTTTTGACTGCACTTTTCAGTAGCGCATCGTTACTGATGAGTGTGCCAGCCCTAGCGGAATACCGAACTTTTGATGATGGCAATATTACTTATGGAATTTTTCAAGCAAAGCCAGAAGAAGTACAGCTACATTGGAAAGATGCTGAAGGTAAAGATTATCAAAGTTTAACGCGTCTCAAAAATGCCTTAGAGCCTAGCTATAACGTGAAAATGATCATGAATGCAGGCATTTATAGCATGGATAATACGCCAGCGGGATTATGGATTGAGCATGGAAAAGAGCTCAATGCGTTAAATACAAAATCAGGCAAAGGTAACTTTCATGTACAACCCAATGGTGTGTTTGCCATTGCAGGAAATAAGCCCTATATTTTAACAACCACCGCTTATCAGAAAAGCAAGCTCAAGCCGGATTTTGCGTTGCAATCAGGCCCGATGTTGATTATTCATAGCAAAATAAATCCGCAATTTAGAGCAAATCTAGAAAGCTATCATAAGCGTAATGCAGTGTGTTTGACGAAGCAAAATGAATTACTGTTTTTGATGACTATAAGAGGTGAGCCTAATCTTTATACCTTGAGTCAAGGTTTGCTTAAAATTGGTTGTCAGGATGCCTTATATCTTGATGGAACCATTTCTAATTGGTACATCCCAGGGCAATTTAGCTCTTTGCATTGGAAGCATTTTGTGGGAATGATCTCCGTTCTTGATGTGAACAAAAAATAGCAAAAGCGTTTTATTTATAATCAACTAAATCAAAAAATCCGTTTTTTGCAAAAAAATGATTGACGAGAATAGGTCAAATCAGGATAATACGCCCCGCAAAGCCGATAAGGTAAAGCAAATGATGGCTACATAGCTCAGTTGGTTAGAGCACAACACTCATAATGTTGGGGTCGCAAGTTCGAATCTCGCTGTAGCCACCAAATTTGCGGGACTGGCGAAATTGGTAGACGCACCAGATTTAGGTTCTGGCGCCGAGAGGTGTGTGGGTTCAAGTCCCTCGTCCCGCACCATTTATCAGCTTGCAGTCAAATAGTAGTTGGGGTATCGCCAAGCGGTAAGGCACCGGGTTTTGATCTCGGCATCCCTAGG
>CAUPWR010000011.1:0-76255 GCA_963515445.1 Parahaemophilus parainfluenzae | reverse complement strand
AACAAAAATTAACCACTGTGCTAGGGTTGCACAGTGAACAAAAATTAACCACTGTGCTAGGGTTGCACAGTGAACAAAAATTAACCACTGTCCAGGGGCTGGACAAAGTACAAATTTTAACCAAATGATAAAAGGTGACATAACATGACAACAACATACAACCAACAGCTTGGGCCGTTACGCAGTGAGATTACATTTACGCTTCATACTCAGTATGCAACACGTCTTTGGAATGGTCGTGACTTAGTTAAAAATGAAGCCGGGGAAGTCGTTACATCATCAATTCTCAGTATTCCTAATGCTCTATCTCTATTGAGTCAAATTCAGCAAGCTGCCGAACAAGATGATCCTTATGCTGATGATTATCTTCTTCGTTTTGAACAAAAAGTATTAGGGTTTCGTAAAGAAATGCAAGATATGACCTGGAGAATGGTTAATCTCTACAGTGAGAAAATTCCTGAAAACTTTCAAATTGAGCGTTGTGCCAATATTGCTCCGATTCAATACCCTATTTTTGTGAATACTCAGCTGGGTTATCAATTATTGTATCTTTTGGCTGACTTTGATTCGTTAGCTCGTACAGTGATGACCGCTTCACATATTGCATTACTTACAAAAGATGATGCGTATGATTGGTTAGAATCCGGAGCTAAATTAATTCGTCGTGCATTTGGTGTGCTTGAGAATTACAGAAATTCCGGTATTACACGCCAAGATGCGCTTGAAAATAACGCTCGCTATCAAGCTGCTGTAAAACGTATGAAATATACCTTAACGCCTGACGTGCTTTCCGGTACAACACGTGCAACATTTGCTCCAACAATTAAAAAATCATCACTTGCTGAATCAGATGATAATGGCTCTGTTGAAGTCCAAATTACAGCAAATAAAACTGAATAATGGAGATTGGGATTATGGATAACGTGCTCATTCCTTCTGATATGTATAAACAATTAGGACGCACAACCCCACTTAATGACTCGCTGAAACAGTTATTCAGTGAGTTAGACTCAGTGCAACAGTATGAATTACTAGCTGAATCCCTTGCTACAGTCCGTGAAGCTTTAATGTTGCAGCAGAATGAAATGTTGCAGAACGTTCGTAAAAGTGAACTTAGTGTATTACCTATTCACATGATCCGAGATAAAGCTTCATCATCCGGTGGGACGTTTTTACGCTGGCGCAGTTTTCAAGCCTCTAAGACTGGTGATGCTGTGTTAAATCCGGTATTTAATAATCCTCAGTTATCTTCAGACTTACGACAAAAACTTGTCTCAGCTGAGAAAGAACGCATTTTGATTAATCTGCAGGTCTCCGTACTAAATTTTATGATGAGACAGGTATCAAGTGCGGTAGATAAAATTAAAGAGATAGAAGATCATTTATAACATTCACATTTGTGAACGTTGGATCTTCTAGTTTGTAATCGGCTAATTTATATAGTTTGTGATCGGCTCACTAAAAGGCCTTTTAAAGGTAAGGGGACAAGCCCCTTACCTTAACGAAAAAAAGCCTTTGCCTTTCGTGGTTGTGTTAAAAAATCTCTGTGTTTTTTACTGAATTTACCCTTAAGGATTAGATGTAAAAAATGCACAATCTTGACAGTTAATTTTGTGATTTAGGAGAAATCAATATGGCTGGAATTAATAAAGTAATTATCGTGGGACATTTAGGTAATGATCCTGAAATGCGAAGCATGCCGAATGGTGAAGCAGTTGCAAATATCAGTGTAGCAACTAGCGAAGCTTGGACGGATAAAAACACCGGTGAACGTCGTGAAGTGACTGAATGGCATCGAATCGTTTTTTATCGCAAATTAGCTGAAATTTGCGGCCAATATCTCAAGAAAGGAGCGCAAGTTTATATTGAAGGACGCTTGCGTACTCGTAAATGGCAAGATCAAAACGGGCAAGATCGTTATACCACGGAAATCCAAGGTGATGTAATGCAAATGTTAGGTACTCGCCCTCAAAGTGCAGATGGTGCAAATAATTCTCAGCCAATGCCACAACAAGATGCATCGGCAAATGCTTTTGATGATTCAATACCATTCTGAACTCAATATAATTAAGGTTAATCGTGATGAAAAAAATAATTTTTGTTTTATCTGCCGTCGCTGCTTTAAGTGGTTGTGCTGAATTAAACTCATTGAATGATGCGGTTGGTAATGTTGCAGGTCAACTCAGCAGTGTTCTTGGCGGGGGGAATAGTTCCTCTAGTTCTTCCGGTGTGGCTTACACTCAAAGTTCTCGTTCTCATCGCTATAACGTAGAGGATTCAATTACATCATCTAAAAATATTGACTCTCTTTACGTAAAAATTAAACGTAATTTAAAATTCAAAACACGGGAGGAAGCATTAAGTGGATTATCCGGGTATGAGCGTCAACGTTACGAATCGCTTTTAGATGAAGAAGGACATGCTCATGAAGCGACTCCTGGGGTCTATTATCACATGGCAAATAGCTATGTTGGCGGTCGAAAAATTGACATAACGCTTGCAAAAGAGGATGGCAAGGTTAGAATTTCCTGGATTGCATCCTCAAATGAATCTGATTTTGCTCAATTTGTTAAATCAGAAGTGATAAAAGCAATTAAATAATACGACAACATAAACATAGTGTAGGTAATCAATACCTCATTCTCCTTTGCCCCAACCTTAGTGGGGCTTTTTTTATTTCAGGTGTTTTTAAATTTCGATACCGATAATAATGATTATTTTGTATGATAGATAACGAAACAAATTTGTTTTTTGAGATCCATCCAAACTTTTCCTTTTCCTCATATTGTTTAATATCTCAAACGTTTACCCCTTGGCTACAAGGGGTATTTTTCTCCTGTAATTGCAAAAAATAAATTAAGTGGCTCAAAATGAAGTGAAGATAATGGGCTTGCATACTTTGACAGAATTTTAGCTTTCTCTTTATGGTTTCTAACCAAAATAGGAAACTCCTTTACACCATTTGCAAGCAACCAAAGCGTTCTTGTCATACCATCATTAAGACTACAGCTTATTTCTCCATCTTTAATATGAACATTTACATCTGCAAGTGGAACTGGAGAATCCATACTTTTAGCAAATCCGTTTTCAGCATGATGAAACTTATAATCTTTTCTCCATGTTGACTCATCGCCCGCACATGTATTTTTATCTACCTCATACGGTGATCGCTGCCATAAAGAAAGAAACTTTTGAGCATCTACGATGACAATCATGTTCTCTTGATTAGCCATATTTTCAATATGCTGTGGATAACGCATATACACGACTTTCTGCTCTCTCGTTTTCATTCTAAAAATAATATATCTATCTCGACCTGAATATCTAAGCGTATCAACCATCACTCCAATTGATGAAGGGGTCAGTTTTATCATGATTTACTCCTCAGTTTAAAAAGAATTCCTAATTGTGGTTTATCTTATTACATCGAAAATATCTCTCAAATATCAATGAGAGAAAACATCATGAAATTATTTTTATGTGAAAAACCATCACAAGGCAATGATATTGCAAAAGTATTAGGTGCGACAAAGCGTGGTGAGGGTTGTTTATCAACACCTGACGGTCAGCTTACAGTTACCTGGGGAATTGGTCATCTAGTAGAGCAATTTAATCCTGAAGAATATGATCCTGCCTTTAAAAAGTGGGCATTTGAGACCTTGCCAATTATCCCGGGTAAATGGGGGCTTTCACCTAAAAAAGAAACAAAAAAACAGTTCAATGTCGTCATGAAACTTATCAAACAAGCTAAACTTGTTGTCATTGCAACCGATATTGATAGAGAGGGCGAAACTATAGCAAGAGAATTGCTGGATTTGGCAGGATTTCGAGGGCAAATAAAACGCCTTTGGTTGTCTGCACTAGATGATACCAGTATTCGCAAAGCCTTGGGCGCACTTAAAAATAATGAGGAGACACTACCTCTTTACTATGCGGGACTTGCACGTAGTCGAGCTGATTGGCTTATTGGTATGAATTTCTCTCGTCTCTATACCTTATTAGCGCAACAACAAGGGTATCAAGGGAAACCTTTAAGTGTTGGTCGGGTACAAACTCCAACATTAAGCTTGGTTGTTAATCGTGACCGTGAGATAAAAAACTTCATTCCTAAGCAACATTTTGCTTTGCAAGTAATGCTTTCTGATGGAAATCAGCATTTTGCTACGCAATATGTTATTCCGGAGCAATATTGTGATCCTGATGGACTTTGTTTGTCTGCCCAAGTTATACAAGCAGCAAATCAGCAAATTCGCCAATTTGGCCAAGCGAAAGTGGAATCAGTTGAAACTAAACGTGAAAGACAAAATGCCCCACTTTGCTTTGCATTAAGTGACTTACAATCAGAAGCTAACCGCCTTTATGGACTGGGTGCGCAAAGAGTATTGGATATAGCTCAATCACTTTATGAGACTCACAAAGCGACAACCTATCCTAGAACAGATTGTGGTTATTTACCGGAGTCTCAGTTTGCAGAAGCGCCTCAAATTATCCAATGTTTGTTGCAATCCGATAATCGATTACACCCCCTTGCAGGTATGTTAAACCTTAATCAAAAATCACGAGTTTGGAATGATAAAAAAATTACTGCTCACCATGGCATTATTCCGACTATGATTAAAGCTGATATTAGCAAAATGTCTGATGAAGAATTAAAGCTCTATGATCTCATACGTCGTCGTTATTTAGCTCAATTCTTACCTGTTTCTGAAACAGATAAGACACAAATTATTTTGAAGTGCGGTCAACATATATTAAGTGCACGTGGGAATGTGCTTATTGCTCCAGGTTGGAAAATTCTATTTGGCAAATCACTTGATGAAGATGATGACGCACCTCAAGCCTTGCCGACGTTAAAGCAAGGACAAATCTGTCAGATTTCTGATTCAGAAATAAAAACCTTACAAACATCACCACCTAATCACTTCACGGAAGGTACATTGCTCACCGCAATGAAAAATGCAGCTCGCTTTGTAACTGATGAGCGTTTAAAACAACGCTTACGAGAAACTGAAGGGCTTGGAACAGAAGCTACTCGGGCGGGAACGATTCAAGGTTTGATTGATAAAGGTTTCTTGAAAAAGAAAGGTAAATCACTATTAGCGACAGATGAAGCAATGACGCTAATTGATAATTTACCTCAGATGTTAAAAGATCCGGGTTTAACCGCACTTTGGGAGCAAGCGCTCAATCAAATTGCTGAAAGAACGCTTTCGCTAGAAGTGTTTATGCAAAAACAAGAAGTCTTTGTGCGGCATTTGATGGCTGATTGCCTTAAAAAGGGAATGAGTTTGGGGAATATTGAAATTCGTAAATGCCCTAAGTGCGGTGCACCAATGATTAAAAGAAATGGTAAAAATGGGGCTTTTTTTGGGTGTTCTGCTTATCCAAATTGCCAACATATTGAAAATATTGATAGCAAGAAGAATACTAAAAGTACAAAAAATTTAAAGAAAAAGTCGAGTAAAAGTGTGAGTGAGCAAATTTCATCTTTACGAAGCTTATTGAACTAGGATTTAAGCGCCTGTGAATGGCGAGCCCTCAAAAATAGTGCTATACTAAAGCCTTCGTAAGACCGTTCGTGAATTGTCGGTTATCAATTCACACTAGCCAAAAATGATTCCAGCACGCTGAAAGGAATTTCTCACATTGATTAACGCTCCTTGTGAGGTGTGCCACCTAGTTAATCAGAGTAATGATGGAGTAACGCCCCAATTTACTCTCGACTTTTCAAATCGCTGGCCATTGCGGATTTTTAAAGTGTATTGCAAAGTGCATTTTGAAAATTCGCAATGGCTTGCTACTTTTTCCTTACCGGAGCCCACCGGTGAAACAATGGGTGCCCTTTGTGTCAATTTGATGCCACAGATATAACCGATTGATGGCCACAAAGTAATCGGATAAGGCGAGCCGTAAAAATCCGTATATGGTAACGAACGTATCAGTATTTTTATGAATCAAATTAGTTTGGCCTACTTAATTTTTATTTAATCAATCTATAGTCAAAACTATAAGGTCATTCAGGAAACTGGGTGACCTTTTCTTTTGACTAAAATATCTCCAAATAGAATTTTTAATTTTTTATACATTTAAGGTTTGCTTTAGATTTTAATAACAACAGTTTTTAAGGTGCTGTGAAAACAGCCTTTAAGAAGTTGCACGATTCTTGAGAAGCAACGCCTTGCCTTAGCGCAAGTAGAATCATAGCCAAAATTTTTTCCAGCACACTGAAAGGAGAATCTACGAATAATTCGTAGGTGTGCCACCTTAAACTACCCTTAACCTAAAATAAGATTACTTATTCTAGTTTAATCACAATTTAACCCTTGGCGGGAAACATTTTTCCCGTGTTGGGTAAGGATGTTTCTCCGCTTTTTTACTACTTAGGAGAAACATTATGTCTACTCAAAACGCACAACCAAAATATTTCAATCTTCATACTTCTGGCATTGGTTATTTAAGCGATATTCGCGAAATCAAGCCGAAAAAAGGAGATGCATTTTGGGCTTGTCGAATTGCTGCTCTTACAGGTTCTTCCGATTCTCCGGAATATCGTTTTTTTGATATGAACGTATCCGGTGAAGAAACTGTAAATTTAATCAAACGCTGTCAAGAAGCTGTTGAAGCTAAGAAAAAAGTCTTGGTTTCCTTTGTAATGAGTGATTTGTGGTATGACACATTCACTTATTCAAAAGATAGCGAATATCACAAAAAAGGTGATACTGGCGTGTCGATTAAAGGACGACTCTATCGTATTAACTTTATTAAAGTTGATGGTGAGTTGAAATATCAAGCAAAACGCCAAGATGAGCAAGGGAATGACTAACCTATAAACTGATGAAAGCCAACAACAAAATTTGTTGGCTTTTTCTTTACCCTGAAGGGGAAACTCCCCTTATGGGTGGTTTCTCCTTTTTTATTTCTATTTGAGGAGAAACCTATGAATACTTACGCTAAATTTTGCCCTAATGTTTTTGTTGCTAAATGTCCGGATGCTCACCAAAAAGGTGACGTTATCATCTTAACCAGTAAATACGGTAAAGAGACTGAAGTGGAGATTCATAATCTCGTAAAAACCTCTGAGGATGCGTATTTTTATTCCTTCACCCGGTGTGATGGAGTGAATAGTCAAGTTCGTGCAGAACAAAAAGCTGAGCGTTATCAAAACGCAGCTAATAATGCATTAAAACGCAGTGAACAATATTGTGAAGCTGCTAATGAAGGCCGTGAATTTCTTAGCTTGGGAGAACCAATTAAAATTGGTCATCATAGCGAAAAACGCCATAGAGCCTTGATTGAACGTAATGCAAGACGCATGGATAAGTCTATTGAAGAAATGCGTAAAGCAGAAAGTTATGACGGTAAAATCGCTTATTGGGAACAGATGGCAGGGAAAATTGATTTATCCATGCCGGAAAGTCTTGAGTTCTTCAAGTTTGAATTGGAAAAAGCCAAAGAAAAACACCAAGAGCTTAAAGATAAACCTGAATTGCGAACACATGCTTTTTCTCTCACTTATGCTAAAAAAGCAGTCAATGAGCTTGAGAAAAAAGTAAAATTAGCCGAATTACTTTGGGCGTAAATTTAACTTTTGAAAACATAAATTGGAGAAATATATGTTTTACTATGTAAATAGTGGATTAGAGCTAATTACTTTAACAACGCAAGAGTTTATAAGTGAGTTTCTAGGAAAGGCAACTACCCCTAAAGGGATTGAGCCAAATCATTTCTATGATCCTCAAACCAAGCTAGTTTATGCATGGTACTCTGGCAAATGTGTAGCAACTTCTGAGTACCAATATACACCTCAAGAAGCAGAAGCTTTACTTGTTGAATTGGCATTGGAAAATGCTAGTAATAATGGGGATGGATCAATTATGTTCCAACCTTCGCCAACAAAAGAAGCACTAATTGCTGATATGAGTAATTATTTGGAATATTGTATAGATGATGAATCTGAGCACGATTTAGAATTTGCAGCAAAAATTAAACAGATTATCGACAGTTTAAAAACTTCTGATTAATAACATTAACTTTAATGTGCGATAAGCATTCTTTTCGCACCTTACCCATAGGGGATATATCCCTTATGGGCGATATTCCCTATTTTAGAAGGAATATCGAATGTTTAAATTAAACGAGCAACAACAAGCTATTTTAGAACAGGCACAGGTTATTTTAACTAAAGTGATGGAAGAAAAGCCCTTTTACCAAGGTGCACAGGAATTTACTGAGCCATCAATAGCTAAACTCTATTTTCAAACCATTATAGGTAATGAGGAAAGAGAAAATTTCGTGGTACTTTTCTTGGATAGAATCCACAGATTGATTAAATCTGAGGTGATGTTTCAAGGATCTGTTTCAGAAACTTCTGTGTCAATTCGGGAGATTATTCGACAAGCATTAAAGCTAAATGCATCAGCAATTATCATTGGGCACAATCATCCAACTGGAAATGTTGAGCCTAGTGATGCTGATAAATATATAACCAAGAGATTAAAGGAAGCTTGTGAATTAATGGATATTAAATTACTTGATCACTTTATCGTTTCTGGTTCAGCATCTTTTTGCTTTACTGATAATCATCTTATTTAGCTAACAACCTTTCACCCATTGGGGGATAACACCCTCAATGGCAGTGTTATCCCCTTTACTTTTTACATTTTAAAAATTTAGGAGAAACACTTATGTGTAAGGAAAATCGTATTTTAGAACTTGGAAAAATCTTCGTCTCTCGTCGTATCTTAGCGGAATTAACTACCGAAAAGATCAATGAGGTCATCTCGTGGCATCAAAATGGCTGCATTATCATGCTGGGGAATAAAGATTGGATTGAAAAACCGCCACATCCGCTTTCAGAAATTGTTATGAATTTCTATCAAGCAGATAATGGTAAAGACACCATTCAACTCTCTACTTCAGTAGATGATGACGGGAATCGAACAACTAAGATTTCTTTTTCTGATGAAAGTGAAGATGAGCAAAGAGGACACTTTGATTGGGATATATATCAATCAAAAAGAACACCACTTAAGTTAGGGGATGTTTCGTGTACTATCTGCGCTAAACAGTTATTGGGAATGCCAACCATTCATCGCTTAATTGAAAAACAATTAGGTTATGATTGGGGTGCTACCTGCGTTGAAGATTGGATTGAAAACGATCATGCCGTAGAGAAGGATAAACGCATTGTGAGCCAGCATTTTATTGATGGCGAAAGTGTTTTTGTCATCACTGAAGCAGATCGTAGTTCTACAACGATTATGCTCGGATATGAATATTAATCTATTTACCTTGAAAGCCTATCTACTTTATGTAGATAGGCTTTTCCTTTTTAGGATATGATAAATAAAACTCTTTTTAACAGTATAACGATGCCTTATTTAACTTCTTCACAAACTGAATGCCTAAAATGGTTAGCTCTTATCACGATGATTATCGATCACATTGGTGTGGCTTTTTCAAATGCTTACCCAGCCCTATCCTGGTGTCGGGTGATAGGTCGATTTTCCTACGTGGCGTTTGGATTTATCATCGCGCTTAATTTATCTCGAGATAAAGTAAACTTTAAAAGTTATTTCACTTGGATGATAGCAACCGCATTTTTATCTGAAATCAGTTTTACGCTTTTCGAGCCTAATTATGACCGTTTAAATGTCCTATTTCAGTTTTTGTCTGTAATCGGGGTAATATGGGTATATAAAAACCGTCAAGACTTAAATAGCTGGGTCATGTTTTTTGGATTGGGCTTTTTTATTATTCTTTCCGCACTCTCTGATTATGGTTTACCTGGGCTTTTATATTGCATTGGTTGTTACCTATTCTTGCAAACAAAAGATACTCAATTTCGTCTTATTACGATGCTAACCTGTGTATTGCTCGCACTTTTCGTCAATCACAGTTTTATTGATAATTTCGGGGAAACTATTGTTGAAACAATCAGTGTTGTTACTGTTGTGGTCGGTACAATGATATTTATTCTTCACCCTAAAGGCCTTCGTCAATGTAATATCTCAATCTCTCGAATGCCTAAGCTTTTCTTTTATCTTTTTTACCCGGTGCACTTAACAATTATTATTGGCATTAAATATATTTTTCTCAGCTAATTTTTCTATCTTTACTTCAAGAAGAATAAATTATTCAAATTCAGGTGAGAGTTATCCATATTAAGGCATTATTTAAATACCTTAATTGGAGCCTCATCATGAAAAAATTTCTATTAACCACTTTTGCATTGGTTGTGCTTTCAGGTTGTGCACATAAACAACAAACAGCCGATGAGCAACAAGCACTAGAAAATCCAAATATTCAACAAGGTCAGCATCAAGTTTTACAACCGGAAGATCGAATTGTTCGTCCGGATATTTACACAGACTATCAGCCTGAACGTACAGAAGTGTTACGTGAAGGTCGATACACTTTAATTAATTTCTCTCCAGAAGAAGGTCAAAAATACCTTCTAGACCAAAGTGTCACTGTCAACATGTTAGGTAAAAAGAAACGAGCCTTAACGGCAACCGTTGAGCAGGGATTACGCACGACGTTAAAAGATACAGGCCTTTCACTTTGTCATGGTTTTGGTCAGAATGAACCAACACTTTCTACGCTTTATTCCCGTCCATTACCAAAAGTACATTATCAATTTGGCCCGATGGCTTTACGTGATGCCCTTCAAATGTTAGCAGGGCCGGCTTATGAAATTACTATCAATGACGTTTCTCGTACCGTTTGTTTTAAATTACGCCCAGCTGTACCGGAACGTGCTACAGGGGAAAAGCCGAAAGTAGAAACCACAACAACGACAACAACTACAACAGAAATCATCGAGGAATAAGCAATGAATCATGTCAAAAAAATATCCTATGTGGCGATGATATTAGGGATGTTTTCTACTGCTGTATTTGCTGAAGTCACTGCGGCTAATACACTTGCTACTCAATCCCTCAATCAACAAAACTTGGTGACAAATAAATTAAATCAACAAGAGTTATTAGCTAAGTCTCAAGAGTGGGGTTTAACTGAGCAAGAATGGCAACGCTACCAAGAGCTTAATCAAGGTGCTCGTGGTATATGGTCGCCAGGTCTTGACCCTTTAACCTCGCTTGGTGTGGAGTCTCGAAATGAGCAGGAAAGAGAGCGTTATGCTCGACTACTGGCAAAAAAAATGCACGACCGCATGGAGAGAGAGCTGCAGTTCCAACGCACTTATGATCGCGTATTTGCTGAAATGTATCCAAATGAGCAACCATTTAAGGTTGAACCTCATATTTCAGAGCGGTTTGGACGGGTGATTTATTTTACTCGCCTAGAAAATTGTGACAAATGTGAAGCGAATGCTGATCGTGTACTGCAATATGTGAATGATAAAACGCCTATAGATATTTATTTTGTTGGCGTGAATAATAATGAGCAAATCTATAATTGGGCGAAAAAACATAACATCGACCCAAATAAAGTGAATAGAAAATTAATTACCCTTAATCATGATAATGGAGCCTGGTTACAGTATGCAGATGGCAAAATGCCTGCTGCATTCCAAATTCAACAGGATGGGCAATGGCAACAAATCGTCTATTAAAAATCGTATTTAGCTTAATCGGTCTTGGCGTTGCGACTCACTCCGTTGCATTTAATGGCTTTGGAACTGATATTGATGGCTATATTAAAGATGCATCTAATCGCTACCAGGTCGATGAAGCGATGCTACGTGGGTTAGTAAAAATTGAAGATGGGTGGTATGGAAATGTTTCCCCAACCGGGGCAACCGGTGTGGGGCAATTTACCCGGGGCACCTGGAATTGGCTTGCAACAACTGATGAGGGGCGAGCCTTAGGTATGACTCAAATCACTCGTTACAATCGTGATACACCTTTCGACCCTAGAAAAAACAATCAACTTAACACTCTAGCAACCGCACTTTTAGCTAGATGGCATATTAATCAGTTTTTTGAGCGAGGCATAAAACCATCCCATGAAAATTTATATCTTGCTCATAATATCGGTATAGATGGTTTACATCGAGCGCTACAAGGTAGAGCAACACGTGAAGATATTCTAAATATGAAGCGTAACGGGATGAAAAAAGGAATGTCGGTACAAGGCTTTCTTGTTTATCAAAGTGAGCGTTTTAATGTCAGTAAACAAATAGCTAACTTCCAGCGCCCTTCAGTATCACCACGTTATCAAATTGAGAATAAACCATTACCAGCCAATTTACATTGGGTTTCTCCAACAGAAACCGCTATGCGTTGGGTTGAGCCAGCGTCAAATCAAACAAATCAACAAGCTATTCGTTGGCAAAATCCAACCAATTAATACGAGAACAGAATTATGCAGTATAAATCCTTTTTCCTCTCTTTGGTCTGCTTAGGAGCAGTAGTTCAGGCGCAAGCTGAATTAAAAGTTATTGGTGATTTTGGCGGAGAAAGTGCAGTCCGTTTTTATGAAGCATTACAACCGGATGAATCAATGGTTCAAGCCTACCCTAATAGCGTTCCTTCAACATTGACCGAAGCGGATATTTTACCTGTTATCTCACATAGAATGACACCGGGCCAAATACAACCAGTCAGAATGAATCTTCCTGGAATGTTGCCTATTTTTCTTATTGGAACAGATAACTTATCTAAAAATTGGCTACACGCTAATTATAATTACCTTAAAAAAATTGGTGCAATGGGACTTGTAGTAAGCGTTAAAACAACAAACGAATTAAGCGAGTTACGCCAATTAGCACCGGATTTAACCTTAATGCCAACGCCAGGGGATGACTTAGCTTCAAGATTAAATCTTGCTCACTACCCTGCTTTATTGACTTCAGAAGGATTGTCGCAATGAGTCAAAAACATGTATTAGAAGGTTTACTTAGACCGCCTGTTGAATTTTTTCCAGCTGCCGTCCATGGTACTTGTGCTTTGGTTTGTTGCGGTGCGCCTTGGTCGCTCGCATTAAATCCTCTTATTGGATATGGATTAGGGGCCGCTTTCGCAGGTATGGGGGTTATGCGTTTTCGTCAAGGCATGGAAATTGTACGCTATCACCGAAATTTACGCAGACTCCCTCACTATGCTTTGACCAGTCGTCAAATTCCAGTAAGTAAAAAAGCCTTGTTCTTAGGACGAGGCTTTGAATGGGAACCAAAGCATACGCAACGTCTTTATGACTGTTTCTCTGCAAATGGGCAAATTTATTGGAAAAATGGGAAGTGGTTTAAAGCCGCTCGTGATTATGAAAAAGTGCATGATAATTGGTTATCTAGACTCACTTCAATGGACTCTCCATTAAATCCAGTCAGACCGCTACCGCCAGTTGGCGGCATTCCAGTGATGCATGGTGTGGAGCCGAATGAACGCGATATTATGCTTCCGTTAGGCGACCGTGGCGGTCATACCTTAGTATTTGGTACAACTGGCGTAGGGAAAACGCGTTTTGCTGAAGTGCTTGTTACACAAGATATACATCGAGGTAAAACACCTGAAGAGCGTGAAGTGGTTGTCTTTTTTGATCCGAAAGGCGACCCGGATATGTTAAAACGAATGTATGCAGAAGCAAAACGTGCGGGGCGTGAAAATGAATTTTATGTATTCCATTTAGGGCATCCGGAAATTTCTGCTCGATATAACCCAGTTGGTCGCTTCGGTCGAATTTCTGAAGTGGCAGGACGTATTTCTGGGCAATTAAGTGGTGCGGGAAATAGTGCAGCATTTAAAGAGTTTGCGTGGCGTTTTGTGAATATTGTCTCCCGTGCATTGGTTGAAATGGGAAAACGCCCGGACTATGTGCAAATCTCGCGTTTTGTGCAAAATATTGATGCACTTTTCTTAGATTACGCCAAACTTCATTTTGATGCCGTAGATAAGAAAATATGGCCAACGTTGGCTTCGGTTGCGGCTAACTTAGATGTAAAAAATTTACCGTTCTCGATGAAAGATAGACCGCTGATTGCTGTTATTAACCAATATATTTTAGAGAATAAGATTTTTGACCCGGTACTTGAAGGGTTATCAAGTGCGGTACGTTACGATAAAACCTATTTTGATAAAATTGTGGCATCGCTTTTACCGTTACTTGAAAAACTCACTACAGGTAAAACTGCAGAGCTTCTCTCGCCTGATTACACTGATATTCATGATGAGCGCCCTATCTTTGATTGGGAATCTATTATTCGTAAAAGAGGGATTGTTTACGTTGGATTAGATGCATTATCCGATGCGACCGTAGCTGCAGCTGTGGGTAATAGTATGTTTGCTGATTTGGTATCAATGGCTGGTCATATTTATAAATTTGGCGTAGATGAGGGGTTGCCAGATGCATTTAAAACTAAAAGCAAACCGCCTAAAATCAACCTTCATTGCGATGAGTTCAATGAATTGATGGGGGATGAATTTATCCCGCTGATCAATAAAGGTCGTGGTGCGGGAATGCAGGTAACAGCCTATACTCAAACACTTTCAGATATTGAAGCTCGTATTGGAAGTAAGGCAAAAACGGGACAAACAACAGGTAACTTCAATACACTTTTAATGTTCCGGGTAAAAGAGCCGGCCACTGCAGAGTTTTTAACGCGTCAGCTCAACGATGTCACAATTTATCAAAGCATGGTGACATCAAGTACGACAGATAACAGCAATCCGGATGATGGCAAGGCGTTTACTTCTAATACTGGTGAACGTATTTCTGAAAAAATGGTGCCAATGCTATCGCCAGCACATATTACAAATTTACCAAAAGGACAGGCATTTGCTCTTCTTGAAGGGAGTACGCTTTATAAATTAAGAATGCCTTTACCTGCGGTTGATAAAGATGATGTGATGCCGGAATCACTTCAAGAATTGACGGCTTATATGCGCAAAAACTACCATATTTCTCCAAATTGGTGGCAATCTGCATTTTCTGATTATGCGCCAAGTCAAGATATAGCAACCGCTTTTCAGTCAATGTCATTAAATCGAGCGCCTTCACACGCAGGAGAAGAAATGCTTTTCGGGGATGTTGAAGCTCCAGTTGCTGAAGATATGGAAGATGAAGATATTGATCAGAATGATGATACAGATGAGGATGATTTTGATGACACAGATAATTAATCAGCCGGATATGAACTTGCTTGATATTCCGGATATGAGCGTAGATTTCAATTCAGTCACTAGCTGTTCTTGTGGGCTGGAAAACGCTGATGAATTACTTAATTACTTTTTACCTTATTTGGAAGATTGGAATAATCAGCGTTATACCACACATGAATTTGCGAAAAAGTATGCAAATAAAGGCATCTCACTTTGGACGGCTAATGATGTAAAAAAATCTGAAAATGGCATCCAGGCAATTCAAATTTTTTTAGACGGTGAAGTAAAAGGTTATCTTTTCTTTCACTGTAAATTATCTCCAGCGGGAACATTACAGTAATGGCAGAACAACAAGTCAAAAAAAAGAAAAAGGGTCTTTTTTACTACATTAATGCGGTATTAGCCGCCTTATTGGGTTCCCTGATTTTGAGCATTATTCTTGAATGGTTAGGTATTGCATTTTTATGGCCTGAAGAAGGTCATTTACACAGTCAAAAAATGATGCTAACTGAGCTTGGATGGCTTTCTGATAGTCTAACGAGAGGTCTTTTCTATCATTCTCCAAAAGAGCTGGCTGAAGGTCTTATTTTGTCATTACATGAATGGCTTTTTGTGAAAACAGGTGTAAAAGATTGGTTAGCCAACCCTCGTGAGCATAGTGGCGTAGGTTTGTGGGTGTATCATTATGGGCGAGCGTATATTGAGTCAGTGATTTATGTTTTTATCACCTTTGTTATTCGACTTGTAGTGATTGTTTTTACTTCCCCACTCTTTTTGTTAGCCGCATTTGCGGGCTTTACTGAAGGGTTAATGATGCGTGACCGTCGTAAATTTGGTGCGGGCAGAGAGTCTAGTTTTCTTTATCATCATGCACGTCGATTAATTGGCCCGATTATGTTGTCGGCATGGGTATTGTATCTTTCTATCCCAATTTCTATTTACCCGAATATAATTTTGGTGCCAGCTGCATTTCTATTTGGACTATCCATCTGTGTAACGGCAGCGAGCTTTAAAAAATACCTTTAATATTCCTCTATGTTGTCATTATGGGTGCTTATTTTTCCAAGAATAAGCGCCCTTTTTTATCACTAAAAACTGTTTTGAATTTAAAAAGAGTTTCTCATTAAATTTCCCTCTCTTCTTTGGCACTCTTTGCTTGGAATCTGTTTCAAGTAAGGAGTTCTCCGTGACTAAAAATATTTTCAGTTTATCTCTAGCAATAGGGTTATTGTTTGGCGCTATAAGTGCTCAAGCAACAGAGCAAGAGCATTTAGCGCAAGCAATTAAACAGTTGGATGCAGCAAAACTCTCATTACAGCGAGCAGCTGCAAGTGCAAAGGTTTCTGCGAAAAGTCGTGAATATTTTGATTACGCTTCAGCACATCAAGATATTGCTACGGTACAGGCAGGGATTAAGCAATATATTAACCCTTCCCGGGCAATCCCTAGAAATCCTAAAGCTATTCGTAACTTAAAAGAAGATTATCTCAATCTTCGGAGTCAATAGCAGATGAGTAACGCTAATTTCCCTTCTGTTTCACCATTAGACAGTTTTTATACTGTAAGTGGTTTAGACCCGCTAAAACTGAAAATCATGCTGGCCATTATTTTGGTTGTCGTATTACTGCTTGCGTATATGTGGGCAACTAATCATGGCTACAAAGGCATGGTGAACGACGGTGATATTTGGTCATTCTTTAAACTGATTCTATGGGGCGCAGCATTAATTATATGTGTTGTCAGCTTTTTTATTTAACAAACCATAAGGACATCTCATGAAGTTGATTAAATCCTTCTTTCAGAATGTTTCAAGTCGTTTTCTTGCGGTAGTAACTTTACTTTGGTTATCCGTTGAAAATGCGTTTGCTACAGGCGGTGGTAATGGTATCAATGCCTCTAAAATCCCTGATTTTAAAATCCCAGGCGTAGATAGCAATACCAAAGACCCGATGGAAATCATCTATCTTGTTGCTAAATCATTGGCAACCTTGTGTGCAATTTTATTTGCAGCATGGTCAATCATGACAGTGGTTAAGGCATTAATTAAAACCTATAACGCAGCGACTGACGAAAATGACAAAAAAGGATGGGGCCCATTTATTATCGCTCTTATTCTTGGTTTCATTTTAATTTTCTTCAGCCTCTGGTTGGTGAAATTGGCTATCGGTCTGTTTTAATTATCTCTGCGAGGTCAAGATGTCAAGCGATAAAGAACAAACAATCCCCTTTCTTCCTACTCGATTAAATCGTGAATCGAGTGTGTATGGCGGGTTATCTGTAAGTGAATTTATGTTGGCTGCAGCAATGGGATTTATCTTGGGTGCAGTGCTTGGCCTCCTTTGTTGTTTTGCCTTAGGCTTTGATTTTTGGTTGTTAATTCCGTCTCTCGCCATGTTGTTTTGCATTCTTTCTGTGGTGATTGGCAAAGTGATTATTGCGCGCCTTAAACGAGGTAAGCCGGAAGCCTACTTGAATCGAATGATTGAGGTTAAATTAGATGGAATATTAGGGGGGAATCGCTTTATCTCCCGTCAAGGCACTTGGTCTATTCGCCGAGTTAAAAAATAAGAGAGTTTATTATGAGTAACTTAAAAGGGATTGTTCATCAAAAAAATCGCGAAATCATGACCGGGCGAATTGCTATCGGTGCATTGCTTGTGATTTGTTTGGTGCTATGTGCCATTATTTTTACCGCACCAAGTCGATTAATGATTTATAACCCACCGGATTTACGTGCGGGAAGTCAACGCCCTTGGTGGGAAGTGCCAAAATCAACCGTTTATGCCTTTGCTTATCAAACCTTCCAGCAGTTAAACCGCTGGATGGAGAATGGCGAGGAAGAATACAAATTAAATATTGAAAGAAATAAAGCCTTTATTACGCCAAGTTGCCAAGAATTTTTGAAGAAAGACTACTATGACCGTTTATCTAACGGTGAATTACGTGAACGTGCACGTGGTGTTTATGAAATTGTGGGACGTGGATTTAAAGACAGTAGCGTTATTGTGCATAGTCCAGATAGCTGGACGGTTAATCTTGATTTAAGTGTAGATGAGTATTTCAAAGATGAACCAGTAAAACGTGTTTTAACCCGCTTCCCGGTCAATATCGTGCGCATGGAAACAGATTTACAGAACAATCCTTGGGGATTGGGATTTAACTGCTACAGCTCAATTCCATTACGTTTAGAAGCAAAAGAATTTAGAGAAGGGGATAACCAATAATGAAAAAACTCACTTTGTTACTAAGCGCGGCTTTTATCTTTTCACCAATGACGGCATCTGCCGATGTGTTAATGAAATGGGCGCGCAAACCGTTACCTATTGACTTACAAATCGAAAAAGAACGTATTCTATTCGTAGATAAAAATGTAAAAGTAGGTTATCCACCTGAATTAGATAGCAAGCTTCGCATTCAATCAACTGGCGGTGCGGTTTATTTAAAAGCAACTGCAGATTTCCCAAAAACACGCTTGCAGCTTATGGATGTTGCAACTGGAGAAATAATCTTACTTGATGTGCAAGCGAAGCATTCTGTTGCCAATGCAAGTGAGCCAATTCGCTTTGTTTATGAAAATAAAGTTGAAAAACAAACAACTGCTTATGGCCAAGATGCAAATGCATATAACGAACCAATGCCAAATGCGCGTCCGGCACTCCCCGCTCCAGCTGCATTAACACGTTATGCCGCACAAATGTTTTATGCGCCTTTACGTTCAGTTGAGCCTTTGGAAGGTGTGCGCCAAGTTTCACATCGCCTTCCTACACCGCTTAAAACGCTCTTACCTGCATTGCCTGTGCGAGCTACTCCATTACTCAGCTGGCAACTTGATGAGTATGTTGTCACTGCGGTTCGCTTGCAAAACCAGGGGCAATCTCGCATTGATTTAGATCCTCGAGAGCTTCAAGGTCGATTCTATGCAGCAACATTTCAGCATAATTGGCTTGGGGGGCATGATACACCTGAAGATACCACAACGTTATATCTTGTGACAGAAGGTTCACCTAATCATTCTGTTATCCCTCAGTCAAATTCATATAAACCGAAAAAATTGAAAAAAGTCACCACAACAGTGACAACTCAAACAAAATAAGGAGCGAACAATGCAAATGAAAGCAAATAAAGCGTTCTATGTTATTGGTGGGATTACCGCTCTTGTCGTGACGCTGATGGCTGGATTTCTTTTCTCCGGTAGTAGTTCAACAAATACAGCAGAAACCAAGAAAGAAGATACTTTAGATATCTCTTTTAAAGATTTATCACCGGAAGAATTACGAGCAATGGGGATTGAGGGTGACACATCTAAAGATACGGTAAGAACACTTATAGGTAAAGTGAAAGAGCATAATAAGCGATTTGATGAAGTGATTTTACAAAATGAACGCTTGGTAAAAGAGAATGAGCAGTTAAAAAATCAAGCAAACAATACGGATTATCAAATTCAACAGGCGGTACAAGCAGAAACAGGGGCGTTAATTAATGAGATTAATGCGTTAAAAGATCAGGTTGTACAAGCTGGTAATCAAGTTGTAGGGAATGGAAATGCCCAGGCAAATCCCAATGCTCCTCTACCAATAAACGGAGCAACAACTGGCCCTCAGGTTGAAACTCGAGGGGGAATTAATTGGGTGAACCCTAGTGATATGCCAACTACAGACAGACAAGGGAATGCTCTACAAGGTATTGGTGTAAATGGTGCAGGAATCGGTTTTCCCAAAACCTTCGATAACAATGTGAATGACATCCGAAAATCTAATGATGGGTTGCAATCTAGTACAGGTAATAATGCAATATTTAATACCGCTACACCATTTTTCACAATTGCAGCTAACTCTACTTTAACTAATTCTGTTGCTATGACTGCGCTTGTTGGGCGTGTGCCGATTGACAATAAGGTAACCGAGCCTTATCCGTTTAAATTGCTTATTGGTCGAGATAACTTAATTGCAAATGGCATTGAACTGCCGGATATTGAAGGCGCAATTGTCTCTGGAACAGCAAGCGGTGACTGGACGCTATCTTGTGTTCGTGGTGATGTGAAAAGCTTAACTTTTGTGTTTAGCGATGGCCGCATTGTTTCAACAGACAATTCTGACGATAAAATTGGCTGGTTATCTGATCCACATGGTGTGCCTTGCATTCCTGGAGAACGCAGAACAAATGCTCCGGAATATCTAACGACCAACTTCTTCTTAACGGGGGCTTCAGCAGCTGCACAAGGCTTATCATCTTCTCAATCAACAACAGTGGTTGATGGCGGTGCAGTAATTGGTGCGGTAACGGGTAATAACGGTAAGTATATTCTTGGTCAAGCGTTAGGTGGCGGTTTGAGAGAAACAGCAGACTGGTTCCGTCAGCGTTATGGCCAAATGTTTGATGCGGTATATGTTCCACCGGGTAAAGAAGTGGCTGTACACATCGAAAAACAAATTGATATTGATTATGACCGCATGTCTCGAAAAGTGAAATACGGACAAGCCTCAAGACAATCTAACTTGGATTAAGGAGCAATAATGAAAGTTTTAATGATGATGGGCGTGATTTTAGCCGCAAGCAGTGTTTTGACTGGCTGCTCAACTTCTCAAGGTGATTTATTGCCAACAGGCGATGCAACAATGAAAGATATTTGGAATCGAGGCGGTAATGATAGCAATATTACATCTTATCGGACACCGAATGGCCGTCTTATTGATGCACCAAATTACGTTTCATCTCGTGAACAACAAACTTATACCCGTACAGCAGAAAACGAGGTGAAAAATCTTTTCCCTCGTTTACCAAACCCTGATTTAGTGATGTATGTTTATCCGCACTTAACTGATTCCTCAGAGCAAATGCCTGTACCAGGTTATTCTTCAGTAATTCCATTTTATGGACGTGTGCAATATGCCCAACCGGGTGAGCGTACAAGAATGTACTAGATGAGGTAAGAAACGATGGCATTATTCCAAGACGTGTTAGAGGCTTTCTTCCCTGCTAAAAAAGGTGATAAGCCTCAACCTAAAAAGGAACCTATCCTAACATCCATTGCACCGGAAGAAGCACAGCAGGATGATACCAATAACGTAGAAGAGACGATTGAAATCACTCCTGTTATGCGTAATAGAAAAATGACCAGAGAGCAACATGTTAAAATGCTTTATGGGCGCGATCCCTCTTTTATCTCCAATCTTCCTTATGCGGAATATTTGGAAGAAGAAGGCGTAATGCTTTTTGATGATGCTAAAAGTGCAGGTGCGGTATTTGATATTAAGCCTATAGGAACTGAGGGAAGAAGCAGCGACTATCTTAATCGCGTTCGCACATTGGTTAAAGATGCCTTACAGGATAGTTTCGATGAACTTGATACCAACCCTTACGTTGTACAATTCTATTGCCAGGATGACAAGGATTTAAGCGGTTATGTTGAGAATCTGAGACAGTACATTAAAACCACTTCACCTGAAGCGAGCGGTAGTGAGTTTACAGAACAGTGGCTTGGTGAAATGGAGCGTCACTTAAAAGCAGTAGGTAAACCAGGTGGGCTTTTTGTTGATGACCGGGTAACAAATACGGCATGGGCTGGAAAAGTGCGTAAAACACGCATGGTTATTTATCGTTATGCTGGAAATAATGAGACAGATACAATCGAGAAATTAAATACAGCTTGTGATCGTGTTCAAAGTGCTTTTATCACAGCTGGATTAACCATGGAACGCCAAAATGAAACACAAATTCATCGTTGGTTATTAGAATGGTTTAATCCAAATCCATCACGCTATTTTAACGGACTCGATGATAAAGCTTGCTATGATCTTTTATCACTCTCTAAGGATGAATCTGCTCTACCATTACAAGACCAAGATTTTAGTGAAAATCTCTTTTTTACGCCACCGGAAAGTAAAAATGGCTATTGGTATTTTAATGAGCAACCTCACGAAGTCATTGTAGTTGATAATATTCGTAAGCAGCCGGATGTTGGCCACATGACAGGCGAAGTCACTCGAGGTCGTAATATTAATGCACTATTTGATTTATTGCCGGAATCAACCATTATGGCTATCACTGTAGTCATTCATCCTCAAGATAAATTACAGGCGCATTTAGACAAATTAAGTAGTCGAGCTGTCGGTAATAACTATGAGTCTATCTATTTAAAACAAGATGCCCTCACAGTAACGGAATATTTAAAAGACGGACACAAGCTTTATCAAGCTGGCATGGTTTTCTATGTAAGAGGGAAAGACGATCAAGAGCTACGCATTCGCTCAAGAGAATTAAGAACGGTTTTACTCAGTAATAATTTAGTGCCGGTAAAAGAAGGCAACGAAGTTGCGCCTCTTAATAGCTATTTACGCTGGCTACCGATGAATTTTAATCCTCAATTAGATGCAAAATCTCGTTTTTATACCAAATATTATTGGGTGCAACACATTGCGAATATGTTACCTGTATTTGGCCGTGAGACCGGAACGGGACACCCAGGAATCACCTATTTTAACCGCGGTGGAAGCCCATTAGATTTTGACCCACTAAACCCTAAAGACCGGACTAAAAATGCGCATAAGCTCATTTTAGGCCCTACAGGTTCAGGTAAATCGGCAACATTAACCGCACAAATGGCACAACTGATGGCGGTGCACCGTCCTCGCTTGTTTATTGTAGAAGCAGGTAACTCTTTTGGATTGTTTTCAGATTATGCGGAGCGTTACGGTTTAACGGTTAACCGGGTATCTCTTGAGCCAAGTAGTAACATCGCTTTACCGCTCTTCTCTGAAGCGCATCGTTTATTGGAAATGGATATCGATCTTGAAGTTCAAGATGATGACGATAATGAAGATGAAGGCGAGGAACAACGAGACTTACTTGCGGAAATGGAATTAACCGCTCGCTTAATGATCACCGGGGGAGAAGCGAAGGAAGATGAGAAAATGAGCCGTGCTGACCGCTCGGCTATTCGCCAGGCTATTTTATTAGCTGCAGAGAAAACTTCACAAGAGACCCCACCTCGTCAAGTTTTAACCGGGGATGTAAAAGCCGCACTTGAGGAGTTAAGTCGTCGCCAAGATATTCGCCCGGAACGTGCATCTCGTCTTGCAGATATGGCCGAAGCAATGGATATTTTCTGCACTGGGGTAAATGGTCGATTCTTTAACCGTGAAGGGGAAATTTGGCCTGAAGCTGATATTACACTTGTCGATTTGGCGATGTTTGCACGTGATGGCTATGAAGCTGAATTAGCGATTTCGTATATTTCCCTAATTAACCATATCAACTCATTAGGTGAAAAATATCAACACAGTTTCCGCCCTATCGTGAACATTACGGATGAGTCGCATATCATTACCGTAAATCCACTTCTAGCTAAGTTCCTGGTTAAAGGTTCTAAAATGTGGCGTAAATTGGGTATTTGGTTATGGTTAGCTACACAGAATATGGCTGACTTCCCTGATGAATCTGATAAATTACTCAGCATGGTTGAATGGTGGGAATTACTTAACCTTTCTAATGATGAAGTCGAACAGGTAAACCGTTTCCGTCGTTTATCCGAAGCTCAGAAAATGATGTTGTTATCTGCGAAAAAAGCAGATAAGAAATATACTGAAGGTGTGGTGCTCGCAACCAATATGGAAGCCTTATTCCGTGTTGTTCCACCTAGTCTTTACTTAGCACTAGGGATGACTGAAAAACACGAGAAAGCACAACGTAAACAATTAATGATGGAACATAACTGTACTGAGTTAGATGCGGCATTGATGGTTGCTAAAGACTTAGACAAAAAACGGGGGATTGCAGTCAATGACGAACTTAACTCAATCGCAGCCTAATCCTAATATGACTTTTCATCGTATTTTTGACATTGGGCCTCGCATCCAATCACTTGCTTTTACCTCTGATGAGGTGAAAGCCTACGTGCTGCATTTCATTGCAAAAATTAAGACAAAAATTGGTTCAAACTGCCAATTAAGCGCATTTCCTCAGCGTGTATTTACTCAATCAAGTTGGAAAGTACACGCTAAAGGAGATAAAGGTGAAGTGCATTTATTATTTAATATCTCCGGGCGTTTCCAATTACCTGTGTTTTCTTCCGAAAACTGGCCAGCTAGACTTAATGTGGAATTAACCGATCACGTTGATGCATATTGGTTAATTCAATATTTGCTTTGGAAATTAGCTGCAATTTGGGAATCCCCTGCTGACTTATCCCCAGTTTTTGGGGATAAGACTGTGGGTAATGAATAAGGAGTCCTGATGTCTCAAGGTAAAAAGCCACAATCAAGAGGATGGCTTAAAAATGTACTCCGTTTTATTGCTATCCTTTTATTTTTATTTTTAGCCCTTACTGCAATTGGCATCTTTGCAACTCAATATCTTCAGAATGTTGATATTCGTGCTTGGTTTATTAAAACGCAGTGGATATGGTTTGCAGTACGATTATTACTATATGGTGCGATTATGTTGATGGTCTATTCCATTTCTCGTCGCCAACCATCTTCTATGCCGGCAAAAGCAAAATGGTTAATTGCGATGATTTTAATTTTTGCTGAAGCGATTACACAGATTACTTTAGCTTAGGGGGAAATATGACATTCTCAGTTGACAGTTATCTTGAATATTTCCTGACTCTACTTGGTTGGTTGCTTAATAACGGAGTTTTTGCGTTATTTGTTGGAACAGGGTTATGGCTTCTTCCGCTTATCGGAATGATCTTTAAAATTTGGCGTGACGTAGCTAAACAAGGGGATGATGAAGGTGAGAAAGGGGATTTATTAATCCGCTGGCTCACAATCGAACTCCTTCCAGCAATGCTTATCGTTGTTTTGACATTAGCCCCTCTTATCCCGGTATCATTGAATAACCTTGAATACAATGAACGTTCATCTATTCAATGTGGCTATAAAGTTCCTGCTTCCCCGGATAAATCAGGCTATGCGCCATTTACGACAACATTTGGAGACAGACAAGCCCGAATTCCTATTTGGTGGATGTTGATGCACAAAGTGGATAAAGGTCTAACTTATGGTATGACTGCAGTATTGCCTTGCCAGCGTGATTTACGTCAGGTTAGATTTGAAGTGCAACATCAAAAAATCACTAACCCAGCATTATTAACTGAAGTGCAGCAATTTGTGCAACAATGCTATATCCCGGCTCGTCAAAAATTACAAACAAGCCAACTTGCCTTGAGTCCGGCACAAATCCGCGAAACATCCTGGTTAGGTGGTAAATTGCTTATTAATAACAGCGAGCTCTACCCTCGTTTTAGGGCTCAGCAACCTATTAGCACGTTCCCTTATGATGCAAATCGAGATGCGGCATTACCTAATTCGGGAAAAGGTGGTTTCCCAAGTTGTGATCAATGGTGGGATGAAAGTGGAGCTGGATTAAAATCTCGCTTACTTACAGATATGCGTCAAAACTTATCTGCCCAGGTGAGTGATTTCTTTAACTCTATCGACAACCAAGATGAAGCTTTATTGAGAACACTTTTACGCTCTGAAAACATAGATGTTTCAAAAGGGAAAATGTATCAAGGTTACGGTGGTAGCGTGGATGCTGGATTTTGGAATGCGGTTACTCGACTCACCTCAACTGTAGGAACGGCTGTTGGAAGTTTGGCTATATTCCCAGGCCTAGATGCAATGCGACAAGCCCTACCAATGGTTCAAGCCTTTATGATTATGGCTGTAATTATTTTAATTCCAATTATTACGATTTTAAGTGGCTTTGCTATTAAAACTGTAATGACATTAAGCTTCGTATATTTTGCACTCATTACAACCACATTTTGGTGGGAGTTAGCAAGATGGCTTGATTCATACCTAATAGAAATTATGTATAGTTCTCCATCTCATAATATGCTAAACATCCACTTTTTAGAAAATGCAGAAGATGACATTATTTCTAACTTTGTGATGGGGAGTTTATTTATAATTTTACCTGGTTTATGGTTTGGAGCAATGACCTGGGCTGGAATTCGAGTGGGTGGCGAGCTTAGCGCTGCCATTGCGAAAGGAACTGAATCATCCCAAAAATCAGGGGGGCAATTTGGAGATAAAATTAGTAAAAAAATATAACGTATAAAAAAAGTCCATCTGTTAGACAGATGGACTTTTTTATTTACGAAAATAATTAATCGTCATCATCTCCGTAAACTTTTACTCCGTTAATATAATAGCCAAACCCCTGAAAACCATAATCCCACTTTCCTTCTTCTGATGAATCATCATTTGCAAGTAATTCTGACAACAAAGATGTATCACTTACTGGCTCTTCATCTAAATATTCAATGTTTTTAGAAGGCTTGGTTTTGGAAATTATAACTCCGGCCAAAATTGGACTCGCAGCAAGAGCAGCAGCTGTCACAACAGCTTTACGAGGCTTTCCTGGGAGAAATGACAAAGTGCGGTCAATTTTCTTAAAAAATTGTCCGACAGTATGGCCAAACTTTTGAGCGTCCATATTCTCTCTCCTATTAAAATACTCTGACTTACTCTCATTGTACTCTTATTATTCTTTTATTAAAACCTCGTTTTAAGCAGGAAAAATGTGATTTTTGCGATCCACGTCGCAAATTTTACTAATTGGGGTCTGACGCTCAGTGGAACGAAAACTCACGTTAAGCAACGTTTTCTGCCTCTGACGCCTCTTTTAATGGTCTCAGATGTCCTTTGGTCACCAGTTCTGCCAGCGTGAAGGAATAATGGCCGAGCATATTGATATGTCCGTGGCAAAGCGGGGAGAGGCGTGCGATATCTTCATCATTCAGTGTTTCACCCTGCGCCCGGAGATGATCCAGGGCTGCCTGCATATAAATAGTGTTCCATAACACGACGGCGTTAGTGACCAGCCCCAGTGTGCCCAGTTGATCTTCCTGACCGTCGGTATATCGTTTTCTTATCTCACCTTTTTGACCGTGACAGATGGCTCTGGCAACGGCATGGCGACTTTCTCCCCGATTAAGCTGGGTCAGAATGCGCCGGCGGTAATCTTCATCATCAATATAATTAAGCAGATACAGCGTTTTGTTGATGCGCCCCACTTCAATGATTGCCTGAGTCAGTCCGGAAGGACGTTCACTTTTCAGCAATGAACGGACCAGCACTGAAACCTGTACTTTGCCCAGCTTCAGGGAGCCAGCGGTCCGGATCATTTCGTCCCACTGAAGGACTATTTTTCGGGGATCTGATTGCCCTCTGGCAATATCATTCAGCACGCCATAGTCGGCATCATGGTCCATTCGCCAGAAAACCGAAGCACCGGCATCAGCCAGGCGTGGAGAAAACTGGTATCCCAGCAGCCAGAAAAGGCCAAAGACAAGTTCGCTGGCACCTGCTGTATCGGTCATAATTTCGGTTGGATTCAGCCCGGTCTCCTGTTCCAGAAGACCTTCCAGCACAAAGATAGAGTCCCTCAGCGTCCCCGGTATAACGATGCCATGAAAGCCGGAATACTGATCGGACACAAAGTTGTACCAGGTGATCCCTCTGTTATTACCAAAGTATTTGCGGTTCGGTCCGGCATTGATTGTTCTGACTGGCGTAACAAAGCGCATTCCATCTGCAGATGCCACTTCTCCTCCACCCCATATCTGTGCCAGTGGCAGCGTTGCCTGAAAATCAACCAGTCTGGCATTAGCGCTGGTGATAGTTTCAGCCCGCAGATAGTTCGCTTTTGTCCAGTTCAGCCGGTGTCGGGTCAGTGCAGGAACATTTGATCTGATCAGTGGTTCCAGACCGATATTGCAGGCTTCAGCCATCAGCACGGCGCTGATGCTGACGGGCAGATCATCAACTCTGGCACTGGCTTCACTAGCATGGAAAAACTCATCAGCAAATCCGGTATGGGCGTTAATTTCGAGCAGCAACTCCGTTAAATCCACCGGAGGGAGTAGATCACTGATCATTTTGCTCAGTCGTTTCAGACTGTCCGGCTCATCAAGACTGGCGAGGGGAGAAATTGTCAACCGGGGCTTCGGGCCAGAAACATCGAGTTCGACAGCCTCATTTTCGCAAAGACGTGCAGCAACCTGTCTGTAACGACTATCAAGCTGATGACCCAGAGATTTTATTGCTTCCTGCGGGTCTGTCGGGTGCCCCAAAGAACGATAAACCTTAATCCGGTTTGCCTGCCAGTCAGCACCCTGTAGTAATCTTGCACGAGGATCTCCCCACCGGTTACTGCCGGTAACGTAGACATCCCTCCGCCTCAGACTATCCTGCAGTTTACTGAGAAAGCAGAGCGTGTATCCCCTGCGGGTGATATGTTTTTCCTTGTTAATCACCAGCCGTTTCCATGACCGACTGATAATTTCCGTTGGTGCGTCGTCAAAAAACTGCCGCCGTGAGCTGAACTCCCGGCTGAGGTAGTCACAGGCATTCAGAGTGGTAACCCCGGCAGGTGCGGATGAAAATTTAACGGTATTCAGCAGATGGGGCAGGAAACGACGAACGCGCCCGTACTGCTCCACCATTTCTTCATGAAAATTATCGTCTGAGGGCCGGGCAATTTCACGGACAAGCGTGATGATTTCAGCCAGCTTTTGCCTTGGGATGTAGCTGAACACCTCAGCACGAATCGATTCGTCCGGTGTTTCTTCTTTCAGCAGGTACGAACATGCGCTGGCGAGCGCCAATGCAGATTTATCCAGATCCTTCAGCGAGCGGAGCCGTTTTTTCTGCCCAATCTTTCTGGCGTCACGGATGATAACGGCCAGCATGGCGTCCAGAACGTCCAATGCATCATCCAGCGCCAGCGTTTCCCATGCAAGGACAAAGGCAACCAGAACCGCCATCCTTTTCTGCGGTGACATCCTGGCAATATTGAACACCGAAGTCATACCAGCATAACGTGCGAGATTTTTCAGGCGCACAGCCGGGAGTGTACTCAGGTTTTCAGCATGCAGGCCAAAATCGTTCAGAGTTTTCCAGCGTTCAATTGCTTCATTAAACGCCGGACCACTGATGGTCACAGGGCCCTTTTTCAGTGATTCCAGTAAAGACAGGCGGCTGCAATCAGTTGGCCCCAGCAGCATCTCCAGCTGTGAACGCTGTTCGGCTGACGGTATCAGTGCCAGTTTGTTCCACAGGCGCAACGTCGCCTTTTCCCTTACCTCTGAAATCAACCGGGTCAGCGTAGTGGCTCCGGGGAGAATAATACGATGTTGCATAAGCCACCCTGTCGCCAGATCGAAAAGCAGGCCAGGACGTTCGTTGCTTATCCAGCTCCGGGTATATAAAAGACGGGTAAGGCGAAATGTCCAGGGCCAGGCAAATTCACGATACTGATAGTGCTGACGTATCAGCGCTGCATGCTCACGGCGGGTATTTTCCCTCTGACCGTATTCTGCAAGAACGGTGATATCACGAATCCCGAGCTGTCTGGCGGTAAAATGCCGGACGCCGGAAGGAATATGATTCATATCGGTGAGGAAGGTGCCCAGAAAACGGACACATCCAATTTGCAGGGCAATGCCCAGACGGTTGTGATCACCTCTGCTTTTTCCGATAAATTCCTTGTCTGCTTCATCAAGGTGAAAATATCGTGCCAGCTGAAGCTCATCCGGTTCACCGGTGAATCTGCCATAGCTTTCAGTCTGCTCAGTGGTCAGAAAGTCAACGGGCATATCGGCCTCCCTGCCTGACGGGCATTTAGTAACATTTTTCCAACCGTACGAAATGTTATAAATTATCGGACATCGTAAAACTGTTACATTAATATGTCTATTAAATCGTAAATTTGTAATAATAGACATGAGTTGTCCGATATTCGATTTAAGGTACATTTTTATGCGACTTTTTGGTTACGCTCGGGTCTCAACCAGTCAGCAGTCTCTTGATCTTCAGGTCAGAGCACTCAAAGACGCAGGTGTGAAAGCAAACCGTATATTTACCGATAAGGCATCCGGCAGTTCAACAGACCGGGAAGGGCTGGATTTGCTGAGGATGAAGGTGGAGGAAGGTGATGTCATTCTGGTTAAGAAGCTCGACCGTCTTGGCCGCGACACTGCCGATATGATCCAACTGATAAAGGAATTTGACGCTCAGGGCGTGGCAGTCCGGTTCATTGATGACGGGATCAGTACCGACGGTGATATGGGGCAAATGGTGGTCACCATCCTGTCGGCTGTGGCACAGGCTGAACGCCGGAGGATCCTAGAACGCACGAATGAGGGCCGACAGGAAGCAAAGCTGAAAGGAATCAAATTTGGCCGCAGGCGTACCGTGGACAGGAACGTCGTGCTGACGCTTCATCAGAAGGGCACTGGTGCAACGGAAATTGCTCATCAGCTCAGTATTGCCCGCTCCACGGTTTATAAAATTCTTGAAGACGAAAGGGCCTCATGATACAATAACCCTGGTAAATGTTTCAATAATATTGAAAAAGGAAGAGTATGAGTATTCAACATTTTCGTGTCGCCCTTATTCCCTTTTTTGCGGCATTTTGCCTTCCTGTTTTTGCTCACCCAGAAACGCTGGTGAAAGTAAAAGATGCTGAAGATCAGTTGGGTGCACGAGTGGGTTACATCGAACTGGATCTCAACAGCGGTAAGATCCTTGAGAGTTTTCGCCCCGAAGAACGTTTTCCAATGATGAGCACTTTTAAAGTTCTGCTATGTGGTGCGGTATTATCCCGTGTTGACGCCGGGCAAGAGCAACTCGGTCGCCGCATACACTATTCTCAGAATGACTTGGTTGAGTACTCACCAGTCACAGAAAAGCATCTTACGGATGGCATGACAGTAAGAGAATTATGCAGTGCTGCCATAACCATGAGTGATAACACTGCTGCCAACTTACTTCTGACAACGATCGGAGGACCGAAGGAGCTAACCGCTTTTTTGCACAACATGGGGGATCATGTAACTCGCCTTGATCGTTGGGAACCGGAGCTGAATGAAGCCATACCAAACGACGAGCGTGACACCACGATGCCTGCAGCAATGGCAACAACGTTGCGCAAACTATTAACTGGCGAACTACTTACTCTAGCTTCCCGGCAACAATTAATAGACTGGATGGAGGCGGATAAAGTTGCAGGACCACTTCTGCGCTCGGCCCTTCCGGCTGGCTGGTTTATTGCTGATAAATCTGGAGCCGGTGAGCGTGGGTCTCGCGGTATCATTGCAGCACTGGGGCCAGATGGTAAGCCCTCCCGTATCGTAGTTATCTACACGACGGGGAGTCAGGCAACTATGGATGAACGAAATAGACAGATCGCTGAGATAGGTGCCTCACTGATTAAGCATTGGTAACTGTCAGACCAAGTTTACTCATATATACTTTAGATTGATTTAAAACTTCATTTTTAATTTAAAAGGATCTAGGTGAAGATCCTTTTTGATAATCTCATGACCAAAATCCCTTAACGTGAGTTTTCGTTCCACTGAGCGTCAGACCCCTAATTTTACTGATTTATCTATCCCCTCAATGTACCTTAACACTGCAATATAAAAATAAACCGTACCAGGAGGAGATATGAAAGCTCGTTTTAAAGAATGGCTTATTAGTTTAAATGAAATAGCAATGAATGAATTAGGAATTGATGAAATGCTTACTCATCTTGATGATGAACTGAACATCATTAACGGAAATGAATGTGAACAGGAGATTTTAAATAATTTAATACAAATCTTTAAAAATAGTGAATACCACTAAAAAAATAAGCGGGAAAATCCCGCTTATTTTATCTCTATTTACGCTTATGAAGCTTTCATACTGCGACGTTCAAAGTTTTGAGTTGCACTACCCGCTTTACAGCTCACCGTATCCATTTTACTGCCATTGGTGATATAAAGCATTGGCTCTTCAATACTGTTACTATTGTGTGGTTGCACAAATTGAATCGTGTAACTTGTGCCATTATTTCTCATTTCTAATGAGCTAGTAATAAATCCTGAACCAGTAGCTACATAAGAATCCTGATTAGCAAAAACTTGTTTTACCGGATTTTTAAAAGAAACCTGGCCATAAGTGAATTCATAATCTGAACCATTTTTTGTTACAGACACCGGGCTTCCGTTCTCTGCTGTACAAGAAAAAATATTATTAGCTGCAAAAGCTGGCGTTGCAAACATAGCTACCGCTCCAATAGTGAGTAATTTTTTCATAAAAATATCCTTTATTTATTTTCCTAAAATGTAATCTGCTTCTTGGTTACGACGTTTAGCATTTACACCATTATTATTGTTTTGACGATTTCTTACTGCATTTGCTAGTGCGTTCATATCGCCTGATTGCGCAGATGCCTGGGCTGCAGCAATCACATCTTTTGTTAATGAGCCATAGTTATAGGCATAAGATGTTAATGCGGCTTGGGCATTTGGCGGTAACTTATCCCATGTTGAAGATGATACGTTATTTCTCGCTCTATTTGCAAATTCTTGTGTTCGACGTGCTAAATCACGCTCTGCGTCAGCGCGACTAACTACAGTATCTTTCGTTACTTTGACAATTGTACCATCCGCTTTTGTGATAGTATCTGAACCATATCCAGTGCGATAAGCATTGACATCCCAATATGCTTTATCACTAAACCCTTCAAATTTTTTCAACAACCCTGTAGCTTGATCAAGTGCAGTCCCTTTAATTGCTGGAACTGATGAATAAGAAGTGTTACCTCTACTATTTCCGGATGTACCGCCAGTCCCGGTGTAAGACAGGGAGTTTGACATCTGAGGCACTTCTAAAGTGACATTGTTACGAGGAATATTGATATTGTCAGCATCTGCCAATTCAGCAGCATTGCTATTCGTACCATTAGCTAAATCGCTAATCCGTTTATCTACACTGTCACGTGTAACATTTCCGGTTCCAGTGTTATATTCACGTAGCTCTTTATTTTGTAGGATTGCAACTGCGGAATTCCCGGTAAGTGATTTTTGTAGATCAATCTCCATTCTAATTTGACCTATTTCTCGGTCAATTAAAGTGAGGATCTTTTCTAACTCTTCTTGAGCATCTTTATTGTTGGCCACATTTGGCTCACGCATACCCGTTAAAACAGCTCGACGTGCAAGAAGCATTTTCTCCATTGTTTTAGCTACAGCAATTTCACTGGCTAAACGCTGCCCTAATACTTGAGCATCGGGATCTTCTCGTAAAGACTCAATTAAGCCACGAGTTACAGGAACTGTTGTAGAACTTAATTCTGCAAGTACTTCAACGGAAGGAGTGCTCATGTTAAGCGCTTTTTGTAATTGAGTTACCGTCTTAATATTTTCTTTTTCAATTTCAGGTGTTAAACCAACACCAGCTCGAGAGCTACTAGCAGTACCACAATCTGTTTTACAAGTAGTTAATTGCTTCTCACCGATCACATTCGTTAACCAATCTGTCATATCTTTAGGATTATCCCAAGTTTGACAAAGTAATCCGCTACAACTACTACCGGAGATTCGACCTGATTCTAATACATTACGCTTGTTTTGCATGTTGTAGCCAGCTTTTGCAACATCCTCAACAATTTTGATTGGTTCTTGTCCTTGGCCACCGCGTTTTTTACCCCCGACCCACTCTTTACCTTCCTTACCTTGAGATTCCTCAAGTCTCTTTTTAGCTCGAGTAGCATCTGGTTCAGTTGAAGTAATGTCTTTAAAGGATTCCATATCCGAACTTTGAGACCAACGACCATTTAAAGTTGCGTCTGCAAGCTTCTTAGACATTTCTTCACAGCTGGTTTTTAAGCTATTAAAATCAATTTTACCTTGATATAAACCATTCGTAAGAATATCGTATAACTGAGGATTTGCTCGTTGAATAACCATTGCAGGTAAACTCGCCACAGCTCCTGTGGCTGATTCGATAACGTTACTATAAAGATCTTTAAATCCTTCAGTTAAACCATTTAACTGATTTTTAATACTCGTCTTAATGTCAAAATTACCGCACATCAAGTTAGCTTTCCAACCAATCCCAAATTCAGCTGCAGGAATCGTACCTCGACTCGGGGGAGCCATATAACCTACACCGCCCCCAATTTGATAAAACACCATATCAGACAAAATAGAATCGGCTTTATTAAATCCAAACGGATTACTATTAGAAGCTGATACTGGCATGGTTGAGGATAAGATTGCGCACGATATAGCAATATAAGATGCTTTCAGTGCATGATTTAATTTCATACTCAATTCCTTTATTAATTAGACCAATCAATACTATACAAAAATGTTTGTCCGCGTTTTTTACAGCACTTGTAAGGGCGCCATAATGCCCAGGCATAACTACCATTTTCAGATAGCATACTTGGCGGGTTATCAGGGAAAATAGCACAAGACTGTGAAGTAACCGGGTGAAGCTGTTGCCATTTATGTGTCTTTTCATCCCCTTCTTTCACTGGAGGGGGAAACCACTCACCATTCGATTGATTATCTTTTTTCGCAATCGGTATATATACATGTGGTTGGAAAGTATTTGTCACAACATCCGCTACTCGATGCGCTGTTACAGCTGAAGCTTTATAGTCATGAACTTGTGTTACTGTACCCGCTCGTGGATAAATATTTCCCCAAGTGTCTCCATTTGCTCTAATTTCTCTCATACCTGGAATAAGCGCTTCAGGATAAACCATTTCCGGAACACCAAATCGCCACGCTAAAAAGTCCAAACCACTCAAGTAATAAGGCACAAAAGGCGTTGTCTGACTTTTGCAGTAATACCCTGTACTATTAAGCATTTGACTAATCGCTCCCTGCGGATGACCGATTACATCAACATTTTTAAATGTTGCTTGCGTATAGTCTTTGTGTGGTGATTGATAATCTCCACCTTTTACCCCATTGCTAAGGAAATTCATTTCCACCCAAGGATTTTGAGCCTGATGGTTATAACTTGAAACCACTACCTCGGGAATATAGTGTTTTATTTTCGTAGATGTCCGGATTTTACAGCCGAATTTTGTACAAAATAGCCAAAAACAAGTACCAACGACCTTATAATCTAAACAACTTGTCGAAGCGCTTGATGCCATAATCGATGCAGTGTTTAAAGAAGATTGACCGGACTCCGAAGCTTGTCCTGAAATACTGGTCAACGCAATTGCAATACAAAGCCCGGATAATGTCATTTTTTTCAATTTCATCTTGTCCCCTCTTTTGTAATCTCTCGTTGCCATAAACTTAATGCCTGAGCAATATTGGTTTCACCATATATGACACTATCCTCTTTTCCCGGATATTGAAATAAAACTGCAGGCACCTTCTTGATTCCATTTTGCCAACCACTTATAAGGCCCTGATAAGAACGCTTTAATTGCTCTTCAGACTGTTTCCATTCAGCAGACTGAAAAATCTGAGATGCTTGCTGAGCTGCTACACTAGGATTCGCACTCAATCGCTGACTAATCAAATTTTCCCATTGCTCAACTTGATCAAGTAAATACACCTGGCTTGCAAGCTCTGCGTGAAGAATTGGATAATCTTGTGTTGAATAAACAGTAATTATGGGATTAGGCCCCTGGGCGAACACTGATAGTGGTAACAAACCGAAAAGAAACAGTGATTTTTTTATAGACATAACCATCCCTTACGATGAAATTGGATAGTTGAAACATTAACGAAATGACAGGGGGGAATATATAAAAAATTCTTTTTGATTTTGAGATAAATTCTCCATTTCCAAAAAACAATTTTTAATAGAGATTCGACAGCCTTATTAAGTATGATTGGACTTGATAAGTCGCTGTGCAAACAGCTCTTATAAGTTGCACGATTCTTGAGAAGCAACGCCTTGCCTTAGTGCAAGTAGAATCATAGCCAAAATGTTATCCAGCATTCTGAAAGGATACTCTACGCAATCGTAGGAATGCCACCTTAAAGACCTTCCGAGGGAAAATGATTCCCTTCGGGCATGTCATTTTTCCAAGGAATTTTTTATTTCACATTAGGAGAATGACTATGTCCTCATCCACTCAATTGGAACACTATGATGTTCCATCAAGTAACCCTCTTGAAACTCCAACATTTTCATTTCGTGTGGGAAAACACTTGGGCCGTTTTTTCGTTGCAGCTAAAAACAAAGCAACCGATAAATACAAACAAGTGACATCTGGTATCAATCAAAGCATTGAAGACGAAGAAGCTCGTCGGCTTTGCGAATTACAAATGATGCTAGATAGCCAAGCGGAAGAATATGAGGCAATTATTGATGATGTGCAAAGAACGTGGTTAAAACGAACAACGTTATTTAGCATTTTATTTTTGATTGTCGGTATTGTTGGTACAGTGGGTACTCTTTACTACCTTATGCATTAACATTGCATAAGCTATTCATTTTCAACCCTAAGGGGAATTTTTACCCTTAGAGGTAAAGGTTTCCCTTGCTGTAGGAGAAAACTTATGAAAGTGACATTACATAACAGTTGTTTAGCTTATTTAGCCAAACATAATGACTCAGAATCTCTAATAGAGGAAGTTCGCACTCAAGCATTAAATGCCTGGGAAAATCGAGGAAAAGATGTATCTTCTACTCGTATTATGGTGAATATCCCTAGTCAATACGGACAGAAATATCACTTCTTTACAGTTTCGCCATACGCAAACCGTAAAGATTTGTTAAGTGTAAGGGGGTAAACATGATTAAGCGTTTACTCAAGCTTGTTAGTTCCAATTGGGACAAAAAAACAATGCTGCTGGTTTCTGAAGATTTTCGTAAAATCGGCACTTACATCTTAGGTATTGCGTTTGTCGCAATGTTTGTTCAGAATGACAATATTCCGCTACTTCTTGCCATTATCATTATGATATTTGGCGGAATAGCTTGGTTCTGTGGTGTGTTGTTAGCTAAATATTGCAACAACTTAATGGAGACAGACGGAGCGTAACGTATGAATATTACGTTAAACTGGAATGGGTTCCTCTTTGCAATTGTCTTTGTACTGTTTTTTATGGGAACAGTTGCTTTTATTGGTGTGCGATCATTAAAACGTCAACAAGAGCAAAAAGCACAAAGCAAAAAAACACATTCCATTGGTGTTAATTCATAACTGAATTAATACCTGCAACCTTTACAACAAACCTTGATCATGCCATTGGCGTGTTCAAGGTTTTCTTTTACCCGACTGGGAGCAATTTCCCATTCGGGGGGTTGTTCCCTTTTTTTATTGGAGAACAACCATGAAAAAAAGAACTCAACCTGCCAAAGATTTATACCAACAAATTACAGACCAAATTCTCGAAGCATTAGAACAAGGTGTGATGCCATGGCAAAAACCTTGGGATAGTGGATGGCCACAAATGGCTATTCCATGCAACGGTGAAAGTGGTCGTCAATACTCCGGGATCAACGTACTTCTGCTTTGGATGAGCGCTATTAGAAAAAACTTTACTCAACGCAAGTGGGTAACTTTTCAAGGAGCAAATCATCTAGGTGGCCAAGTCCGAACAGGTGAGAAAAGTACAGTTATTATTTTCTATAAACAAAATATGTTTGAAGAAAAAGACGATAGCGGAAACATTGTACTTGATGAAAACGGTGATCCGAAAATGAAGTCATCTGTATTTATTCGTGGTCATCACGTGTTTAATATTGAACAGTGTGAAGGCTTAGAAAAATACTATGAAGAATATCCTGAACCAGAAAAATCTTCTGAAATGCAAGCTCGTCCGGATTTAGATGTATTACCCAATAAAATGGGTATGCAGCTGTATAACAAAGCACAAGATCGTGCTTGTTATATGCCGAGAAAAGATTGCATTGTGATGCCGGATTTCAAAAAATTCAATACAGCTGATGACTACTATGCAACTCTACTGCATGAATGCGGTCACGCCACCGGGCATAAAGACCGGTTAAATCGTGACGGTGTAGCTAAATTTGATAAATTTGGTTCTGAACAATATGCATTTGAAGAATTAATAGCTGAACTCACAAGCGCCTTTACCTGTGCGCACGTGAATGTTTGCAATAATATTTCACAAAATGCAGCGTATATTGAACATTGGATTAACGCATTAAAAGCCGATAAAAAAGCTATTTTCCGAGCATCTTCTCAAGCACGTGAAGCAACACAATTCTTGTTAAATGCTCTCGAATTAACATCGAATGAAGAAGCAAAATTAGCGGCTTAGCCTCTATTAAACCATTCTAACGTTTTTTGTTAGAGCTCTCATAAACCACCCTTTGGGGAGTAATCCTCAAAGGGGATTGCTCCCGTTATTTTAGGAGTAATCTATGGATTTCGAGAAAAAATTTACCGCACTTTTTAAATCGATAGCACCACAATATCGACGCTCAGAAGTGTTTTACGACTTTATTACAATCTTTGCCCTGGAATTCTATCTCATTATATATGGTGCACAAGCAGATGAATCGTTGAGACAACGTTATCAGACAGCTGGCGAGCATTATAATGAAGATGAAAAACAAGCTCTCAGTCGCCTTTTCAACATTATTGTTGAGGCTTTGGAGCATAAAACCTATGATTTCCTAGGATCAGTGTTCATGTCGTTGGATTTAGGTGATCAATATAAAGCTCAATATTTCACACCTAGTCACATTGCACACTTAATGGCAGCCGTAACTCTATCAGATTGTCATAGTTTAATTAAAAAACGTGGCTTTTTGACATTGCAAGAGCCAACTTGTGGGTCAGGCGTAATGATTATTGAGGCTTATAATTATTTGCGTGAAGAGGACTTTAACCCTCAGCAACAAATGTGGGCTCAAGCAAGAGATTTGGATTTTACTGCAGCATTAATGTGTTATATACAAATGACACTCTTGCATATACCGGGAGAAGTCATTATTGGTAACACCCTTAAAGATGAGGTGAATTACCATTTATACACACCTGCTCACATAATGGGAAATTGGAACAAAAAATTGGAGAGTGCAGATTCCTATACTGAAGCAGAATATCAAGTTATTGAACCTGAACCAGTAGAAGAACCCCCGCTTGACATTGATTGGGAAAATGAGCCAATGTTTTACTAACATAAACACCCTTATCTAAACAGATAAGGGTGTTTACATATTTAACAATGTACGCATTGGCGTAAATAAGGAGATTTTAAACATTTACACAAAACTGACAAAATAGTGCTTGCAAATGAACTGTATATTATATAATATACAATCATAGCCAAGAGATAAGGCTATACCCTCAAAAACTTTAACCAGACCCCACCAATCGGCAGGGGCAGAAAAAGGAAACAAATTATGTACTATGTAACAAACGATCTTGCGATTGACAAAAATACTTATACTAGACTTGATTTAGGCGATGATGACGTGATTTTATGCGCAGGCAGACAAGCTGATGATGCAGATACAATCATTATATTTTTTGAGACAAACGCAGACCCTATTTATATCGGTTGGGCTAGTGTGGACACCGGTGATGTAGAGATTACTTATGATGATTGGGATAATTACTTTGCCGGTATCAGACAAGATGATGTTATTGACGAGATTAATATCCTATTAGATGGCATTAAAATTTATGACAATATGACAGGCCATTTTCCGATTTACGCGAATGATCACAACAACGTTGTCGGTGAGCATAAAGTTTACTTTAAAACTGATGAGGCATATCCTGATCCAAGCATTGATAATGCAAATAGAGAGGATGGATATGTAACTTATAAGGCGGGCGCTATTACTGAAATGGGTCGTAAATGTTATGTTTATTGGGATTTTGTTGCGTATGATGATGACGGAAACGAGATTGATTCTGATTATTTTGATTATCAGAACACTGATTGCATTATCAAATATTATTAACAACAAGCCACGTAAGTGGCTTTAATTAGAGCTTTTAAAATGGCAAAAACAGCAGTACACCTATCAAAAACCGCATTGCAATATGTGACAGACCGTACACCACAGGGTGAACAAAAAGGATTGTCGGCTCATATTAATAATGCATTTGAGCAGTTAGCACATTTGACGCGCGCAGAAAAGCCGGAACTATCAAAATCGGAGTGGGTTGAGTTATACAATGTCTATGCGGGCAGTGATTTAACTCGACTTGTAATGCCGTTTGATTTGGCAGATGACTTACGCACACACTACGGCACTTTACCGCAAGATTTGACCGCACTTTACAACAAATTAGCGGGGATGACACAGGCGCAACAATTTGCTGTGCTTGATGCCGTCCGAGTGTATTGGGCGAGCGGCGAAGATGGGAATTAAAAACAAGCCGATAACAAGACCATGCCCGCAGTGCGGCAGAAATTATCAATATCGGCGGGCAAGTGGGCGTACTTTTGAGCTTTGCGAATATTGTCGCAATCTTGATTGTGTAGTTTGTGGTAAAAAAGTACCGCCGGAACGTGGGCGGAAAAATACTTGCTGTGCGGAGTGCGAAAAATTGAAGATACACAATATCCAAAATGCGCACTACGCCAAACGGATAGCGGAAGACCCTGAGTTAAATAAACGCAACCACGCCAAAGCCCGCGAAAACCGAAAAGCAGACCCGGAACGAATGCACGAACATTTGGAAGCACAAAGGGAAAGGCATTATAGACGTGTGCAAGATCCGAATTATCTAGCCACTCGGAAAGTTTATCAGGCTCAACGATGGCAGGATAAAAAAGATGAGATACTGGCTCAACGGCGCGAATTTTGGGATAGTTTAAGCGATGTTGAGAAAGCGGAGCGACTTGAGCGCAATCAAGCAATACAACGTAAACATAAAGCCAAAAAACGTGACCAGTTGAAATTAGATCCGCAAAAGTGGGCGGAATATCAAGAGTATCAACGCACAAAGCGGCGCGAACATAGACAGAGAAAGGCGCTTAATGAATTAATGGTCGGCACAAAGGAGTTATTAAATGTTACCAACAAAGACAAATAGTTTTGATATTGTCGCCGTTAAAAGCATGACAATCCAAGATTTAAAGGCGGAATTAGCCAAAACACTAAGCATTACGGCGGAATATCTCATGTATATTGCGGCAATATGGCGGGAGTTAGAGTCGCGTGGAGAGGACTTGAGCGAGTTACGCCATGGCGTGATGACTTATATCCCGTTAATCGCAACAAATCAACTTGACGCGCGGCTTGTTGTCAATTATGCCGGGCAAAAAACGCTGTTATCCAGCATGGCAAAATTACCATTAAGAGAGCAACAAAAACTGGCCGAAAAAGGCACTTTGGATGTTGTTATTTTGGGTGACGATAATCAACAGCTAATTAAAGAAGTTAAAATATCCGACCTCACAGCAGCCCAAGTTTATCAAACCATCGGTGATGGCAAAATAAAAACACCAGAACAGCAGTATCAAATCCTGTTAGTCCGCAATAAAGTGCGGTCAAAATCAAAGCCGAAAAAGACTTACCGACTAACGCAAAATTTAAAAATAGATGGTAAAAATTTAGTGATTGCCGGAAAACATGCGGTATCCATTGAGATTTTGAAAAAATATTTAGAGGATAACAATGAGCTATAGCAAGTTAAGCAACACCAGGAAAAAGACTATCAGTGTTAATGCTAATAAATACACTAAGGATAACTATAGACAGATACTTTTACGCCTAAAGCCAGATGTAGCAGATATGTTTGATTCAATCTGTGAAAAGGAAAAATTATCAAGGGCGGAAATGCTAAAAAAACTTCTAGAAACTTATTCAATATAACAAAACAAACAAAAATGGCAGAGTTGAGCCCTGCCATTTTTGTTTATAATTCTCAGAAATACTTAGCTGTTTTTTTCTACTCTTCAGACATTAAATTTTCCCTATTATAAATACCTTTTAGTCTCGCCACCGTTGATTTAGATAAATCATATCGTTTCATTACTGTTGAAATAGAATCACCAGCTTTAAAATCCGCATAAATCTTTTTACGTATTTTATCTGTCACTTTAGGTGGGCGGCCGCCTAATGCATTTTTATGACCTGAAGCAAGTTTTGTTCGCTTCCCTTCCTGAGTACGCTCGACAATAAAACTTCTTTCCAATTCAGCAAAAATACCTAACAATTGAATTAAGGCCATCCCCATAGGATTGTTTTGGGTTCGGGTATCTATTCCTTGTTGTATTGCAACAAAACCAATATTTTTATTCTTAAATAGTTCAAGTGTATTCAAACACTGAGCAAGGCTCCTTCCTAGGCGGTCAAGCTTAGTTACTGCAACAACATCACCCTCTCGGACATAATCCAGTAGTTCATCCAATTGTGCTTTATTTTTCTCAGCTTTACCGGAATGCTTCCCTGAAAAAATTTTCTTACAGCCGTATTCTTTTAATACTTGAATCTGTTCACTTAGATCCTGCTGTTGAGTTGATACTCGAGCAAATCCTATTAATGCCATCTTATCTCTTAAAATTATTTAAAAATGTTATTAAATGACTGTTGGTTATTTCTTTTAGCTAAATTTATACCAGCTTTTAAACCCTCTCTAAATGGAGTGCTTCCAAGCGGCGTCAATGGTTGAATAGGTGCTAAAGGTAGCAATGCGGATGCTCCCATAATCATTCTATAACCTTCTTCAAAGCCTTTTTGATAATCATAGTCCATAATTAACTCCTTTATTAAAAATTCAAAACATTAAATTTATATCCTAAATATGCAAAAATTATCGCTAGCAATATAAATTCCACTAAAAAATACTTTGCGATACCGATCTTCTTTGTAAGAAAACAAACAGCAGAGATAACAGCGGTCATTCCCATATAAATACTTAAAAGTTCAACTATTTCAGCTCCATTAAATTCAAGCTGTTTAAGTAAAATTGCAGGAGCAAGAAAAAAAGCAAATAACCCCAGCATAAGCATGTTGGCAGACACAAAAACCTTGAAAGAAACACTTTTAAACTGCATTTTTACTCCTTTGTTCAAAATTCAAAGTTTTCTTAATTTATCTTTTAAATCATCTAGATTCATTCTATTAGGGTTCTTTTCGGTATCTAGTAAATAGAGTCCAAAACCGCACCATAAGATTAAAAACGTTATTACATAAAACATTTGTATCCTCACTTATCAAAACTTTTTAGACTACCCATGCAGTATAGTCCCAAAACTTTAACAAAGCAAGTTTTTAGACAGTCCAAAAACATAAATCAAAGTTTCTGCACTAAATCATAGTATTTTACCTCTCGTATTCACTGACAATCTGTTTTTATTTTTAAAAGACTTTCTAAATAAAACTACTTACTAGAAAATCGGATGTTTAGAATTGGTTAAATTTTCAAATACTGCCCCAAATATGAAACGCTATCTACTCTATATAACATGCATTATTACAATTCAAAGCGCTGAATCTATAGCTAATATAAGAGACCCTCACGAAGGGGGAATTTGTCACGTTGAAGCAGAATACTTTTATCCAGGAGTATGGGAAAAATATGGCGAAAAGGAGTTGATTTGCAATTACTGGAAATTTTTAGGAGAAGAAGATCGCCAAATCTTAGAATCTCAGTTATTTTCTGAAGATGAGTTTGATGTTGAATATGGAGATTACAATAGTATAGAGGAAATGGATGGGGAATAAAACCTATTCACAAGTTATAAAATAAGCCAGCATAATGCTGGCTTATTGTTCTTTTGCTCTAATTGCTAGAGCACAAATATCTAATGCAAAGGGGGGTCCAGCTAACCTAAAAAGATTGCTATCTTCACAGTCCCTAAGTCACGGATATTATGCTATACTCTTCATTAATTAAAGTCAATATGATTTATACAATGATTACTAAAATATCTGAATTGGAAAAATATATATCTACTTCCCGTAGTAAATCGTACCAAGATTATTTCTCGCCAACTTATACTAAAGACATTTGTGATGAAGAAGCATATAAACTTTACTTATGGAATATTCAAATTAGCGCTGCATTTCTAGAAGTAATCTCTTTATATGAAGTAACACTAAGAAACGCCATTATATCATCATTAGAAGCACGTTTTAAAGCATATAGCATTTTGAATGACAACTTCATTCGTGCATTAAAGCCATCCACAAGAGATGAACTATTATGTGCGGTGAATACTGTGGCAAAATCTCTTTCTCATGAGCAATATGCGATTAGTATTGGAAAGGATAATAGAATTTCACCATTGCGTATTAATACAACGGTCATTTCCCCAAGTAAAGTAACTGCTGAGCTACGACTTGTATTTTGGGAAAATATGCTATCCAAGACCCATAGAGCTCTTTGGTCTACAAATTGCAATAAAGGATTTACTAAGATTCCGTCTAAAGATCGGGAGCAAATTATCACGGATATTCACTCAATTACAGAAGAAATTAGAAATCTAAGAAATCGAATTTGTCATCATGAACCAATTTTTGATGAGCAAAAGATTAATTTAGTGGAGCAATACTCTAACTTAAAAAAAGTTTTAAGTTATATCAACCCTGAAGTACTAAATATTGTTGAGGATTTCAGTCGAATAGATTCTCTACTCCAGAGTAAACCAATTAAGGAGCCGCAAGAAGAAGGTAAAGAGTAAATAAAAAACAATGGGGAACTAGAATCCCCATTGTTTTCTAATTGATGTTATTGAACTGTTGTTAGTATTCATATAATTCTTAAGAGGCTAGTGAAGCAATAGGCCCTTATTAGGTCGCCCAAGAGCGTACGTTTTACATGTGAATCATTATTTGTTAATGATTCGTTCAATATTATATTTACATTGACTTTGGCTTGTTTCAAAAGGATCCCTAACGGGATTAAGGGTAATGTAATAAAGGTAACCTTTCCAAGGGAAAGGTCTTACCTGAAAAGGCCAAAAGGCTTTCAAAACGGCTTTAATATTTATCTCCGATTTAGAATTATTTATTTATTGAGATCTATGCATAAATCAATATTCTTTTACAAAAAAGGTTCTGAGTTATGCTTTCATCTATTTTTCATAAAATCAGAGGGAAAAAACAAGATTCCCTTAATATCACATCCTCTCTAAAAAATCTCAATTCATCAACATTCAAAGTGGATGATGAGGGATGGATAACCCCCTTTACTGCGTCAGAATTACTCGAAACTGAATTACGCCAAAAATACTTAAATTTACTTTGGCAACAAGTATCAATGACGCAAGATATGTTTAATGAGCTCTATAAAAAACCTATCGAGCGCTACGCTGAAATGGTTCAATTATTACCTGCCTCAGAATCACATCATCACTCACATTTAGGTGGTATGCTTGATCATGGCCTAGAAGTTCTTTCATTTTCAGCTAAATTACGACAAAGTTATGTATTGCCACAAAATGCTGCTCCGGAAGAACAATCTAAGCAACGTGATGCTTGGACTGCTGCTGTTATTTATGCTGCATTGGTTCATGACATTGGCAAAGTTATTGTTGATATAGATATACAATTAAAAGATGGTTCTCGTTGGTTTCCTTGGTTAGGAGTACCAACTCAGCCTTATAAATTCAAATATATTAAAGGGCGAGATTATGATCTTCACCCGGTTATGGGTAGTTTTCTTGCAAACTATTTAATTCCTAAAGAAGCATTTGCATGGTTAGCAGAATACCCGGAAGCTTTTTCAGCTTTAATGTATGCCATGGCTGATCATAAAGATAAAGCTGGTTTATTATCTGAAATAGTACAAAAAGCAGACCAAAATAGTGTAACTCTTGCACTAGGTGGAGACGTATCAAAACTGACTCAGAAACCTATAACGTCATTTGCAAAACAACTACTCATGGCTTTACGTCATTTACTGCAACATAAATTTAAAATTAATACACCTAAAGGCCCATCTGATGGTTGGCTTACAGAGGATGCACTATGGTTAATGAGCAAACCCACTGCAGACCAAATTCGAGCTTATTTATTGGAGCAAGGCATATCAGCTCCAGCTGACAATCCTAAATTATTTAGTGAAATGCAATCGCTGGGGATTATTGAAAGTACAAATGATGGTACAGCAATTTGGCATTGTCGAATTAAAGCTGATTCAGGCTGGTGCCCACCTAAAGCATTTTCTTTACTCAGAATTAAACCGGAAGTAGCTTGGGAAAATCTTAATGACAGACCAGGTATATTTTTAGGTCGAGTCGATATTGAAAATGAAGAACAATTAAATTCAGCTGAAGATACTAAAGAAGAAAATTCAGTGATTATGGAATCTGAAATGCAGCTTCCTGCAATAACAGGCACACTGAATAAACCGGATTTGTCTGAAAATACATCCTCTCAAAACACTCAAATCAATACCCAAAACTCAGAAACCGAGACGGATATGACTGATTTGGTAATGAATTTATTTTCACCTGTAGAAGAATCTCAAGACTCTACTGATAAAAAAACATCTCAAGAAAGCGAAATAAATAAAATCGCCTCTACCCCATCTATAACAGTGGGTGATGATACAAAGGAAACTGAGGCTGTCTCAGGAGAGATTTTTGTTGAATGGCTAAAATCCGGAATTATCGGGAATACCCTAACTATTAATAATTCAAATGCTAAATTACATATAGTCAAAGGCAAACTTTTCCTTGTAACACCTGGAATCTTTCAGCTCTTTTTCAATAGTAAGGGCATTACCAACTTTACTAAAAAAGATATCGAAAATTTGCAATATAGTTTCCAAGACCTTAAATTACACAAGAAATACCGTCAATCAAACAATGATAGTATTAATTTTTGGCGCTGTAAGGTTATTGGCCCAAGAAGAACCTCTCAATTGATTGGGTATTTGATTGATAAAACCGACTATTTTTTCGGTAATAGAATTCCAATTGATAATTTGCATTTATCACTTATTGAGGAAAATGAAAGTGAATAGAACCACATTTGATATGTTACTTAGTAATTTTTTTTATACCGTCATTTACGTATAGATACTATTAAAAGCTATGAAAAAGCAATTAGACAATTACAGAAAAATTGTAGTATTCAATATCCTGATGAAATATCAGACTCATTAATACTCCAATGGAGAAAGAGAGTTGTTGGACAATCTATCATTGAAGTGACTTGGAATAGCTATATTCGTCAGCTAAAGACTATTTTCAAATTTGGAATTGAAAAACAACTCCTTCCATTTACAAAGAACCCTTTCGATGGTTTGTTCATTAGAGAAGGAAAGAAGAAAAGGAAAGTATATACTTCTTCAGATTTAAAAAAACTTAGCTTTGGAATCACTGAATCAAAGCATCTTCCTTCTATTCTTCGCCCATTATGGTTTACTAAAACCATAATTATGACTTTCCGCTATACGGCAATTCGACGCTCTCAGTTAAATAAATTAAGAATTAAAGATGTAGATTTGCTGAATCAAGTTATTCATATTCCATCTGAGATAAATAAAAATCACGAGTATCATATACTTCCTATATCAACTACACTTTATCCTTATCTAAAGAAATTACTAACTGAATTAAGTAAATTGAATCAGCCTGTAGAATCTCAACTATTTAACATTAATTTATTTTCAAATGCTGTTAAACGAAAGGGAGAGAAAATGACCAATGACCAGGTGAGCTATATCTTCAAAGTTATTTCAAAATATACAGGAATTATTAGCTCCCCTCACAGATTTAGGCATACAGCAGCAACAAATCTAATGAAAAAACCTGAAAACCTATATATAGCCAAACAATTACTAGGACATAAAGATGTCAAAGTTACATTGAGTTATATTGAAGATAATATTGATTCAATAAGAGAATATACAGAATTACTTTAGATAGGTATGCAAGGAGCATCTAAGGGTGTTCCTTGCAAAATAAATTTAAATCGCTCATTTTCAGCTTGTTCATCCTTATAAAAATATTTTTAAAATTAGTACATTCAGGCTTTACAAACTAGTATTTTTGTGTAAGATCTAACCTATCCACAGAGCGTTAGTGGGTAGATCATGGTGTATTGGCTAGGTACACGGAATTGGTCTAAACAAATAGTTTTCAAACTTAACAAATAGTTTTCAAACTTAAATGATGTACACAAGGGATTTAAAATCCCTCGCCTTTCGAGGCGTGCCAGTTCAAGTCTGGCTTCGGGCACCATTTTAAATTAAAAAGAAGATTGTCGCGTAAGCGGCTTTTTTTATACCTAAAATTTAGCTTTCAACTTTTCTGACTAAGTCATTTAGATTTTTTATCTAACTAAAATATACAAAAAAACGACCGCACTTGCGGTCGTTTCTATTTATCTCTCAAAGGATTATTTTAATTTTTCACCTTTAAATTCACCTGTTAAGCTTTCTAAGAAAGACGTGATATCTTCAACATCTTTTTGAGCAGGCTGTTTCACGTTGCTTTGGTATTTCAACATTGCACTCACAGCATCTTTTAGCTCTTTTGCTGAGGCATCATGGAAATATGGTGCAGTAAGTGCGACGTTGCGCAAGGTTGGCACTTTGAAACGATGCATATCAAACGGATCTTTAGTTTGAGCAAAGCGACCTTCATCGGCATCAGTTAATGGCGTACCACGATCTTTAAAGTAATCGCCGTAGAGTCCCATGTACTCATAAGATTGTCCACCCATTGCTACACCTGTATGGCAAGTATCGCATTTATACTGTTTGAATAATTCATAACCACGAACTTGTTGCTCGGTTAAAGCTGTTTTATCCCCTTTTAAATAACGGTCAAAATCACTATTTGGCGTAATTAATGTTTTTTCATATTCACCAATTGCGTGAGTTAAGGTTTCTTTCGTCACTAGTGGATATTCTTTTAAGAATTCTTTTTTAAATTCTTCATCCATTTCAAAACGTGCCACGATGTCATCCCAAGAATGCGACCCCATTTCTACCGGATTTGTTGGAGGACCTTTCGCTTGATCAGCTAAATCTGCTGCACGACCATCCCAGAATTGCACAAAGTTAAATGCAGCATTGAATACGGTTGGTGCATTAATTGGACCTTTTTTACCTTCAATCCCAGTTGAAGTTTCAAGTCTATCCACACCACCTTTATCTAATTGGTGACAAGTGTGACATTGAATAGAACCATCGCCTGATAAACGACCATCAAAGAAAAGATCATGACCTAATGCAACTTTTGTTTCATCTGTTGATACTGTCTGGAATAGGTTGCACTAAACGATCTGCATCAACATTGGGAGTTTCTTTTGGTAAAGACATTTTACGTACTTCACGAATCCAGTTAAGCAATGCCACTTTTTCTTGCTCATCTGGTTTACTTCCCCAGTGGAGATGTCTGAATTTAGCAATTGGCATTTCATTATTTTCAAGCACACGCTGTAGTTTTGCTAAATCTGCTTGAGATAATTTGCTCGGATCTTTTAAGCCTTCAAGTAAACGATCTAGGCGGAAAGCACGGAGCCCACTTTGAATATCCGATTGCATTTCATCACCCACAATCGGGAATTTTGAATAAAATGGAAGAGGTGTGTTTGGACTATGGCAATATTGACAGCTATTATCAAATAAGGCTTTTGCCACTTTTTCTTGTTCGCCAGTATAGCGATTTTCCATTAAAAGTTGGGTCGCATTCTCTTTATCAAATTGGTGCAGATACCCTACAACGCCCAAATAACCTAAGATAGCAATAGCTGCAACGCCAATAATCAGTTTTTTCATCTAATAATCCTCCAAACGATCAATAAACATAAAAAAGAAACATAAAGCTTAAAGCAAGATGATTATGCCAAAAAATTGGCTTATTTTTTATGTGGATTTAATCTACTTTGGCTATGGATTCGATTGATTGCATTAAAGGCCTTTTTACCTTATAAGTGAGAATTCCCCTAAAATTAAGCAATAAAAAATGCGGTTATTTCTAACCGCACTTTACTTTTCATGATCTCTTGTTTATTTCTTTGGCGCTTGCATAAAGCGGAAGAAATCACTGTCAGGTTTCAAAATTATCATATTATCTGAACCTTCAAAGCTGCTTTCATAGGCTTTTAAGCTACGAATAAAGCTATAAAATTGTGGTTCTTGAGCAAAAGCTTGAGAATACAATTTTGCTGCTGCCGCATCACCATTACCACGCAATTCTTGTGCCGTTTTATTTGCATTCGCTAAGATCAAGGTGACCTTACGATCCACGTCTGCTTGAATGAATGCTGCTTTTTCTTTACCTTGAGAACGGTGTTCGCGGGCAACCGCATCACGTTCTGCACGCATACGTTGGTAAATCGAAGAAGAGACTTCATCCGGTAAATTGATTTGTTTTACGCGAACATCGACGACTTCAATCCCTAATTCAGAGGTACTATCCTGCCCTGAATTTAGCGCTTTTTTCGCCCCCGCCATTAATTCACCACGCGTACCTGAAACGATATCTTTAATTGTACGAGTACCAATTTCTGAACGCAGACGGTCATTCACTTTACGGCTTAATAAGCTTGAAGCTTGATTATAATCGCCACCACCCGTTGCAGTATAGAAACGACCGAAATCGCTGATTTTCCATTTCACATAGGAATCTACCAATAAGTCTTTTTTCTCGACTGTCACAAAACGAGTAGCTGAACCATCTAGGGTACGAATACGCGCATCAAGCACTTTAATGCTATCAATTAAAGGCAATTTGAAATGTAAACCTGGCTCATACACAACCACTTTGTTTTCTGCATCACGTTGTACTTTGTTAAAACGCAACATAATGCCACGAGTGCCTTCAGTTACAACCACGACGCTGGAATACAACACCGCAGCAATCACCACAATAATCGGAAGTAAGAATTTACGCATTAGTTAAATCTCCCTTGGCGAATGCCTTCATTTGATTGAACCGGTTGAACCGCTTGTGTTTCTACACGACGTTCCTGTGTTGAAACAGGCGCAGAACTGACCGCACTTTCAGAAGTAGTGGTCACTGGCTTAGTCGCTTTCTTACCCATTAATTGCTCCAATGGTAATACGGTTAAATTGTTACCATTATTACTGTCTAGCATCACTTTAGGTGTGTTTGCCATGACTTTTTCCATGGTTTGAATATAAAGACGCTCTTTTAACAAATCAGGCGCCGCTTTAAATTCAGGTAGAAGACGTTGTAAACGTTCTACTTCCCCTTGCGCATCAAGTACAACACGATCTTTATAAGCCGTTGCTTCTTCCACGATACGCTGAGCATCACCACGAGCGATTGGCTCTTTCTCGCGAGCATAAGCTTCTGCTTCACGAATGTAACGTTGTTCGTCTTCCTGTGCTTTAATCGCATCATCGAAAGCATCTTTCACTTCTTCTGGTGGACGTGCAGATTGGAAGTTCACGTCAATCACTTCAAGTCCCATATCATAAGGTTTGATAATATCGTTCAAGGCCTTCCATGTATCTTCACGTACCACGGCACGACCAGTTGTCAGCACATCATTCATAGTCATATGACCAATCACATAACGAAGTGCACTGTCTGTCGCTTGCCCAAGGCTATTATCCGCATTGCTCACGCTAAACAGGTATTTTTCAGGATTTTGCACGCGATATTGCACGGTCATTTCAACTTTAACCATGTTTTCATCTTTGGTTAACATCGCACCTTGTGTTTTAAGCTCACGAACTTGCTCTACATTCACTGGAATCACTTTATCAATAAAGGTTGGTTTCCAGTTTAAGCCTGGTTGAACGATAGAATGAAACTCGCCAAAACGTAACGTCACGCCACGTTCAGCTTCTTTAATGGTGTAAAAACCGCTTGCCCCCCAAATAATCCCTCCGATTACTGCGGCGATCGGTAAAATCTTACCTAAATTAAATGAAGGTATATTCGGCGAAGTATTATTTGATCCACCCTTCTTATTCCCACCACCTAATTTTTTCAACAGATTATTAAATACCTCTTCAATATCTGGAGGTGATTGTTCCTGATTTTTATTGTCTCGCGAACCCCAGCCATTTTCATTTTGCTTATCTGATGAATTATCTGACTGTTTTGGACCGCTACTCTGTCCCGGTTTACCCCAAGGATCTTGATCTGGACCGTTTTGCGACATTATGTTCTCCATTTGTCTAAAATTTTTAATGAGTTTAACGAAATAAATGGGGTTAGTCTATGAAAATACAAGTGGCAATGCAAATTATTACAAAATAAAAAATCCTTGAATATTTTCAAGGGTTTTCTTTTATTCATTTACTTGGTAAATCAAGGATTTTTTTATATTTTTTTCGAGTAATTTTTTTCCATCCCACTGATAAAAGTGCGGTTGAATTTTTGACTGATTTATAAATGCCGCAAAGTAAAAAGGCAATTCATCTGTAAAAATCAACTTACCTTTCGGACAATAATCTGAAAAGATCTGCAGTTGTTCTGGCAAATGCGTCACACTTGATAACTTCACTATTCCTACGCCTTGTGATTTCAACACAGCTTCACGCAAACACCAACAACGATAAAAGGCCAGGTCTGCATCAGGCTGTTTAACAAACCATTCTTGTTCTGCTTGTGGCGCAAAATACGCTATGAGCGCAGAAAAATTCCGTTTTTTGGGAAATTCAATATCAATACCGACCGCACTTTTTTCTGATTCATTAATATGCAGCAATACAGCAACCCAATCACCAGAGTGACTAATATTAAAATCAATATTCTCGACGGGAAATTGTGGTCTGCCACTTTGTGTGCGATAAATTTGCCCTAAAAGTGCGGTTGATTTTTCCGCTGTTTTTAGCAACTGCCAAAGTAAAAAATGCGCCAATCGACGGCATTGATGTCGTTGCGTTATCCGAGAATTCCCCTTCGGTTCCGTATGCAAATTCTCAGGGACTAGTTTCCTAGGAATTTCATCAAAAGGAAAAGGTTGTTGAATATTGGCGTAAGCAATAAAAGTTATCATAAAAATAATGAATAAACACGCAAGTTTGATTGCATTATAAAAGGAAATCCACCACACGCCAACATAAGCTAAAACTCATCAAAGCAAGGTGTGAGATTGAAACTGTGAGCGGTTTCACAGATTTTTCCCTTCAAATACGTTACATTTCGAAAAAGTAATCACAGGAGGTTCTATGTTTAAACAACTTCAACAAGTCGGTAAGGCATTCATGTTGCCGATCGCTATTTTGCCTGCTGCGGGTCTTTTACTCGGGATCGGTGGTGCGCTTTCCAATAAAGCAACGGTGCAAGCCTATCCAATTTTAAATAATGAGGCACTGCAAGGTCTGTTTCAGATTATGTCAGCAGCCGGTAGCGTGGTGTTCGCTAATTTAGCCTTATTATTGTGTATCGGTTTAGGTATTGGCCTAGCCAAACGTGATAAAGGCGTTGCTGCTCTCGCTGCGGTTGTCGGTTATCTCATTATGACGGGTACCATTGCCGCATTAATTCCGATTTTCTCTCCTGATGTAAAAAGCATTGATACAGGTGTGATTGGTGCATTGGTGATGGGCTTGATTACCGTTAAATTACACAATCGCTATCACAACATCCAATTACCACAAGTATTAGGTTTCTTCGGTGGTTCTCGCTTTGTGCCAATTGTGACTGCTTTTTCAGCTATTTTTGTTGGATTAGTTTTCTTCCTCATTTGGCCAACTTTCCAACAATGGCTCGTATCGGCAGGTAAAAGCATCGCCTCCATGGGAACCTTTGGAACATTCTTATACGGTTTCTTAATGCGATTATCTGGTGCGGTTGGCTTACATCACATGATTTACCCACTGTTTTGGTATTCTGAATTAGGCGGTGTGGAAATGGTCAATGGTGAGATGATCGTTGGTGCACAAAAAATCTTTTTCGCTCAATTAGCGGATCCAAATCACCATGGTTTATTTACTGAAGGGACGCGTTTCTTTGCTGGCCGTTTTGATACCATGATGTTTGGCTTACCCGCAGCCTGTTTAGCCATGTATCACTGTGTACCGAAAAAACGTCGTGCACAAATTGGCGGCTTATTCCTTGGTGCAGCCCTCACCTCTTTCATTACTGGGATTACTGAACCGATCGAGTTTATGTTCTTGTTTGTTGCACCGTGGCTTTATGTATTCCACGCATTCTTAGATGGGGTGTCTTTCTTTATTGCCGATTATTTAAATATCTCTATCGGAAATACTTTCTCTGGTGGTTTTATTGATTTCTTGCTCTTCGGTATTTTACAAGGTGATGAAAACACTCATTGGCTGCGTGTCATTTTTGTCGGTATTCCTTGGGCTCTGCTCTATTACTTCTCTTTCGTTTTCTTGATTCGCATCTTTAATGTAATGACACCAGGACGCGGTGAAGAAACCGAAGAAAATGTAGAACAAGAAACCAGTTCACTGACTGAAAATGCACATAAAATTATTGCAGCATTAGGTAGCGCTGAAAATATTGAAAACGTGGATGCGTGTATTACTCGCTTACGTGTTTCTGTTAAGGACGTGAAAGCCGTTGATAAAGCCACATTGAAAAAATTAGGTGCGATTGATGTGCTTGAGGTCGGTGGTGGCGTACAAGCCATTTTCGGTGCCAAAGCTGTACTCTATAAGAGTGAAGTGAATCAAATCTTAGGAAAAGAAGATTAACTCCTAAAAATAAAGGGCGTTTATCCCGCCCTTTTGAGTAGCAAAACAAAAGTGCGGTCAAAATTAACCGCACTTTTTTATTATTTCAACAAATATGCACGTAATTGTGCAAAATCGTCATCCATTTCATCAGAAAGTAATGGTAATTTATTGTGTTTATCCAACGCTTCCGGCAATGGAAGATCGAGCGAAAGAATACGCTCCACAGACTCTTTAAATTTCGCAGGATGTGCCGTGCATAAGAAAATACCGGTTTCATCCGCTTTAAGTTGGTCTTTCAATACTTGATAGGCAATCGCACCGTGTGGTTCACATAAATAACCTTTTGCGTACATCGCTTTTAAGGTTTCTTCTGTTTCGCCATCGCTTAACATACCTGAACCTAAATCACTTAAATTCCAGCCATTGCGTTTGAATAGTTCTTCTACACGTGGCCAGTTGTTCGGACGACTGACATCCATCGCATTCGAAAGTGTAGCTACCGTCGCTTTAGGTGCCCAGTTACCTGATTCTAAATAACGTGGCACAGTATCGTTCGCATTGGTTGATGCAATAAAGCGTTTAATTGGTAAACCTAATGTTTTCGCGATTAACCCTGCGGTTAAGTTACCAAAGTTACCACTTGGTACAGAAACCACGACATTATCACGTTTTTCTTTCGGTAATTGCGCTACGGCTTCAAAGTAATAACAAACTTGCGCTAATAAACGACTAATATTGATTGAGTTTGCTGAGTTTAAACCAATCGCTTGACGCAGTTCTGCATCATCAAACGCTTGTTTGACTAACGCTTGGCACGCATCGAAATCGCCATTAATCGCAACAGTGCGAATATTACCACCTAAAGTACAGAATAGTTTTTCTTGTAATGGGCTGATTTTGCCTTTCGGATATAAAATCACGACATTGATGTTTTCCAACCCGTAAAATGCATGGGCAACTGCCGCGCCGGTATCACCAGATGTCGCTGTTAAAATGGTGATTTTGCCATCACCACGCACTGCAGCGAGCGCCTGCGCCATAAAACGACCACCAAAATCTTTAAATGCTAAAGTTGGCCCATGAAATAATTCAAGCGCATAAATATTGTCTTCCACTTTTTCTAATGGTGCCGTAAAGGTGAACGCATTTTTCACCATCGCATCCAAAGTGGCTTTCGGCAATTCTTCACCGATTAAGGTGCCAAGAATTTTTTGGCTACGTTCAACCAATGGTAAGGCTAATAACTCATCAATATTGGTTAAAGCGGGGATCGTTTCTGGAAAGAACAAACCTTGATCTTTGCCAAGCCCTTGACGTACTGCTTGCGCAAAATTTACTTGTTCTTCAGGGTGTTTGATATTGTACAAATTCATTGTATATCCGTTAATTATAGAGTTTTAATAAAATGTTATTCCCCTCTTATAAAAGAGGGGATAAAAGCGATTTGTTGTTTAACCGAGCTCTCTCGCGCCATCATTATCGACCTTACAAACATGCACAAAACCTTCATTGTTTTGTAAATAATGATTTTCTAAATAAGTGGCCAGTTTTGTTGCGGTTTGTAAATCAGGTGCAATGGAGAAAATCGTTGGGCCAGAGCCTGAAATCCCCGTCGCTAATGCGCCTAAATCACGAGTGGCTTGTTTCACTTCCGCGAAATTTGGTAATAAAGCCTCACGATAAGGTTCTGCAATCACATCTTTCATCATCATCGCTGCAAGGTTTTCTTGATGCGTGTGACATGCATGCACAAAGCCACCTAAATGACGACCATGAGAGATCACATCTTGACGCGTGTAGCTTTTCGGTAAAATTGCACGCGCTTCAGCGGTTGAAACCTCAATGCCTGGATAAGCTAAGACCCAATACCAATTATCAAAAAATGGCAGTTTTTGGCAAATGTTACCGAGAGATTGTACCATAAATTGCACACCGCCTAAGTAACAAGGTGCCACATTATCATAATGGATAGAACCTGAAATACGACCTTCTAGCTCCCCCATCATTTCTAACAATTCCATTTTTGAAAATGGTTCATCGTGGAATTTATTTAATGCCACTAATGCAGCCACGATAGAGCACGCGCTTGAACCCAATCCCGAACCAATCGGCATATTTTTCTCAAGGGTCAAACGCAATGGCTTGACTCTCACATTGCGTAATTTTAATTGCTCACTAAACAGTACATAGGCCTGATACACGATATTTTTTTGTGGCTCTTTTGGCAATTTACGCACAAAATAGCCCGCACTTTCGAGCTCAAAACCACTTGGAATAGACTCAATCTGTACAACATCACCTAATAATGAACCATCAATCGGTGAAATGGCTGCGCCCAATGTGTCAAACCCTACACTAATATTGGCACTCGATGCCGGAGCATAAATTCTTAACATATTATGTCCCTTTTAGTGGTGTAATGTTCTTAAAATATCAGCAAAGATGCCGGCTGCTGTCACTGCGTTACCCGCACCGTAACCACGTAATAGCAACGGAATTGGTTGATAATAACGAGTGTAGAACGCAAGGGCGTTTTCACCGTCTTTCACCTTATACAATGGATTATTTTGATCCACTGCAATGATTGACACTTTGCAGTGGCCATCTTTAATTTGGCCTACGTAGCGCAATACTTTGCCTTCCGCTTTCGCGGCTTCAACGCGTGCTTTAAATTCTGCATCTAATTGTGGCAACATCGCCATAAATTCATCCGCTGATTTGCCTTCAGAGAAGCCTTTTGGTAATACCCCTTCCACTTCCACATCGGAAAGCTCAAGTTCTAGCCCCGCTTCACGTGCTAAAATAAGCAATTTACGTGCCACATCTTGACCCGATAAATCATCACGAGGATCAGGTTCTGTAAAGCCTTTTTCACGTGCAAGTGCGGTCACTTCAGAAAGAGAAAGCCCTTCTTCTAATTTGCCGAAGATGAAAGAAAGTGAGCCTGATAAAATGCCTTCAAAATACTCAAGTTCATCACCCGCTGCCAACAAGTTTTGTAAGTTTTCGATAACAGGTAAGCCTGCCCCTACGTTGGTTTCATATAAGAATTTATGTTGGCTCGCTTGTGCATTACGACGTAATTCGTGGTAATAAGCTAATTCACGGGTATTCGCTTTTTTGTTTGGGGTTACCACGTGGAAACCTTCTTTTAACGCACGCGCATAAAGTCCTGCGACCGATTCAGCCGTTGTACAATCTACGAAGACTGGATTCACTACGTGATGCAATTTAATGAAAGATAACAACACATCAAAATCAGAAGGTTGGGTTGCATTTTCAAGATCAACTTTCCAATTATCTAAATTCAACCCGTTTTCATCCAAAAGCATTTTTGTTGAATTCGCTAAAGCACAAACACGGATTTCAATGTCCTTCTTTGCGAGGTATTCTTTTTGGTGTTTAATTTGTTCAATTAACTCACCACCAACGCCACCGACACCAACTAGAAACATATCGACAACTTTTTTGTTATTAAAAAGGGCTTGGTGAGTTGCTTTCACGGCTTCAATCGCTTTATTTTGCGCTACAACTGCTGAAATTGAACGCTCAGAAGAACCTTGTGCAATTGCTACTAAGCTAATATTCGCTTGAGCCAATGCTGAGAAGAAACGAGCCGCGATACCTTTAGCTTGTTTCATACCATCACCTACAACAGAGATAATAGAAAGATCTTTTGCGACCTCAATTGGTTCTAAGTCATGGGCTTTTAATTCTGCAGCAAATTCTTGTTCTAAAATTGCTTTCGCTGCATCTGCTGATTTTACTGGCACACAGAAGCTAATGCTGTATTCAGAAGAAGATTGCGTAATTAAAATAACTGAAATACCGGCTTTTGACATCGCTGAGAATACGCGAGCGGCCATTCCCACCATACCTTGCATACCAGGACCTGAAACATTGAACATTGCTACGTTATCAAGGTTAGTGATCCCTTTCACTTGTAACCCTTCAGATTTCACATGACCATCAATTATTGAACCAGGCGCAGATGAATTACCAGTGTTTTTAATCACACAAGGGATTTGTTTTGGTAATAATGGACCAATTGTACGTGGATGGATCACTTTCGCACCAAAATAAGAAAGCTCCATTGCTTCACGATAAGAAAGGCTTGGTAATAAACGAGCATCTGGCACTAAACGAGGGTCACACGTATAAACGCCATCCACATCAGTCCAAATTTCACAAACAGACGCATCTAAACAAGCGGCTAAACAGGCGGCTGAATAATCAGAACCATTACGGCCTAATAACACTAATTCACCTTTATCATTACATGCGGTAAAACCAGCCATTAAAACGACTTTATCTTTACCGATACTTTTCGCATCAACGCGTTTTGTCGATTCGTCAATATCAACTGAAGATTCTAAGTAACCACCTTGTGCTAATAATTGCTTAACTGGATCTACAATGTGAACACTATACCCACGTGCTTCAAACCATGCTTTCATCATCGCAATCGATAATTTTTCACCACGGCAGTCAATGGTTGCTTTAACTTTATCTTCTACTTTTCCTGCTTGGCGAATTTCTTCTAATAAGCCTTTAATTTGAGCAAATTCTGCATCAATGAGGGCTTTGGTGCCTGCTAGATCAAATTTATTATTTTCAGCGTGTAAACCATTAATGATGTTATAGAAAATTTCAATGGCTTCGTTAAAATGGGTATCAGTTGGTTGATTTAATGCGGCTTTTTCAGAGAGGGCAACAAGATGGTTAGTAATTTTTGCAGGAGCAGATAAGACACCGGCTGCCTGCTCTTCTAAATGAGCTTTTTCGATTAATTGAGCCGCTTGCGAGAAACGCTCAGGATTGGCTAATGAAGTGCCACCAAATTTTAATACGCGCATGATAATATCCTCAGATGTTGTGATTTTTAAATACTAAAAAACCCGCACTAGACTGAATGCGGGTTTTCTTGATCCTGTTTGTTACGCACTAACCCGCCCCATTAATTGTCGTAATGGTCATAATAATGGTGGTAATCATGAAAGTGCGGTTATTTTTCATTGTGTTTTAACCTTGAAAAAAAGATGTGTTTAGAAATACCGAAAAAGCGCAGGCTTGTCAAACACAAAATCAAAAAAATGAAGATTTTTTCTAAAAATCATCGCTTTGGTGTAGAATGAAGAGAGTTTCACATTGGTCAGGAAGGGAATTATGACAATTCAACAAGCACTCGAAACCATCCATCAAAAAATCCAAGACGCCACACAACTCGCTCATCGCCCTGAAAATGCGGTCACTTTATTAGCGGTTTCTAAAACTAAACCCAATGAAGCGATTTTAGAAGCCTATCATGCAGGACAAAAAGCATTTGGGGAGAACTACGTTCAAGAAGGTGTAGATAAAATTCAGTATTTTGAAGCACAGAATATTCAGCTTGAATGGCATTTTATTGGCCCATTGCAATCCAATAAAACGCGTCTTGTGGCCGAACATTTCGATTGGATGCAAACGCTAGAACGTTCAAAAATTGCTGATCGTTTAAATGAACAACGACCTGTCAATAAAGCCCCACTGAATGTTTTAATTCAAATTAATATCAGTGACGAAGGGAGTAAATCAGGTATTCAACCGGGTGAAATGATTGAGCTTGCAAAACACATTGAAAATCTACCGCACTTACGTTTACGTGGATTAATGGCAATCCCTGCTCCGACAGATAATATTGCTAAACAAGAAGCAGCTTTTAGCCAAATGGAACAATTATTTGAGCAACTTAAAGCCGCTTTCCCTCATCAACAAATTGACACCCTTTCTATGGGAATGACCGATGATATGCAAAGTGCCATAAAATGCGGTTCAACCATGGTACGTATTGGTACAGCCATTTTTGGCGCAAGAGATTATTCGAAAAAATAATAAATAGAAAATAAAAAAGCGGTCAACATTGACCGCTCTTTTTTATCTTGATTTCATTAAACTTCTTCGCTCTTTTCAGAGAAACGTTCGATCTTCGCACCTAAACAACGAAGTTTATCTTCAACGTGCTCATAACCACGATCGATGTGGTAAATACGATCTACGATAGTTTCACCACTTGCGATACAACCGGCTAATACAAGGCTGATTGATGCACGTAAATCTGTTGCCATCACTTCTGCACCAGAAAGATGCTCAACACCATGACACACTGCAGTATTACCTTCAATCTCAGCTTTACCACCCATACGAATTAATTCTGGAATATGCATAAAGCGGTTTTCAAAGATGGTTTCAGTGATGATACTTGTACCTTCTGCCACCATATTTAACAAGGTGAACTGAGCTTGCATATCGGTTGGGAAACCTGGGTGTGGTGCCGTACGAATATTAACAGCTTTTGGACGATTGCCATGCATATCCAAGGTAATGCTATCTTCTGTGACTTCAACTTCTGCACCCGCTTCACGAAGTTTATCAATCACGGCATCCATGGTATCCGCTTTGGTATTTTTACATACCACGCGACCACCAGAAATCGCCCCTGCAATTAAGAATGTACCGGTTTCAATACGATCTGGCACAATGCTGTGCTCGCAACCAGTTAAACGTTCAACACCTTCAATAACAATATGATCAGTACCCGCACCTGTAATTTTGGCGCCCATTTTGTTGAGGAAATCAGCTGTATCAACGATTTCAGGCTCACGTGCAGCGTTTTCAATGGTTGTCGTACCTTCAGCAAGCGTTGCCGCCATCATGATAGATAAAGTCGCACCAACACTCACTTTTTCCATCACAATACGTGTACCTACAAGACGCTCTGCGACAACGGCTTTTACATAACCTTCATCAAGCTCAATCGTTGCGCCGAGTTTTTCTAAGCCACTAATATGAAGATCAACCGGACGCGCTCCAATTGAACAACCACCTGGTAAAGAAACTTGACCTTGATGAAAACGAGCCACCAAAGGTGCTAATGCCCAAATAGAGGCACGCATGGTTTTTACTAATTCATATGGCGCAACGAAATGATCAATTTTAGAACAATCTAATAATACTGCACCTTCAGCATCACGCTCTGCCACCACGCCAAGTTTGCGTAAGATTTTTAAGGTGGTATCGATATCTTTGAGTTCCGGTACATTTGTTAATTTAACCGGCTCAGTCGCCAAAATGGCGGCAAAAAGAATAGGAAGTGCAGCATTTTTTGCACCAGAGATGGTTACAGTACCACTTAAGCGAGATTGCCCGCCATAAACACGAAATTTTTCCATAGAAAATCCTAGCTTGCTTGATGTAATAGACGATCCATTTTCCACTTTGCAGTGGTATAGGTTTTAATGGTTAAAGCGTGAATTTCGCCAGTTTGGAAATAAGGCATTAATGGCGCGTAGATAGTTTGTTGCTGTTTTAATTTAGAAAGTGCGGCGATCTCATCGCTCACTACAATCACACCAAAGTGTGCGTTTTCACCTTGAGCATAAACCTCATCTACATTCAGGCTTTCTTTTAAAATACGTTCAATTTCTTGCAGTTCCATTAGGATTTCCGTTTTAATGATGATCAATAAAAGTGCTAATCCAATGAGATAAATTCACTAAATCAGCAAGGGTTAATAACTGTTCCGGCGGATTTATCAACCGCACTTTTTTATTTGGTAACTGCTCACTATCATGTAGAAAATCACACAATAATGCAAAACCAGCCGAATCAATTCGTTTAATATTCGTTAAATCAAATTCAATGGTACTTTGATTCGCTAGCTTTTCTGATAAAAAAGAAGCACGTTGCTGCCATAATGGTAACAACGTGTTGCGGGATAGCTCCCCCGATAATTGGAGAGCTATCTTATCATTATTTTGGATTAAATCCCACTTTAACGCAGTCATTCGCTTATTTGCTCAATGTCACAGGTGCTGCGGCAGATTTTTGAATTTGAGCTGTTAAAGCATCAATACCTTGTTGACGTAAGATACCGCTCCATTCGTTTTGTTTGGTGACAACCATGCTCACGCCTTCAGCAACCATGTCATAAGCTTGCCATTCGCCAGTTTTACTGTTTTTACGCCATTTAAAATCTAATTTAATTGGCGCTTGTCCACCATTTTGCATGATGTTTACACGAATGCTCACAAGGTTTTTGTCACCCACTTCTTTAGCCGGTTCAATTTGAATATTCTGATCGGTGTAAGCGGTTAATACTTGTGCATAAGCTTGTTCGATAAAATCGCTGAATGCTTTAAAGAATTTTTCACGTTGTTCTGGTGTGGTTGATTTAAAGTGTGAACCTAACACCAAAGAACCTGCATAGTTTACTTGCACGTAAGGTAATAAATCGTTACGCACGATGGTACGTAAATAGTTTGGATCCTTTTTAATTTTTGCCTGATTGTTTTTGATATCGGCAAATAACTTATCTGATGCTTGTTGCATCAACACATAAGGGCTCGTTTCTGCACGTACAGTTTGAGTTACAAAAAGTGCAGTCACTGCAAATGCCATTACGCTAAACCATTTTTTAAACTGAGTAAATTTCATCATAAATCTCCTAAATAAAGATTATTATTTTACATCTGATTCTGCTTTGTCAGCATTACCGTCTGCTTTTTTATCACCGTAAAGGAACTGGCCGATTAAATCTTCCAATACCATTGCGGATTTAGTGTCTTGAATTTGGCTACCGTTTTTTAACATCGCGGTTTCACCATCATCAAAGCCCATACTTAAGGCGATATATTGCTCGCCCAATAATCCCGATGTTTTGATCGATAACGAACTATTTTCCGGAATTTCTTTATATTCTTCATTAATCGCGATACTGACTTTTGGCAAGTAAGATTTTTCGTCTAACGTAATGTCAGACACACGACCAATGACTACCCCACCAAGTTTAAGTGGTGCACGGACTTTTAGTCCACCAATATTGTCAAAAGTTGCAGTTACTGTGTAAGATTTTGTTTCACCAAAACCTTGTACATTTGCCACACGTAAGCCTAAAAATACTAACGCAGCGATACCGAGTAGTAAAAATAAGCCTACCCAAAATTCATATTTAATTGTTTGTCGCATAAAAATACCCTATTAGCCTGCCCCAAACATAATGGCAGTTAAGATGAAATCGAGCCCAAGTACCACAAGTGATGCGTGGACAACCGTTCTGGTTGTGGCCTGACTGATACCTTCAGATGTTGGAATACAATCATAACCATTGAATAACGCAATCCACACCACCGCAATGGCGAAAAATACGCTTTTAATAAATCCGTTTAGAATATCATAGCTCCAGCTGACGGCATTTTGCATCACTGACCAGAAGCTGCCTGCATCAACACCTTTCCAATCTACGCCGACAAGCGCACCGCCCCAAATACCAATCGCGGTAAAGAGAAGCGCAAGAATTGGCATCGCAATCAGCCCAGCCCAAAAACGCGGTGCAATCACTCGACGTAATGGATCGACCGCCATCATTTCAAGGCTAGAAAGTTGTTCTGTGGCTTTCATTAAGCCAATTTCAGCCGTTAACGCAGAACCTGCTCGACCCGCAAATAAAAGTGCGGTCACTACAGGGCCTAATTCGCGTAATAAAGACAGCGCTACAAGTTGTCCAAGGCTGGTTTCAGCAGAAAAATCGACCAAAACTACATAGCCTTGTAAGCCCAACACCATTCCAATAAATAAACCAGAAAGCAGGATAATCAATAAAGACTGTACGCCTAATACGTGTAACTGCTTCACTAATAAAGGAAAATGTTGACGAATTTGTGGCTTACCGACCAACGCACCAAACAACATAAAGCCTGAGCGGCCTAATGCGCGGAAAAATTTGATTACGCTTCGTCCAAGTGAAGAAATCATATCAATGATCATTTAAATAATTCCTCCACATAATCACCTGCCGGATAATGGAATTTTACCGGACCATCCGCTTCGCCTTTTAAGAACTGAACCACTTGCGGATCTTGGCTCGCGAGCAGTTGCTCTGATGTTCCTTCGGCAATCACATGTTTATCCGCAATAATATAAGCATAATCAGCAATGCTTAACACTTCCTGCACATCATGGGATACCACAATAGAGGTTAAATTCAATGCTTCATTCAAGTGTTTAATTAAGCTCACGATCACGCCCATGCTGATTGGATCTTGCCCTGTAAACGGCTCATCAAACATAATTAAATCCGGATCAAGTGCAATCGCTCGAGCCAATGCGGCACGACGAGCCATCCCACCAGAAAGCTCCGAAGGCATTAAATCTGCCGCACCGCGTAAGCCCACCGCTTCTAATTTCATCAACACAATTTGACGAATTAAACTTTCCGGCAAACGGGTATGCTCGCGAATCGGAAATGCCACGTTATCAAACGTTGAAATATCCGTAAATAATGCACCTGATTGGAATAACATTCCCATGCGTTTACGTACTTCGTAAAGCTCGCGATTTGAAAGACGACAAATATCTTGTCCATCAAACAAAATCTCGCCTTGTTCAGGATACAACTGCCCACCAATTAATTTCAGTAGCGTGGTTTTCCCGATTCCTGATGGCCCCATAATGGCCGTAATTTTACCCTGTTGGACTTTCAAATTCAGGTTATCGTAAATCACACGCTCACCTCGTTTAAAGGTCAGGTTTTTGACTTCGATTAGATTTTTATTCATTAAAATCTCATTGGTTTTACAAGAGGATATTTATTTTCCTCTCATGTTAAAAAAGTGCGGTCGTTTTGACTGCTATTTTTGTGAAAGGTTCAAGCGGCGTTTTAATAACGTCGTGAAGCCACGTAATAACACAAAAATCAATGACAACACATAAATAGGTAAATTACCCAGTGCAGCATAAGGCGTTTTGCCTTCTGTTGGCACCATTTTATGGGTCAGCGTGGTTTCCTCAAATTGCGGTGCTTGTGCTTCAATGTTGCCTTTTGCATCAATAAACACTGAAATACCGGTATTGGTTGCACGAATTAATGGTTTGCCTAATTCAAGCGCGCGCATTCTAGCCATTTGTAAATGTTGCCAAGGACCAATACTATCACCAAACCATGCATCATTAGAAATTGTCAGCAAATAATCGGTTTCTTTTTTCAGATTTTCACGAAGTTGCTCACCAAAAATAATTTCATAACAAATAGCCGGTGCAAAAGCATGTTGCTTCGCCATAAATGACGGTTGTACCGCATCGCCACTTTGGAACGCAGACATTGGCAAATTAAATACTGAATTAAGTGGACGCAACAAACTTTCTAACGGCACGTACTCACCAAATGGCACGAGATGATGTTTGCTGTAACGATTTTTTGTCGTCAACTCATAAGGGAAATCAGGATTCCCGGCCGTCACAATCGAATTTAATAATTTACCGCTTTGCTCATCACGATATACGGTGCCAATCATCACTTCCGTATTTTTCTCTTTCGCTACCTTATCTAAAGCTTCAAAAAATGGCGTAATGGCATTTTCAAGAGTAGGCAATGCCGACTCGGGTAAAATAATTAAATCAGACTTGCCTAAATGCGCCAAAATTTGTTTTTGATAGATGTCTACCGTGGCATAAAGGTATTCTGGATCCCATTTTAAATTTTGCTCAATATTACCTTGTGCAAGCGTGACAGTTAGTCCTTTACCTTCTTTGGGTTGAACAAAATTCACTTTACCGGCATAAGCACTTAATCCACCCACAACCAATAATAGCAATGCATTCACACCGACTAAATTCCATTGTTTTTTCGATAGTGCAAAAATAAAATTAAAAATGACCGCACTTGCCCAAACAGTAAAGAATGTCAGCCCCGTGACACCAAAGATCGGCGCAATGCCGAAAAATGGACTGTCGATTTGGGTATAACCAAATTGTAACCAAGGAAAACCAGTAAATACCCAACCGCGCAAGAATTCAGTCAATGTCCAAATCGTGGCTAAAATGACCGCACTTTGCACCTGAAAACGTTGCACTAAATAAGTGAAAAGCATTGGATAAAGTGCAAGGTAGGCAGAAAGCAAGCCCACCAAGAGATAGCTCACGCCAAGGGATGCCCCACCAAATTGATGAATGCTGACATTTAACCAACTTACACCAAAACAGAAAAAGCCCATCGACCACAAAAAGGTGGCCAAAAGTGCGGTTGATTTTTTGGCATTTTTTGCCACAAAAAGCAATCCGACTAAGGATACATAGGCTAAACCCCAATAATCAAACGGCGAAAAGGCAAATACGCCAATCACTCCAGAAATCAAGGCTATAAGATAAACGACTAATTTATTCATTTTATCCATACTACAAAAAAATATTCCCCCTCTTTAGCAAAGAGGGGGCTAAGAATATAGTCAAACTGAGTAACTTACTCAGCTTGCTCTTCCACGCCTTCCATATCCGATAAATGCTCATCCGGCACAGTTACACGCACCTGAATTAAACGGCGACTATCGGCAGAAGTCACTTTAAATTGAATACTTTCTAAGGTAATTTCTTCACCGCGTTTAGGCAAATACCCAAAGGCTTGCATGATTAAACCACCAATGGTATCCACTTCTTCATCATCAAAATGCGTATTAAATTGTGCATTAAAATCATCAATATCCGTTAGCGCACGTACGGCATAAGTATGGCGAGAAAGCTGACGAATATCTGCGACATCTTCCTCATCAAATTCGTCTTCAATATCACCGACAATTTGTTCGAGAATATCTTCGATGGTCACCAAACCTGATACCGCACCAAACTCATCCACCACAATTGCCATATGGAAACGCTCAGAGCGAAAATCTTTTAACATACGATCGACACGTTTACTTTCCGGCACAATCACGACTGGACGTAATAACTTGGATAGCTCGAATTCTTCCGCATCTTCACGTAAAAACTTAAGCAAATCTTTTGCATGCAAAATACCTGCAACATTATCACGATCATCCGCATCAGCTATAACAGGAAAACGTGAATGTGCAGATTCAATAATCGTGTTCAAACACGCATCAAGATCTTGATTTGATTCAATAAATACGATTTGCGAGCGAGGAATCATGATATCACGTACACGAAGCTCGGCGATTTCCATTACCCCTTCAATCATCTCACGGGTATTTTGATCGATTAAATCGTTTTGTTCTGAATCGCGAATCACTTCGACGAGTTCTTCACGATTTTTCAGCTCACCTTGGAAAAAGCGGCCAATAAGTGATTGGAAAAAAGATTTTTTAGTTGTTTCAGTTTGATTACTCGAATGTTCTTCGTTCATAAAATTAAATGTGTTACTGTCGGATTGACTGCGTAAAAAGTAGCATATTTTGACAAAAATCGCAAAAAACTTAAGCTAAATGGCTGAAAATAAAGTGCGGTTAAAAACATAAAAATTTTTAACCGCACTTTCTAAAATTTAGGAGAATACTAGAAAGATAGAAAAAATTAAGTTATTGCTAATATTTTTTTCTAAATCCAGCATTTCCTCTATTACTATTGTAATTTACCTCTTCCGACGACCCACTCAGGCTTTGCTCCCCCCTCAATCAATAACTGAGTTTTAGCCCCCACATAAGGACCTCGCTGAGATTGAGAACCAACTTCACCAATATTAATAATTGTTCCAGCAGGAATAACTATTTCAGTATATTGATTAGCCTGAGCAATATGAACTTTATTTGGGAGAAATCCCCATTCAGGTATTATTGCCGAGTCAATTGTAGTTTGTAAAGAGCCTCTTGGTTTCTCTAATGCCCAATATGCTCCAAATTCATAAGACTGACCAGGAGTCCAAGCTCTATAAGCTACAATATCTTCAGTTAATTTAATAGTTGCGTATCTCCCACCTGAAAAAGATTTTCTCTTGTTTAAATCTTCTATTGGTCCTGGGCCGGTAGTTGCATCATATCTGCCTAACACAACCCCTGGCACTTTATCTACTATCTTTTTATAATTTTCTCCAGCAAGAGTACCTTGCTTCCATTCGTGATTGCCTTTATTTTCAACACTTTGATACTTAGCTTGCGCAGAATAAGTAGGAGTTTTAATTTTTCTTGGTTTTAAACGACTCGAAGGTCCCTCAATCCCCCCCCCAAATGGAGAATTAAAAATATCTTTTATTTCTGATTCTAGTGGAGATAATTTTCTTGGATTAGTACTTTGAGTAAAATCATATACGTGTTGGAAAATATTAGCCTGATCATAAGCTTCCATTCTTCCAATTACATTCCCTCGATCTATAGATAAGACTTTATTAGAAGACTCTCTCATAATTAAACCAAGATCATCTCTAGATAATTTTCCACTTTTTACTAAGGATGTAATTATTTTTAAACTACTATTTCGTGCAATACTATATTTTTTATTTGCATCATCGCAACCACCACATTTATCATAATAGTCGATAAATATTTCTGAATCAGGTACACCAGATTTTTTCAGAAGCTCTTCAATTTGAAGCATCCGAATTGCATCCTTATCCCCCTTTTTCACCCTTTCTTGTAAACGTTTTCTGAATTTAACACTACCTAGCAAGTTATTAACAACTGCATTCTTCGCAACAATACTCCCAATCTCTCCATTTTTAGAAGCTGTATCAGAATCTGCCCCTCTTACTTTAGAAGTAGTTTGCGCAACAACTTGACCAATAAAACTGGTTATTCCTACAAGAATCTCCTTTTCTTTATTTGATAACTCACTTGAATCAATCCCCTTATCTATCGTCTTAATTTTATCTACGATAGCTTTCATTTTTGCTGTAGTAGAAGATAAAGATTCATCACTCGATACTTCATTAATAATCTTAGAGAGCTTAGCTGCAACTGGTGCAGAAAGTTCCGCAACCCCCGCAGCCAACGCTCCAGATGTACCACTACCACCAAGAGCATTAGCTTCTACTGCACCCCAAAGTGCATGTGCAGCAATATTAGCAACCGTATTTACCTTACCCGACTCATCTGTCGTAGATTTTTTAATCCCTACATTAACATAAGGTGCAGCAGCTGTTGCTGCAATACCTTTTACAGATTGTCCACTTAATGCAGCAACAATTGTAGAAGTGAGTGCATCAGCGGCACGACGATATTTACCACCACTATCCCATTCAGCGGCTTCATCTTCTAAACGTTTTAACTGTAGTCCAACAAGTGCTGCGCCAGTATTATCTTGACGAGCTTCCAGTTCTTTTTTCTCTCCCGATAATCGCTCTATTTCTTGTAATAATGGTGCTTTTTGTCTATCTACATAAGTGTTGACTGCACTTTTAATATTTCCTACTGCCGCTGAAATTTGACGTTGTTCGCTTAAGATTTGATTAACATCTTTTGGTTTATCAACCTCACCGTTAGCTTGATTAATGTCCGTATTAATACCCAAAGCCTGTGCTGTAGTTAGCATTGGTGTAGTATCTTTATTTAAGGTAATCTTGCCTTCAGTTAAGGTTGCTCGTGTTACTGAGTCATCAGAATTTGACTCTTTCATCGGCAACCCACCACTAAAGCTTCCTGTCAAAGATGTTGGACCATTCGATGAAAAGCTGTCCTTCATTTTCGTGCCAATTTGGCTAAATGGAGACCCACCTGATGATGAATTATCTTTTGGTGCACTACCACCTTTGCTGTAGCTTGCACTAAATGACATACTCGAAGCATCACTGTGACTTTCATTTTGAATATCTTCAAAAGTTAGCTTATTGGTTGCTAATTCACTATTAGCCGGATTCGTACTGGTAATCGCAGCCCCTTTTAAGTGAACATTCTTCGCATTCACATGATATCCGCCTTCTTCAGCAAATAATCCTGCTTGCTCTTTCACCTGTTTATAGCCTGACTCACCTTTTTCTGAATTAGCATAACCACTTACACGCCAGTTGTTTCCCCATCCGAACTCAACCTCTAAACCACCGCCGCTCGATTTGGTCTCAAATTTGTTTTCATCTTGCACACTCGCAATATTGAGATTTCCACCTACATTTGCATTGATCGTTTTAGCTTTTGCTGTCGTACCCGTTAAGGTAGTATCACCTTGAGTATTGATATTCAAGGTTTCAGTATTAAGATGGCTATTGGTATAGTTCACCCCTTCCACATTAGTTTTACTGCTTGAACCACCTACACGAGCATAAATACCGATACCGGTTTGTGCACCAATTGTTGCTGCCATCCCGACTTCGACACCTGCACTTTGTGAACGAGCATGTTGATCTACCGTACTCTTACCTGGATCTATCGTTAGATTATTAGCATTAAAGGTTACGCTACTGTCTTTTAAGCGGTTACCCTTTTCATCTACAGACGTGATATCTGCATGGGTGATATTAATATTCCCTAATTTCGGATTACCTTGTGCATTTGTGCTGCCATCACCGCGTGCAGTAAACTCAATTTCTTTCGCATTAAATAGGTTGCCTTGGCTGGTATGCTGATAGCTGTCTTCTTTCTTACGGCTATGAGCCACCCCTGTACCTGATTCCACGCGAATTAAATAAGATGCACCACCTTGCCCTTGGAATGCAGAGGCCAAGTTATAAGCTTGTGCTGCAACACTCATGATATTTGCTGCTTGCACACGATCTGAGGCTTTTTTATTTTTTACAGTGCTTTCAATACTATTGATTAAATCAATAATTGGTGATTTCACACGAGTAAATTGACCAAATTTCAGATCGCTTTCACTTTGTTTATATTTATCTGTATTAAAAGCTGAATCCACAATAATATTTTGCGCATTAATAGACGCTTTATCTTTTGATAAAATTTCTGCTGATGTTTGACGATAATCTTTACCAGCATATACTTCTACCTTATCACCTAAGCTCGCTAATTGGGCTTTTTCATGGTGAGTAAAGTTACCATCTTGGTTAAAACGAGTACGGTTATAACCATAGAAGCGTTCAGAATCTGAAATAACAGCCTCACCTATCGCATGGCCTTTACGTTGCTGCGTTGTCTCTTGTGTGGTAACCGCTGTATCTAAAACAACATTACCCGCTGCAGATAATTGGTTTTTACCCTCAGACACAATTTTGGCACCTTTAGCATAAATATCACCTTTTTGTGCCACTATTTGGTTATTACCACCTACAGAAATAGTGGTTGATACTTCTTGTGTTTGAGTTGCATCGCCATTTTCACGTTGAGTATGTACACCAAAAAGGTATTTATTCGCATCACCTAAACTAAATCCTTTATCTGAAGTATTGGCCTGCTGAGTATAAGTATTCTCAGCTGTTCCTAACTCAATATTATTTGAGGCTAAGAATGTTGCGCCTTTCTCTGCTGCAATTTGTGTACCTTGTGTGCGAATATCGCCTTCAGACGCCACTACATTAAGTTGTCCACCGGCATTAAGTGCGGTCACTTTTGCTGTTGTTTCTACTGTAGTTTTATCTGATTTACTGCGTTTGTGCTCTAAATACGGCACAATACCACGGCTCATTAATTCCACTGAATCTGCACCCGCTTCAGCAATGGAGTTAATTTTTCCTACAACAGTTTCTGTACCACCTTGTTTTTGGCGTTGTTTATATTGATCTACCGCTTTCACAGTTGGATCGTAAACCATGCTTAAACCAAAACCACTTGTTTTACTTGTTTTGTGTACTTCAGTGTGATGAATTTCCTTAGCCGCTTCTAGATTAACTTGTTTTGCATGTAGATCAAATTGATCCTGACTGTTTAAATCAGAACCTCGCACAGTCAAGACATTTTCTGCGACTAAAGTTGCAGTACCAGCTGTTAATTGGCTACCTGCAGCTTCTAAGCTGACGGATTTGCTGTCTAGATTAGACTTGCTTTTCTCATAACCAACTTTTGCTACACCACCTTTAAAACTTGAGGCTAAACCAGAACGTTTTTTCTCGTAATGTTCTTCAACATAAGCGTGATTTTCCGCCTCTTTCACATTAATGTTCTTAGCTTGCACCAATAAGCCATCTTGTGCAGTAATCGAAGAGCCTTTAACTGTCGCATTTGCATCTTGTGAATAAACAATAACATCCTTACCATTTACTTCACTGCCTTTGCTAAGGTCATAATCATGATGATGACGCATTTCTTCGGTTTCTTTGGTTAAGAAACCTTTCGATGTTTGTTTATTTCGGCGATCTAGATGTTCAATATCTCGCCCTTCTTCAAGCTTCACTTCACCTTGTGAGGCAATAATCGTTCTCCCTTCTTCACTATTAACCTTAGCTTGACGAAGTGTGGTTTCTTCTTGTCCCACTAAACGAGTGCCTTCTTTGCCCTCAATAACAGAGCTCACCTCACCTTCTTTATCTAAGTGATAATGATGGTTATCGCTAAAGTCATAGTGTTCTTTACTGTTTTGCTTCTCAGTCGTCACCAAAAGCTTACCTTTGGCATTTACATCAACCGTGCCTGCTGATTTCACATTCGCTGCTTTTATCGTGATATCACCACCACTTTGAATGGATAACTCACCGCCTTTGCCAGTTACCTTCAATTCACTTTGGCGATCGACTTGTTTATTACCTGTTTCTGTTCGACCTAATTGGCTTTGTGTTTCTGTTGTGGTAGCACCAAGCTCTACAGATTTTCCACCGTATAGAGACAAGCTATCTGCAGCCACAATCTTACCACCGAGGTTCACTAATTTTTGCTCAGCATCAAGGTTGACGTTATCAGCCAAAACCAAACCTTTGTTCTCTAAATTTTGACCGTATAAGTTCACTAGGTTTGCAGCAAGCACCGTTCCTTCGTTGGTCATATCCTTCACAGAACCAACAATACTATCCCCCGAGATCACTGAGCCCGTTGGAGTGACTTGAGTACGGTTAGACGCTAAGTAAATTTTCGGCGTTAACACATTAATTTTCTTGCCGCTTGGAAGCGTCACTTCCTGATTCACCATCCACACTAAATCAGTAGTGAGTTCTGACATTTGCTTTTCAGTTAACGCTACACCTGGTACTAAATTTAATTTTTTGGCGTAATGAACACCGTTATTCATTAACCCTTGGTATTGCTCTAAATCATTTTGATAACCTTCAAGATAACGACGACCGGTTAACTGATTAATTTGCTCATTAACTAAACGTAACTCATAAAAACCATCCCCGAGACGTTTAAGCATATTGTCTGGGTTATAGCGTAATTTATTGAACATATAATCCGAACTCAACCATTTCTGCTTATTCGCAAAACGTGGGTCGGTTTCAATTACATAGCCTTTTGGTGCATTAGGATTCACATTATAAAGCGAGGATTTATCCAACGATTGAGTCAGATGATTTAATACAACATCTCCCGCATCACCTTTATTAGCCACGACATTATTGGTAAATTCAGGTGCTACATTTTCTTTATAAGCAAATACTCCTAAATCTTTTACACTTTCATTTTGTTTGTAATAAATACTAGTATCGCTTTTAGTTGTATCGTATCTGTCCCATTTTCTTTTTTTCTTACCCTTATAAAAAGCCGTTAAACGACCAGCATCCGTTACAATAGTACGACCTTTCAACTCATCATTATGTAATTGGCCATCCGCAATTTGAATCAGCCCACCAGCAATCACTTTACTGTCTTGGTTATCTACACGTGCATCATTAAAATCAATGCCGCCACCACTTAAAATCTTACCTTCCTGGTATTTTGGTTTAAGCACCACGGTTTCATTCACTGTGCGGGTATAATCATATTCATGCCAGTTATCACTTTCGATTTTGCCATCCGGTGAAAAAATATGATAAAGATCTCTTATTTTTCGGTTTAGTCCCCAGCGACCACTCTTATTATCTTGTTTTACTTTATAAACCCCAGAGTCTTTACCGTAGATAGTCGAATCATTCCCAATTCGATACTCAAAAACTGGTGTAGACGAGGTATCCACATTTTCTGTTTCAAGGAAGAAATGTTTATTCTCTACCTTACCGGTATTAAAGGTGATCGCTTTGCTTTTCGCATTGTCGTAGAGATTTAACGCTTCAATCACGCCATTGTAGTTTTGAACATAAGCTGATTTACCTGTCGCTTGGTTGTTTTCATCCAATGTTTTACCCACATAAATCTTACCCATACTCAAAAGGGTACTTTCATTGCGATTTAAAACTTTATCTACGCCTACATCTAAACGCTCACGTGCAGCAATCACAGCAGATTTATCCCCTTCTTCAAGGTTATTTAAATTCTCCCCCTGTAAAGCCACATGGTCACCATAAATACGACCGGTACCTAAGTTATTAATGGTCACGGCTTTTGCCACCGTCAACGTACCATCAATTAAGCCTCGGTTAGTCAACGTGTTTGTATTAATGCGTGTTTCATTACCACTAATTTCAGCATCTTGAGTGTTTTCTACATTAGCCGCTTTAACATCCGCCTTATTACCAACACGTAATTGGCTATTGTTTTTAAAATCCCCTTCGGTTTTAAAATCTAAATTACCACCAACTTGGAAAGCGTTATTTAAGGTTAAACTATCTTGTAAACGAACCGTCAAATCCCCTTTGGTTTTGATATCACCTTCATTTGCCAACGTCTTCGCTTTTAACTCAATTGATTTGCCCGCTTCAATCTCACCTTGTTTGTTATCAATTGTTTGAGCAACATCTAGTTGGGTATGCTCATCACTGTAGATGCCCCCTTGTTGGTTAGAAAGATTTTCAGCTGTAATAGCCATTTGAGCACCACGAATACCTTGTTCCGTGTTGCCGCCAGCTTTCGTCCCTTGGTTATCTACATGTTTCGCTTTAATGCTCGCTTTCTCTGTTGCAACAATCAAAGAGCCTTTATCCGATTGCTTGCGGTTATCCACGTTATTTGCGTTAAGCTGAACTTGTTTACCCGCAATAACACCTTGTTTGTTATCAATATTTTGAGCATTAAGTTGGGTCTGCGCTTTGGCATAAACGGTGCCACGGTTCTCAATATTCTTTTTCGCATTGAGTTCGGCATTTTCGCTACCACCAATAAAGCCTTCATTCACAATCTTACCTTGGCTATCAATTTTCACGCTTCCAGCTGATGCACCAATATGTCCCGCATTGCGTACACCAAGGCCTTGGCCGTTATCCACTAAATGGATTTTTTCAGCATACATCCCACCTAATTGGCTCACATCCACACTGTAGCTTTGGTTTTCGCCTTGGGTATCAGAAGTGCGGTCAGTGTTGTCGGTGTTTTTATCCCCCATGTACACAACCGAATCATTGGTACGGTCAACGTTGTTTTTACCCGTGGTAACTTTAATGCCTTTCTTCGACCAAACCCCACCTTTGATTTCGGCTTTCTCCGCGATAATATCGGTGTAATCGGATTGGCTGTTATCCATTCCTTTTTGACCAACAGTCACTTTACCGCCTTTTACGCGATAGCCTTTCAACTCACCATTTTCTACTTCCGCTTTACCGGTTGTCAGCGTGGTGCGTCCCGCATTAATCACTCCACAGCCATCACATTGGATACCACTTGGGTTGGCAATCACCACATCCGCTTTTTTACCTGCAACTTCCACATAGCCTTTTAAACGGCTTGGATTAGCGGAGTTCACCTCGTTAAGAATGACTTTTGCTTCACCGCGAGCAAGATTCGGGTTACCTTGCACCCAGCCCGCCATTTGTGTTTGTGCCGCTTTACGAGCATTGTTTAACACCGCACCTTTCTCTGCCACATCAAATTGTGAATATTGGTTACGTGATACCCCACCTGCGCTTGGTGTTTGAATATTTACTTGCGGTAAACCATTGCCGGTTTGAAGTACTGTAGGTTGTTGATTACCCGGTGCAGATTTATCTGCACGAATGGCCATATCTTCTGCATGAACAGAAGGGGATAAGAAGACAAAGCCTAATGCTAACATTAAGCTAAAATGAATAGGATTAAGTGAAAGTGTACTTGAAAATAGTCCTGTTTTTTCTTGTTCTGGACTCACATTTTCACTTTGTGCTTTACCTTGAGATTTTGCTAACTCAGAGACCACCACAAGCTGGTTTAATACACGGCTAAAAATCACTTTATAATGACGTTTATTCATTTTTTAATTTCCTTTAAAGTTTTAAATTCTGT
>CAUPWR010000010.1:0-99340 GCA_963515445.1 Parahaemophilus parainfluenzae | reverse complement strand
ATGCGCCGATGGTAGTGTGGGGCTTCCCCATGTGAGAGTAGGACACCGCCAGGTACTTTTTATTTTGTTAGTTTATTTTTAGAGTAAATTAACAAAATAAAAATTTTGGCAGCAACAGTGCAATGGACCCACCTGAATCCATATCGAACTCAGAAGTGAAACATTGTTACGCCGATGGTAGTGTGGGGCTTCCCCATGTGAGAGTAGGTCACTGCCAATTATACCTCATTTAGCGGAGTGGTAGTTCAGCTGGTTAGAATACCTGCCTGTCACGCAGGGGGTCGCGGGTTCGAGTCCCGTCCATTCCGCCAATTCTTAATACCAATAGGGGCGTAGTTCAATTGGTAGAGCACCGGTCTCCAAAACCGGGTGTTGGGAGTTCGAGCCTCTCCGCCCCTGCCATCATTTTATATCAAATTATCTTTAATTTTTTTAAGAATATTGTCTATTTTGCTATTCGTTTTATACTACTCGCATTTTTAGTATTTTAGAGATATTCTTATGCATTACTCCATTCAAGATTTTATCCAATTAATTGCACAATTACGTAACCCTAATGGCGGTTGTCCTTGGGATCTTAAACAAAATTATGAATCGATGATTCCTTGTTTAACCGAAGAAACTTATGAAGTCATTGATGCTATTCAAAAGAAAGATATCGCTAATTTAAGAGAAGAGCTTGGCGATCTTTTATTACAGGTTGTATTTTTTAGTCAGCTTGCTTCTGAAGATGGTTATTTCACATTTGATGATGTTCTTAATGATATTTCTAAAAAGATTGTGCGTCGTCATCCTCATGTATTTGGTGATGCAACAGCTGGAAATGAAGAAGAGGCATTAGCCCGTTGGAATAGTATTAAAGCCCAAGAGAAATCAGTTCAAGAAAAACGTTCTATTTTAGATGATATTCCGAATGCTTTTCCTGCATTGTTAAGAGCGCAAAAAATGCAAAAACAATGTTCAAAGATTGGATTTGATTGGGATGACGTTGAACATGTATTAGCAAAAGTTGAAGAAGAATTGCAAGAAGTTCGGGATGAAATCAATCAAACTCCTCGCAATCAAGAAAAAATAGAAGAGGAAATCGGGGATTTATTTTTCGCAACGGTTAATTTATCTCGTCATCTCAAATGCAATGCAGAAGAGGCTTTGCGTAAGGCGAATAATAAATTTGAACAACGTTTTCGTAAAGTAGAAGAAAAAGCATTGGAACGAGGTTCATCAGTTAAAGATCTTTCTTTAATCGAAATGGATATTCTGTGGGATGAAGTGAAAAGAGAAGAAAGATAATTCAAATGGCAGAGCGCATTTTCTCTGCCATTTTTTTATTTTATAGCATGGATAAGTAACATATAGGCACTGATCACCAATAAAATAATGCCTAATAGTTTTTTGACTAATTGCGGTGATAATTTACCTCGAATTTTCATCGATAAAAATCCGGTCACAAAAGCACTGAGTACGACAATAATCACGATCGAAAAATTTACGTAACCGATTTGCCAACCAAAGTGATGAGGTGAGTTTTTTGAAAGATAGCCATAAAGGCTACCTAGCCCACCAATAAACATCATCGCATTGGTATAAGGTGCAATTTGATGGGCTTTAACGGATTTTAATTGTCCAATTAAAGGTGCCATAATTGAACCACCTCCAATGCCGGTCATGCCAGCAATAAATCCACCTACCGTTGAAAGACCGATTCCTTTAATCGTTTCATCTTCAGTAGATTGCTGAATTATTGCAGTCTCTTTACTAAAAATAGTACGAATTGCTAATAGGGAAAGTGTGATAACAAACACACTGATGATGGCAATATCGGGTACATAAAAACTGGATTCGAATCCTAGCTGCACACCAATAATCATACCCACAGACCAAATGAACATCGCTTTGTAATTAATCGATACTTTTTGTTTGTAAAAATAAATTAAGTTAATAAAGGATGATCCCATGACAATCGTCAATGATGTTGCAGCAATCATTTGTAAAGGGAACTGTGGGAATAAGGTGTAGAGAATAGGCACCATCAATACACCGCCACCAATACCAAAAATGGCCGACATGATATTCGTCATGACACCACATAAAATCAAAATAAGAATTAACTCTAAGCTCATTTCAAACTCCTTTTTTGTGGGAGTACGGCATTATTATTCTTTTGGATAAATAAATAATTTATGATCTTGCTCATAATTATCTATAAAAACAGACTTTATTTTAATTTTGTGATCCTTCTCACACAATCAGTATGACAATTATCATATGCTCTTTATACACCTAGCAGTAGTCTATAAATGGAATTTAATAATGACTTCTAGAAGGAGGAGCGTATGCTATTAACAGTTTCGAGTTTCCTCATCGTAACAGCTTTGGTGGCCTATATTTCATGGCTACGGACTAAAAACGATGATTTAACCACCTCGAAAGGTTATTTCTTAGCGGGACGAGGATTAAGCGGTATTGTGATTGGTTGCTCAATGGTTTTAACTTCACTTTCTACTGAGCAATTGATTGGCGTGAATGCTGTTTCTTATCAAAACAACTTTTCTATTATTGCGTGGACTGTGCCAACGGTGATTCCGCTTTGTTTCTTGGCGCTTTATATGTTGCCGAAATATTTGCGAAACGGTTATACCACCATTCCTGAATTCTTTGAAAATCGCTTTGACCGACAAACACGTTTGATTATGTCTGGATTATTCTTAGTCTTTTATCTTTTAATCGTTATTCCGACCGCACTTTATACTGGAGCGATTGCCTTTAATAAAATCTTCAATCTAGAAACGATCTTCGGATTAAGCTATGCACAGGCAATTGTCTATACCGTGATTGCTATCGGTGTAGTGGGTGCGATTTATGCGATTTTTGGTGGGTTAAAAGCGGTAGCCGTTTCCGATACTATCAATGCCGTAATCTTAGTGATTGGTGCATTGCTTGTACCTGTATTTGCGTTACTTTATTTAGGTAATGGCAGTATTTCAGAAGGGTTGAATATCATCACTACCACCCACGTTGAAAAATGGAACGCTATTGGTAGTTCAACCGACTCTACCCCTTGGCCAACAATCTTTACCGGTATTATGGTCGTTCACTTCTTCTATTGGACGACAAACCAAGCTATCGTACAACGTTGTTTAGGGGCGAAGGATTTAGCATCAGGTCAAAAAGGGATTTTAATTGCAGCGCTTTTCCTACTCACATTACCGATTATTCTTAATTTACCGGGTTTATTGAGTTTCCATATTTTAGGTGAAGGCTTAAATCCAATTGATACCTCTTATCCATTATTAGTCAATAAAGTGATGCCGACTGCATTACAAGGGTTCTTTATTGCCGCACTTTTCGGTGCAATTTTAAGTACCTTTAACTCATTCTTAAACTCTGCAGCGACCATTTATTGTAAAGACTTATTACCATCTATCAGTAAAAAACAACGCACCGATCAAGAATTGATCGTCTATGCGAAAAAAGTCTCTACCATTATGGCGATTGTGACCATGATTATTGGACCGCTTTTGATGTTCGGTACAGATGGTATTTTCTTAATCACTAAACGCTTTGCTGGTTTTGTGAATATTCCGATTGTTGCGCTATTTGCTGTTGGTTTATTTAATAAAACAGTTTCTGGCTTGGCTGCACGTATTGCTTTACTTGTACACGTAGTACTTTATTTCAGTATTGTTTGGGTCTTCAATGTGAAAATCAATTTCGTGTATGTAATGGGCGGATTATTCGTATTTGATGTTGTTTTCATGTTGATTCTAGGTCAATTCTTAAAACGTGAACCTTATGTGGAAAATACCATCAATAAAGGCGATGTAGACTTAACCAATTGGAAATACATTAAAGTAACATCTGTTTCATTAATTCTTGGTTTAATTGCGCTTTATGCATTCTTATCACCAATTGGTATTGCTTCACCAGATGGCAATCCAATGTTAGTGTTGGAAGTATATGCGGTATTACAACTCATCGTGTTGATTGTCTTTAGACCAAAAAATGAAAAAACAGAACATCAATTACATCTTTCTAACCAACATTAAGCAGTCGGGCGTACATCACGTACGCCCTTAAAATAGATAAGGATTGTGTATGAACATTATCTATATTTTACTCGACCAAGTGCGTAAAGATATGTTGGGGGCTTATGGTCACCAGATCGTTAAAACCCCGAATATCGACCGTCTAGCTAAAGATGGCGTGCGTTTTAATAATGCCTTTACGCCTGCTTCCGTTTGTGGGCCCGCACGGACTTCGCTCTTTACCGGTTTAATGCCATCTACCCATGGCATCATTCGTAATGGTGAAAAAGGCGGTACAGGTGAAGTGAGCGAAGTCGCACCGAATATCGGTAAACTAGATGGCTATAACACCTATGTTGTGGGTAAATGGCACGTGGGTACAAAATCCGTACCGGAAGATTATGGCATTAAAGGGCATAACTTTGACGGCTATGGTTATCCGGGCAGTGGTGTGTATAAAAATTTAGTGTTCAACCAACCGCCGACACATTCCAATCGTTATCAAGAATGGTTAGATGAAAAAGGCTATGAAATTCCTGAAGTGAGCCGTGCTTATTTCGGTGATAACCCTCATTTACGTGTACAAGAACTTTGCGGTTTGCTTTCAGGCACAAAAGAACAAACCATCCCGTATTTCATCATTGATGAAGCAAAAAGCTATATTAGTGAATCACTTGCTGAAAATAAACCGTTCTTTACATGGATTAATTTCTGGGGACCGCATACGCCCTGTATCGTGCCAGAACCGTATTATTCCATGTATCGCAAAGAAGATGTGGTGCTAGATGAAAGCTTCTTCAAGCCACTAGAAGGCAAACCAGGACACTATCGTACCATCTCCAAAATGTGGGGGATGTGGGAAGCGAGTGAAGATCATTGGAAAGAAGTGATCACAAAATTCTGGGGTTATATCACCTTAATTGATGATGCAATTGGTGAGCTATTTACCTTCTTAGAAAACAACGGCATTTATGACCGCACTTTTATTGTGGCAACCGCTGATCATGGGGATGCGATGGGCGCTCATCGAATGATTGAAAAAGGGGAATTCATGTTTGATACCACCTACAACATTCCGATGATTATTAAAGACCCGAATTCAAATCGTGTTAATCAACAAGATGATAACCTTGTCTATCTTCATGATTTAACCTCGACAGTTTACGATCTCGCTAATCAACCCATTCCTCAAGCCTTTGAAGGGGAAAGTATTTTACCGATCGTTCGTCAACATCAAGATAATCAACGTAAAGGGATATTGGCTCAGTTAGCGGGGCATTTCGTCTATTTTGAACAACGCATGTGGCACCGTAAAGACTATAAATTAGTGTTTAATGCTTCAGACATTTGTGAGCTTTATGATGTGAAAAACGATCCGGCTGAAATGCATAATTTGTTCTACAAGCCAGAATATGAAGCGGTCAAAAAAGAGATGCTGGAAGAAATGCGTCAAGAAATGAAACGCTTAAATGATCCATTAGAAAATTGGGTATATCGGATTATAAACGAAGTGTAAAACCAATAAAAAATTGACCGCACTTTTAAGGGATGATTATGGAAAATTGCTCAATCAAGCCTACTGAATTGTCACATTGTCAGTTTACTGAGCTGCATCACTTACCGAAAGGATCCTTCTTGTATCAACAAGGTGAATCAGCACATGAATTTTATTATGTGCAAGCAGGCTTGGTTGGCTTATTTCATACCCTTGAAAATGGCAAGGAAAGCTTAGTGCGATTATATTCCAAGGGTGATTATTTTGGTTTTCGAACTTTGTTTTCGATGGCAGATAAACATTATCATTGCAATGCAAAAGTCTTAATTGATGCGGAGATTACTCGCATCAAACCTAATGTAGTGAGTGAATTTTTCATGCATAATACGGTGATGAGCCAATGTTTATTACAGATTTTGGCAGATGAATTACGCGAAGCAGAGGAACGTTTGGCAAAAAGTGCCTATTTGCGTACTTTAGATCGCGTGATGGATAGTTTGTATTTTCTCAAACAACATTTTCCTGATTATAATTGGACATATCGCGAAATTGCAGAATATGCCGGCTGTGAAACCGAAACAGCCATTCGCATTGCAAAAGAACTCAAACAAAATGGCGCATTAGACCGAATATCAGGTCATAAATAATGTTGTAACAAAGGATGGTTGATGTCTGTTTTTCCACCACAAGCTCATTTTCACTTAATGGCAAAACCAAGCAGTTTTCACTGTAACATTCAGTGTGAATATTGCTTTTATTTGGAAAAATCAGAACAGTTTGGGCAACATGCGCCTTTTATGTCGAAAGACACCTTAAAACATTATGTCAAAAACTATATCCAATCTCATGCCGGTAATGTGGTTGAATTTGCTTGGCAAGGGGGGGAGCCGACTCTCTTAGGATTAGATTTTTATAAACAAGCCGTTGAATATCAGCAGGAATTTGCCCAAGGCAAACAGATTACAAACGCCTTTCAAACCAATGGCATTGCCCTTAATCAGCAATGGGCTGCATTTTTCAAACAACATCATTTTCTCATTGGGCTTTCTATTGACGGTTTAAGTGCTGTGCATAACCGTTATCGTATTTCGGGTAACGGTAATCCTACCTTTGAAAAAGTCGTCAAAGCGTTAAATCTGCTACAAGAATATAGTGTGGAATTTAACACTTTAACCGTCATTAACGATCAAAACTGGCAAAAAGGGAGAGAAACCTATTTAGCGCTCAAACAGCTTGGTTCGACTTATATGCAGTTTATTCCTATCGTTGAACGTCATGCCCAAACACAATCAATAGCCGATTTCTCAGTACCATCAGAAGGCTACGGGCAATTTCTCGTGGATGTCTTTCATGAATGGTATGCTCATGATGTGGGAAAAGTTTATGTGTCGCAGTTTGATAATTTACTAGGGCAATGGCTCGGTTATCCTTCTACAACTTGTGTTCATCAACCCACTTGCGGTCAATCTCTTGTCACAGAAGCCAATGGTGATGTGTATGCTTGCGACCATTTTGTGTATCCCGAATACAAGGTCGGCAATTTAACTCAGCAACCTTTAACAGAGATTGTACTTTCCAATAAACAGCAACAATTTGGTTTAGAAAAATCACAAAAATTGACCGCACTTTGTCGGCGTTGCGAGTTTCGTAAACTCTGTTATGGCGGCTGCCCGAAACATCGTTTTATTTCTCTCGAAAATGAACCTAATCCACATAATTATTTATGTGCTTCTTACCGTTATTTCTTTGAGCAAACGGCACCTTATATGCAAGCCATGGCTCGTCAAATTCGGTTACATCCATCCGCTGCTTAAGGTAGAATAGCATTTTTCTATTTTACTGTTTGATTGATATGAATCCTTGGATATTACTTGCTATCTCTATTTGCCTTGAAATCGTGGCAACGAATTTATTAAAAGTCAGTGATGGCTTTACCAAACTTTTACCCACCGTTGGCTCATTGGCGCTATATGCCATTTCGTTTTATTTTGTCTCCATCGTTTTCCGAACACTTTCCGTGGGCTTGGTTTACGCCATTTGGTCGGGCGTTGGTATTGTTCTGGCTGCTATTGTGGCGTATTTCGCATTTGGTCAGAAAATTGATACCGCAGGGCTGATAGGTATAGTGTTGATTATCAGTGGTGTTTTAGTGATTAACTTGTTTTCTCAAACAGGGCATTAATCCTCCAAATGAAATATGATCAAGCTCACAAATTTTATTTTTCTTCAAAATAAAATTATGTAAGCAATCGATTCACCGCTATAATTCTCCGGCATTTTTAACCGCACTTTGTGCAACTTTAAAGGAAATTCTATGAAAAAATTACTTTGCTTATTATGTGCGCTTTCTGCTGTTAGCACAGCAATGGCACAAGAAGTGAATATTAAATTATTAGGGACCTCAGATGTTCACGGTCGTATCGTACCTTGGAGCTATGGTGCAGACGTAGAGGACAAATCTGGTTCTTATGCACAAATTGCAACTTATGTGAAAGATGTGCGTAAAAATAATAAAAACGTGGTGTTAGTGGAAGTCGGTGATGCGATCCAAGACAACCAAATCGATGTGTTCGCAAAAGATAAAAAATATTACAAAGATCACCTAATTCCAAAAGTATTAAACGAAATGAATTATGATATTTTCGTATTGGGTAACCACGAGTTTAACTTTGGGATGAAAGCATTAGATGAAATCCTAAAAGATATCAAAGCGAAAAAATTAACCGCAAACTTCTATCATAAGAAAAATGACAAACGTTATATCGATGCGACAACCATAATCGAAAAAGATGGCGTGAAGTTAGGGATTATTGGTTTAAGTACCCCAATGTCAGCAAAATTTGAAGAAGACACGGGCAACTTAAAAGACATGAAATTTACTTCACCGACAGAAGAAGCGCGTACACAAGTTGAGAAATTAAAAGCAAAAGGCGTGGATGCGATTATTGCGGTGACCCACATGGGTATCGATAATGAAAACAATATTCCTGATACTGGTATGCGTGATGTCATCAATGCAGTAGATGGTATTGATGTGGTTATCGCGGGTCACATGCACAAAGATGTACCAAGTGAAACCATTAAAAACACACTAATCACTGAACCACACCGTTACGGTACCGTGGTATCTGAAGTGGATTTAACTTTTGATATCAACGATAAAAAAGAAGTGAAATTAGTGAAGAAAGAATCGAAAACGGTTCCAGTTAAAGCACTTGAAGCAGATAAGAAAATTGTGGAAATCTACAAACCTTATCACGAGAAATTACGTGAGTTAAACAACGTAGTAATCGGTCAAACAGCGAATGAAATGGTACCTCAAGAGACTAAACACGGTGTATCTGCTGCATTCTCAAAAGATACTGGTTTATCTTCATTTATTAATGATGTTGAACAACATTACAGCGGTGCAGATGTGGTGACTTTCTCTTTCGACCATCAAAAAGCACGTATGGATAAAGGCGATATCAAGAAAAAAGACATCATCTTTAACTATCGTTATGCAGGCGGTGATGTTACCGTTTATGAACTGACCGGTAAACAATTGAAAGAATATATGGAATGGTCTGCAGACTACTTCGATACCATCCAACCGGGTGACACCGAATACCGTTACAATGCGGAACGTAAAAAATCAAAATATGTGACTTACGACATTTTCGGTGGCGTAAATTACAAAATTGACTTACGTAATCCAAAAGGTAGCAAAATCGTTGATTTAACCCTTGCTGACGGCAAACCGGTGACAGATGATATGAAATTAAAAGTGGGTATGAACTCATATCGTTTCGCTCAATTAAACGGTAAAGGTGGTATTTGGGAAGGTCAAAAAATCCCAGTACTTTGGGAATCTAAAGTCGCAATGGGCCGTGAAAAAGGCACGATCCAAAATATGATGATCGATTACATCACGAATGTGAAAAAAGGCAAAATTGATGGTCAATCTCACAACCGTTGGGAAATCATTGGATTAAACTAATCGATCCTTTTAAAATACGATAAAAACCAACCGCACTTTGAGGTAATTGAATCAAGTGCGGTTATTTTTTTCTTTGTTTTCAGCTAAAACTTGTAAATAATCAAGGTAAAATTAAGACTAACGTAGTAAACTACAAGGACTTTTATCCTTTAGGAGATGACAAATGAAACCTTATTTAATCGCCCCTTCTATCCTTTCTGCAGATCTTGCTCGTCTTGGTGATGATGTGCAAAACGTGTTGAATGCTGGTGCGGATGTGATTCATTTTGATGTAATGGATAATCACTATGTGCCGAATTTAACCTTTGGCCCAGCCGTGTGTAAAGCTTTGCGTGATTATGGTATTAAAGCACCCATTGACGTGCATTTGATGGTAAAACCGGTCGATCGTATTATTCCTGATTTTGCCAAAGCCGGTGCGGATTACATTACGTTTCATCCTGAAGCCAGTGAACATATTGACCGCTCGTTACAGCTCATTCATGATCACGGCTGTAAAGCGGGTTTAGTGTTTAATCCTGCCACGCCATTAAGTTATTTGGATTATGTATTAGATAAGGTGGATGTAATTTTATTAATGTCCGTGAATCCAGGATTTGGTGGACAATCCTTTTTACCTTCAACATTGAAGAAATTACAACAAGCTCGTCGTCTGATTGATGAAAGCGGTTTAGATATTCGTTTAGAAGTTGATGGTGGGGTAAAAGTGGATAATATTGCAGAAATCGCGGCGGCTGGTGCAGATATGTTTGTGGCAGGCTCAGCGATTTTTGGTAAACCAGATTATAAACAAATCATTGATCAAATGCGTACGCAATTAGCGTAAGTAAAATAAAAGGTAGTAGTAATGAAGACTCAATTTAAAGTTATCGGTTTTGATTTAGATGGTACGCTCGTGAATAGCTTGCCGGATTTAGCGTTATCCGTGAATTCTGCATTGGCTGATTTTGGTTTTGCACCTGCATCAGAAGCACAGGTTTTAACTTGGATCGGTAATGGCGCACCTGTATTAATTGCGCGTGCTTTAAAATGGACTGAAGAGCAAACAGGTAAAACATTCTCTGAGGCTGAAATCGAGCAAGTGAAAGAGCGTTTTAATGTGCATTATGCTGAAAATCTTTGCAATGTGAGTCGTTTATATCCAAATGTCAAAGAAACATTGGAAACCTTGAAAGCGCATGGTTATACCTTAGCTGTGGTAACGAATAAACCAACTCGTCATGTTCAGCCTGTATTGGCAGCATTTGGTATCGATCATTTATTCAGTGAAATGCTTGGTGGGCAATCATTACCCGCGATTAAACCACATCCAGGCCCATTGTATTATTTATGTGGTAAATTTGGCGTAGAACCTCGCCAAGTGTTGTTTGTAGGTGACTCTCGAAATGATATTCTCGCAGCACATTCAGCAGGTTGTCCTGCTGTGGGTTTAACTTACGGATACAACTACAACATTCCAATTGCTGAATCAAACCCAGATTGGGTGTTTGATGACTTTGCGAAGTTATTAGAGATTCTTTAATCTATCTTAAAGCGTAAAATGCGGTCAAAAATGACCGCATTTTTTCTTAAACCTCCCACCAAATCAACGCCCATTTACGTTGTCCGTGTTTGATCGGTTCATTGTTTATTTGTTTTTGTTGATAGAATTTTGCTAAATCTTGTTTTTCTTTTTCGGTGAGATTACCGAGAGAAAATTCCACGGAATTTAATAAATCCTCAAAGGTTTCACCTTGGAAATGACCAGATTCAGTTTCAATAAAACTCACATTCGCGTGAATACCCTTTTGGTAAAGGCGATTGACTAAATAAATATAAGTTGGGAAGCCCACATCATCACGACCAATGGCTTCAAATACGCCTTCATCAAGAAAATGGCGTTGTGTCACTGAGGTTAAAAAGACGCGTTTTTTAGCCTTGCTTTGCAGCTTTTCAATCATGTCATCCAAATCATCTACAAGCGTCGAGCGAGAGGCGAGTATTACATCGGCTTGAGGTACATCATCCCAGTTATCGGACCATGATTTATGTAGAAGGGTAATATTATTCAGTTGATGCTTTTCTTTGTATTGCTGCACCATATCCAACATCCCTTGGCTGTAATCGAGAGCATACACAGCTTGGCATTGTTGTGCTAAAGGAATCACAAACGTGCCGGGGCCACAGCCAATATCTAACACCGTTTCATCAGGTTGCACATTCATAGCTTTAAGCAATGTCTCGTTATAGCGGCTTGGTTTACCCACTAAATTCTCGGCCATTTTAGGCGCTTTTTTATCCCACTTTGTTGGTGGAAGATTATAGTGATTGCAGGCTTTCAGATGTTGTTGATAGAGATCGTTGAAATTGATGTCATTGATGATCATAGTGGCGCCCCAAAGTGCGGTTAGTTTTCGGATTGTTTTTAAATTGCTTGATGATTATATGCTTTCTCCCACTGAAAATCATTTGAAAATGATTGACGCAAACGTTTTCGTTTTGGCGTATTTTCCTTTATAATAGCCCGCGATTTTCATCTCAAACACAACTCAAAGGTACGCGTATGTTTCAAACTTTTCGTGGCTCACCCGCCCTTTCTGAATTCCGTATTCAAGGTTTAATGCAAAAATTCCAACAAAATCAATTACCGGTAAAATCGGTTTATGCGGAATATTTGCATTTTGTGGAATTAAATCGACCGCTTGTTAGCGAGCAGGAAGCAAAACTAAAAGCATTGTTACATTACGGACCAACCTTGGCAGAGCATGAAGCCAAAGGCGAAACTTTTATCGTGATTCCACGCGTTGGCACGATTTCTTCTTGGTCTTCTAAAGCGACGGATATTGCACATAACTGCGGTTTAAATGAAGTAGAGCGTATTGAGCGTGGTTTGGCGTATTATTTTGAGTTAAGCCAACCGCTTGATGAAAAAACAACAGAAAAATTGACCGCACTTTTACATGACCGAATGATGGAAACCGTGGTGCGCAATCCGCAAGATGCAGAGATTTTATTCCGTCATCAAGATCCGAAACCGTTTAAAACGGTCGATATTTTAAAAGGTGGACGTGAAGCCTTAGTGACAGCCAACGTAGAATTAGGCTTGGCACTGGCAGAAGATGAAATTGATTATTTGGTGGAAAATTTCACCCAATTAGGGCGCAATCCGCACGATATTGAACTTTACATGTTCGCGCAAGCCAACTCTGAGCACTGCCGCCATAAAATCTTTAATGCAGATTGGATTATCGACGGCAAAAAACAGGATAAATCCCTGTTTAAAATGATTAAAAATACCTTTGAGAAAACCCCTGATTTCGTGCTTTCAGCCTATAAAGATAATGCTGCAGTGATGGAAGGTTCAAAAGTTGGCCGTTTCTTTGCGGATCAAGATGGGCAATATCGCTATCACAATGAAGATGCACATATCTTAATGAAAGTGGAAACCCACAACCACCCAACCGCGATTTCGCCATTCCCAGGAGCGGCAACAGGTTCGGGCGGTGAGATTCGTGATGAAGGCGCAACAGGTCGTGGTGCAAAACCTAAAGCGGGTTTAACCGGTTTCTCCGTATCAAACCTTATCATTCCTAACTTTGAACAACCTTGGGAAAATCCACTTTCCAAACCAAACCGTATTGCTTCAGCCTTAGATATTATGATTGAAGGCCCATTAGGTGGCGCAGCATTTAACAATGAATTTGGTCGCCCTGCGTTATTGGGTTATTTCCGTACCTATGAAGAGAAAGTCAACAGCTTCAACGGTGAAGAAGTGCGTGGTTATCACAAACCAATTATGTTGGCGGGCGGTATCGGTAATATTCGTGGCGAACACGTTCAAAAAGGTGAAATTCCCGTTGGTGCGAAATTGATCGTATTAGGCGGCCCAGCCATGAACATCGGTTTAGGCGGTGGCGCAGCGTCTTCGATGGACAGCGGTAAATCAAAAGAAGATTTAGATTTTGCCTCTGTTCAACGCGAAAACCCAGAAATGGAACGCCGCTGCCAAGAAGTGATTGACCGCTGTTGGCAATTAGGTGATGAAAACCCAATTCTCTTTATTCACGATGTTGGCGCGGGTGGTTTATCTAATGCGATGCCTGAATTGGTGCACGATGGCGAACGTGGCGGTAAATTTGATTTACGATCCATCCTTTGCGATGAAAAAGGCATGTCGCCATTAGAAATTTGGTGTAACGAATCGCAAGAACGTTATGTCTTAGCGGTTGCGCCAGAAAAACTCGAATTATTTACCGCACTTTGTGAACGTGAGCGTGCGCCGTTTGCAGTCATTGGTGAGGCAACGGAAGAGAAACATTTAACCTTACACGATAGTCATTTCGACAATAACCCAATTGATTTGCCAATGAATGTGTTATTAGGCAAAACGCCGAAAATGACGCGCGAGGTTTCGTCAAAAACTGTCGAAAATCGACCGCTTGCAACAGAAAATATTCAATTAAAAGAAGCCTTCCATCGTGTATTACGTTTACCGGTGGTGGCAGAAAAGACTTTCTTAATCACCATTGGCGACCGTTCGGTAACGGGCATGGTGGCACGCGATCAAATGGTCGGCCCATGGCAAATTCCGGTGTCTGATGTGGCCGTCACAACAGCATCATTAGACAGCTATCACGGCGAAGCTATGGCAATGGGCGAACGTGCGCCAGTAGCGTTATTAGACTTTGGTGCTTCTGCACGTTTAGCGGTGGCAGAATCCATTACCAACATTGCGGGTACCAACATTGGCGACATTAAACGCATCAAACTTTCTGCAAACTGGATGTCTGCAGCGGGTCATGGTGGTGAAGATGCAGGCTTATATGAAGCGGTGAAAGCAGTCGGCGAAGAACTTTGCCCAGCATTAGGTATTACCATTCCAGTGGGTAAAGACTCGATGTCGATGAAAACCACTTGGGAAGAAAATGGCGAGAAAAAATCCGTTACAGCTCCGCTTTCTTTAGTAATTTCATCTTTTGCCCGCGTGGAAGATGTGCGTAAAACTGTGACCCCGCAATTACGCACAGACAAAGGCGCAAGCCGCTTATTATTGATTGATTTAGGCGAAAGAAAAAATCGCCTAGGTGCGACCGCACTTGCGCAAGTGTATAAACAATTAGGTGATAAACCAGCCGATGTCGTAAATGTTACCAAACTGAAAAATTTCTTCGACGCAATGCAAGCATTGGTGGCTGAGCGTAAATTATTGGCTTACCACGACCGTTCAGACGGTGGTTTAATTGCCACGCTTGCAGAAATGGCGTTTGCGGGTAACTGTGGCGTGGATGTGGATATTTCTGCATTAGGCGACAATGATTTAGCCGTGTTATTCAATGAAGAATTAGGTGCGGTGATCCAAGTATCAGAAAGTGAATTAAGCGCCGTGCGTGAGGTATTAAAAGCCCATGACTTGCTTGGCTTAACTTATGAACTCGGTTCTGTAAGCTCAGAAGATCGTTTTGAAATCACGCGTGGCAGCAAAAAATTATTAAGTGAAAAACGCTCTGAATTACGCGGTATTTGGGCGGAACTCACTCACCAAATGCAACGCTTACGTGATAATCCAGAATGTGCTGACCAAGAATTTGAAGCGAAAAAAACAACAGACAACAAAGGTTTATCCGCTCACTTAACCTATGATGTGAATGAAGATATTGCCGCACCTTACATCAGCAAAGGCGTGAAACCAAAAGTAGCCGTATTGCGTGAACAAGGCGTAAACAGCCATGTTGAAATGGCAGCCGCTTTTGACCGTGCAGGCTTTGCGGCGATTGATGTTCACATGAGTGATTTGATGGCGGGCCGTTACAACTTAAATGACTTCAATGCGATGGTGGCCTGCGGTGGTTTCTCTTACGGTGACGTATTAGGCGCAGGTGGCGGTTGGGCAAAATCCATTTTATTCAACCCACAATTACGCGATCAATTCAGCCAATTCTTTGTCAATGAAAATACGCTTTCATTAGGGGTATGTAACGGCTGTCAATTTATCTCCACCCTTGCGGAAATCATTCCTGGTGCAGAAAACTGGCCACGTTTCGTGCGTAATAAATCAGAACGCTTTGAAGCGCGTGCTGCGATGGTGAAAATCAACGACACCAACTCATTATGGTTTAAAGGCATGGCGGGTTCACATATGCCGATTGCCGTTTCTCACGGTGAAGGTCGCGTAGAATTCAAAACACCTGAGAATTTGACCGCACTTCAAGCCCAAAACTTGATTGTGGCGCAATATATCGACAGCCATTTGAATGTAACTGAAACTTATCCAGCTAACCCGAATGGTTCGGCATTAGGGATTACTGCCATTTCTAACGTGGATGGTCGTATTGCCGCGATGATGCCTCATCCAGAGCGTGTTTTCCGTGCCGTGAGCAATTCATGGTATCCAGAAGATTGGTCTGAAGATGGTGCTTGGATGCGAATTTTTAGAAATGCGAGAGTGAATTTCAAATAATGTGAAATTGATCACGGAAAATTAATTAAAAATAAGAGATACTAAGAAATTGGTATCTCTTTTTTATTGCATAAATCTAATCAATAAAAAAATGCCAACAATATTAGAGAGTAATATTGTTAATGTTTATATAAAAATTCTTGGGCATTATGCCCGTAATATCAATTGAACTATATGAGGAGTTCTACATGAGTGCATTAGTTACATTGCTAGCTAATATTGTTGCGCCATTGCAACGTCAATTTATTAACTTTATCCGCATTGCGATTTGTGTTGTGATGGTCTGGATTGGAGGTTTAAAAGTTTGCCAGTATGAGGCAGATGGTATCGCACACTTTGTGTCAAATAGTCCTTTTTTAAGCTTCCTTTACAAAAACGGTGCAAATGAAGTGACAAATGATAAGGGTGTTTTAGTAAAAGAATATACCTTATATAAAAACCCTGAAGGCAAAATGGTCGCAAAAAATATCGAATGGCATAAAGCCAACGGCACCTATACCGCTTCTTATATTATTGGCGCAATCATTGTGACAATTGGTATTTTAGTATTAGCAGGAATTTGGTCTCCAACATTAGGTTTATTTGGGGGCTTACTCACCTTTGGCATGTCGATAGTCACGCTGTCGTTCCTGATATTTACGCCAGAAACCTGGGTGCCTAATTTAGGTGGGGACTTCCCAACACCTAATTATGGCTTCCCATATCTCTCAGGTGCTGGCCGACTCGTGATTAAAGATATTATTATGATGGCAGGTGGCTTAGTTGCTGCAGCAGAATGTGCGAAACGCTATTTAGAGAATAAAAAGCAGTTTGCTTAATTAATTTATTTATTTTGAAAGGCTTGCTGGGGTGAACAGCAAGCTTTTTTGTTATTAAAAAATAATAACTTAATTAATAATGATGGATTGTATGTTGATTGTGATTAATAACATGAAAAATCATATTATGGATTTTATAGGTTTTTTATTCAGGGTGTTTCCAAAATTTAGCTTGGTATCATCTATATTTGGTTTTTTATTTATATTTTTTTATTTGATTAATATATCAAAGTTTGATTTTCTTCTGCAGATCGATGTATCTATATATGGAATTGGTTTTATATTTTTATTCTTTTTAATTTTTATATCTTATGTAATTTTACCATTTTTTTGTGTTGACCTTTTGTTGCATGGGAATGCTCTTCGTAAGAGCAATAAGCTCCAGTATAAGGGTAATGAGCTGCTGTATTCAATAAATCAATCAATGGTATTTTTACTATTTTTAAATATATTATTTATATATAGCTTTGCTCATTATGATGACAGCTCTAAGTTCCTGATTACTATTTTCTGGATGTTCTTTTTATGTCTTTTGGTTATTTCTTTTTCTCTTTTTTCTAAAAATGTGGATAAAAAGGATTACCTATATATTACTGTAGTATCATTAATTCCAATTGCTTTCTTCTTCTTTTCATTTATTCTATATTCTGAGGCTTTGAGTACAGATTATGAGCTGTTTTCATTTGTTATTTTATATTTGTTTTTTCTTATTATTAATAATTTAGTTTCTTTTTGTTATTGTGGTGAGGAATATGATTTTAATTGTAAATTAATGTATAGGATTGTATTTGTTTGTCTTATCTTATTTATAAGTGGTGATAGTTTTAAGCTTCAAAGATTGATATTGAAGCCATCTGGTATGGCTCAATATCAATCACAAAGTGGATGGTATTTGATAAAAAATAGAGGACTTCTAGATTTTGTTACGGAAGATTATCTTATTAAATATAATAAAAGTATTGACGATGGTGACAGTTATTATATTAAAGGATATCTTATTTTTAATATTGGAAGTGTTAGGGTAATCTGCCCTCATGATTTTGAGCAGATGGATGAACAGAAACCTAAAAATAAAAAATTGAGTTTTTCTAAATGTTTAAGCTTAACATCTGATGATATTAAATTTATGGAAAAGGATTTTCTTAATGACAATAAAGGCACTGCCATGATGGAACAAAAATAGTTATGGAAATAGGAAAAGTCCAATGATAGTAAAAAACTTAAAGGCAGTAAAAACGAAGGACTACTGATATTTTATGATAATTGATTTTTTGAAGGCGTTTAAACTTAATACCAGAGAATATTAAGTTGATGGAGACTTTATTCTAGAATATTTATAAATACTAAAGAGCGGTCAAAAATCACAACGAATTTTGACCGCTCTTTTTGTTACTTTTACTTACGTATTATTTTTGTTTTTTCAAAAATTCAACGCCAGTATCTGGGAAGTCGGTGAATACACCGGTTGCACCAGATTTATTCAATAACGCATCGTACATTTGATTTACGTCAGTGAAGAATTCAGGTAACGCATCTTTACGCACAGTGTATGGGTGTAATTCCACTTTGTATTGTGCGAGTTCTTTCACTAATGGGGTGTACACGATGTTACCTGGTTTAGATTTTTCTTTATCTACTAACATGTACCAGCCTGGGCCAACACCATCAGCATATTTCACCACTTCAGCCATTGCACCTGGTTTGAACATCCAATCGTAATCGTAGTTCACCCATTTGCCTTTCGCGTCTTTTTCTTCAGTTTCATGCCAGTCGGTGTATGCCACTAATTGAACAAGTTTTAAATCCATGCCCATTTTTGGTAGCAATTCGTTTTTGATACGTTTTAACTCATTGAAGTCGAAGGTTTGTAAGTAAACCATGTCAGATTTCTTGTCGTAACCGTATTTTTTCAACACTTTAAGAGTTTCAACTGCAATGTCTTTGCCATTTTGGTGGTGGAACCAAGGTGCTTTGATTTCAGGGTAGATACCCACTTTTTTACCGGTAGATTTTTCTAAACCTTGGATGAATTCGATTTCATCTTCAAAAGTGTGAATTCTGAAATGCGATTTCCAAAGTGGGAAACGACCTGGATATACTGCAACTTGTTTACCATCTTTAGTTTCAAAGTTTTCAGTCATATTTAAACTTTGAATTTCTTTTAAGGTGAAGTCAATAACATAGTAACGACCATCTTTACGATGACGATTTGGGAATTTTTGCGCGACGTCAGTTAAACCATCTAAGAAGTGGTCATGGATAACCACTAAACGACCGTCTTTTGTCATCGCTAAGTCTTGTTCTAAGTAGTCTGCGTGTTGTGCGAATGCAAGCGCTTTAGACTCAAGTGTATGCTCTGGTAAGTAACCACTTGCACCACGGTGAGCAATGATAATTTTGTCTGATTTCATAGTGTCCACAGAAGAGTGTGCGCTACATCCTGCAAGTACGCCTGCAGCTAATAAAGAAAGCGCTAAAGTTTTGAGTTTCATTGTGTGTTCTCCTTGATTTACTTATTACATCTTGGTTTCATGTCGTAAAAATAGATTTCACTAATTTCACGGTCATATCCTGGATAAAATCCTTTTGGCATCCCTAACACAATTTGTTTGCCTCGGTTTGCATGGACAAGCAGTTGTTTCGTTTTGGGATTCACATTCAATCCTTCGACTTCGCCGACATCTCGAATGTCATTCAATGTTTTTTCTAAAACAACGCGAGCTTCATTATTTTTATCTGAAATTTCTACACGATAAATATGATCGGGTTCTTTTTCATCTGCCGTACCGTCATCAGATGTGACATAGAGATCACCGTTATAGGCATAAACCCCTTGAATCCATTGTGGAACAGGTTGTAAATGCACTTTACGTTTATATTTACCTGTTGAAAGATCATATTCATATAAATAACGGCCACTTTCTTCACCGACCCAAGATGCCATCCAAACTGAATTGTGAACGGTATCTACGGTGATGCCGGAAACTTCGACTTGACCTGACTCAGGATTAAAATCAACTGATCTTTTTAATGCGAGGGTTTCGGGATCGTGAATTGCAATTTGAATATTTTTACCTACGCCGGCATCAAACCATTCGGAGGAAACATAAAGTTCATTGTTGTAGATATCAATGTCGCCAATGTGATTGGCTTCTTTTTGATAGCCGACAAAAGGATCTTTATTTTCTTTAATCAGTTTTCCATCCATATCGTATTTGGCGAGCGTTTTACTGCCTGATACATATAAATATTTGCCATCAGTGGTAATGCCTTGACGTCCGTTGACTTCGAGCACCTTGTCTAATTTATACGTATAAGCGGGGAGGGCTGAACGATAGGGCGCTTCACAAGTTTGATTTGCGAATGCTGCATTTGCCATAACTGCCGCGCCTAACATAATGGTTAATTTATTCAATTTCATCACATTATCTCCTTTTAAAGTGCGGTTAAAAATTCAGTTGTTTTTTGTAATAAAAAAGGCGGCAAGCCTTCGCCTGTCGCCTTTAATTTATAGATTATTTACCGTAGGTATCGCCTAATTTCGCTTTGTGTTTACCTTCTTCAACCATTACGATGAAGAGTAATAACACCGCTAAGACACCACCACCGATCATGACGTAGAAACCGCCGTCCCAGCCATAGTGTTGTGCTGCCCAACCGATAACAGCTGATGCTGAAACAGTACCACCTAAGTAACCGAATAAACCGGTGAAACCTGCTGCTGTACCTGCTGCTTTTTTCGGTGCAAGCTCAAGAGCGTGTAAGCCGATTAACATTACAGGACCGTAGATTAAGAAACCGATTAAGGTCATTAAGATGAAGTCAGTTAATTGATATGGGTTTTCATACCAAGCTGAGTAGTTTGCAAGCTCAGCTTCTGGTGTAGCTGGGTTCATCCAATATGCTACAACTGCTGCTGTAGTTAAGATCATGAAGATGAAACCGGTTAAACCACGTTTACCTTTGAAGACTTTATCTGATACCCAACCACATAATAATGTACCTGGAACTGCTGCTAATTCATAGATTGTGTAAGCCCATGCGGTACCTTTGATGTTGAAGTGTTTCACTTCACTTAAGTAAACCGGAGACCATTTTAATACGCCGTAGCGGATTAAGTATACGAATACGTTAGCAATCGCGATGTACCATAACAATTTGTTTTTCAATACATAAGTTACGAAGATTTCTTTTGTGCTTAAATCGTTTTCGTAAGTTTTTTCGTTATAGTCATCTGGGTAGTCATTACGCCATTTTTCGATTGATGGTAAACCACAAGATTGTGGAGTATCACGCATCACGAAGTAAACTGGAATTGCACAGATCATTGCCGCAATACCCGGATAGTAGAGGGATTGTTGCCAAATATCTTTTGCTTGTGCTTCGACACCATGAGTGCTGAAGAAGACGGCACTTGCTAATAGCACCATTGCACCCGGCATCATACCACCGATGTTGTGCGCGGTATTCCAGATAGATACGATAGTACCGCGTTCTGATTTAGACCACCAGTGTACCATTGTACGACCACATGGAGGCCAACCCATACCTTGGAACCAACCATTTAAGAAGATCATTACCCACATGATGGCAATGCCTGAAGTTGCCCATGGGAATAAACCCATCATGGTCATACAAAGACCAGAAAGCAATAAACCAAATGGTAAGAATACACGAGGGTTCGAACGGTCAGACATACCTGCCATTACGAACTTAGATAAACCATAGGCAAGACCGGCAGCTGAGCCGATAACACCTAATTCCGCTTTTGAGTACAAGCCGGCTTGAATTAAACCAGGTTGTGCCAAGTCAAAGTTTGCACGTACAAAATAGTAAGCGGCATAACCAAAGAAGATCCCTGCAAACACTTGCCAACGTAAGCGTTTATACGTGGAATCAATTTTCTCCGCTGGAAGTTCCGCAATATGCGGAGCGGGTTTAAATGGTCCAAACATAATTTCTCTCCAAAATCATTTTAATTATGAGTCCACCCCCATGATGGGGATAGCGTGCATGATAAAATAAAAATAGAAATTAAAAAGAGAAATAATTCAAAAATGTGATGCATTTCACAAAATATTTTTTAACAAATGAGCGAATTCGAAAATTGTGTGATCTATCTCACAAAATAGCTTTCTTTTTCGCTCAGAATGTTGTGAATTTAACCGCTCTCCCATACAATAGCCATGGAATTTGTAACAGTTTTTACGTTTCTTTTTATTAATATTTTGGCTTTGGGGGTAACAATGGGATTATCGCCTAATATGTATCGTGATGTGGGTGATTTTTCACCTATCTCGACGGATGTGATTATCATTGGTGGCGGTGCGACAGGTGCGGGGATTGCTCGTGACTGTGCATTGCGTGGAATTAACTGTATTTTATTAGAGCGTCGTGATATCGCGACAGGCGCAACAGGTCGTAACCACGGTTTGTTACATAGTGGTGCGCGTTATGCCGTAAACGATCAGGAATCAGCAGAAGAATGTATTAAAGAAAATAAAATTCTGCGCAATATCGCTCGTCACTGTGTGGATGAAACGGAAGGTTTATTTATTACCTTACCTGAAGATTCCCTTGATTATCAAAAAACCTTCATCGAAAGTTGTACTAAATCCGGTATTGAAGCTGTCGCCATTGATCCTAAACTTGCCCAAATTATGGAACCATCAGTCAACCCAGATTTAGTGGGTGCCGTTGTGGTGCCAGATGGTTCAATCGATCCTTTCCGTTTAACGGCTTCTAACGTGATGGATGCCACCGAAAATGGCGCGAAAATGTTCACTTATTGCGAAGTGAAAAGCTTAATTCGCGAAGGTGGTAAAGTAATCGGTGTGGATGTTTACGATCACAAAAATCGTGTAAATCGTAAATTCTTTGCACCATTAGTCGTCAATGCGGGGGGGATTTGGGGACAAGGCATCGCAGAATATGCAGATCTCAAAATCAAAATGTTCCCAGCAAAAGGTGCATTGCTTGTTATGGGGCACCGTATCAACAAAATGGTGATTAATCGTTGCCGTAAACCGGCGGATGCGGACATTCTTGTGCCAGGGGATACCATTTGTGTTATCGGTACAACCTCTAGCCGTATTCCTTACGATCAAATCGATAACATGGAAGTCACCCCGGAAGAAGTGGATATCTTATTCCGTGAAGGTGAAAAACTTGCACCAATCTTACGTCATACTCGTGTATTACGTGCTTATGCCGGTGTGCGTCCTTTAGTGGCGTCAGATGACGATCCATCAGGTCGTAACGTAAGTCGCGGTATCGTGTTGCTTGACCACGCAGAGCGTGATGGCTTAGACGGCTTTATTACGATCACTGGCGGTAAATTAATGACTTATCGCTTAATGGCTGAATGGGCAACGGATCTTGTTTGTAAAAAACTCAACAAAACAGCACGTTGTACAACCGCTGAGCGTCCATTGCCGGGTTCAACCGAAAGCCGCGCAGAAACCAATCAGAAAGTGATTTCACTTCCAAGTACAATTCGTTATTCAGCCGTGTATCGTCATGGTTCACGTGCAACTCGTTTATTAGATAAAGAACGTCTCGATCGTTCAATGGTGTGTGAATGTGAAGCCGTGACAGCGGGTGAAGTACGTTATGCCGTTGATGAATTAAATGTGAATAACTTAGTGGATTTACGTCGCCGTACTCGTGTGGGGATGGGGACTTGCCAAGCTGAGCTTTGCGCATGCCGTGCAGCGGGTTTAATGAACCGTTTTGAAGTGGCAACACCTCGTCAATCGACCACACAATTAACCTCCTTTATGGAAGAACGTTGGCGCGGTATTGAACCTATTGCATGGGGTGAAGCGATTCGTGAAGCAGAATTTACTTCATGGATGTATGGCAGTGTGTTGGGCTTAAACGATGTTCAACCGCTTGAAACTGACAAACAGCAAGGGACGGATAACAATGAATTTTGATGTCGTAATTATTGGTGGTGGCCTTGCAGGTTTAACTTGCGGCATCGCTCTACAAGAACAAGGCAAACGTTGTGTCATTATCAATAACGGCCAAGCAGCGATTGATTTTGCATCCGGCTCATTGGATTTATTAAGCCGTTTACCAAATGGTGCGTTTGTTAAAAATATTCCTGAGAATTTGACCGCACTTGCAGCTCAATTACCGCAACACCCTTATAGCATTATGGGTGCTGAACGCGTATTAGCGAAAGCGCAAGCTTTTGAAAAATTAGCGGAATCGTTGAATTTAGATTTAATTGGCTCAAGTGCAGAAAATCATCTTCGCGTAACGGGTTTAGGTAGCTTACGTGGTGCATGGCTTTCACCAAATAGCGTGCCAACGGTACAAGGTGAAACCCCATTCCCTTATAAAAAAATTGCGGTTTTAGGCATTGAAGGCTATCACGATTTTCAACCAGAATTATTAGCGGATAACCTTACGCTCAATCCACAATTTGCACATTGTGAAGTGAAAACAGGCTTTTTAAATATTCCTGAATTAGATCAGTTACGTGCAAATTCCCGTGAGTTCCGCAGTGTGAATATTGCGCAAGTTTTAGAATATAAACTGAAATTTGATGATCTTGTGGCTGAAATGAAAGAAGCCGCGAAAGGCACAGAAGCGATTTTCTTACCGGCTTGTTTCGGTTTAGAAAATCAAGAATTTATGGAGTCACTTCGTAAAGCAACTGGCTTGCCATTATTTGAATTACCAACGTTACCGCCTTCTTTATTAGGTATGCGTCAACGTATTCAATTACGCCATCGTTTTGAGAAACTAGGCGGACTCATGATGAATGGTGACAGCGCATTAAAAGCACATTTTCATGGCAACAAAGTTCGCGCGATTCAAACGCGTTTGCACGAAGAGGAAGAAATCACGGCAGAGCATTTCGTGTTAGCTTCTGGCAGTTTCTTCAGTAAAGGTTTAGTTTCTGAATTCGATAAAATCTACGAACCCGTATTCCATTCTGACATTATCGGTGTGGAAGGCTTTAACGATACCGATCGTTTTACTTGGACTGATCACCGTTTCTCAAATCCACAACCGTATCAATCTGCAGGTGTGGCGATTAATGCACAATGCCAAGTACAAAAGAGCGGTCAATTTTTAACGAATTTATATGCGGTGGGTAATGTGATTGGTGGTTTCAATGCATTAGAACTCGGTTGTGGTTCAGGCGTGGCAGTGGTAACAGCACTTGCTGTTGCTGATGAAATTCTTCACAACACACATTAAGGAGGCGTTATGAACATTCAACAATTAATTGATAATGCAAAACAATCCCTTAATGCACCACAACATCATCATGCTTTTGATGAAAGCTTTGAGAGCTGCATTAAATGTACAGCTTGTACAGCCGTGTGTCCGGTTTCGCGTCAGAATCCAAACTATCCAGGTCCAAAACAATCAGGTCCAGATGGTGAGCGTTTACGCTTAAAATCAGCCGAGCTTTATGATGAAGCATTAAAATACTGTACTAACTGTAAACGTTGTGAAATTGCCTGTCCGTCTGATGTGAAAATTGGTGACATTATCGTTCGCGCAAGAAACAAATACCTTGCTCAACAACACAAACCGGCTGTGCAAAAATTACGTGATGCGATTTTAAGTAACACCGATATTATGGGGTCACTTAATACACCGCTTGCACCAATTGTGAATACGATTACAGGCTTGAAAGCGACAAAATTTGTATTGGAAAAAGCATTAAAAATCAGCCGTCATCGTACGTTACCAAAATATTCTTTTGGTACGTTCCGCAGCTGGTATATGAAAAAAATGTTGGAAAGCCAACAAAAATTCGAACGCAAAGTGGCGTATTATCACGGTTGTTATGTGAACTACAATAATCCACAATTGGGTAAAGAATTTATTCAAGTGTTCAATGCCATGGATATTGGCGTGGTGTTATTGGAAAAAGAAAAATGCTGTGGCTTGCCATTGAGCGTGAACCAATTCCCAGAACGTGCGAAAAAAATTGCGCAATTTAACACCGATTATATCGGCAAAATGGTGGATGAAAATGGCTTGGATGTGATCAGCGAAGCATCAAGTTGTGCCTTAAATTTACGTGATGAATATCATCATATTTTAGGTATCGACAATGCGAAAGTTCGTCCGCATATTCACATGGTGACACCATTCTTATATCAACTCTTTAAAGAAGGTAAAACCTTACCACTTAAACCACTCAAATTGCGTGTGGCTTATCACACCGCATGTCACGTGGATAAAGCGGGTTGGGCACCATACACCTTGGAAGTGTTAAAACAAATTCCAGGTTTAGAAGTGGTGATGCTCCCATCACAATGTTGTGGTATTGCAGGAACATACGGTTTCAAAGAAGAAAACTACGAGGTTTCCCAATCTATCGGTAAAAACTTATTCGATAACATCAATGCAGGCGGATTTGATTACGTGATCTCTGAATGCCAAACTTGTAAATGGCAGATCGATATGTCATCTAATGTGACTTGTATCCATCCATTGACGTTATTGTGTATGTCGATGAATCAAGCTTAGTGAAAAGAGCGGAAACTGATAAAAAAGTGACCGCTCTTTTTGTTATTCAATCCAATATGGAGAATTAATTATGCAAAAAATCTTCAAGGTTTCCTTACTTGCTGTGCTTTCATCTCTTGCAGTAAACAGCTTCGCCAGCAAGGCAGAAGTGAAAGTACTTGAGCCTCAATTAAATTATCAACAACTTCTTACTCAAAGACAGGTTGTGGATGAGTTGCTTGAACAAGCGGTAAAAATCCAAAACTCACCGGCTCGTGTTTCAAATGCAGGTTTTACCGCAAAACTTCCTTCTAATATGGAGCGTATTGCGGATCTTTTATTAGAAGCGTACAAGCTTGAGCCTTATCGTGTGGATTTTTTGTTTGGCGCAGCGAATGCCAATATTTATAACGGCAATACAGATAAAGCCATTGAGCTTTACCAAAAAGTGCTTGATGTTGCTCCAGATGATGTGAAAGCACACACTTACTTGGCCGCATGGAATCGTTTTAAAGGTAATCAAGCAGAAGCAACAAAACATTTAGAGCGCTTAAAACAACTTTCACCTGAAAGTGCGAGCAAATTAGAGAAAGTTTTTGCCGTAATTGACAAAGCAGCTAATCAACCAATTACAGATAAACTGGAAACCAAATTACCGGCACAATCTGCAATTATTACATTGGGCTATGCGTTAAACCCAGATGGCAGTATGCATGATATTTTGGTACAACGTTTAGAGAAAACTTTAGAAATTGCGAATCAAAATCCAGATGCGTTAATTATTGTGACAGGCGGTGTACCGCAAAACAATAAAACCGAAGGGGATTTGATGAAACAATGGTTGATTGCGAAAGGCGTTGATGCAAGCCGTATTTATTCTGATAACTATGCGCGTTCAACCGTCGAAAATGCGCTTTTCTCTCGTTACTCTTTAGCGAAACATAAAATCAAACATGCTGTGTTGATTAGTTCGGGTAGTCATGTTCGTCGTGGACAAGCGTTATTTGAAATCGCCACGCAAGAATCCGGTCCGCAAGGTCTTGTGATTGAAACAGTCGCTGCGTTAGATAAACCGTTAGATGAGTTACAAAAAATTACGGAGAAAGACTTGCTGGGTATTTATCGTGACAGCTTAAAAACAATGGGATTGCCAATGTTTAACAGTGGTGCATTGCAAGATTAAGGAATCTAAAAACAAAAGTGCGGTGAATTTCACCGCACTTTTTATTTTCTCTTTCGATTAAAGAATATGTTGATATTGTTCTAACATTTCTTTTGGCCATACGCTTGATTGCACTTCACCAATGTGTTTTTTGTGAAGTAAAAGCATTGCCATACGTGATTGACCGATACCACCACCGATGGTGAGAGGTAATTTTCCGTTTAATAAATCTTGGTGCCAATCCATTTTTAAGCGATCTTCATCACCGGTTAAACCAACTTGTAAACGTAATGCAGATTCATCTACACGAATACCCATTGAAGAAAGCTCAAACGCTTTACCTAACTCAGCGTTCCACACCAAAATATCGCCGTTTAAACCTTTGTAGCCGTTTTCTGATTCAGTTGTCCAGTCATCGTAGTCTGGTGCACGGCCATCATGTGGTTTGCCGTCTGATAATTTGCCACCAATACCGACTAAGAACACGGCACCATATTCTTTACAAATGGCGTTTTCGCGCTCTTTGCTTGAAAGATCTGGGTATCGTTTAACTAAATCTTCACTATGTACGAAAGTAATTTCTTTTGGCAAGCTTGATGGGATATCAAAGCGCGCTTCTACGGCTAATTCAGTTAAACGGATTGCGCGATAAATAGAACGTACCGTTTCTTTTAAATAGGCATAGTTACGATGACCTTCAGGAATCACTTTTTCCCAGTCCCATTGATCCACATAAACAGAGTGAGTTTGATCCAATGAATCTTCGTCTGGACGTAATGCTTTCATGTGAACAAATAAACCTTCACCTTCTTTGAAGTGGAAACGTGCGAGAGTATGACGTTTCCATTTAGCCAATGAGTGAACCACTTCATAAACCGCATTTGGAATACATTTCACGTTTACTTGAACAGCTTTCTCAATGCCTGATAAGTTATCTTGCATACCGTTACCAACTTCACTAAGGATTGGACCTTGTACTTCGATAATGCCAAGTTGTTCAATCAAGTTTTGAGTAAAGGTGTTCTTCACAAAGCTAATTTCTTGTTGTTGTAAAATAAACGTCTTTTTCATATTTATCCTTCTTTATTATAATAACTGGTAAGATTTGTTGCGCATTATTCAATGAAATGACAAATTATTTCAAGTAATTTCTTTACATTGTTTTAAATGTTGAATATTATCAAAAATAAAGAAGATATTTTGAAAAAGATCTAATAAGGAGTGTTTTATGAACAATATCGATACACTTGATCGCCAAATTCTCCGTGTGCTGACTAAAGATGCGCGTACACCTTATGCAGAGATGGCAAAAAACTTTGGCGTGAGCCCAGGTACGATTCATGTTCGCGTAGAGAAAATGCGTCAGTCTGGTCTGATTGAAGGCACAAAAGCGATTATTGATGAGCGTAAACTGGGTTATGATGTGTGCTGCTTTATTGGCATTATTTTGAAAAGCGCAAAAGATTACGAAAAAGTGATTAAAAAGCTCGACACCTTCGATGAAGTGGTGGAAGCCTATTACACCACGGGAAATTATTCTATTTTTATCAAAGTAATGACACACACCATTGCTGAATTACATTCCGTGTTGGCGACTAAGATCCAGTTAATTGATGAAATTCAATCAACGGAAACCTTGATTTCCATGCAAAATCCTATTTTACGAGACATTAAACCTTAAATGTCATCGAAAAAATAGAGGCGTGTTTGATACACGCCTTTGCTTTTTTTTTGATTAACGATAACGATCGAGGAATTTGTAATAGAGTGTGCCGATCTTGGTGGCTAAGTTTTTGAGGGATTTTCCACCGTAAAACGAAGGCACTTTCAATCCTTCAAAAATTCTCAAACGTTCGTCATTACCTAAAATTGCTTCTGCAATAATGCGTCCAGCAAGTCCAGTGAGAGCGACACCATGACCAGAATAGCCTTGAGCAAAATAAATGTGCGGTGAGATACGCCCGAAATGTGGGGTAGCGTTCATTGTCATATCAATCGGTCCTGCCCAACCATAATCAATTTTGACATTTTCTAATTGTGGGAATACATGCAGCATATTGTGGCGCATAATCTGTACCATATCTTTTTCAGAACTCGAGTCACTACCAAATAACAAACGGTTATCCGCACTCAAACGATAGTAATCGAGCAAGATATTGTTATCACAAACCGACATGCCATTGTTGATCACGGAATCCGCTGTAGCTTGATCTAAGGGTTCGGTCGCAATAATAAAGCTTTCTACTGGCAAAATTTTACGATTAATGCCGCGATGGATGGATTTTGGTAGTGCATCGATATAGGCATTGGTGGCTAAAATAACGTCTTGAGAAATGACCGCACTTTTATCGGTTTTGACTTCAATACAGCCTGATTTTTCGACTAAATCCACAACTGGGGATTGCTCGTAAATCTGCACGCCTAAATCTAAGCAGGCTTTTGCTAAGCCTAAGCAATAATTTAATGGGTGTAAGTGACCTGAATTGCTATCGTATAACCCGCCCACATAAATATCACTGCCTAAATGTTGTTTAAGTTTGGCTTTATCCCAAAGTTGCATCTTGTCATAGCCAAAAGTCGCATGGCTAGCTTTTTCCATTTCAATGAGATCGTCCATACGACGTTCATTTAAAGCCAATGTGGCATAGCCTTTTTTCCAATCACATTGAATACCATATTTCGCAATGCGTTCATCAATAATATCAATGGCTTCTAGCGACATATCCCAAAGTTTTTTCGCTTTATCAAAGCCTACTTGAGCAATATATTCATCAATGCCTTCTTCAAAACCGTTGATGGCTTGACCGCCACTTCTACCAGATGCGCCAAATCCGACTCTCGCACCTTCTAGAACAATCACTTTTTTGCCTTTTTCCGCTAATTCAAGGGCAGCAGATAAGCCAAAGAAGCCCGCACCGATGACACAAACATCTGCTTCTTCTTGCTGAGTGAGCGGTGGCAGTTCAAAGGTTTGATTCCGACTATCGAGATAATAAGATTTGACGTGTTCTTGATGAGCAAATTCGAGCATAGTTGATGACTGATTAACATAAAATAGAGATGAGAGAAATCTTACCCTGATGGGAAAATATGTCAAACCTTTTGCAAAAAAGGTGCTATACTCCCCAAGTTTACATAGGTAAACGATTACTTAAGGTTTATTTTGATTGTCCTGAGGAGGTCAATAAATTGAAAAAAAATGCTGTTCAATACATTAAATCACTTTGTCTGTCTGCCGTCGCATTCGTCGCAACCTCTGCGGCATTTGCTGCTGAAAAACTTTATGTTTATAACTGGACTGACTATGTGCCATCTAATTTGGTTGCGGAATTTACCAAAGAAACCGGCATTGAAGTGATTTATTCGACATTTGAAAGTAATGAAGAAATGTATGCTAAATTGAAGCTGACCTCTAGTACAGGCAGTGGTTATGATTTAGTTTTCCCATCAAGCTATTACGTCAATAAAATGGCGAAAGAAAATATGTTACAAGAGCTTGATCACAGCAAATTAAGTAATTTTAAACAAATTCCAGCAAATTTATTAAACAAGGAATTTGACCCAAATAACAAATATTCTCTGCCTTACGTTTATGGCTTAACCGGTATCGGCGTGAATGCGGATGATATTGACCCAAGCAAAATTACGAGTTGGGCTGATTTATGGAATCCAGAATTTAAAGGCAAGGTATTATTAACCAGTGATGCGCGTGAAGTGTTCCACATTGCATTAATATTAGATGGAAAATCACCAAACACCACAAATGAAGAAGACATTAAAGCGGCTTACGAGCGCTTAGTGAAATTGTTACCAAATGTGGTGACCTTTAACTCTGACTCGCCAGAAGTGCCGTTTGTTCAGGGTGAAGCCTCTATTGGTATGTTATGGAATGGTTCGGCTTATTTAGCACACAAAGAAAATCCAAGTATCCAATTTGTATATCCAAAAGAAGGCGCGATTTTCTGGATGGATAACTACGCGATTCCAAAAGGGGCGAAAAATACAGAGGGCGCTTATAAATTTATCGACTTCTTACTTCGCCCTGAAAATGCGAAATTAGTCGTTGAAAAAATGGGCTTCTCAATGCCAAATGAAGGCGTGAAAGCGTTACTTTCACCTGAAATGGCGAATAACCCGACCTTATTCCCATCTGCTGAACATATTGAAAAAGGCATTATGCAAGGCGATGTAGGCGAAGCAGTGGACATTTACGAAAAATATTGGAATAAATTAAAAACCAATTAATCAGATATTGATGAAAAGTGCGGTGAATTTGGCCGCACTTTTGCTTTGTAAAGGATGACAAATGAGTTTTCTTGAGCGACTTTTTCACGCAATCTTGTTTGAAACCACGGTTGTGTTGCTTTCTGTTTTCTCTTTGTATTTCTTTACAGAAGAAAGTGTTTCTATTCTCTTTGGGTCCATGGTACTGGTTTCCTTAACCGCCATGCTATGGAACCTCGTCTTTAATTATTTTCTTGATAAAGTGTTTACGGGACCGCGAGAAAAGCGAGGCGTCATATTTCGTACTTTACATGCCATTTCATTTGAAGGCGGTTTGCTTATTTTCACTGTGCCGATCATTGCTTACTTTTTAAAAGTGGATTGGATTACTGCTTTTATGATGGATTTTAGCTTAACGGTGATGGTGACCGTTTATACCTTTATTTTTAATTGGGTGTATGATCACGCGCGATTGCTATTTATTAAGCGTGAATGATGCAATAGCTAAGAGAAGAAATAAAAAAGTGCGGTCAAAATCTAAGATGTTTTTGACCGCACTTTGATTTTTAGGGCGTGGTAAAACGCCCTTTTGTTTCTTAAAGTTTTTCCACTAACTCAATAGCCGCACCGATGTAGGTTGCAGGGGTGAGTTGTTGTAAACGGGCTTTTTCATCGGCTGGAATATCCAGTTTTTCGATGAATTCACGCATTGCTTTTTCATCAACGCGTTTACCACGAGTGAGCTCTTTTAATTTTTCGTATGGTTTTTCAATGCCATAACGACGCATCACGGTTTGAATTGGTTCAGCTAAAACTTCCCAGTTTTGGTTGAGTTCATCACGGAGATGTTGTTCGTTCACTTCTAATTTGCTGATACCTTTACGCGTTGCGGCATAGGCAATTAAACAATAACCTAAACCCACACCTAAGTTACGTAATACGGTAGAGTCCGTTAAGTCACGCTGCCAGCGAGAAATTGGTAATTTTTGACCAAGGTGAGTCATCACCGCATTGGATAAACCTAAGTTACCTTCTGAGTTTTCGAAGTCGATAGGATTCACTTTATGTGGCATGGTCGATGAACCAATTTCACCCGCGATAGTGCGTTGTTTAAAGTGATTTAACGCAATGTAGCCCCATAAGTCACGGTCGAAGTCGATGATGATGGTATTAAAACGTACCACAGCATCAAAGTATTCAGCAATGTAATCGTGAGGTTCGATTTGAGTGGTATACGGATTCCAATTTAAACCTAATGAGGTGACAAATTCTTCGCTAAATTTGTGCCAGTTAATATTTGGATAAGCTGATAAATGCGCATTGTAGTTACCCACAGCACCATTGATTTTACCCAAGATTTCATTTTGTTGGAGTTGTTTGAATTGGCGTTTTAAGCGGTAAACCACGTTCGCCATTTCTTTACCCACAGTACTTGGTGAGGCAGGTTGGCCGTGTGTACGAGAAAGTAATGGGATGGTTTTGTATTCGTTCGCTAAACGGGTGATTTCATCAATCAGTTTTTGCCATTCTGGTAAGATTACTTCTTCACGTGCTGTTTTTAACATTAAGGCGTGAGAAAGGTTGTTAATGTCTTCTGATGTACAAGCAAAGTGGATAAATTCAGAGACTTTGGCTAATTCTGGTAAAGCTTCACTTTTTTCTTTTAAGAAATACTCAACCGCTTTTACGTCATGATTTGTAGTGCGTTCAATTTCTTTGATACGTTCAGCATCTTGAAGACTGAATTCTTCCACAATTTTATTAAGGTAATCGTTTGCTTCTTTAGACAAAGAAGAAACTTCTTGGATTTCAGCGGTCGCCGCCAATTTTTGTAACCAACGTACTTCCACGGTGACACGGAATTTGAGTAAGCCAAATTCACTGAAAATACCACGCAATGCGGTGGCTTTATCTTGATAACGACCGTCAATCGGGGAAAGAGCGGTTAATGCGGAAAGTTGCATAAGAGTTCTCCAAGGATTAATTTAAAGTTAAGTAGAGTTGTCGTGCCGCTTGCACTAATTTTTTACGATGAAATAACAGTTGCCATTTGCTACCGCCGACTTGACGCCACAAAACGGCAGAACGAATGCCAGCAAGTAAACACGCACGGATTTTGTCTTGCACGCTTTGTTGCTGTAAATGATATGCCGAACCAATAATATGAATGCGTTTACCTAAAGGACTAATCGTATCGACATAAATGTTTGCCATGATAGAAAACATCTCATCATCAAATTGATTGTCGTGATAAGCAAGTTGCTCCGGTAAACGCGCAATACGGCGGCCAAGTTCTTGTTTGATTTCAGGTTGTTTGTTTAATTTGTTCTCTAACGCTAATAAGCTACCCCAATAATTTAATAAATTTTTGTCATTTAATTGGGTGAGTTGCTCGATAAGTGTGTTTAATCCCACTTTAAGATGTTGAACATCACTGCCAAATACGGCTAGTGTATCTTCAGGTTGAGTAATGAGAAGAGAATGAATGGTCGTTTGGAATGCATCTTGGTTATCAACTTCGCCTTTTTGTGCTAATTGACTGATTAATAAGACTGATTGACAAACACCGGCAAGTGCCAGAGCCATATCATTATAATTTTTCATTGGGATTATAAATTGTGAGCTACAGAAATTTTTGGCGTAATATAGCATTTTTACACATTGTTTTGAACTCAATCATTAAAAAACGCCCTATCTTTTGTTATCATAGCGCCAATTCAGTTTATAGAATAAAAGGATAACCAATGACAAAACCAATTGTATTCAGTGGCGTGCAGCCTTCCGGCGAATTAACTATCGGGAATTATTTAGGTGCACTTCGCAACTGGGTGAAAATGCAAGAAGATTATGAGTGTATTTTCTGTGTGGTTGATTTACACGCCATCACTGTACGTCAAGATCCTGTAGCACTTCGCAAAGCGACCCTTGATGTGCTCGCCCTTTACTTGGCTTGTGGCATTGATCCGAATAAAAGCACGATCTTCGTGCAATCTCATGTACCAGAACATACTCAACTAAGCTGGGTATTAAACTGCTACACCTATTTTGGTGAGATGAGCCGTATGACTCAATTTAAAGATAAATCAGCACGTTATGCAGAAAATATTAACGTGGGTTTATTTGACTATCCGGTTTTAATGGCAGCAGATATCTTACTTTACCAAGCGAAAAGTGTGCCAGTAGGGGATGACCAAAAACAACATTTAGAAATCACCCGTGATATTGCGGCTCGTTTTAATGCCCTTTATGGTGATATTTTCACGATTCCTGAAATCTTCTTAGGCAAAGCCGGTGCGCGTATTATGTCTTTGCAAGATCCTGATAAAAAAATGTCTAAATCTGATGATAACCGTAATAACGTGGTGACCTTGCTTGAAGATCCTAAATCAGTGGCGAAAAAAATCAAACGTGCGGTAACAGACTCTGATGAGCCACCTGTTGTACGTTATGATGTGAAAAACAAAGCGGGTGTGTCTAACTTATTAGATATCCTTTCTGCAGTGACGGATAAATCTGTGGCAGACCTTGAAAAAGAATTTGAAGGTAAAATGTACGGTCACTTAAAAACAGCGGTGGCTGACGAAGTGTCAAACTTACTTGCGGGTTTACAAGAACGTTTCTATCAATATCGTAACGATGAAGCACTTTTAGACGAGATTTTACGTCAAGGTGCAGAAAAAGCCCGAGCAAGAGCAAAAGAAACCCTTGCCAAAGTGTACGATGCCGTCGGCTTTGTTGCTGCAAAATAATTTTAAACTTAATAAGCCGTGTTATATCACGGCTTTTTTAGATAAGGAGAAAAAGATGGCCATTCAAACTGAAAAACCAATTGAATGTGTAGGCTGTAATACTTTCGATATGAAATCATTGTTTGATAACAGTGATTGTAGTTTACCTATCGAACAGTTTTACGCGACTCGTCAAGATGCAGAAGGCGCATTGGAATATTTCACATTAAAAGCACGTGATGTAGAGAGTGAACCTTGCCAAATTCAATCTGAAATTCAACAGGTTGAAGAAGGGTATGTACTTAAAGCGGTTTTCACATTCTGCTGCCAAGCAGAATTAGTGATTTTCCAAATGAAGCTTGTGTAAGTGATAACTTACTTTAGAAAATAGCGTTTTTTGTGACCGCACTTTCTGATATTTATGTTCCCCTGCATCGTATTATTCCTTTTTCTAATGTAGAAGGGCAGGGGAATCGTACTAGTATTTTCTTACAAGGTTGTAAGTTAAACTGCCTTTATTGCCATAATCCAGAAACCATTCCTCGTTATGCAGAAGGCGCTCATCAAGTCAGTCTGCAGTATTTGTATGAGCAAGTGATGGATGCGGTACCTTTCATTCGTGGTGTAACCGTTTCTGGCGGTGAACCCACCATTCATCATAAAAAGCTCGTTCCATTGTTTCAAAAACTACGTGAGGAAGGGCTAACTTGCTATTTAGATAGCAGTGGTTTCTTTGAATTTGACGCAATTCGTCCTTTAATTGATGTTACAGACAAATTTCTCTTTGACCTGAAAGGAGAAGGGCTTGGCTTACAAAGTTTGTGCTTTGATAGACAAAATCGACAAGGCATTGTCCCGAAAAACATCATTCCCACTCACCAACATATCAAGCAAGAAAACTTAGATCGCAATTTAAAGAACTTGGCGCAATTATTACCATTAAATAAAGTGGAAGAAGTGCGGTTAGTTTATGTGGCGAATTTTTTTGATGCAGAAAAGTTGGTGGAAAAGGTAGCGTCTTTATTGAAAGATTATCCGAATGTTTTGTTGAAAATTATTCGAATGCATACAAAAGGCGCACGAGATGCCGAAGGACTCACCCCTTATGTCCCAACCGTTGAGCAGACTCAAGCGCTTGAAAACTATGCGAAATCTTGTGGTCTGACCAAAATTGTGACCATTTTATAAGCAAACATACCGAAAAGTAGCAAAAATATTCCGACTTTTTACCGAAAAACAAGTAGAATAGGACAATTTTATTCACTTACTTATCTAACCAACCTAGGGGAAAAAAATGGGTATTTTAGGTAGCGTTTTAGGCATTGTCGTATTACTGATCATTGCCGTATTATTTTCAAATAATCGTAAGGCGATTAATTTACGTACTGTATTAGGGGCTTTGGCGATCCAAATCGGATTTGCAGCCCTTATTTTGTATGTGCCGTTTGGTCGTGATGCATTGCAAGCGACAGCAAATGGTGTATCAAATGTTATCGCTTATGGTAATGAAGGGATTAACTTCGTCTTTGGTGGCTTAGCAGATCCTTCAAATGCCGGCTTTATCTTTGCGGTGAAAGTGTTACCAATCATCGTCTTTTTCTCTGGTTTAATTTCGGTGCTTTACTATTTAGGCATCATGCAAGTGGTCATCAAAGTGATTGGTGGTGCATTGCAAGCTGCGTTAGGTACATCTAAAGCAGAATCAATGTCTGCAGCCGCGAATATCTTCGTTGGTCAAACTGAAGCACCTTTAGTGGTTCGCCCTTACATTAAAAATATGACCCAATCTGAATTGTTCGCTATTATGGCGGGTGGTACAGCTTCTATCGCGGGTTCAGTAATGGCAGGTTATGCAGGAATGGGCGTACCATTGACTTACTTAATCGCAGCATCTTTCATGGCTGCACCAGCAGGTTTATTATTTGCGAAAATTTTATTCCCACAAACTGAACAATTTAACGATAAACAACCTGAAACGGATGATAGCGAAAAACCAACCAACGTGCTTGAAGCAATGGCAGGTGGTGCGAGTGCAGGTATGCAATTAGCGTTAAACGTAGGTGCGATGTTAATCGCGTTCGTGGGTTTAATTGCTTTAGTTAATGGTATTTTAGGTGGTGTAGGCGGCTGGTTCGGTTACGGTGATTTAACATTACAATCAATCTTTGGTTGGATCTTCAAACCATTAGCCTACTTAATTGGTGTATCTTGGGATGAATCTGCAATCGCGGGTCAAATGATTGGTATGAAATTAGCTGTTAACGAATTCGTGGGTTACTTAGAGTTCGCGAAATACTTACAACCAGATACAGCAGTTGTATTAAGTGAAAAAACTAAAGCCATCATTACTTTCGCATTATGTGGTTTCGCTAACTTCAGCTCTATCGCAATCTTAATCGGTGGTATCGGTGGTATGGCACCAAATCGTCGTGGTGATGTGGCTCGCTTAGGTTTAAAAGCAGTTGTAGCGGGTACATTAGCTAACTTAATGAGTGCGACTATCGCAGGTTTATTCATCGAGCTAAGCGGCGTAGCAATGTAATTAAAATGTGGTAAATTTTGACCGCACTTTATCTCTCAACACCACGAATCATTCGTGGTGTTGTACTTTAAAGCAAGCGAAAACGTTTGCTTAAATGACTTTTTATTTATCAACAAGAGGAAAAAACAATGACTCCACATATTAACGCTCCTGAAGGCGCATTTGCAGATGTTGTATTAATGCCAGGCGATCCGCTTCGTGCAAAATATATTGCTGAAACATTCTTAGAAGATGCGAAAGAAGTGACTAACGTTCGCAATATGTTGGGTTACACCGGTACTTATAAAGGTCGTCGTATCTCTGTTATGGGTCACGGTATGGGTATCCCATCTTGCTCAATTTATGCGAAAGAATTAATTACTGAATACGGCGTGAAAAAAATCATCCGTGTTGGTTCTTGTGGTGCCGTACGTATGGACGTTAAAGTACGTGATGTTATCATTGGCCTTGGTGCATGTACCGATTCAAAAGTAAACCGTATCCGTTTCAAAGATAACGATTTTGCTGCAATTGCTGATTTTGATATGACACAAGCAGCGGTTCAAGCTGCGAAAGAAAAAGGTAAGCAAGTTCGCGTAGGAAATCTTTTCTCTGCAGACCTATTCTACACGCCAGATTTCGAAATGTTTGATGTGATGGAAAAATACGGCATCTTAGGCGTAGAAATGGAAGCGGCTGGTATCTATGGCGTAGCAGCAGAATATGGTGCAAAAGCACTTTGTATCTGTACCGTTTCAGACCATATTCGTACACACGAACAAACTACAGCAGAAGAACGTCAATTAACCTTCAATGATATGATTGAAATTGCGTTAGAGTCTGTATTAATTGGTGATAAAGCATAATTTATCCGATTGATAGAATAAAAAAAGAGCGGTCAATTTTGACCGCTCTTTTGTTTTTCTACTTCGCTATTTCTCATACCAAATTCGGTTCACATAGAGCACCACTTTGCCCGAGGGTGTTTCCACATGAATTTCATCATCAACGCCTTTTCCGATTAAGGCACGTGCGACGGGAGAATCAATGGAGATCCAGTTTTTAGCGGGATCGAATTCATCGCAGCCGACAATACGGTATTGCTTCACTTCACCGTCTTCATCTTCTAGCTCAACCCATGCACCGAAAAATACTTTGCCTTCTTGTTTCGGATGGTAATCCACGATTTGTAGCACTTCTAAGCGTTTGGAAAGAAAACGTACACGGCGATCAATTTCACGTAAGCGACGTTTGCCGTAAATATATTCCGCATTTTCACTGCGGTCACCAAGTGCGGCAGCATCTGAAACCGCTTGGGTAACTTTTGGACGTTCTTCTTTCCACAAAAATTTAAGTTCTTGGTCAAGCGCAAGCCAGCCTTGACGGGTAATGTAATTTGATTTTGCCATAATAAAAATAAAAGAAATTTTTTTGAATTATATTTGAGCCTGTTGTCTAAAACCAGTATTCTATTCCCGTTTTTCTCGAATCCTTTAATAACAAAGAAGTATGACAATGTTAAATCAACAAATTAGCCAAATTATTGCGGCAGAATTAACCGTTCAACCCCAACAAATCCTCGCCGCCATTCAATTATTAGATGATGGCAACACCATTCCATTTATCGCCCGTTATCGTAAAGAAGCCACAGGTGGCTTGGATGACACTCAACTTCGTCATTTTGAAACCCGTTTAATTTATTTACGTGAATTAGAAGATCGTCGTCAAACCATTTTGAAATCTATTGAAGAGCAAGGGAAATTGACTGATGAATTGCGTGACAAAATCCATGCTACACAAAGCAAAACCGAATTAGAAGATTTGTATTTGCCATACAAACCAAAACGTCGCACCAAAGGGCAAATTGCGATTGAAGCCGGTCTTGAGCCATTGGCTGATTTACTTTGGAATGAGCCAAAAAATGACCCTGAAACGGCAGCCGCTGAATTTGTAAATGCTGATAAAGGCGTAACAGACACCAAAGTCGCGCTTGATGGCGCACGCTATATTTTAATGGAGCGTTTTGCTGAAGATGCGGGCTTATTAGCGAAAGTCCGTGATTATTTAGCAAAAAATGCCGTTATCGTATCCAAAGTGATCGAAGGCAAGGAAACGGAAGGCGCAAAATTCCAAGATTATTTCGACCATCAAGAATTATTGAAAAATGTGCCTTCTCACCGTGCATTAGCGATGTTCCGCGGACGTAATGAGGGCATTTTACAATTAAGCTTAAATGCTGATCCTGATGCGGAAGAGGGAAGTCGCCAAAGCTATTGTGAAGAGATTATTCGTGATTATTTAGATGTGCGTTTTACTGGTCAGCCTGCGGATAAATGGCGTGAGCAAGTGATTGCGTGGACATGGAAAATCAAAGTTTCGTTGCATTTAGAAACGGAATTAATGGCAAGTTTACGTGAAAAAGCGGAAGAAGAGGCCATTGATGTTTTCGCTCGAAATCTGACCGCACTTTTGATGGCGGCACCGGCTGGCGCGAAAAGCACCATGGGCTTGGACCCGGGCTTACGTACGGGTGTTAAAGTCGCGGTGGTGGATAACACAGGTAAATTATTAGACACTACCACCATTTATCCACACACGGGCCGTGAAGCTGAAGCGCAAGTGGCGATTTTCAGCTTAATCCGCAAACATAACGTAGAGTTAATTGCTATTGGTAACGGTACCGCTTCTCGTGAAACAGAACGTTTTGCGAAAGAAGTGATTAAAGAAATTAAAGAAAATAAACCGCAAACCGTTGTGGTGAGTGAAGCTGGCGCGTCCGTTTATTCCGCTTCTGAATTTGCCGCAAATGAATTCCCGAATTTAGATGTATCTTTGCGTGGCGCGGTATCAATTGCGCGTCGTTTACAAGATCCATTGGCAGAATTAGTGAAAATCGAACCGAAAGCCATTGGTGTAGGGCAATATCAACACGATGTAAACCAAACCCAACTTGCGCGTAAACTCGATGCGGTGGTGGAAGACTGTGTAAATGCGGTGGGTGTGGATTTGAATACGGCATCGGCGCCATTGCTTGCTCGCGTGGCGGGGATGACGAAAACCTTAGCGCAAAACATTGTGGAATACCGTGATGAAAATGGTCGTTTTGAAAGCCGTAGCGAATTGAAAAAAGTGCCGCGTTTAGGGCCAAAAGCCTTTGAGCAATGTGCGGGCTTTATGCGTATTGCAGGCGGGAAAAATCCACTTGATGCTTCAGGGGTTCACCCAGAAGCTTACCCTGTAGTGGAAAAAATCTTGCAAGCTACCGCGCAATCTATCCAAGATTTAATGGGCAATGCGGGTGTGGTACGTCAGCTTGATGCAAAACAATTCATTGATGAGCAATTTGGTTTACCAACCGTTCAAGATATTTTCAAAGAGTTGGAAAAACCAGGGCGCGATCCGCGTGGTGAATTTAAAACTGCTGTATTCGCAGAAGGCGTGGAAGAAATCACTGATTTAAAACCAGGTATGATTTTAGAAGGTACCGTCACCAATGTGACCAACTTCGGCGCATTTGTTGATATTGGTGTTCACCAAGACGGTTTAGTACACATTTCATCATTAAGCGATAAATTCGTAGAAGATCCACATCAAGTGGTGAAAACGGGCGATATCGTGAAAGTGAAAGTGTTGGAAGTGGATGTGCCGCGCAAACGTATCGCATTAACAATGCGATTAGATGAAAGTGCGGTCAAAAATGACGGCAAATCTGACCGCACTTTAAGTGCAAAACCAAGAAGTAATGCACCTCGCCAAGATCGTAATCCAAGAGGAAATAGTGCGATGGGTAATGCCTTTGCCGATGCGTTGAAAAATTGGAAAAAATAATTTCGTCATTTAGATGAACATTGTGGCCAAATAGGCGTACAATGAAGGGGATCTGGTCAATCATCCAATCCCCTTTTTTATTTCAACGAAAGGAATATTCTTATGGAAAAAGGTATTCTTGGGCCGCATGAAGGCAAGGAGCTGGAATTAATGTTAAGGGGCGAAAAGCAAGTGGCATTATTCAATCAGGAACTTGGCATTCCTGACGCCTTTCTCCCTTATCTTGAGCTAGGAATGCTTCATTCAAAAACAGTACAACGTCATGTAAATGATGTTTGCTTAACTGATTTTATTGTCTATTTACCTCAATCTCTTGCACTCGCTGAACAGATGGAAGTGTTACTTCCTGCAAGCACTGTGAATGGTTTTGATCCTAAAGTTGAACGTGAAATCGGTCGAATTCTTGGCTACCGAGAAAAAGATATCGAGTACTATATTCAGCATTTTCAAGATAATTTAGAGAAGTATCGGCAGCAGTATAGTTGATAGATTTAAATCCAAGTGTGAACAATAATTTTAAATATTAAAAAATATTCTCCTGGATGACGTTATATTTCTATAAAATATGGCTGTTTTATTATTTTCTATAAATTTATATTTAAGGTAAAAGATGATAGCAAAGAATAAGTATCTCATATCTTTATTTATAATTATTTATCTTGGAATACTTGCTTATGGAGTTTTGTCAGGAGGAATTTCTAAAAACTATACTAGAAAACAAGAGGGAGAGCGTCTTTATACGGCAATAAACCTTCAATTTAAAGATAAAATTCAATATCAAAATGTAGACTTCAGGTATGTTAAGGTTAGTTTGCATCTGCTCGGTGAGTTAAGTGATTATAAGGATTTTGTGTCTAAACGAGGTTATTCCGAAATTAGAGAAAATGTTTACTGTAAAAATGGTAATTTGATTACATTACACCACAATTTTCCTAATATTGAATTTCATTATGAATATGATTCTTCAGTATGTAAGTGATGTTTTAAGCGAGTTAATACTCACGTAAAAATTAAAATGTAGTACTTTTCAAATAAAAGTGCGGTCAAAAACACAAGAGATATTGACCGCACTTTTTTTTCCAAAGATGCTTATTCTAAGCAAACCTTATAATTTCACATTCACTTTTCTGTAGAAATATCACTATAGATAGCATAACAAGTCAAAGTGGTAAATTAGGTAATTCTTTAATGTATACTAGATCGAAAGGAACTAATATTATTGTTAATAAGGTAAATTGATATGAATAAACCAAAAACTGTTTCAGTTATAGTAAATAATGAATTCTTATTAGTGACTTCTATTATTAGAGGGATGATTGGAATGACAAATCCAGATCAAGATTTTATTTTTAATCAAGTTGATATTACAGATTCATATTTTGGAAAGTTGGTTAGAGAAAAACTTGATGAAAGCAGAGAAGTATCCCTCCAGGAATTTCAAGCTATTTTTAATTCTGAGAAAATGAAGGGATTACAAAAAAGACTTGAGGAAGAGATGAAAAAACACTATGGATACAAAAATAAAAAATCTATCTATAAGGATATGTCTTTTTTATCTTTAGAACAGGATAATTTATATATAACTATTTCGCCTCTTCATCAAGATTCTTTGGATGGAAGTACAGGGATTTCACTTCCTGACAATTCAGCATTAGAATTTAAATATGATAAGAGTATTTCAGATGAAGAATTAGGGAAAGCCATAAGACAAGCCCTGACGTATTGTACGAGTATTTATCGGTAATATATTTCCTCAAAATATAAAGTGCGGTCAATTTCCAAAGAGTTTTTAAACCTCTCAAAAACTGACCGCACTTTCGTATTTTCAACGATGCTTATGTTAAGTGAATCAACTATTATAGCAGGTGTAGATAAATCAAATGGTAAGGTTGTGTTATTACCAGTTAGAATTCCTAATAAGAATTAGTCGTAAGAGGTGTAAATATGGAAAAATATAAAGTGTTTTTAGGTAGTGAGATTGCTAAAACCTATGATGAAGCTAAGAATTTTACTCTAGCTAGAGTTGAGGAATATGTTAAATTCAATCATAAAGAATTGTTTTCAACGTTAGCTCCTATAGATAATTTTACAGGTAATGTTTTTTCTTTAATTGATTATTTAAATGATTTTCATCGTGCATTAGCCTCTAAGCATTTATTAGAAAATGATATTTCAGAATTTAAAGAAAATGCTTCTATTGCAGGTTTCTTAGGTATTCTGTCTGAATATGATTTTCAATGGGCGTATAACGGAATTAATACAAATTTCTTTTTTATGAGTTTGCTTTCAGATAATCAAAAGTTGATTGATTATTTAATTAAACATCGTGATGAAATTGTGGATATTTCAGTCCCCTATAAACGAACTGATACCCGACCTTTTTTTAATGCGAACACTTTATTGGCGTTAAGTGGCGATTGGCAATTATTAAAAGAGCGCGCACTGACGTTCTTAAATGATGAGAAAAAAGCCCGTAGCGATTTAAAGCGCATTCCCGATCATGAATTTTATGTGGCACTAGCAGATAAAAATATAAAAGGAATGCAAGAGGCTTTAGATAAATTACTCGAACTTAAGCTTGCTAAACGAGCAGCAAAAGACACACTTTTACATTTTGATTTTTACTTGCAACCGCAAGTTTTAATGTATGCCAAAATCGCAGCAATCCACGGTTTTGATTTGGGTATTGATAGCCCTATAGCGCCAAAAGAATTGATTGACATAAATCCATTAGCGGAATATAAAATTCCTTATAATTTTATGAAATCATTTGATTTTGATGCACCCCATCAAGTTTGGGTAAATTATGTCAAACAAAGAATGGAAGAAGCGAAGCAAAAGAAAGTTGAAAATAAAAAAGGATTTTGGGCTTCGCTGTTTGGTCGATAGACAGGGAAAGGAATATCATGAAAGTAACTTTTGTAGAGCATTGGAGTTGGTTGCATAAAGCCTTAGTGTTAAATATTTAGAGATGATATGAGTCCAAAAGTTAGAAGATATATTGAAGTATATAGTAATGAAACAGATGAGTTGCTTTATTCTTATAAAATAACAATTCCTGATCATTTAGTTATTGAGATAGTTTCTCCTGATGAGGATGATGAATTTGCACTTTTTTCATATATCCTGACTCAGGAAAAAGTTATTGCTCTAGGTGGTAAACATATTATAGATGAATATCATAACAAAGATGTTGGATATTATGTTGCCTGTTATCAAGCATAGGATATATAGATACCAAATAAAAGTGCGGTCAAAAACACAAGCGATTTTGACCGCACTTTATTATTGGCGAGGAAGGATTATTCCGCGTCTTCTTTTGCCCATTCTAATGAGCGTTTAACGGCTTTTTTCCAGCCTTTATAACGACGTTCACGTTTTTCTTCGTCATTATCAGGTGTGAAGGTATGTTCTACACGTGCTTTATCGTGAAGTTCGTCTAAATCTTTCCAGAAACCAACTGCAAGACCTGCAAGGTAAGCTGCACCAAGTGCCGTCACTTCTTTCACCACTGGACGTTCTACGTTCACATCTAAAATATCTGCTTGGAATTGCATTAAGAAGTTATTGTTGGTTGCGCCACCATCAACACGTAAATATTGTAAGCGTTGGCCTGAATCAGATTGCATTGCTTCTAATACATCACGGGTTTGGTAAGCGATAGATTCAAGGGTTGCGCGTACAATATGGTTACGGTTAGAACCACGAGAAAGACCGAAAATTGCACCTCGTGCATACGGATCCCAATAAGGTGCACCTAAACCGGTGAAGGCTGGAACAACATACACACCGTTACTGTCAGGGACTTTTTGTGCGAAGTATTCGGAGTCATAGCTGTCATGAACGATTTTGAGTTCATCACGCAACCATTGGATTGAAGCACCTGCGATAAACACCGAACCTTCAAGTGCGTATTCAGGTTCACCTTTGGCGTTACACGCGATGGTGGTTAATAGGCCATTTTTAGAGGTAATGGCTTTATCACCGGTGTGAAGCAACATAAAGCAGCCTGTACCATAGGTATTTTTTGCTTGGCCTGCGCGTGTACATAGATGGCCGTAAAGTGCCGCTTGTTGGTCGCCCGCGATACCTGCAACTGGAATACGTACACCGCCTTTACCTCCGATGTTGGTTTTGCCATACACTTCGGAAGAATTACGCACTTCAGGCAACATTGAGCGTGGAATATTTAATAATTCCAACATTTTGTCATCCCATTTTTTCGTATGGATGTTAAATAACATGGTACGGGATGCGTTGGTGTAGTCCGTTACGTGAACACGGCCTTGGGTTAATTTCCACACAAGCCAGGTATCCACGGTACCAAATAGAAGCTCACCGCGTTCCGCTTTTTCACGAGCACCTTCTACATTGTCCAAAATCCATTTCACTTTTGTACCGGAGAAATATGGGTCCACCACTAAACCTGTGGTGTTGCGGATATATTCTTCGTGACCATCCGCTTTAAGTTTGTCTGTAATATCTGCGGTACGACGACATTGCCACACAATCGCATTATAAACCGGTGTGCCGGTTGCTTTTTCCCACACAATGGTGGTTTCACGTTGGTTAGTAATACCAATTGCCGCGATTTCATCTGAGGTAATGCCTGCTTTTGCAACCACTTCGTTTAATGTTGAACTTTGTGTTGCCCAAATTTCCATTGGATTATGTTCCACCCAGCCTGCACGTGGATAAATTTGTGTAAATTCACGTTGGGCGATTTCGACAACATTCGCATTGTGATCTAATAATACTGCACGAGAGCTTGTGGTACCTTGGTCCAAAGCGATGATGTATTTTTTGTCTGTCATGGTTCTATTCCTTAGAGTGCTCGGCACTCTCATTAAATGAATGAAGAAATTTTGAGCTTAAACGAACAAATTGCGAACCTAACTTAATTGAATTCGAATCTAATTGGAACAAGCAATGTTGGGTTTTGTGATTATCATCACAGATTTTTCTCTGAAGATATGCAACCGATTGCGTTAACGCACAAAATAATGTGATCCCTCTCTCATTTTTAGAAAATAGATCGGTTTCATCTATTGAATTAATTGGTTAAAACTAGATAATGAAGCCACTCACTTTGAGTATCTCAATATTTGATCAAACAACGAACGGAATTGCAAAGCAAGATTTCTTCAATGAAATCATTAAGTTAATCATTATTTGGAGATTCTCTTATGAATGCCTATTTTGCAGAATTTTTTGGCACAGCACTCTTAATCCTGTTAGGTAACGGTGTCGTGGCCAACGTATGTTTAAATAAAACGAAAGGGCAAAGTTCTGGTTGGATTGTGATTACTACCGCGTGGGCATTTGCGGTGTATGTGGCCGTCGTTGTAACAGGTCCTTACAGTGGGGCACACTTAAATCCTGCGGTAACACTTGGCGTGGCAATGAAAGGTGCGTTTGCTTGGGAATTGGTACCTGGCTATATTGCGGCACAAGTAGTGGGTGGCATGGTAGGTGCGTTGTTGGTTTACATTATGTATAAAGATCACTTTGCAGCCACCGAAGAAGAGGGCTTAAAACGCGCTTGTTTCTGTACTGAACCAGCAATTCGTAACTATCCAATCAACTTAGTGAACGAAATCGTTGGCACCTTCGTACTTGTCTTCGTAATTTTCTATCTTGCAGGGGCAAACATCACTTTACCAGGCACGGCAGAAAGCACGCCAATTGGTTTAGGCTCTATCGGGGCATTACCAGTAGCGATTTTAGTTTGGGCAATTGGTTTGAGCTTAGGTGGAACAACCGGTTATGCGATCAACCCTGCTCGAGATCTTGGTCCGCGTTTAACCTTAGGTCTTTTCCTTGGTGGTACATTAAAAACTAGAGCTGACTGGGGATACAGTTGGGTGCCGGTTGTAGGGCCATTTATCGGGGCGGCTTTAGCGGCAGTATTCTATAATGCCATTATGTAATTTATTCAAATAGAAAGAGCGGTCAAAATTCATGATGTTGTTTTGACCGCTCTTTTTATATTTAGGATGGATTAAATACAATAATCTTCGAATTCCATTGGCATTTTAGCTTGCAATAAGAATTGTTTGGTGCGTTCTTGCTGTGGATGACTGAAGAATTCAGCCGCGGTATTTTGTTCAACAACTTGACCATTTTCCATGAGAATCACGCGATCTGCCACATCTTTGGCAAAATTCAATTCATGTGTGACGATAATCATTGTCCAGCCTTCTTGTGCGAGCATTTTGAGCGCCTGTAACACTTCACCGACGAGCTCTGGATCGAGAGCAGAAGTGGGCTCATCTAACAAGATAATATCGGGTTTAACCGCTAAAGCTCGGGCAATTCCTATACGTTGCTGTTGACCACCAGAAAGTTGAGAGGGATATAAATCCGCTTTTGCTTTTAAACCAACTTTTTCCAATAATGCTAAGGCTTTTTCACGTGCAATCTCTTTCGGTTGTTTTTGCACAACCACCATCCCTTCCATCACATTTTCAAGTGCCGTGCGGTGAGGAAATAGATTGTATTGTTGGAACACCATTGAGGAACGACGACGTAATTTTAGTTCATCGGATTTGCTGATCTTCTTGCTGAAATCAATGGTTAAGCTTCCATCGGTAAATGCTAATACTCCTTTTTCTGGGCGTTCGAGCAAATTTAAACAGCGTAAAAAGGTCGTTTTGCCTGAACCTGATGGGCCCAGAATGGCAACCACTTCACCTTTATTAATTTCAAAATCAATTCCTTTTAATACATGGTGGCCATTAAAACTTTTCTGAATATTCGTGACTTTTAACATAACCAGTCCTTATAAATGGCGAGAAAGGCGTTTTTCTAAGCGGGTTTGCCCTATCGACAGCACAAAACAGAATACCCAATAAATGAGAGCCGCTTCACTATAAATTAAAATAAATTCGTAGTTTTCGGCTGTGATGTTTTGTGCCACACGGAATAATTCTGCAATCCAAACGAGTGAAGCAAGGGACGTATCTTTCACTGTGCTAATGAAAGTGTTTGATAGCGAAGGGACTGAAATACGTAAAGCTTGCGGCATAATAGTACGCAAGAAAGCTTGTGTGTAATTCATGCCTATCGCATAAGAGGCTTCCCATTGACCTTTAGGAATCGCAAGAATGGAGGCCCTCACCGTTTCTGCCGCATAAGCACCAATGTTAATAGAGAACGCAATAATTGCGGTTGGAAAAGGTTCTAGCTTGATACCAACTTCAGGTAAACCGTAGAAGATAATGAAGATCTGCACCAACATTGGCGTGCCACGAATAATTGAAATATAAGTGCGACAAATGCCCTGCAGTATTTTGGTCATTAAATTGGAATGTGGCAATGTGCAAATCACAGCCACGATAACCGCAATGAATAAACCGCAAAAGAAGGAAATGACCGCAAGGGGGATCGTATATAAAATTGCCCCTTCCATCATAGGCCAAAACGAGCTGATTACATAATCAGCTCGTTCTGGGGTCATAAATGGAAGGCTGGCTAACCAATTATTGAGTAATGTCATCGCCAAACCATTTGATTGAAATTTGTTTTAAGGTTCCGTCTTTGCGTAGTTCTTCAAGTGCTTGGTTCACTTTTGCAATAAGCGGTTCTTCACCTTTCAAGAAAGCAAAACCGGTCGGGATTTTTTTTTCACTTTCTACAGCAATTTTTAAGCCTGAGTTAGGTTGTTTTTTGAAGTAATCTAATACTGCAAGCTTATCGTTTACTGTTGCATCAACACGACCTTGTTTTACCGCCTCAAGGTTTTGTGCCAAGCTATCAACAGTCACGATAATTGCACCATTATCACGTGCGTCTTTGCTCCAGTTACTGGTTGCAGACTGGGCAGATTTTTTACCTTTTAAATCAGGGAATGATTTAATGCTATCGTTATCAGCTTTAGTCACGATTACACCAGCAGAGTAGTTATAAGGTGCACTGTAATCATATTTTTTTAAACGTTCTGGGCTTGGATTGGTTTGGTTTGCAATAACATCAAAACGTTTTGCGTTCAAACCTGCATACATGCCATCCCAAGCGGTTTCTTTAAATTCGACTTTCCAACCTAATTTTTGCGCAACTTTTTCGATAATTTCCACATCGAAACCGGTTAACTTGCCATCTTTGTCGTGGAAAGTAAATGGTGCGTAAGTTCCCTCAGTACCGACTAATAAGGTTTTAGTTTGTTCAACGCGATCCGCAATTTCACCTGCGTTAGCAAAAGTAGAAAGGGCTAATCCTGCCGCTAAAAGTGCGGTGCTAAAAAATGATTTTTTCATAAGTATTCCTTTTTTAGATAAATAACGAAAGTGAAATGAATTATAAGAAGCGAAAAAGAAAAGAAAAGTATTATTTATTTATGAATTATTTCCTTTAGTTATATCAAATAAAATTTGTTTAATTAATAAACAAAAAAGGTCTGTAAAAACAGACCTTAGATTAAATGAATTCAATCAATAGATTAAGCTTCAATACCTTCAAATAACGCCGTACTTAAATAACGTTCTGATGCAGAAGGTAAGATCGCAACAATTAATTTATCTTGGAATTCTGGTAGTTTTGCTAAGCGGTCAGCCGCTGCCACTGCAGCACCTGAAGAAATACCCGCAAGAATACCTTCTTCAGCCATTAAGCGACGAGCGGTAGCAATTGCCGTATCGCTATCTACAGTTTCCACGCGATCAATTAATGATAAATCTAAGTTTTTCGGAATGAAGCCCGCACCGATACCTTGAATTTTGTGTGGACCCGGTTTCACATCTTGGCCTGCAAGGGTTTGGCTAATAACAGGTGATTCTGTTGGTTCAACCGCTACAGAGGTAATTTTTTTACCGTGATCTAATTTGATCGCACGAGAAATACCGGTAATTGTACCACCAGTACCCACACCAGCCACTACGACATCAACTTTACCTTCAGTATCTTTCCAGATTTCTTCACCGGTAGTTTGACGGTGAATGTCTGGGTTAGCCGGATTTTCAAATTGTTTTAGCATCACATAATGATTTGGGTTAGATGCCACGATTTCTTCAGCTTTGGCAATCGCACCTTTCATCCCCTTTGAACCTTCAGTGAGCACAAGATTTACCCCTAAACCACGTAATAAACGTTTACGTTCAAGACTCATGGTTTCAGGCATGGTTAAGGTGATTTTGTAACCGCGCGCAGCAGCTACATAAGCCAAAGCAATACCGGTGTTACCGCTGGTTGCATCTACAATTTCTTTACCCGCTGTTAAAATGCCGTCTTTTTCTGCTTGCCAAATCATATTGGCACCAATACGGCATTTCACGCTGAAGCTTGGATTACGGCCTTCAATTTTTACGACAACGTTACCATTTTGTCCGAAGTGTTTTAAACGAACTAATGGAGTATTACCGATTGAGTATGAGTTATCTGCATAAATTGTCATTTTACTGTCCTTTTATATTTTGGAATGAGTTGATACAGTAGTTATAACACCGGTTTTTATATAAAAAAAATAGTTAATAGCTATATTTTATAACTAAATGCTATTTATTCACGATGCTGTTTCCCGAAGGCTTAATTTCCGTACTCGTAGAACGTGTCACAATTTGTGTTGAACCTGAAGTGCGGTCAAAATTCATATCAAATTTTAATTGTGAGCGATAATTTTCCACCCACATCACCGTTGCACCACAGACCGCCACAGGAATAATCACTAGGTTCACGATCGGCAATGCCGTACAAAGGGTAATTAATGCCCCGAATGTCAAGCTTTGAGAACGTCTTTCGCCTAACGCATTTTTCATAATGCCAAAAGAAATTTTATGGTTATCAAACGGGTAGTCACAGTACTGAATCGCCATCATCCAACAAGTAAATAGGAAGGTTAGTACTGGAATAATAGTTTGTCCGATAACTGGGATAAAACTCAATAAGAACAAGCCCACAAATTTCGGTAAGCTGTACCATAGTTTTTGCCATTCTCGGTTCAACATACGCGGCACATCTTTCATAATTTCAGCAAAACCATCATCATTAACGGCTTCACCAGTCAGCATTTTTTCGACTTTTTCTGCTAATAATCCATTAAACGGCGCGGCAATAAAGCCTGAAAGCGTTGTAAAGGCAAAATAGAAAAATAAGAGAATTGAGCCAATAGATAGCACGAGCAAAATCACACTTAAAAAGCTTAACCAATCTGGAATAAAGCTCATCACCCAGTCAATCATCGTGGAGATTTGTGAAACAAATAGCCAAAATAAGCCAGTGAGTAGGACGACGTTAAGTAAAATAGGCATAATCACAAAACGTCGGAGACCCTTTTGCGTAATAAAATGCCAACCCATTACGAAATGATTGAAAGCTGATTTTATTTCATTTTGATCGATCATCATTGTTCCTTTAAATTGAAAAGTAAAAAATACAAAACGTCACAGAAAGACAATATTTTTTGAGGAAAATTCCATCTCATCCCTTTTAATATCTTGTTTGCTTTCCTATTTTTTCACCTGTGGAAATGTGATAGGATTAGCAAAAATCATTGCGTTAAGGAGCAACAAAAATGGACTTAAATACCATTTTGATTATTTTAGGGGTAATTGCTTTAGTTGCCTTAGTGGTACACGGATTATGGTCAAATCGCCGTGAGAAATCAAAATATTTTAAAAGCGCGAATACATTTAACCGCACTTCTAAAAACGGTGAGGTCAATCCTTTTTCGCAAGCCGCTGATCCTAATGCGGATATTCGTTTAACACATCGCGCTCAAGCCGCACAGCCTGTACAACAAAGTGTTCAACCTAAAGTGGCACCACAGGTAGCAAGCCAACAGCAATTTAATTTTGATGAGCAACGTGCTCAAGTGGATGCGCGTCAAATAGAAAAAAGCGTGGACGATATTAAAATCTCTCTACCAAATCAGCCGGTTTATGAGATGAATACGACGCAACCTGCTCCTGCGCCAGCTCCACAACCTGAACCTGTGGTTTATCCTGAAACGAATGTACAACCGAAACCACGTGTGGCAGAAATGACAATCGAAGAGTTAGAAGCACAAAGCAATGATTTTGATGGTGTAAATTCTTCTTCGCCTGAATTACGTGAGCAGTTAGCCGAGATGTCATTAAATCCAACTCAAGAACCTACTCATGAGAACGTACATTTTAACTATCACGAACCGGTAGAAGTGGAAAAACCAAAACAAACCACTGGCTTTGTTCAACTTTATGTCATTTCAAATCAAAATCGTGAATTCTATGGTCCGCAGTTATCTCAATCTTTAGAAAACCTCGGTTTTATTTTTGGTGAGCGTCAAATGTATCACCGCCACTTTGATTTAAGTGTGGCAAGCCCAGTGTTATTTAGCGTAGCCAATATTGAACAACCCGGTACGTTTGATTATTACAATATGGCCGAGTTTTCAACCATGGGCGTGGTACTCTTCATGCAGCTACCATCGCCAGGTAATAATTTGGCAAACTTACGTATGATGATTCGCGCAGCGAAAACCATCGCAGAAGATTTAGGTGGCGTGGTGTTGACTGATCAGCAAGAGATTTTTGATGATGTAGCTGAGCAGGATTATTTATCTCGCATCGCATAAAACGCACGAAAAAATAACCGCACTTTGGGCGAGCCGATGGTTCGCCCATTTTAATTCAATGAGTAAACCGTTAGAGAACATTATGAGCCTTCAGCAACAAATTGATACATTACGTCAGGATCTTCGTCGTTATGAATATGAATATCACGTGTTAGATAACCCAACCATTCCTGATGCAGAATATGACCGTTTATTTCATCAACTTAAAGCCTTAGAAGCCGCCCATCCGGAACTCATTACGGCAGATTCTCCCACTCAACGCGTAGGCGCCAAACCGCTTTCAGGCTTTGCACAAATTCGTCATGAAATTCCAATGTTATCTTTGGATAATGCTTTTTCAGACGAAGAGTTTTATGCATTCGTAAAACGTATTGAAGATCGTCTTATTCGTTTGCCTGAACCCCTTACTTTTTGCTGTGAACCTAAGTTAGATGGCTTAGCCGTGAGTATTTTGTATGTGAATGGTGTGCTGACTCAAGCCGCGACTCGTGGTGATGGGACGACAGGGGAAGATATTACTGCCAATATTCGCACGATTCGAAATATTCCCTTGCAGCTTTTAATGGACAATCCGCCTGCACGTTTAGAAGTGCGTGGTGAAGTATTTATGCCACACGCAGGCTTTGAGCGTTTAAATCAGCACGCTTTAGAGAAAGGCGAGAAAACCTTTGCCAATCCACGTAATGCAGCAGCGGGATCGTTGCGCCAGCTTGATCCGAAAATTACAAGTAAACGTCCATTGGTATTGAATGCTTATGGTATTGGTATTGCGGAAGGGGTAGATTTACCGAATACGCATTATGATCGTTTGCAATGGCTGAAGTCTATTGGGATTCCGGTAAATCCAGAAATCCGTTTATGTAACAGTACCGATGAAGTGTTGGATTTTTATCGTGATATTCAAAATAAACGCAGTTCTCTTGGCTACGATATTGATGGTACCGTACTGAAAATCAATGATATTGCGTTACAAGAGAAATTAGGTTTTATTTCCAAAGCGCCACGTTGGGCGATTGCTTATAAATTTCCTGCACAAGAAGAATTAACTCGCCTAAATGATGTGGAATTCCAAGTGGGCAGAACAGGGGCAATTACCCCAGTGGCTAAATTGGAACCGGTATTTGTGGCTGGTGTCACGGTGAGTAACGCTACATTGCATAATGGTGATGAAATTGAACGCTTGGATATTGCTATTGGTGATACAGTGGTTATTCGCCGTGCGGGAGATGTGATCCCTCAAATTATCGGCGTATTGCACGATCGTCGCCCAGCAGATGCGAGACCGATTGTTTTTCCTGAGACTTGTCCTGTATGTGATTCGGCAATTGTTCGTATTGAAGGCGAAGCGGTAGCACGTTGTACAGGCGGTTTGTTCTGTGCAGCACAGCGTAAAGAAGCGCTTAAACATTTCGTTTCTCGTAAAGCCATGGATATTGATGGGGTAGGGGGTAAATTAATCGAGCAGTTGGTGGATCGTGAATTAGTTCATACGCCAGCCGATTTATTCAAGTTAGATTTAACCACGTTAACCCGTTTGGAAAGAATGGGGGCAAAGTCAGCTGAAAATGCCTTAGCGAGCCTTGAAAAAGCGAAAAATACGACGTTAGCACGTTTTATTTTCGCCTTAGGGATTCGTGAAGTGGGTGAAGCAACGGCATTGAATTTAGCAAATCATTTCAAAACCTTAGAAGCTTTGCAAAATGCAGATTTAGAAGCCTTACAGCAAGTGCCTGATGTGGGCGAAGTAGTGGCAAATCGTATTTTGGCGTTTTGGCACGAACCACATAATGTGGCGGTAGTGAATGATTTAATCGCTCAAGGCGTACATTGGGAAACCGTGGAAACCAAAGAAGTGACAGAAAACTGCTTTAAAGGCAAAACGGTTGTATTAACCGGAACCTTAACTCAAATGGGACGTAATGAAGCTAAAGCCTTATTACAAGACATGGGCGCGAAAGTGAGCGGCTCGGTTTCAGCAAAAACAGATTTTGTGATTGCCGGTGATGCGGCGGGTTCTAAGCTCACAAAAGCACAAGAATTAGGTGTTACCGTTCTAACGGAAGAAGAATTTTTGGCTCAGATTTAACCGTCTCAATCGAAAAAAACTAAAAAAATGACCGCACTTCATCTCATCTCAAGATTAAGTGCGGTTTAACTTTTCTTCTTAATAAACGATAGCGGACATTTTAAGCTCTTAATTTACTGGCTCCGCGTTCCAGTTGTTTTGCCAAGCATTCTTTTGAAGCAATAATCTGTTTACCAAAACGTTTATATAAACGTTGTTTTAATTTTGCCAACCCTTTCACTTTAGCACTTTTTTCTGCCCCAAATAATTGCTTAATATGGAGTGTTACCTGACCAATCTCTTGTAAGGCTATACCTGTTTTGGCTTTTAATTCGTTTAATTGGAACGTGATTTTTTCCTGTACATGCTGTTCCAATCGTTGCGTTAATTCTGTCGTATCGGCGGTTTCATTTTGACACAACTGTTCAAATTCGGCGATTTCTGTACTGAAATCTAGCTGTAACCCTTGTTCCAGTTCAATTAATACTGCCGTGCCGTATTCCAATTGTGATGTTAATTGCTGTTGGCTTTGAACTAATTGATTTTGAATGGCTTCACTTTGCTCAATACATTCATTTAATGACTGTTTCATTTCTGTTTGTTGCTGCATGGCAGAGGCTTTTATTGAATCAATTCGTTGTTGAATTTGCAGCATAAGATCTGACATTGTTTGTACGTTTTCCATTTTCTCCTCCTTTGGGATTTTTAACCGCACTTAAGAAAAGTGCGGTCATTTTGTTACTTATTTTTTGATGATTTGTTTCACATCCACTTCTGTTTTATTCCATTCTTTATCGACTTTACCGATAATTTGAATGTTATCTTGAGGTGCTATCGTTTCACCACTCCATGCTTTTTTGCTGACTTCAATTTGAATTTCTTTTCCACTTGCGTCTTTAAATAAGAAATCCTTTTTACCAATTTGTTTTACAATTTGTCCGTCTAAACGAACTGGAGTGTCATCATTGGCATTTAATGCATCATCAACGGTTTTTACAATAACACTTTCATCGACAAAACCTTGTTGGGTGTTGTGCTTGTGACCATCATTAAATCCTTGTGCTATTGCGGTGTTATATACGGCAACAGAAGATAATGCGATAGCTGCAACAGTAAGTAATTTTTTCATAGTTTGTTCTCCTAAATAAGATAATCATAAAGTAAGTTGAAAGCTTTGCTTTCAGATGTATTAAATCATTCAAATCTTAATCTTTTCTTAAGTGATTAACATTTTTCAGATTTATTTATCGATTGGATTGTTTGCCTTTCGATGAGTGTATTTAAACAAGAGAATCTTAAGGAAAGATTAAGAGAGGTAAAAAAAATGAAAATTTTTTGAAAATAAAAAATAGGGCGTTTAAGCCCTACTTTTATGAGAAAAATGCCCTGGAAATCTACCGCACTTTAGCCTGCTACTGCAGGTAAATAACCTGCTTGAATTAAGAATGGTACGATCATAATGATTACGCCAATTACTAAGGCTATCACTAAGGTTACGTTTCCACCGATTACACGATAAGGCAGATTTGGATTCGCTTGACGTGTTTTCCATGCTAGTCCAATAGGTAAAATTAAGCAATAGAATGCACAGAGTAAACCCGCATAGCTTAATGCGGCAATAAAACCTTCAGGATAATACAAGGCGAATGCAAGTGGTGGAGTAAATGCTGCAACAGTCAGTGTTAAACGGTTGTGTGGCAATTTGTAACGTTTAAATAAATCGCCTAAACCTTCAAATACCCCTAGCATCACACCTAGGAAAGAAGTAATTAATGCAAGTGCAGAGAACACACGTACGATTTCACCCATAATGTGGGAGTTCGTGATTTGACGTGTAGCATTGACTAAGCCGTTAAGGGTTGGATCCGCTTGTAACACTTGCACAAATTCATTTTGACTTAATACACCGTGAGTCGCTAATTGCCATACCAGATAAGCCACAAGAGGAATCGTTGTACCGATTAAAATGGCTTTACGGAATTGAGTGACACTACCATCTAAATAGCTATTCACGCTACCCATGATGATGTGGAAGCCAAAAGAGGTAAAGAAGATAGGGGCCGCAGAGATCACGAAAGCATAATCTAAAGGCAAGGCCATAAGGTTATCGACAGACACTTTTGGTAACATCATAAATAACACGAAAGCAAAGGCGATTAATTTGCCGATAAACAGAATACGAGTGGCGCCATCAACGCCTTTTGTACCCATAACCACAAAGGCACCGAGTACGACAGTAAATAAAATGATTGAAAGTTCGGAGGAAAGACTTTCAAAGCCAAAAGCCGTTGGTAAGCCAGATAATAATGAACCGCCCCCGGTGATGTAGGCCGCTGAAAGGGCATAAAGTAAAATGAGCAAACTAAAGGTGGCTAAGACACGCCCAGTGATACCAAAGTATTTTTCAGCGAGAGTCGCTACGCCATCATTCAGGCGATCGGCTGTTTGATACACTTCAACAAAAAGTAAACCGCTGTAAACTAAAAGCGCCCATAAGCCGACTAATAATAAAACGGTGTAACCAAAACCAATTCCGGCAGAGGTTAATGGCATCGCGAGCATCCCGGCTCCGATGGTCGTGCCGGCAATGATTAAGGCACTGCCGAATGTTTTGTTCTTTAGCATAAAATTGTCCTCCGAGTATAAAATTGAAAAATGAGGTTAAAGCTGACCGCACTTTTCTTTGTAATGATAGCGGCAAACCGAAAGATAAGAGTCATTTCCACCGATTTGGATTTGTTCCCCTTCCTTAATGACTTCACCTTGTTCATTTAAACGTAAAACGAAATTGGCTTTACGCCCACAATAACAGATTGTTTTTAATTCTTCTAGTTGATCTGCCCAAGCAAGTAAATACTCACTGCCTTCAAATAGTTCAGCTTGGAAGTCTGTCCGTAAGCCATAGCAAAGCACTGGAATCTTCAGTTTATCTACAACATCGCTTAATTGATACACTTGTTGTTTCGTTAAAAACTGGGCTTCGTCAACCAAAACACAATGAATTTTTTCTTGTTGTAAACGTTTACTCACTTCAGAAAAAAGGTCACTGGTTGACGTAAATAAATTCGCCTCTTCGTGAATACCAATACGTGACGTGACTTTGCCTGCTCCAAAACGATCATCAATCGCTGCCGTATAAACCATGGTATTCATATTGCGTTCACGATAGTTATAGGAAGATTGTAACAATGTGGTTGATTTACCCGCATTCATCGTAGAGTAGTAAAAATAGAGTTTTGCCATTATTTAATCACCCATTTCCAGAAATGATAGGCAATGAATCCTGCAACAGGTGGACAGGCAGCTAACATAAAGGTCCCGTAAGTGGCACCGCCTCCCACCATTTTTCCTGCTTCAGCAAGAGCGTCAACAATATCACTGCTTGGCGTGGTAAAAATCCATGCACCAATAATCGCGAGCACCAAAAAACAAGCGATACCGGCTGCACGCATGGCTCTTACTTTTATCATGTTTTCCATATTTTTCCTTAAATTGCAGGGAGTTCGGCCATTGCCCAACGAGGTTTAACATCAATGGCGAGATCGCTGTACTGACCTTGTTTTAAACGTAAAAAGCCTGTATAGGCAATCATAGCGCCGTTATCGGTACAAAATTGAGGTTGCGGATAAAATACTTCACCACCAAAATTTTTCATCATTGTGCCAAGGGTTTCACGTAATTTTTTGTTTGCACTTACGCCGCCAGCAATGACTAAACGCTTATAACCTGTTTCTTTTAAGGCACGTTTGCATTTAATTGCAAGTGTATCCACGACAGAATCTTGAAAGGCAAAGGCAATATCAGCTTTGGTTTGTTCAGTTAATTCACCTTCTTGTTTGATTGCTTGATTAATGGTGTTTGCAGCTGAAGTTTTTAAACCTGAAAAGCTAAAATCAAGTCCAGGTCGATCCGTCATTGGTCGAGGGAATACAAAGCGATCTTTTGATCCTTTTTCGGCTAAACGTGAAAGTGCCGCACCACCAGGATAATCTAATCCTAATAATTTCGCGGTTTTATCAAAGGCTTCGCCTGCCGCATCATCAATGGATTCGCCAATGACTTCATATTTCCCTACGCCATCAACGCGCACTAATTGTGTGTGTCCACCTGAAACTAAGAGGGCAATGAATGGAAAGTGCGGTCGATTTTCATCAAGCATTGGAGCAAGTAGATGACCTTCCATGTGATGTACGCCAATAGCGGGCACATTCCAAGCATAAGCTAGTGAACGCGCGATCGTTGCGCCCACTAATAATGCGCCCACTAAACCCGGACCGCTTGTATAAGCGATGCCATCAATTTGATCAGCAGTTAAATTGGCTTCTTCTAATGCAGCTTTAATTAATGGCGCCGTCTTGCGAATGTGATCGCGGGAAGCCAGCTCTGGCACCACACCGCCGTAATCCGCATGCAAGGCAATTTGCGTGTAGAGCTGATTGGCAATTAAGCCTTTATCTTCATCATAAATCGCGACACCTGTTTCATCACAGGAGGTTTCGATTCCTAAAATACGCATTTTATTCTCATTTTATTAAAAAAATTGGCAAAGATTTTACCTTGTTTAGCCTGCTTAAACCAGTTCAAACGCCAAATTTTCAGCAAATAGGCGATCTTTCCTTTGCTTTTGCAGGGAAGATCGATTAGAATTGCGTCCTTTATTGAATTTGCCGTTCATTCGGCAGTAATAAAAATTTAAAATTGCAATTAAATTAAACTCATTGAGGTGATTGGCTTATGCCTGTAATTAAAGTACGTGAAAACGAATCATTCGACGTAGCTTTACGTCGTTTCAAACGCTCTTGCGAAAAAGCTGGTATTTTAGCAGAAGTTCGCGCTCGTGAATTCTATGAAAAACCAACTACAATCCGTAAACGTGAAAAAGCAACACTTGCTAAACGTCACGCTAAACGTAACGCTCGCGAAAACGCGCGCAATACCCGTTTATACTAATTTGTAGTATTTTCTAACTCGAGTTAAGACAAACCGTGAAACCTTTTGGGTATCACGGTTTTGTTGCTTTAAACTCATCAAAAAAATCACGCAAAATTAACCGCACTTTCGCATCGTATTCAAGGAGGCAAGGCAATGAAAGGCTCAATTCCACGCCAGTTTATTGATGATCTGCTCACAAAATCGAATATTGTCGATGTGATTAATGCACGCGTGAAACTCAAAAAAGCGGGACGAGATTATCAAGCTTGCTGTCCGTTTCATCACGAAAAAACACCCTCCTTTACGGTAAGTGAAAAAAAACAATTCTATTATTGCTTTGGCTGTGGCGCGAAAGGCAATGCGATTTCATTTTTAATGGATTATGACAAATTAGAATTTGTTGAAGCAGTTGAAGAACTTGCCGCTTCGGCAGGACTTGAAGTGCCTTATGAAAAACGCCCAAACCAATTCGGCAATAAACCGGATGTGAGCTATCAGACAAAACGTAATTTATACGATTTGATGCAAGAGATTGCGTCGTTTTATCAAGCTCAACTCCCGCTAAATATTCCTGCTCAAAGCTATCTTCAGCAACGTGGTTTATCGCCAGAAATTATTGCTCGTTTTCAAATTGGTTATGTACCCAATGCGATGGATACGGTGTTGCGTCAATTCGGCAAAAATCGAGAAGAACAGAAAAAGCTGTTTGATTTAGGTATGCTTTCTCGTAACGATCGTGGCAATGTGTACGATAAATTCCGTAATCGCATCATGTTTCCGATTCGGGATAAACGTGGTCGAACAGTTGCCTTTGGTGGACGTGTTTTAACGGATGAAAAACCCAAGTATTTGAACTCCCCCGAAACCATTACCTATCATAAAGGTAATGAGCTTTATGGTTTATATGAAGCCTTACAAATCAATGATGAGCCAGAAAAACTACTGGTGGTTGAAGGTTACATGGATGTGGTGGCATTAGCGCAATTTGGTGTCAATTATGCAGTAGCGTCTCTCGGGACATCAACGACCTCAGAGCAAATTCAATTATTGTTCCGTTCAACAGAGCAAGTCATTTGCTGCTACGATGGTGATAGAGCAGGGCGTGATGCCGCTTGGCGTGCGCTTGAAAACGCCTTACCTTATCTGGAAGATGGACGACAAATCAAGTTTATTTTCCTACCAGACGGAGAAGATCCGGATACTTATATTCGTCAATATGGTAAAGAAAAGTTTGAAGAATATATTGATCAAGCTCAGTCTCTCACAGAATTCTTATTCGCACATTTAAGTCCACAAGTAGATTTCTCGACGCAAGAAGGACGAGGCAAATTAGTGGCACTCGCGGCGCCTTTAATTCGTCAAATCCCTGGTGATATGCTGCGTCTTTCATTGCGGAATATGTTGGCACAAAAGCTTGGAATCTTTGATCAATCACAGCTTGAAAGCTTAATTCCAAATCAAATAGAGAAGGCTGAACCCAAACCTAAAACGCCACAAAAAACCATTAAGAAAACACCAATGCGCGTGGTGATTTCGCTGTTATTACAGAATTCACAATTAGTGAATCGTATTTCGGATATCGGTTTACAAGCCTTAAAGCATGAAGCAGGTTACGAATTGCTCGAAAAATTGACCGCACTTTGCCGTGAACGAGAAGGCATTACAACAGGGCAAATCTTAGAGTATTTTCGTGATACAGAATTCAGCAAGCCCCTTGAAATATTAGCCTCTTGGGATCATCTATTAGATGACTTAGAAATCATTAATGCATTCTCTCAAAACTATCGTCGATTGAATATTCAAGCGATTGAGCGTGACATTGAAATGCTGATTGCCAAAGAAAGGGCGGAAGGTTTAACTGATCAAGAACGAGCAATTTTAGTGAATTTGCTCAAGGGAAAAGAAGAGCAGAAAAAACAGTTAGTTAATCCGTCATAACAATGGTAAAATCTCCTGTTCAAAACAAGGGCTTTTATCTTCCAAAAATAACGCAAAACGGGAATAAAAATGGAACAAAATCAACAATCTACCGCAGAGCAATATTCAGAACAAATTGAACAGCTTATGGAATTAGGTCGTACGCAAGGTTATTTAACCTATGCGGAGATTAATGACTTACTTCCGGAAGATGTGATCGATCCAGAGTATTACGATAAGTTGTTGCAGACTTTACAGCATGATGCGGGTATTCCGGTTCTGGATGAAGCACCGGAAAGTGACGAAATGATGTTGAATGACACGATTCCGGATGAAGATGCAGTGGAAGAAGCAACACAGATTTTGTCCAATGTGGAATCTGAAATCGGCCGTACAACCGATCCTGTGCGTATGTATATGCGTGAAATGGGAACGGTTGATCTTCTTACCCGTGAAGATGAAATCAGCATTGCAAAACGTATTGAAGAAGGGATTGATGAAGTCCAAACTGCGATTGCGGCATACCCAGAAGCGTTAACTGAATTATTAGATAATTATGATCAAGTTGAAGCAGGCAATTATCGTTTAGCTGATTTAATCACCGGCTTTGTGGATCCAAATGTTCCAGAAGAGGAAACCGCAAACATTGATGAAAATTTTGCTGATGAAGATGAAAGTGCCGAATCTGCTGCAGATGTTGATGATGAGAGCGATGAGGAAGATGAAAGCGATAACAGCTCAAGTTCTGATGACAGCGATTCAGATAACAGTATCGATCCTGAAGTGGCGCGTGAAAGATTTGCTGCATTAAGAGAGCAACATACTAAAACATTGGCTACCATTGCAAAACACGGTCGTAGTGGTAAACGTGCAAAAGATCAAATTGCTCAACTCGCCGATATTTTTAAACAATTCCGTTTAGTGCCAAAACAATTTGATGTACTTGTTTTATCAATGAAGAATATGATGAAACGTGTACGTGCAGAAGAGCGTCAACTACAAAAAGTATTAGTTGATATTGCAGGTATGCCAAAAGATGAATTTGAGGCGCTTATTGTTGCGAATGGCAGCAGTGATGCATGGGTAGCAAAAGCATTAAAATCAACGAAAGCTTGGGCAAAACGTTTACCAAAATATGAAGAACGTATCCGTTTATCTTTAGATAACTTAGCGAATATTGAGCAACATACGAATCTCACCATCCAACAAATGCGTGAAATTTGCGATGCGGTATCTCGTGGTGAACAAAAAGCTCGCCGTGCGAAAAAAGAAATGGTTGAAGCCAACTTACGTTTGGTCATTTCTATTGCGAAAAAATATACAAACCGAGGTTTACAATTCTTGGATTTAATTCAAGAAGGGAATATTGGTTTGATGAAAGCGGTAGATAAATTTGAATACCGTCGTGGTTATAAATTCTCAACCTACGCAACCTGGTGGATTCGTCAGGCAATCACGCGTTCAATTGCAGACCAAGCACGTACAATCCGTATTCCGGTTCATATGATTGAAACGATTAACAAATTAAATCGTATTTCTCGTCAAATGTTACAAGAAATGGGCCGTGAAGCGACGCCAGAAGAGCTTGCTGAGCGCATGGGAATGCCAGAAGATAAAATCCGTAAAGTGCTTAAAATTGCGAAAGAGCCAATTTCAATGGAAACGCCAATCGGTGATGACGATGATTCACATTTAGGTGACTTCATCGAGGATTCAACTCTTGAATTGCCATTAGATTCTGCCACTGCACAAAGCTTGAAAGTGGCAACTCATGAAGTGTTAGAAGGGTTAACCCCTCGTGAAGCAAAAGTATTACGTATGCGTTTTGGTATTGATATGAATACCGACCACACGCTTGAAGAAGTGGGTAAGCAATTTGATGTAACTCGTGAGCGTATTCGTCAGATTGAAGCGAAAGCATTGCGTAAATTACGTCATCCAAGTCGTTCTGAAACCTTAAGAAGTTTCTTAGATGAGTAATTATTCATTCATATAAAAAAGAAAAGGCAGAAATATCTGCCTTTTTTATTTGATTAAATTTGGCTATTTACCACCAAATCACATTCCTTTAAAATATGCACCTTTCATCATTTTAAAAAAACAAAAAAGGAACTTTATGGAAGAATCTCAAGAACTAGAAAAGCTGCCTCGAGTAGTGACTAGTGTATTAAAAGTGATATTAAGTTTTTCACTTATTGCTTTGGCTTTAGTATTGATTATTGCTTTAGCTAAAATCACCTATACCTTAGCAATTATGGTGTTCAATACATCAAGCGTAGTGCCTTATGATGTTGCTGAACAAGCCGTGATGTTTTTCTTATATTTCGGTTTTATTGGCCTAATCGTGCAATATTTTAAAAGCGGCTATCACTTTCCTTTGCGTTATTTTATTTACGCGGGGATTACCGCTATGTTACGCTTGATTATTGTGAATCATGAGAGCTCAGTTGATACTATCTTATTCGCAGGCGCGATTTTAATTATGGTTATTGCACTTTGTTTAGTGTTGTATTCCAATAAAATTAAAATTTAAAAGTGCGGTCATTTTGACCACGGTTTTGGAATGGATTATTCCGGTACAATCCATTCCACTGTCCAACTTCCCGTACCTTCAGGGATGAGCGTTTGGGTCAAATAAGGCAAAATAGACTTCATTTGTTGTTCTAATTGCCAAGGTGGATTAATCACTACCATTCCACTTGCGGTCATTCCACGTTGATCGCTATCAGGGCGAACAGCCAATTCAATTTTCAAAATTTTACGAATTCCTGTTGCCTCTAATCCTTTAAAAATGCGTTTTGTTTGTTGGCGTAGAACCACTGGATACCAAATCGCATAAGTGCCTATTGCAAAGCGTTTATAACCTTCTTCGATCGCTTTCACCACCAAATCATAATCCTCTTTTAATTCATAAGGCGGATCAATAAGCACTAAACCACGGCGTTCTTTGGGTGGAAGTGTCGCTTTGAGTTGTTGGAAACCATTTTCTGATTTTGTGGTGATATTCTTGAATTCTTTAAAATTATTCCGTAACAATGGAAAATCGCTCGGGTGTAATTCTGTCAGTAATGCACGATCTTGAGAACGCAATAATTGCGCGGCAATCATTGGAGATCCAGCATAATAGCGTAATTCTTTACCGCCATAATTGAGCTTTTTAATGAGATCCACGTAGCGAGCAACTTCTTCGGGTAAATCTGTTCTTTCCCAAAGTCTCCCAATTCCCTCTTTATATTCGCCGGTTTTTTCTGATTCGTTAGAACTTAAGCGATAACGACCGACACCTGAATGGGTGTCGAGATAGTAGAAACCTTTTTCTTTCAGCGAGAGATTTTCCAAAATCAGCATCAACACGATGTGTTTTAGCACATCGGCATGGTTGCCGGCATGGAAACTGTGACGATAACTTAACATGGTTTGTCCTTTTGACGTAAAAAAGTGCGGTCAAAATTAACCGCACTTTTAGTATTTAAATCGTTAGAATAATTCTTCTGGTTGCGTTGCTGGAATCGCGTCTTTGGTTTTGCCGGTTCCACCATTTAAGCGTTGTTGCAACTCTGGTGGGACATAATAACCGCGCTCTTGCATTTCTGCAACATAAGTGCGTTTAGGCTCGGTACCAACGATAAAGTATTCTTTACGACCACCACCCTCAGAAAGTAAACCCGAGTTACTATCAATGGTTTTTTCCATGATGTTTGGTGGAAGTTCAAGTTGACGTTCTGGTATATCAGAAAGTGCCGCTTTCATATAAGCGACCCACGCCGGCATTGCGGTTTTCGCACCTGCTTCACCTTTACCTAATACGCGTTTGTTATCATCGAAACCGACATAGGTTGTGGTGACTAAGTTTGCACCAAAACCTGCATACCAAGCCACTTTCGCACTATTGGTGGTACCGGTTTTACCACCGATGTCACTACGTTTAATACTTTGAGCAATACGCCAGCTGGTACCTTTCCAACTAAGTCCTTGCTCACCATAAATCGCCGTATTTAATGCGCTACGGATTAAGAAGGCTAATTCACCACTAATCACACGAGGTGCGTATTCTTGTTTCGCTGCACCGTCTTTCGCATCCGCCATTAAATCCACAGAACCATCATTTAATGCTGATGTTTGAAGTTCTGGCAAGTCTGGTACATTGTCTGGTTGCTGATCTCCCTCACCCTCATCTGTATCGGTATTGCTATTACCTTTGGCTGATTTTAGCTTATCTGGATTAGCCACTTCTGCGACATCTTTAAAGCCATCAATTTTATCTTTAGTTTCACCATAAATTACAGGAATGTCGTTACAGGTGATACAAGCAATTTTCGGGTTTGCAATAAATAAATCTTTACCGGTATTATCTTGAATTTTTTCGATAAGATAAGGATCAATTAAGAAACCACCGTTATCAAATACCGCGTAAGCACGCGCCATTTCCAATGGCGTGAAGGATGCCGCACCTAATGCAAGCGCTTCACTGGCAAAATATTGGTCGCGTTTGAATCCAAAACGTTGCAAGAAGTCCGCGGTAAAGCCAACACCTGCAGTTTGTAGTGCACGGATGGCAATCATGTTTTTAGATTGACCTAAACCTACACGTAAACGCATTGGACCGTCATAACGATCAGGTGTGTTTTTCGGTTGCCACAAAGGTTGTCCTGGTTTTTGAATAGAGATAGGACTATCTTGCAATACGCTTGAAAGGGTTAAACCTTTTTCTAATGCAGCCGCATAGATAAATGGTTTAATCGAAGAACCAACTTGCACTAAAGATTGAGTTGCACGGTTAAATTTACTTTGTTCGTAACTAAAACCACCCACCATCGCTTCAATGGCACCATTATCTGAGTTTAATGAAACTAATGCGGAGTTAGCTGCAGGGATTTGGCCTAAAATCCATTCACCGTTATCACGTTTACGAATCCAAATTTGTTCGCCCACTTTAACCGGTGATCTTCCCGCCCAACGCATTGCATTAGAAGAAAGCGTCATTGTTTCATTATTGGCTAAAAGTAATTCTGCACCATTCTTACCTAATGCGGTTACTGCTGCAGGAATAAACGGTTCTGAATCAGGTAATTTTTTCAAGAAAGCGACAATGCGTTCATTATCCCATGGGGCTTCACCTTTTTTCCAAAGTGGTGCACCGCCACGCCAGCCATGACGCATATCATAATCGATCAGGTTATTACGGACGGCTTTTTGTGCTTCCGCTTGATCTTTTGAAAGTACAGTCGTGAAGACTTTATAACCTTTGGTGTAAGCATCTTCTTCACCAAAACGCTTCACCATTTCTTGACGAACCATTTCAGTTACATAGTCTGCACGGAACTCAAATTTAGCACCGTGATAGCTTGCGACGATTGGCTCTTTAATCGCTGCATCATATTCTGCTTTGGTGATTTTATTCTCATCAAGCATTCGACTTAAAACCACATTTCGACGTTCTTCCGCACGTTTTGGCGAATAGAGTGGATTCATGGTAGAAGGCGCTTTTGGTAAGCCTGCAATGACGGCCATTTCAGAAAGTGTTAATTCATCTAAGTTTTTACCAAAGTAGGTTTGCGCGGCAGCTGCAACGCCATAAGAACGATACCCTAAGAAAATTTTATTTAAGTAGAGTTCTAAAATTTCTTGTTTGCTTAAGGCATTTTCAATTTCAATGGCCAATACTGCTTCGCGAGCTTTACGAATAATGGTTTTTTCTGGCGTTAAGAAGAAGTTACGCGCAAGCTGTTGCGTAATGGTACTAGCCCCTTGAGATGCACCACCATTGTTGACCGCAACAAAAATCGCACGAGCAATACCGACAGGATCTAAGCCGTGATGTTCATAAAAACGGCTATCTTCTGTCGCTAAGAAAGCATCTTGCAGACGCTGAGGCACATTTTCTAATTTCACAGGAATACGGCGTTGTTCACCGACTTCACCGATTAATTTGCCATCAGCCGTATAAATTTGCATCGGTTGTTGCAATTCAACAGTTTTTAGGCTCTCAACCGATGGTAAGGAGGACTTTAAGTGAAAATACAGTACACCACCGGCGACTAACCCCAGTATACATATCGTAAATAGGGTACTTAATATTAATTTTGCGATCCGCATCGTAAAATTCTCTCTGGTTTAATGAATATTCAAAAAATCAAAATTATGATTTTGGCTGCTAAGTATAAAAGATTAATCCCTTAAAGAATAGGAAAGAATATGGGAATTGCTCATAGAAAGCAGCGAAAACAACAAATTGGTGTGAGTAAACAACAAGATAACCTCTATTTTGTTTGGCTAGATGAATTCCACAAAGTTCAATCTATTTGCTTGAATGGACAACAAAAGGACATTTTTTCCCAATTATTACCTCATTTACCGCAAAAAACGAACCAATGTTGTTTTATTGGCGCCATTTCACCCCATTTGACTTGGTCTAAAACGCTTATTTTACCGCAAATACTCAATGCTCAGGAGTGTGAACAGCAATGTCGTTTTATTTTGCAAAAAGAATTACCGATTCCGTTGGATGAATTATGGTTTGATTATCTGACCACGCCATTAAAACAAGGTTTTCGTTTGGATATCACGGCAATTCGAAAAGAAAGTGCCAATGCAGAATTAGCAAAATATTTGCCGCTAAAATTGACCGCACTTGATTTACTGAATCACAGCATTTTGCGTGCATTTTATGCCATTTTAGGGCAAGAGCCGACTAACACCTTATTTTTATATCAGGATCAACAAGGTTGTCTTGCCGTTTGTGAACGCTTACAACAACGACAAGTCTTGCAATCTCAAAGTGATTTATCTGAGCTTTATCAACAATTTATCCAGCGTTTTCCTGAAACAATAGAACAGATTTATGTGTATCAAACGACCGATATATTAAATTCACGCACAATCGAATTACTGCCTCAGGATTGGCTGCGAATTGAAACAGATTTACCTTTCATCGCTTTAGGCAATGCACTCTGGCAAACCGATTTAAAGCTAGTGGATTTATCCTCAAAAACGACCGCACTTTTGACTCCAAGTAATCGGGAGAGTGGTGATGTTAAGTCTTAATCTATTGCCTTGGCGCTTAGAACAACATCAAAAGGCTTTTCGTCGTTTTATGTGGCAAGGTTTAATTTGGCTAGCTTGCTCAGTTTTGATTGTCGTTGGATTGAACCAACTCAATGAACAACAAGCGCGAACCCTAAATCAGACAAAAGAAAAACTGACACAAATTACTCATCAAGTCCATCAGAAACGCATTCAAGTTCAGCAACTACAAAGTAACTTAAAAGAACTGAATGAGCTGACAGAAATGGAGACCGAATATGTGTATCGAATGCTTAATTTATTAACTGAGTTGCCATTACAACAAGGTGAGTTAGATGAATTTACGCTCAATGCTAAGCAAGTTGTCCTTTCAGGCATGATAGAAAGCCAACAAGAGTTTGAAGACATACATCAATTTCTCAAACGCCATTTTACAGAGGTTAACTTAACTAAGTTTCAACCGGTGCAACAGCAGTTATTTTTTCAATTTGATATTCCGCTATCGGAGCCTGTGCAATGAGGAATCTAATCAACGAGCTTGTTCAAAAAAGTGCACAAAGTTGGTTTGGCCGATGGCTTCGATTATCTCAAATGGCCCATGCTGTCTTTTGGTTGTGTGCATTAAGTGCGCTCATCTTTTTACCTGTTTTTCGTTATGTTGAAAACAGTAATGAACAGTATCGACTTGACGCAGAATTGAGTTTGCAACAACAAGAGTGGGAGAAACAGGAAAAGATTTTACGAACCTTAAGACAAAAGTCAGACAGTCGACAACTTTCTCCAGAATTGGCTAATTCTGTGTTACCGATCAATCAGCATGTACAGGGGTTATTAAATGGGCGACTTCGAGCGTTGGATTTACGTTGGGATTTTTCTCAACATACGTTGTTGCATTTGTCATTACAAGGCTATTTTGTCGATTTGCAACAATTTTTGACCGCACTTTTAAACGATGTTCCTACACTTTCTTTAACGCAGTTAAACATTGAAAAATTAGATGAAGAGGAAAATGCTTCTATTACATGTGAGTTAATTTTCCAATTAAATAAGGACAAATAATGAAAAAGCTCTTCTTAATCTTGATAGCGTTTTTTTCTGTATCAGCATTTTCACAAGATCCTTTTGATCGTAAACAAAGAGAACAAACCGAATATCCAAAAGAGGGGCTCACCCTACCGCTGGTGTCGACTTGCGTATATTCGGAGCCGAGACTGGCGGAGGAACGCCCATTGGCTCAGCTACATATTGTAGGTGTCTTGCAATACGGTAAACAGGCAGAAGTGTTATTTAATGATGATGGGCATATTTTGTTGGTTCAAGTCGGGCAGAGAATTGGACAGGAAGGCTATTTAATCGAAAAAGTGAGTAAAGACAGCGTGACGCTTCAAGGTTATAAAGCTGGGCAATGTGAACAAACGACCTCAATCATAATGAGATTTTAAAATGGTAAAGCAGAAAATAAAAACAAAGTGCGGTCAGTTTTTAATGTGTTTTTTGATCCTATGGACAACTTACTCAGCGGCAGAAAATCGCGTCTTTTCACTTCGGTTAAAACAGGCGCCAATGGTAGCAACTCTCCAGCAACTTGCTCTTGAGCAAAATGCTAATTTAATGATTGATGATGAGCTAGAAGGAACACTTTCATTGCAATTAGATAACGTAGATTTTGATCGCTTATTACGTTCCGTGGCAAAAATCAAAGGGCTCTCTTTTTATCAAGAAAATAATATTTATTATCTGGGTAAGCCTTCTCAACATGAACAATATGCAGAGAAAATGACAGAACCTATGGCGATTAACGGAGAAAGTTTGCCTAGTGAAATACCTCTTGTGAGTACAACGGTTAAACTGCATTTTGCCAAGGCCTCTGATGTGATGAAGTCCTTAACCACAGGTAGCGGTTCTTTGCTTTCACCTAGTGGCACCATTACCTTTGATGACCGAAGCAATGTATTACTGATTCAGGATGATGCACGTTCACTCAAAAATATTAAAAAATTGATTGCAGAGCTGGATAAACCCATTGAGCAAATCGTGATTGAAGCACGTATTGTGACGATTACCGATGAAAGCCTAAAAGAATTAGGTGTGCGTTGGGGTATTTTTAATCCTACTGAGGCAGCCCATCGAGTGAGTGGCAGCCTAGATGCGAATGGCTTTAGTAATATCAGTAATAATTTAAATGTAAATTTTGCGACAACGGTCACGCCGGCCGGCTCATTAGCACTTCAAGTAGCCAAAATTAATGGTCGATTGTTAGATTTAGAATTGACCGCACTTGAACGTGAAAATAACGTAGAAATTATTGCAAGCCCTCGCTTACTCACGACCAATAAGAAAAGCGCAAGCATCAAACAAGGGACAGAAATTCCTTATGTGGTGACAAATGGGAAAAATGACACTCAATCAGTAGAATTTCGAGAAGCGGTGTTGGGATTAGAAGTGACACCGCATATTTCGAAGGATAATAATATTTTATTGGATTTATTAGTAAGTCAAAATTCCCCAGGAAATCGCGTGGCTTACGGGCAAAATGAAGTCGTATCCATTGATAAACAAGAAATCAATACACAAGTTTTTGCCAAAGATGGGGAAACAATTGTATTGGGTGGTGTATTCCACGATACCATCACGAAAGGTGTCGATAAAGTGCCATTATTGGGCGATATTCCAGGTATTAAGCGCTTGTTTAGTAAGGAAAGTGAACGTCATCAAAAACGAGAGCTTGTGATTTTTGTGACACCTCATATTTTGAAACAAGGTGAAAGAATGGAAATGGCTAAGAAAGAAAAGCATTTTAAGCAAGTTGAAAAAGCGAAAAAATAAAGTGCGGTCAATTTCTTTTATGTTTTCCCATTTTTTTCAGTTTAGCTGTGTGTATTGCAAGCGATCTATTCATCTTGGTCGAAACGGGTTGTGTAGTCGATGTCAGAAGCAAATTAAAACTTTCCCTTATTGTGGTCGATGTGGTTCACCCTTGCAGCATTATGCAATGGGCTGTGGACATTGTTTGAAAAATGAACCTGCTTGGGATCGCATTGTGATCATTGGGCATTACCTTGAACCACTTTCTTCACTTATTCATCGTTTTAAATTCCAAAAACAGTTTTGGTTAGATCGCAGTTTATCGCGTTTGCTTTATCTTGCGGTGCGAGAGGCGAGACGAACACATGGGCTCTCTCTGCCACAGGCGATTATTCCAGTACCGTTATATCATTTTCGGCAATGGCATCGGGGTTATAATCAGGCTGATTTATTAGCGAACTGGTTAAGTCGATGGTGTGATGCGCCTAACTGTCATCATGTGGTGAAACGGATTAAACATACCCATACTCAGCGAGGTTTAACTGCGAAAGATCGACGACAAAACCTTAAAAATGCTTTTACAGTGAATACCCAAAAGCCTTTTCCTTATGAACGTGTTGCGTTGGTGGATGATGTGATTACAACCGGTTCAACATTAGCAGAAATAGCTAAACAGCTTCGAAAATTAGGTGTAAAAGAAATTCAAGTATGGGGCTTAGCTCAAGCCTAAAATCTGTTAAGGATAGGATTTACCTATATCTATAAAAATAGGAATAAATGTAGAAAAAATTGCCGTATAGGAGTATCATTCCCGATATATTGCATCAAGTATTAGGACTTTATTTATGGAACAAATTTTTATTTCAGATGCTGCACAAGCACATTTTCGGAAACTTTTAGATACACAAGAAGAAGGTACAAATATTCGTATTTTTGTCGTGAATCCGGGTACTCCTGGAGCTGAATGTGGCGTGTCTTATTGTCCGCCAAATTCAGTTGAAGCGACAGATACTGAAATGAAATACGATACTTTTTCAGCATTTGTAGATGAAATCAGTTTACCGTTTTTAGAAGATGCGGAAATTGATTATGTAACCGAAGAGCTTGGCGCTCAACTGACTTTAAAAGCACCTAACGCTAAAATGCGTAAAGTTGCAGATGATGCGCCTTTAATTGAGCGCGTAGAGTACGTGATCCAAACACAAATTAACCCACAATTAGCCAGCCATGGCGGTAAAATTACGTTAATTGAGATTACTGATGATGGTTATGCAGTTCTACAATTCGGCGGTGGCTGTAACGGTTGTTCAATGGTTGATGTCACCTTAAAAGACGGGGTAGAAAAACAGTTAGTTTCGCTCTTCCCGAATGAATTAAAAGGTGCACGAGACGTAACAGAACACCAACGTGGTGAACATTCTTATTATTAAGCATAGAAGATAAATAAGGGCGAATCATTCGCCCTTTTATTTTTTAAGCAGCAGATAATTTCTGTAACAACCGATCCATCGCCCGATATCCTAGCGCTTCTGCTAAATGAGGTTGTTGTATTTCTTTTTCGCCATTTAAATCGGCAATTGTGCGTGAGACTTTTAAAATCCGATGGTAGGCTCTAACAGAAAGCCCGAGTTTATTTAAAGCATTCTCCAGAAATAATGCATCTTTATCTTGTAATTTACAATCTCGTTCAATTTCTTTGCTTGAAAGATAAGCATTGATTTTACCGGCTCGAGCAAGTTGAATTTCTCTCACTTTTAACACTTTTTCTCGTACTTGTTGGCTTGTTTCCCCTCTATCACCCGTATTCTGTAGGCTACCTTGCGGCAGAAGGGGGACTTCAATGGATAAATCAAAGCGATCTAAAAATGGCCCCGAAAGGCGATTTAAATAACGCATCACTTGCTGCGGCGAGGTGCGATTATGTGTTCCTGTATAATGTCCGGTTGGACTTGGATTCATCGCGGCAACGAGTTGAAAGCGAGCGGGGAATTGGATTTTCGCATTGGCACGCGAAATAATAATTTCTCCACTTTCTAAGGGCTGACGAAGCGCATCCAGTACTTTACGCTCAAATTCAGGTAGCTCATCAAGGAAAAGTACACCATTGTGTGCGAGCGATATTTCGCCTGGTTTTGGAATGGTTCCTCCACCCACTAAGGCTGGTAATGAGGCACTATGATGTGGTGCTCGAAATGGTCGTTGTTTCCAGTTATGAAAATTTAATTCATTTTGTACTAAGCTCGTAACCGAAGCGGTTTCAATGGCTTCTAAATCGGTCATTTCAGGGAGCAATGCAGTGAGACGACTTGCCAACATGGTTTTACCCGTCCCTGGTGGGCCTAAAAAGAGTAGGTTGTGCTGACCAGCTGCCGCTATCGTTAGAGCTCGTTTGGCATGTTGCTGACCAATGATATCGGTCAAATCCAAGTGATTTTTAACTGAAAATCCGACCGCACTTTCTTGTGCAAGTAATGAAGCCAAAGGTAATTTTTCTTGATTATTTAAGAATTGCACGACTTCCAAGAGGTTTTTAGCGAAATAAGTCTCTTGTTCTGAGACAAGCGACGCCTCATTGGCATTTTGATAAGCGATAATGGGGGCTCGTTTGGCTTTTTGTGCCGCTAAAATGGCAGGAATGACACCGTGTACGCTACGTAATTCCCCCGTCAAGGCGAGCTCGCCAACGAATTCAAATTGTTTTAAACGGCTACCATCTAATTGATCTGATGCAGCCAAGATACCTATCGCAATGGGTAAATCAAATCGTCCCCCTTCTTTTGGTAAATCAGCCGGTGCAAGATTTACGGTGATGCGTTTGGCAGGATATTTGAACTGCGCATTCATTAATGCACTTCTGACACGATCTTGCGCTTCTTTTACTGTTTTTTCAGGTAGACCAACTAAGGTAAATCCAGGCTTCCCGTTACTTAAATGTACTTCAATCGTAACAAGAGGGGCTTGTACACCCATTGATGCACGGCTGTAAACAATAGCAAGAGACATTCAGATTCCTTAAAGTGCGGTCAAAAATAATCAGATTTTCGCACTATAAAAAAAGCACAGAATGAAATCATACATCCTGTGCTTTTTTTGCGATCTTGATCGCAGAAATCATTTTTTCTTGATAAAAAACTACACGAAAAGTGGTGCAAACCAACTATCTAATTTAGCCGCTAATTTATCAATACCAATTTTATTTTGTGCAGAAAAGGCCTCGACTTGAATATCACCTTGGAAGGGTAAAATCGCTTCACGTACCATTTTGACTTGTTTGCTACGCGCACTTTGACTGAGTTTATCCGCCTTGGTTAAAAGTAACATAACCGGTAAATCAGCAGAAACAGCCCATTCGATCATTTGTTGATCGAGATCTTTTAAAGGATGGCGAATATCCATTAAAACAACAAGCCCGCCTAAACATTCCCGTTTTTGCAAATATTCCCCGAGGGATTTTTGCCACTCGATTTTCATTTTCTCAGGAACGGCAGCATAGCCATAGCCAGGTAAATCCACTAGTTTACAATTCGGCTCCACCTCAAAAAGATTGATGAGCTGTGTTCGACCTGGTGTTTTAGAGGTTCGAGCTAAGCTTTTTTGATTGGTTAATGCATTAAGTGCGGTCGATTTTCCTGCATTTGAACGCCCAGCAAAAGCAATTTCAATTCCTGTATCCTCTGGAATGGAACGAATATTGGGGGCGCTCGTAAGAAAATGCGTTTTATGATAATTCAGTTTAATTTCAGACATAAGTATTCCTTTCATCAATTGACCCTAGCATATCACAAATAGAAAAATTGCTGAAATTATGAGAGAATGCGTGTTTTGCATGATTTAAAGCCTCTTTAATTATATTAATAACTATGGAATCTCAAGAAAATCAATATCGTTGGCCAAAAGCGGAAGCCATTTATCCCGATAGGCCAGGGCGTTCTTATGCGCTTAAGCGCCTACGTTATCGTCTTCGATCTTTTTTACATCAAGGCTCAATTGTTCACTTTGAGCAATTTATTAATCAGCATCCTTTTCTTGTTACATTATTAAATGAGCATGCAGATTATAGCTACCCATTAGTTTATCGTTTTTTAGATAAACGTTTTAATAGCAAACGGCGTTTCCAAGCTATCTGCGACAATCTACTTTTTTTACCTGAAAAATTAACTGCACTTTCAGAACCCATTTATAAAACGCCATTAAGTTTTGGTGAAGTAATTCCTGATTTTGAAATGACATTGTCAATGACCACGCACCAACCGATGGAAGGCTATTGGGTACTGGAGTTATGGCATAAACCACGTAATGAATTAGTGTATTTACTTACTTTTGCAAAACTTAGTGAGGCATTGCTTATTTCTGTGGTGCAGGGACCCAATTTTGAAGGTTCCAAAGAGATGGTGAAGCAACTCACAAAAACGTGTCATGGTTTGCGCCCTGCTTATTTGATGGTGGAAACAATGAAAGCATTGACGAAAGCATTAGGTTTCAAAACATTATTAGGCATTCCACAAAAATATCAAAATAAATCGCGTTTTATTCAAAGCTCTCATTATGTTGTAGATTATGATGCCATTTTTGCTGAATCAGGTGGACAGTTGAAAGATTATTGGGAATTGCCTTTAGAAATAGATAGAAACCTTGATGATGTGCCGAGTAAAAAGCGCTCCATGTATCGCAAGCGTTATGCGATGTTAGATGATTTGGCTAAAGTAATCGAAGAAACGTTAGGATTGTAAAAGTAAAAAGTGCGGTGAATTTTGACCGCACTTTTTGTTTTATAATACTTTCAAACAAGCCACAAAATGGCTGTTGTTTTGGCTGGTTAAAGGTGGTTTTTGTTTCGCACAATTTTCATCAGCTTTTAGGCAGCGAGTACGGAACACACAGCCAGATGGCGGATTAATTGGCGAAGGCAACTCGCCTTCAAGCAATTCAATGGATTTATTGCGTTCCAATTTCGGATCGGGAATTGGAACAGCAGACATTAAGGCTTTGGTGTAAGGATGTTTAGTGTTGTTATACACTTCCTCATCGCTGCCTAATTCCATGGCATTACCTAAATACATCACTAATACGCGGTCAGAAATGTGTTTTACCACTGCTAAGTCATGGGCGATAAAAATTAAGGAAAGCCCCATTTCTTTTTGTAGGGATTTCAATAAATTCACTACTTGTGCCTGAATCGACACATCTAACGCAGAAACGGGCTCATCACAAATGATCATTTTCGGCTCAATGATTAACGCGCGAGCGATACCAATACGCTGACATTGGCCACCAGAAAACTCATGTGGATAGCGGTTAATCAGGTTTGGTAAAAGCCCGACTTTTAACATCATCGCTTGTACTTTTTCTTTCACTTCAGCGGCACTTAAGTGCGGTTGGTAGATCTTTAATGGTTCGGCAATGATTTCGCCAATGTTCATTCGCGGGTTGAGAGAAGCGAGTGGATCTTGGAAAATCATTTGGATATCTTTGCGAGTATCTTTCCATTGTTTAGCTGATTGTTTTCGTAAATTTTTACCAAGCCACAAGATCTCTCCTTCACTCGCTTCGACTAAGCCAATGATGGCACGTGCAAGCGTGGATTTACCACAGCCCGATTCACCTACTACACCGAGGGTTTCACCTTCATAAAGCTTAAAGGAAACATCCTTTACGGCTTTTAAGGTTTGAGGTTTGGCGAAGAAAAGGGATTTATCATTTTTAATTTTAAAACTAACGCCTAAGTGATTGACTTCAAGGAGTAATTCTTTGTTATTTGAAACTGTCATAGGGTAAATTTCTCCACGGGTAACCAACAATTGCGTAATTGACCTTCATTAAATGCGGTCAGTTTTGGCGCAGTTTGGCATTGTTCGGTAGCAAATTGGCAACGGGGCGAGAATGGGCAACCTTTTGGCAAATGTAATAAATTCGGCGGATTGCCTGGAATGGTGACCAAGTGTTCTTCATTGCCATCTAAGCGAGGAATCGCATCCATTAAGCCAATAGAATAAGGATGGGTTGGATGATAGAAAATTTGCTCTGCTGTGCCGTATTCCATGGTTCGTCCGGCATACATCACCATCACTTGATCGCAAATACCCGCTACCACACCTAAATCGTGAGTGATCATAATAATCGCGGTATTAAACTCACGTTTTAACTCATTTAACAAAGTCATGATTTGCGCTTGAACGGTCACATCCAAAGCGGTTGTTGGTTCATCGGCAATAAGTAATTTAGGACGACATAGCAAAGCCATCGCAATCATCACCCGTTGACGCATACCACCTGAAAACTCGTGTGGATACATGCCCATGCGTTTTTTAGCTTCTGGCATTTTTACCGCATCCAGCATTTTCACGGATTCAGCAAAGGCAGTTTGTTTATCATAACCTTTGTGTAACTGTAGAACTTCCATGAGCTGTTCACCGATTTTCATGTAAGGGTTGAGAGACGTCATCGGATCTTGGAAAATCATGGAAATTTGCTCGGCACGGATTTTATTCAATTCAGCCTTCGGTAAATTAACCAATTCTTTACCTTCAAAGATGGCGGAACCTTCCACTGTACCATTGGCCGCCAATAAGCCCATTAACGCAAAGGCAGTTTGTGATTTGCCTGAACCACTTTCACCTACGATACCCAAAGTACTCCCGGCATTGAGTGTGAAGTTTAAGTCATTCACTGCTGTAACGACGCCATCAGGTGTTTTGAAGCGAACGTAGAGATTTTTTACATCTAATAAAGGATTCATGATTCGCTCCTATCTATCTTTTGGATCGAGTGCATCACGCAACCCGTCACCGATAAAGTTAAAACAAAACAGTGTGAGACAAAGGAAAAATGCTGGGAAAATTAATAGCCAAGGCGAGACTTCCATTTGCGCTGCACCATCACTTAATAGCGCACCCCAGCTACTCATCGGCTCTTGTGTCCCTAAGCCTAAGAAACTTAAGAATGATTCGAATAGAATTAGTCCTGGCACTTCAAGTGAAGCATAAACTGCTACTAAGCCCAATACATTTGGAATAATGTGTTTGAAAATAATTTGGCGACGTGGCACGCCACAAACGATGGCGGCTTCGACGAATTCTTTATTTTTCAAACTAAGGGTTTGACCACGTACGATACGTGCAAGACCAAGCCAAGCAATGGCACCAATTGCGATAAAAATTAAGAAAATGTTTTGGCCAAAAAGGGTCACTAATAAAATGACGAAGAACATAAATGGAAATGAGCTAAGAATTTCCAAAAAGCGCATCATCAACATATCCGTTTTACCGCCTACATAGCCGGAAATCGCACCATAAATTGTGCCGATAGTGACGGAAATAAAAGCCCCTGCGATTCCGACCAATAATGAAATACGTCCACCAATAGCGGTACGTACCAGTAAGTCTCGACCAGAAGCATCCGTACCGAAGAAGTGATAGCCTTCCATTGTTGGTGGTGAGCTCATCATATTCCAATCGGTATCTTCATAGGTAAATGGGAAGAACCAAGGTGATACAGTAATAAATACAATAATAAATGCCAAAATAATCAGACTGGCAACGGCCGCTTTGTTGCGGAAAAAACGGCGTTTCGCATCTTGCCATAGGCTGCGGCCTTCTAGTTGCATTTCTTCAATACGGCCAGCCACTTGTTCCACAAAATCCGCATTTTTCTGATTAATCGGCTGAGTACGATAATCTGTCATAACTTATCCTTAATAACGAATTTTTGGATCGATGATGGCGTATAAAATATCCACAATCGCATTAAATAAAATGGTTAATGTGCCCACTAAAATGGTGAGACTTAAAACTAAAGAATAATCACGGTTTAATGCACCGTTTACAAATAATAAGCCCATGCCAGGTAAGCCAAACACGCTTTCGATCACCATTGAGCCGGTAATAATCCCCACAAAAGCAGGTCCTAAATAGGTAATTACAGGTAAAAGGGCTGGACGTAAAGCATGTTTTAAAATGATTCTTGAGGTTGAAAGTCCTTTCGCTTTAGCGGTACGAATAAAGTTGGAATGCAGTACTTCAATCATGGAGCCGCGCATGATACGCGCAATCCCTGCAACATAAGCAATAGTTAAAGAGGCTACAGGTAAAATAATGTACATCGCTGAACCGCCATTCCAACCGCCGGCGGGTAACCAACCCAAATAAATGGCGAAAATCAGTACTAAGACTGGCGCGAAGACGAAGCTTGGCATAATGACGCCAAGCATTGAGAAACTCATCAAAATATAATCCCAACGGCTATTTTGATTGAGTGCAGCAAGCGTACCTGCTGTTACCCCTAACACAACAGCAAAGGCGAAGGCCACCATCCCTAATTTTAAGGAAACAGGAAAGGCGGATGCGATTAAATCATTGACCGATTGATCTTTATATTTAAAAGAAGGACCAAAATCGCCTTTGGAAAGATTTTCCAAATAAAGGAAATATTGTTTATGTAATGGTTCATTCAAATGATACTTCGCTTCGATATTTGCCATGACTTCTGGTGGATAAGCACGTTCCGATGTGAACGGGCTACCAGGGGCGAGACGCATCAGAAAGAAGGAAAAAGTAATCAAAATAAACAGCGTTGGTAAGGCCTCCAACAGCCGTTTAAAAATAAATTTGAGCATAATAACTCCAACCAAAATGGGCGAAAAGTGCGGTCAAAAAATACGATAATTTTTAACCGCACTTAAATACGAGCAACGAATTAATGTTTAATAATATAAAGGTTGCGTAAGTAAATGTGATCTTGTGGATCTTTGCCTGAATAGCCTTTTACATAAGGTTTCACTAAGCGTGGATTCACATAGTTAAAGATTGGCACGATACCGAAATCTTTTGCAAGAATTTCTTCGGCTTTCGCGTAGGCTTTTGCACGTCCTTCCGCATCGGTTGCAACATAAGATTCAGCAATGGCTTTATCATATTCTGGGTTAGCATATTTTGCGGTGTTGTTACTCGAATTAGATAAGAAATAGTTGCCGAATGTTGTGGCTTGGTTGTAATCCGCATTCCATCCTGCACGTGCTGCATCGTAACGGCCTGCACGACGGCTATCAATGTAGGTTTTCCACTCTTGGTTTTCTAATTTCACATCAATTAAACCTTTGGTATTTGCTTTCCACATAGATGCCGCAGCAATGGCCACTTTTTTGTGGTTTTCATTGGTATTGTAAAGAATGCTGAATTTCAACGGATTCGCTTTGCTGTAACCAGCTTCTTCTAAGAGTTTAATGGCTTCTTCATTACGTTGTGCCATCGGTTCTTTTGAATAAGCAGGTTGTTGAATGAGCTGACCTTCTTCAATGTAAGTCGGCGTAAATACATAGGTTGGTGTTTGACCTTGACCTAAAACTTTATCGGTGATCACATTACGGTCAAGGGATAAGTTCAAGGCTTTACGAACATTCACGTTATCAAAAGGCGCTTTCTTATTGTTTAATTCATAAGAATAGGTTGCAAGCGTACGTGTCGTGAATACTTCGCCAGGCAATTCTTTCTGTAATTTAGCAAATTGTTCTGGTGGTAAGGCGTAGTTCGTCATATCTAAATCGCCTGCACGATAACGCGCTACATCAGTACTTGGGTTTTCAATCGCAAGGAATGTTGCACTGTTAATGACAGTCTCTTTATCGTTCCAGTAGAGTGGGTTGCGTTCAAATTCGATTTTTTCATTAATAATGTGGTTAGCCAGTTTATAGGCACCATTACCCACGTAGTTTTCTTTTTTCACCCATGCATCACCCAATTTTTCGACCACTTTTTGTGGTAATGGCAATAAGGATTGGTGAGTCGTTAAACTGACGGCATAAGGCACAGGATTGATTGCATGAACCACAAAGGTGTAATCATCTTTTGCTTCAACGCCTAATTCAGCCGGTTTTTTCTTACCGTCAATGATGTCTTGCGCATTTTCCACTTGTAAGTAACTTAAGTAACTTGCATAAGGGGCTGCTGTTGCAGGATCCACTAAACGACGCCAAGCAAATACGAAGTCGTGTGCGGTAACAGGATCACCATTTGACCATTTGGCATCTTTACGTAAATGGAATGTCCAAGTTTTAAAGTCTGGTGTGTTTTCCCAGCTTTCAGCTACACCCGGTTGAAGTTTACCTTCAGAGTCTGAGGTGACGAGGCCTTCAAGTAATTGATAAGCAACGGTAGATTCAGGTACACCTTCAGTTTTTTGTGGGTCAAAACTTTGTGGTTCAGCCCCGTTATTGATCACGATATGTTGTTTTTCATCTAATTGCGTTCCCTCAGGTACTATAACTGCTTGAGCAGAATAGGAAAGAGCAAGAGCAATTGCAGAGAAAAGTAGTTTGTGTTGCATTTGAGCCTCCTTGTCATTAGGCGATATTTTTATAAAGAGTCCTTCTCTTATTAGCTCAAAAATTCATGTTTGTAAAGATTTGTAAGGTGATTATTTAAAGAAAAATAACGTTTTGTGATTTGTATCTAATAAATCGCGAAAAAATTGCTAAAAGTGATGGTATGAGAGGATAAATTTAGAATGCATTGGTTTTCCCTATCGTAAATATTTTCCTGGACGAATTACCTTTTTAAAGCTAATTATGCTATCGTAAGACAGTCGAATTCAAACAAATCCATTCAAGGAGAATATAATGACAACTCAGTTAGATTCACTTCGTAGTATGACCGTCGTCGTGGCTGATACGGGCGATATTGATGCTATTAAAAAATACCAACCGCAAGATGCAACAACAAACCCATCTTTAATTTTAAGTGCTTCAGCATTACTACAATATGCACCATTAATTGATGAAGCGATTGCTTATGCCAAAGCGCAAAGTGCAGATAAAGCGCAACAATTAATTGATGCAGAAGATAAATTAGCGGTAAACATCGGTTTAGAAATTTTAAAAATTGTCCCAGGACGTATTTCAACTGAAGTGGATGCGCGTCTTTCTTACGATACCCAAGCAACCGTTGAAAAAGCACGTAAACTTATCGCACTTTATAATGCGGCAGGTATTTCAAATGATCGTATCTTGATCAAAATTGCGTCAACATGGCAAGGTATTCGAGCAGCAGAGATTCTTGAAAAAGAAGGCATTAACTGTAACTTAACCTTATTATTCTCCGAAGCGCAAGCACGTGCCTGTGCTGAAGCAGGCGTTTATTTAATTTCGCCATTCGTCGGTCGTATCTTAGACTGGTACAAAGCAAATACTGATAAAAAAGAATATGCGCCAGCAGAAGATCCAGGTGTTATTTCTGTAACCAAAATTTATAACTACTACAAAGAATATGGTTATAAAACCGTGGTGATGGGCGCAAGTTTCCGTAATGTAGGTGAAATTATTGAATTAGCAGGTTGTGACCGTTTAACTATCGCACCCGCTTTACTTAAAGAATTACAAGAAAATTCAACCGCACTTGTACGTAAACTAGACTACAAAGGTGAAGTAAAAGCGAAACCTCAACCATTAACTGAAGCAGAATTCTACTGGCAACATAACAGCGATGCGATGGCTGTTGAGAAATTAGCAGAGGGGATTCGCAAATTTGCAGTTGACCAAGAGAAATTAGAAGCAATGCTTTCAGTAAAACTTTAATTTAAAAAACATGAAAGTGCGGTTAGAAATAACCGCATTTTTTATTCTTACCATAAAATGTTCTAACTCTTAATAATTAGTTCTTGACTAACTCACCAAAGTCATTGAGAATTTAAGATAAGTTTTGCTAAAGCAAACTGGGAACCGCGACTTTTGATACAAAGTGCGGTCATTTTTTTCTTTTTTCGGAGCAAATATATGTCAGGTATTTTTGAACAAACTCCTGCTAATCGTCGTCGTTATGGCGTAGCGATTTTTGTTGGTATTATTGCAGGTTTAATTTCTGCATTCGTAAAATGGGGTGCTGAGCATCCATTCCCACCGCGTAGTCCAATCGATTTTTTCGCGGCTGCATGTAAAGTAGACATCACAGGTTTAAGTCAAGATCAAATTCTTCAAGTCTGTTCACGTGCGTTTTTAAACCCACCACACGTATTCTTACGTGATTATTTAGGTATTGATCCAACTCAAGCAGCATTCACTTTTGCAGATCATGGTTTTGACTGGATTGGCGTGACTCATATTACTTTCTCATTAGTATTTGCTATTGCTTACTGTTTAGTGGCAGAACGTTTTCCTAAAATCAAATTCTGGCAAGGTATTGGTGCAGGTTTAATCGCAGATATTTGTGTGCACTACATCACTTTCCCTGCATTAGGTTTAACACCGCCTGTTGCAGAATGGCCATTATATGAACATATTTCTGAATTAGTGGGACATATCTTCTGGTTCTGGACAATTGAAATTATTCGTCGTGATTTACGTAACCGTATTACTCGCGAGCCAGATGCAGAAATTCCACTAAAAGATGCAACTGAATAATTAATCTATATTGCAAAGAATGCTACCGAAAGGTGGCATTTTTGTTTATGTCGGGAACAAAAGTTATTTTGGGAAAACTAAAGAGCACCATGATTAAAAATAGCTAACAGAAAAGTCATATTAGGATTTCAATAAATTTTTTGTAGTTATCTTTCAAGTTGGTTAGAATAAAGACAATTTTTTGTGATAGGAAAGTGGAATGAAAAAAACACCTTTACTTGCGGTCGGCTTAATGGCTACAGCTGTATTAACTGGTTGTGCGACAAAAGCAGATGGTGAACGCAATGATAAATTAGAAAGTTTTAACCGTACGATGTTTGATTTTAACTATAAAGTCATGGACCGTTATGTGTTAGAACCTGCAGCGAAAGGCTGGCGTGATTACGTGCCGACACCGGTCACAAAAGGTTTATCCAATGTGGCAAATAACTTAGATGAACCAGTGAGCTTTGTGAACCGTTTATTAGAAGGTGAACCGAAAAAAGCCTTTGTTCACTTCAACCGTTTCTGGATTAACTCTACCTTTGGTATCGGTGGATTATTTGACTTTGCCAGTGCAAGCAAAGACTTGCAGGTTTATGATCAGCGTAGCTTTGGTGAAACGTTGGGCACCTATGGTGTAGATGCAGGTACTTATATTGTATTACCAATTTATAATGCGACAACACCTCGTCAATTAACCGGTGCAGTGGTCGATGCGGCTTATACTTATCCTTTCTGGAATTGGGTAGGCGGCCCATGGTCACTGGTGAAATATGGTGTGCAAGCCGTAGATAAACGCTCGAAAACATTGGACCAAACAGAATTGCTCAATCAAGCACAAGATCCTTATGTTACTTTCCGCGAAGCTTACTATCAGAATTTAGAATTTAAAGTAAATGATGGCAAAGTAAAAGAAAGTTCACATAAAGAATTGTCTGATGATGTATTAAAAGAGATTGACTAATCAGAATACTTAATGTTAAAGGAAAATATCATGACTAAAATCATTCACACAGAAAAAGCCCCAGCAGCAATCGGTCCCTATGTTCAAGCGGTAGATTTAGGTAATTTAGTTTTAACATCAGGTCAAATCCCGGTTAATCCAGCAACGGGTGAAGTGCCAAAAGATATTGTAGTTCAGGCACGTCAATCGTTAGAAAACGTGAAAGCGATTATTGAACAGGCTGGTTTGAAAGTAGGTGATATTGTGAAAACCACGGTGTTTGTGAAAGATCTTAATGATTTTGCAGCAGTAAATGCAGAGTATGAGAAATTCTTTAAAGAAAATAATCACCCTAATTTCCCTGCTCGTTCTTGCGTAGAAGTTGCTCGCTTGCCAAAAGATGTTGGCTTAGAAATCGAAGCGATTGCGGTAAGAAAATAATAGGAAAGTGCGGTTAAAATCTGCAGATTTTTTCTACAATAGACTTTACAAGAGCGAGATTAATCACTATAATCTCGCTCCTAAATTGCGCTTAGCGTAAAATTTCTGGTTGGTGCTTGACCTATTCAAGCCCCGTCCAAGACCGTAGGGAATGGTTAGCAATAATCGTCTTAATAATCCTACGTAGATGGTGAACAGAATAAGAATATTTCTTGCTTCTGGGCACCGAAGTCGTCCTAGTCTGAAAGATAACTCTTTCGATGAGGTAAATTAATTCCGAGAAATCGGAGTGTATTCAGGAGCTAAAAGCCAATGGCATTAAATCTTCAAGACAAACAAGCAATTGTTGCCGAAGTAAATGAAGCAGCCAAAGGTGCACTTTCAGCAGTAATCGCGGACTCTCGCGGTGTAACTGTTGATAAAATGACTGAATTACGTAAAGCAGCTCGTGAAGCTGGTGTAACAATGCGCGTTGTTCGTAATACTTTATTACGTCGTGCGGTTGAAGGCACTGATTTCGAATGCTTACAAGATACGTTTGTAGGTCCAACACTTATCGCATTTTCTAATGAACACCCAGGTGCAGCAGCACGTTTATTCAAAGATTTTGCTAAAGCAAACGATAAGTTTGAAATTAAAGGTGCAGCCTTTGAAGGTAAGATCCAAGATGTTGAATTCTTAGCAACATTACCAACTTACGAAGAAGCAATTGCACGTTTAATGGGCACAATGAAAGAAGCTGCGGCAGGCAAACTTGTTCGCACTTTTGCGGCATTACGCGACAAATTACAAGAAGCAGCTTAATCATTAAGCGTTTCTTACTTCATTTAACTTTATTAATTTTAGGAATTGATTGTTATGTCATTAACTAACGAACAAATCATTGAAGCGATCGCTTCTAAATCTGTAACTGAAATCGTTGAATTAATCGCAGCGATGGAAGAAAAATTCGGCGTTTCTGCAGCAGCAGTAGCAGCAGCTCCAGCAGCTGGCGGTGCAGCAGCAGCGGCAGAAGAAAAAACTGAATTCGACGTAGTTCTTGCTGAAGCTGGTGCTAACAAAGTAGCAGTTATCAAAGCAGTACGTGGTGCAACTGGTTTAGGCTTAAAAGAAGCTAAAGACTTAGTTGAATCTGCTCCAGCTAACTTAAAAGAAGGCGTTTCTAAAGAAGAAGCTGAAGCACTTAAGAAAGAATTAGAAGAAGCTGGTGCAAAAGTAGAAATCAAATAATTTTTGATTCACTTATGTCCTGTTTCTCAGGCTTAATGGCTGGTGGTTTACCATCAGCCATTTTGTGCTATCAAAAACAGCACAAAAAAACAGATAGGCATTTTCCGTTTAATGGTATCTGTTTCCACTTAAATTAATCAGACGTTTTAATTTAAGTAGCCCACTACAGAAGTAAGGTTCAGAGTGCGGTATCCGAAACGGCGTCAATCTCCGATATAAATAAAAAACGTCAATTAATTTGACCGCACTTTTTTATATCAACTCGGTCTCACTAAAATTTACAGAGGAAAACCAATAATGGGTTACTCCTATACTGAGAAAAAACGAATTCGTAAAGACTTCGGCAAACGTCCGCAAGTTTTAAATGTACCTTATTTATTAACTATCCAATTAGATTCTTTTGATAAATTCATTCAAAAAGATCCTGAAGGTCAACAAGGCTTAGAAGCTGCATTCCGTTCTGTTTTTCCAATCGTAAGCAATAACGGTTATACAGAATTACAATATGTTGATTACCGTTTAGAAGAACCAGAATTTGATGTACGTGAATGTCAAATTCGTGGTTCAACTTATGCAGCAGGTTTACGCGTAAAATTACGTTTAGTTAGCTACGATAAAGAATCTTCATCACGCGCAGTCAAAGACATTAAAGAAAGCGAAGTATATATGGGTGAAATCCCATTAATGACTGACAACGGTACCTTTGTCATCAATGGTACTGAGCGTGTTATAGTTTCACAATTACACCGTAGCCCGGGCGTATTCTTTGATTCTGACAAAGGTAAAACACACTCTTCAGGTAAAGTGCTTTATAACGCACGCATTATCCCTTACCGTGGTTCTTGGTTAGATTTTGAATTTGATCCAAAAGATAACTTATATGCGCGTATTGACCGCCGTCGTAAATTACCGGCAACCATTATTTTACGTGCGTTAGGTTACACCGTTGAAGAAATCTTAAACTTATTCTTCGACAAAGTAACTTTTGAGATCGCTGGCAATAAATTACTCATGACATTAGTGCCAGAACGTTTACGTGGTGAAACGGCGACATTTGATATTGAAGCAAATGGCAAAGTCTATGTAGAACGCGGTCGTCGTATCACAGCTCGTCACATCAAAGCATTAGAAAAAGATAATGTGACACAAGTTGAAGTGCCAACTGAATATATCGCAGGTAAAGTTGCCGCGAAAGATTACGTTGATCTTGAATCAGGTGAAATTATTTGCCCAGCAAATGGCGAAATTTCTTTAGAAGTGTTAGCGAAATTATCGCAAGCAGGCTATAAAGTTATCGAAACATTATTCACGAATGACTTAGATTACGGTCCGTATATTTCTGAAACATTACGTGTTGATCCAACTTACGATCGTGTAAGTGCATTATATGAAATCTATCGTATGATGCGTCCAGGTGAACCACCTACACCAGAATCTTCAGAAGCATTATTCAATAACTTATTCTTCTCTGCAGAACGTTATGATTTATCTGCAGTAGGTCGTATGAAGTTTAATCGCTCATTAGGTATTCCTGAAGGTGAGGGCACAGGTATTTTAAGTAACGACGATATCATTCGTGTGATGAAAAAACTCATCGATATCCGTAATGGTCGTGGTGAAGTGGATGATATCGACCACTTGGGTAACCGTCGTATTCGTTCTGTGGGTGAAATGGCAGAAAACCAATTCCGTATTGGTTTAGTTCGTGTAGAAAGAGCCGTTAAAGAGCGTTTATCTTTAGGCGATTTAGATGCGATCACGCCACAAGACTTAATTAATCCAAAACCAATTTCTGCGGCAGTGAAAGAATTCTTTGGTTCTTCACAACTTTCGCAATTCATGGACCAAAACAACCCATTATCAGAAGTAACACACAAACGTCGTATTTCTGCATTAGGTCCAGGCGGTTTAACGCGTGAACGTGCTGGCTTTGAGGTGCGTGACGTACATAACACTCACTATGGTCGTTTATGTCCAATCGAAACCCCTGAAGGTCCAAACATCGGTTTGATCAACTCACTTTCTGCGTTTGCTCGTACTAACGATTATGGTTTCTTAGAAACACCATATCGTAAAGTGGTTGATGGTCAAGTAACCGAAGAAATCGAATATTTATCTGCAATTGATGAAGCAAACTACATCATTGCACAGGCGAACTCAAACCTTGATGAGAACAATCGCTTTACAGATGCATTCGTTACTGCACGTGGTGAACGTGGTGAATCAGGTCTTTATAAACCAGAAGAAATTCACTATATGGACGTTTCAACCCAACAAGTTGTATCTGTGGCAGCAGCGTTAATTCCATTCTTAGAGCATGACGATGCGAACCGTGCCTTAATGGGTGCGAACATGCAACGTCAAGCGGTTCCTACTTTACGTGCTGATAAGCCGTTAGTGGGTACAGGTATGGAAAAACCAATCGCACTTGACTCAGGTGTGGCGGTTGTAGCGAAACGTGGTGGTACAGTTCAATATGTTGATGCTTCTCGTATCGTTATTAAAGTAAATGAAGACGAAACTGTAGCAGGCGAAGCGGGTATTGATATTTATAACTTAATTAAATACACCCGTTCTAACCAAAATACCTGTATCAACCAAATTCCTTGTGTGAATTTAGGCGATCCAATTAACCGTGGTGAAGTGTTAGCAGATGGTCCTTCAACAGACTTAGGTGAATTAGCATTAGGTCAAAATATCCGTGTGGCGTTCATGCCTTGGAACGGTTATAACTTCGAAGACTCAATGTTAGTTTCCGAGCGTGTTGTACAACAAGACCGCTTCACGACAATCCACATTCAAGAATTATCTTGTGTGGCGCGTGATACTAAATTAGGTTCTGAAGAAATCACTGCGGATATTCCAAACGTAGGTGAATCTGCATTAAGCAAATTGGATGAATCAGGTATCGTTTATGTGGGTGCTGAAGTGAAAGGTGGCGACATCTTAGTCGGTAAAGTCACCCCTAAAGGTGAAACGCAATTAACACCAGAAGAAAAATTGTTACGTGCAATCTTCGGTGAAAAAGCATCTGATGTGAAAGACTCTTCATTACGTGTACCAAATAGCGTAAGCGGTACTGTAATTGACGTTCAAGTCTTCACCCGTGATGGCGTAGAAAAAGACAAACGTGCATTAGAAATTGAAGAAATGCAGTTAAAACAAGCTAAGAAAGACCTTTCTGATGAATTAGAAATCTTAGAAGCTGGCTTGTTTGCTCGTGTGCGCAATGTCCTTATCGCTGGCGGTATTGATGCGGCTCAATTAGATAAAATGGATCGCACAAAATGGTTAGAACAAACCATTTCAGATGAAAAAAAACAAAACCAATTAGAACAGCTTGCTGAGCAATATGAAGAGTTACGTAAAGAGTTTGAACACAAACTTGAAGTAAAACGTAAGAAAATCATTAAAGGCGATGACCTAGCACCAGGCGTGTTAAAAGTGGTTAAAGTTTACCTAGCGGTGAAACGTCACATCCAACCGGGTGATAAAATGGCGGGTCGTCACGGTAACAAAGGTGTTATCTCAAAAATCAACCCTGTGGAAGACATGCCATACGATGAAAACGGTCAACCGGTTGAAATCGTATTGAACCCACTGGGTGTACCATCTCGTATGAACATCGGTCAGATCTTAGAGACCCACTTAGGCTTAGCTGCTAAAGGTATCGGTGATCAAATCAATGCGATGATCAAACAAAAACAAGATGTTGAGAAACTTCGTGGCTATATGCAAAAAGCATACGATTTAGGTCATGGCGCACAAAAAGTGGATTTAAGCACCTTTAGTGATGACGAAATCATGCGTTTAGCAGAAAACCTACGTAAAGGTTTACCGGTAGCAACACCAGTGTTTGATGGTGCTGATGAGCAAGAAATCAAAGAAATGTTGAAACTTGGTGGCTTACCAACTTCAGGTCAGATCACATTATACGATGGCCGTACAGGTGAGAAATTCGAGCGTCCAGTAACTGTAGGTTATATGTACATGCTCAAATTGAACCACTTAGTTGATGACAAAATGCATGCTCGTTCAACTGGTTCTTATAGTCTTGTTACTCAACAACCACTTGGTGGTAAAGCACAATTCGGTGGTCAACGTTTCGGTGAGATGGAGGTATGGGCACTTGAAGCATACGGTGCGGCTTACACCTTACAAGAAATGTTAACTGTGAAATCCGATGACGTGAACGGCCGTACGAAGATGTATAAAAACATCGTTGGTGGCAACCAGCAAATGGATCCGGGTACACCGGAATCTTTCAACGTAATTATGAAAGAAATCCGTTCACTTGGTTTGAATATCGAGTTAGACGAAGAGTAATCGACAAACCTGTCTTCCTCTGTTCGCAGGGGAAGCCAAAGGAAGAAATCGCCGAAGTGCGGTTAAAAAACAAAAGATTTTTGACCGCACTTTGAAACCCTTAACTCCGACAGGAGACTATTTGTGAAAGACTTAGTTAAGTTTTTAAAAGCACAATCAAAAACGAGTGAAGATTTTGATGTGATTAAAATTGGGTTAGCTTCTCCAGACATGATCCGTTCTTGGTCATTTGGTGAAGTTAAAAAACCTGAAACAATCAACTATCGTACGTTCAAACCTGAGCGTGACGGTCTTTTCTGTGCACGTATTTTCGGGCCAGTAAAAGATTACGAATGTTTATGCGGTAAATATAAACGCTTAAAACACCGTGGTGTGATTTGTGAAAAATGTGGTGTTGAAGTAACACAAACTAAAGTACGTCGTGAACGTATGGGCCACATTGAATTGGCTTGTCCTGTGGCGCACATTTGGTTCTTAAAATCACTTCCGTCTCGTATCGGTTTATTACTTGATATGCCGTTACGTGATATTGAGCGTGTGCTTTATTTTGAAATGTACATCGTGACCGAACCGGGTATGACCGATTTGGAACGTGGACAGTTATTAACTGAAGAACAATTCCTTGATGCAGAAGACCGTTGGCAAGATGAATTCGAAGCGAAAATGGGTGCTGAAGCAATTCAAGATTTACTAAAAGGTATTGATCTTGAAGTGGAATGTGAAAAATTACGTGAAGAGTTACAAGAAACTAACTCTGAAACAAAACGTAAAAAAATCACTAAACGCTTAAAATTATTAGAAGCGTTCCAACAGTCTGGTAATAAACCAGAGTGGATGGTGATGACTGTATTACCGGTACTTCCACCAGATTTACGTCCGTTAGTACCATTAGATGGTGGTCGTTTTGCAACTTCTGACTTGAACGATTTATATCGTCGCGTGATCAACCGTAACAACCGTTTAAAACGTTTATTAGATTTAATCGCACCAGATATTATCGTGCGTAACGAAAAACGTATGTTACAAGAATCTGTTGATGCGTTATTAGATAATGGTCGTCGTGGTCGTGCGATTACGGGTTCTAACCGTCGTCCATTGAAATCACTTGCGGATATGATCAAAGGTAAACAAGGTCGTTTCCGTCAAAACTTATTAGGTAAACGTGTTGACTATTCAGGCCGTTCTGTAATCACTGTAGGTCCATACTTGCACTTACACCAATGTGGTTTACCGAAGAAAATGGCATTGGAATTATTCCGTCCGTTTATCTACGCAAAATTAGAAAGCCGTGGTTATGCAACTACAATCAAAGCGGCTAAGAAAATGGTTGAGCGTGAAGATGCGATCGTTTGGGATATCTTGGCAGAAGTTATTCGTGAGCACCCAATTCTATTGAACCGTGCACCGACACTTCACCGTTTAGGTATCCAAGCGTTTGAACCACTTCTAATCGAAGGTAAAGCAATCCAGTTACACCCGCTCGTTTGTGCGGCGTTCAACGCGGACTTCGATGGTGACCAAATGGCGGTTCACGTACCATTAACACTTGAAGCTCAGTTAGAAGCGCGTGCGTTAATGATGTCAACCAACAACGTACTTTCACCAGCAAACGGTGATCCTATTATCGTTCCATCACAAGACGTGGTATTAGGTCTTTACTATATGACCCGTGAAAAAGTGAACGGTAAAGGCGAAGGCATGTTATTGCAAGATCCGCGCGAAGCTGAAAAAGCCTATCGCACAGGTGAAGCAGAGTTACATTCTCGCGTTAAAGTACGTATTACTGAATATGTGAAAAATGAAGCTGGCGAATTCGAAGAGAAAACCACATTAACCGATACCACTATCGGTCGTGCAATCTTATGGATGATCGCGCCAAAAGGTATGCCTTATTCATTGTTTAACCAAACATTAGGTAAAAAAGCAATTTCTAAACTTATCAACGAAGCTTATCGTCGTTTAGGTTTGAAAGAAGCAGTAATGTTTGCTGACCATATTATGTATACCGGTTTTGCTTATGCTGCACGTTCAGGTTCTTCTGTGGGTATCGACGATATGGTTATCCCAGAGAAAAAATACGAAATTATTTCTGCAGCGGAAGCTGAAGTGGCTGAAATTCAAGAACAGTTCCAATCTGGTCTTGTAACAGCCGGTGAGCGTTATAACAAAGTCATCGATATTTGGGCTGCAGCAAATGAGCGTGTAGCTAAAGCGATGATGGAAAACTTATCTCAGGAAGAAGTTATCAACCGTGAAGGTAATCCTGAGAAACAAGCCTCTTTCAACAGTATCTTTATGATGGCTGACTCTGGTGCGCGTGGTTCTGCAGCTCAGATTCGTCAGTTAGCAGGTATGCGTGGTTTGATGGCGCGTCCAGATGGTTCGATCATAGAAACTCCAATTACAGCGAACTTCCGTGAAGGTTTGAACGTACTTCAGTACTTTATTTCAACCCACGGTGCGCGTAAAGGTTTGGCGGATACCGCATTAAAAACAGCAAACTCTGGTTACTTAACTCGTCGTTTAGTTGACGTAGCACAAGACTTAGTGATCGTTGAAGATGACTGTGGTACGCACGAAGGTTTAGTCATGACCCCATTAATCGAAGGTGGTGATGAGAAAGTTCCACTTCGCGAATTAGTGTTAGGTCGTGTTGTGGCTGAAGATGTGTATAAACCAGGTACAGAAGAAGTATTAATTGCACGTAACACTTTATTAGATGAAAAACTTTGTGATGTGTTAGATGCAAACTCAGTGGACAGCGTAAAAGTACGTTCTGTTGTAACTTGTGATACTGACTTCGGTGTATGTGCGAAATGTTACGGTCGTGACTTAGCGCGAGGTCACCTCATCAACCAAGGTGAAGCAGTTGGTGTTATCGCTGCTCAATCTATCGGTGAACCAGGTACACAGTTAACCATGCGTACGTTCCACATCGGTGGTGCAGCTTCTGCAGCAGCGAAAGAATCTAGCGTACAAATCAAAAACAACGGTACTTTACACCTTGCTAATGCGAAATTCGTTGTTAATGACGAAGGTAAATTAGTTTTAACTTCTCGTAATACTGAATTAACCGTAACTGATGCATTTGGTCGTACGAAAGAGCACTATAAAGTGCCTTACGGTACTGTATTGAATAAAGCAGACGGTCAAGAAGTATCCGCGGGTGAAACAGTGGCAAACTGGGATCCACATACTATGCCAGTTGTCTCTGAGGTATCAGGTTTTGTGAAATTCGTTGATATCGTGGATGGTTTAACTGTAACGCGTCAAACGGATGAATTAACCGGTCTTTCTTCTATCGTGGTACAAGACGTGGGTGAACGTGCAACAGCAGGTAAAGATTTACGTCCAACCATCAAATTAGTTGATGCAAAAGGTAACGATATCTTCTTACCTGAAACTGACGTTATTGCGCAATACTTCTTACCAGGTAAAGCAATCGTAAGTTTAGATGACGGTGCGGAAGTGAAAGTGGGTGAACCACTTGCACGTATTCCACAAGAATCTGTGGGTACTAAAGATATTACCGGTGGTCTTCCACGCGTTGCTGATTTATTCGAAGCACGTAAACCGAAAGAGCCTGCAATCTTGGCAGAAATTTCAGGTATCGTGTCCTTTGGTAAAGAAACCAAAGGTAAACGTCGCTTATTAATCACCCCAACTGAAGGTGAAATCTACGAAGAAATGATTCCAAAATGGCGTCAACTCAACGTATTTGAAGGTGAGATGGTTGAACGTGGTGACGTGATTTCTGATGGTGCAGAGACTCCGCATGATATCTTACGTTTACGCGGTGTTCGTGCTGTAACTGAATATATCGTGAACGAAGTGCAAGAAGTTTACCGCTTACAAGGGGTAAAAATTAACGATAAGCACATCGAAGTTATCGTACGTCAAATGTTACGTAAAGCAGTCATCACGAAAGCTTATGACAGCGAATTCCTTGAAGGGGAACAAGTTGAAGTGGCTCGCGTGAAAATTGTAAACCGTAAACGTGAAGCGGAAGGTAAACCACCAGTTGAATTCGAACGTGAATTACTTGGTATTACCAAAGCGTCATTGGCGACAGAATCCTTCATTTCTGCGGCATCGTTCCAAGAAACCACTCGCGTGCTTACTGAAGCAGCGGTGGCGGGTAAACGTGATGAATTACGCGGCTTGAAAGAGAACGTAATCGTAGGTCGTTTAATCCCTGCTGGTACTGGTTTTGCGTATCACCAAGGTCGTCACAAAAAACGTATTGTAGACGATGTTGTGATTAAATTGTCTGAAGACGATGAAGCAGCAATTGCTGATGAATTCGTGATGACAGCAGATGATGCAACAACTAACTTAGCAGAAATGCTTAATATGGCAGATGATGCGGAGTAATCGCTAATTGCTAAAAAAGAAAACCCGAGTTTAGGCTCGGGTTTTTTATTATCTTAATACAGAAAGTGCGGTCAGTTTTTGATGCGTTTTTCGTTTGGAAAAGTATCGTAAAAATGACCGCACTTTCTTTTAATCAATAAAAAAGCCACCTTATCGGTGGCTTTGAAATATTTTGCTTAAGATGAGATTACCAACCTTTTACAACGCCATCTTTAAAGTGTTTTTTCGCTTCTTGGTAAACTTCTTCAGTTTGGTATGCTTTCACGAAATCTTGGATCGCTTTGCTGTCTTTGTTATCAGTACGTGCAACGATGATGTTTACGTATGGAGAATCTTTATCTTCTACGAATACGCCATTATCTTGTGCATTTAAGCCAACTTGACCCGCATAAGTGTTATTTACAACAGCAAGATCAACATCATCTAATGCACGAGCTGCAACAGAGGTATCTACTTCAGAAATTTTTAAGTTTTTCGGATTTTCAACGATATCTGCGACAGTTGAAAGAAGATCGTTAGAATTTTTAAGTTTGATCAAACCTTGTTTCTCAAGAAGGATTAATGCACGACCACGGTTTGATGGGTCATTTGGCACCACAACTTTCGCACCGTCTTTTAATTCATTTACATTTTTGATGGTTTTAGAATAGCCAGCAAGCGGGTAAACAAAGGTATTACCAACAATCACTAAGTTGTTTAAGTTTTTTGCTTTTACATCTTCATCTAAATAAGGTTTGTGTTGCATTGCGTTAGCATCTAAATCACCTTTAGATACAGCAGTGTTTGGTAATGCGTAGTCATTGAATAAAACAAATTCAACATTTAAGTTGTATTTATCTTTTGCGACTTTTGCAGCAGTTTCTGCAACTTGGTGCTCAGGACCAGCCATTACACCAACTTTGATTGATGTTGGAGCAGGTGCAGTTGATGCTGCATCTGCTTTTTTCTCTTCTTTACAACCTGTTAATACTAATGTTGATGCGATAGCGGTGATAGCAAATAAGTTTTTTAATTTCATGTTTTTTCCTTGTTGTGAATAAAATGGTATAGAAAATAATTAACGGTGATCCACTCGTTTTGCGAGCGTGTCGCCTAATTTTTGACTGAGCATCACGATAATCACGATAACAATCGTTGCTGCCCAAGTTACCGATGGCATATTGCGATAGACACCATAGTTAATGGCAAGGCTTCCTAAACCGCCACCGCCTTGGGTTCCCGCCATGGCGGTATAGCCAATTAATGTCACGAAAGTGAGCGTAATCGCATTAATGAGCGTAGGTAGGGATTCAGGCAAATAGAATTTACGAATAATTTGCCAATTGGTTGCGCCCATAGCTTTTGCTGTTTCAGTCAAACCGGTTGGGATCTCAAAAAGTGCATTACTCGTAAGACGTGCAAAAAATGGCGTTGCGGCTGCACTTAATGAGACAATCGCTGCATTAGAACCAATACTGCCGCCAGGAAGCAACCAGCTCGTTAGCGGAATTAAAGCGAGTAATAAAATAATATAAGGAATTGAACGCCCGATATTAATAATGACGTTTAAAAACGCATTGAGTTTTTTGTTTTCTAAAATCGCCCCTTTATTGGTTAAAAAGGTTAAAAAACCCAGTGGTAAGCCTAATAAAGCGGCAATTAATGTCGATAATACTGACATATAAACCGTTTCAATGGTCGATACCGTTAATAAACTCGCAAAATTATCGGGGAATTGTTGGCTAAATGTTGCCCATAAATCATTGAACATAGCCTAGCACCTCTACTCGAACGTTATTTTCCATTAAATAAACTTTGGCTTGCGTAATCGCATCTTCATCACCTTCAACCTCCGCAATGGTAAAGCCAAATTTTACGCCACCGGCATAATCAATTTGTGAGGTTAAGATACTGAGCTCTACGCCAAATTTTTTCGATGCTTGAGAAAGTAATGGGGCATCGACGGAGCGACCAGTAAATTCAAATTTGATGATCGGATACGATTTGGCATGTTTTGGCGTATCAGATAAATTTTCTAAATATTCTTCCGGCAATGTAATGTGGAAAGTCGAACTGATAAATTCTTGGGCCAATTCTGTTTTCGGATTAGAGAAAATTTCGCTAACCGTGCCTTGTTCAATCAGACGGCCTTTATCAATTACGGCAACTTGATCGCAGATGCGTTTAACCACTTCCATTTCATGGGTAATAAGAAGAATGGTGATACCTAAAGTGCGGTTGATTTCTTTTAATAATTTTAGAATGGATTGAGTTGTAGCCGGATCTAATGCGCTAGTCGCTTCATCACAAAGTAAGACTTTTGGATCGCTTGCAAGTGCACGCGCAATAGCTACACGTTGTTTTTGACCACCAGAGAGATTAGCAGGATACACATTATGTTTATCACTTAATCCAACAAGCGCTAAAAGTGCGGTCGTTTTTTCTTGAATTTCTGCTTTCGGTTTATTTTCTAATTCAAGTGGCAATGCCACGTTTTCAAAAACGGTTCGAGAGGTCAACAAATTAAAATGTTGGAAAATCATGCCGATTTGACGGCGTGTTTTCACTAATTCTGCTTCAGAAAGTTGAGTCAGATCCACATCATCGATAATCACTGCACCGTGAGTCGGTCTTTCTAATAAGTTTACACAACGGATAAGTGTACTTTTACCAGCACCAGAGGCGCCAATGACACCGCAAATCTGTCCCTTAGGCACATGTAATGAAACATTATCAAGTGCGGTCAGTTTTTTATCTGGAAGTGTAAAAATCTTCGTAATGTTATTTAGCTTAATCATATAAGCCCTTGTTCTCAGTTAATATTTGAATTTCATTTGTATTCTAGACGTCTAGAATGCTGTGTCAATATCTTAGGGGATCTTTTTTAGACGGATCGGTTATGACTTATTATTGCTTATATTAAGGATAAAAGGGATAATTTTGTCTTAAGAAAAGATAAATGAGAAAATATATGAAGAAAGCTGTTTTTTTAGATCGTGATGGCACTTTAAATATCGACCATGGTTATGTCCATAAAATTGATGATTTCCAATTCATAGAAGGCAGCATTGATGCATTAAAAGCATTAAAAGAAATGGGATATCTTTTAGTTTTAGTGACCAATCAATCAGGCATTGCACGTGGATATTTTTCAGAAGATCAGTTTTTACAACTTACAGAATGGATGGATTGGTCGTTAGCTGATCGTGGTGTGGATTTAGATGGCATCTACTATTGTCCTCATCATCCAGAAGGGAAAGGCGAATATAAAGAAGACTGTGAATGCCGAAAACCGAAATCAGGCATGTTATTAGAGGCGATTAAAGCGCTGAGAATCGATCCTGCACAATCTATTATGGTCGGTGATAAGATTGAAGATCTTAAAGCAGGCATTGGTGCAAAAGTGAAAACGAATATTTTAGTGCGAACAGGCAAACCTATTACAGAAGAGGGTGAGAATCTCGCTGATTATGTTTTGGATTCCATTGCAGATTTGCCAAGAATAGCAAAACGATTAATTAAGTAACAAAAATGATCTATTTTTTGTGCGAATAGGCGAAAAGATCTTCAATCAATAAAAAATTTACATTTTTTTACAAAAAGATCTTGCAAAGGTGTCTGAAATGCCTATAATACGCCCCACACAACGACGCGCTGTTGTGAAGCTTTATAAAACCAGTGCGTCGTTGTTTTT
>CAUPWR010000009.1:0-106916 GCA_963515445.1 Parahaemophilus parainfluenzae | reverse complement strand
AAGGTGACACTGGTGCAACAGGTGCTAAAGGTGACACAGGTGCTACAGGCGCAACTGGCGCAACTGGCGCAACAGGTGCTAAAGGTGACACTGGTGCAACAGGTGCTAAAGGTGACACAGGTGCTACAGGCGCAACAGGTGCTAAAGGTGACACAGGTGCTACAGGTGCAACTGGTGCTACAGGTGCTAAAGGTGACACAGGTGCTAAAGGTGACACAGGCGCAACAGGTGCTAAAGGTGACACAGGTGCTAAAGGTGACACTGGCGCAACAGGTGCTAAAGGTGAAAAAGGTGATACTGGTCCAGCTGGTCCAGACAAACATGTTGATGTAGTTTCTGGTAACGAGAATACAACTAAGGTTGAGACGCGAACTAACCAAAGTAAAGATGGTCGTGATCGTTTCGTTGTGTCAGCTAATACAACTGGTATTACAACGACAGTAAACAACAATGGTACTGTAAGTGTTGATCCTAACGGTAATGGCGATAGCTTAGTTAACGCAACCACTGTTGTGAATGCAATCAACAATGCTTCATTCAATATTACTACTGGCAACCATGTTGATAACGTTGTAGAAGATACCAATGGTGGAAAAGTTGCTCAAGTGAAACCGGGTTCAACTGTAACCATTACTTCTGGTAAAAATGTAGCAGTTAAACAAGATGTTGATGATAAAGGTAACCCAACCTTCATTATTTCAACAACTGCGGATGTAACTCACAACAATGTGACCGCAACTAATACCACAACAACTAACTTTACTGTTAAACCAAACGGTAATGTGGATATGGGGGGCAACAAAGTTCATAACGTAGCTAACGGTACAAACTCAACTGATGCTGTGAACTTGAGCCAATTAAATGCAACCAAAACAGTAGTGAAAGATGGTAACCAAACTAAAGTTACTCCAACACCAAATGCGACTACTGGTGGTACAGATTACAAAGTAGATGTAAACACTACAGCGTTATCTAATATCACTAATACTGGTAAGATTACAGTTCCAGATGCTAATACTGTAGGTAATAAAGGTTTAGTGACTGCAATTGATGTAGCTAATGCAATCAATGCTGCTTACTGGAAAGTAGGTGATAATGCAGGCGCAGTAAAACACAATGTCACTGCGGGTAGTCAAGTGAACTTCGTGAATGGTAATGCGACAAGCTCTAATGTTACCGTTGATGCAAATGGTTTAACCAAAGTTAGTTACGATGTGAATGCAGGTGACGGTTTACATATCGACAGTAATAATAAATTAGTTGCGAATGTAACTGATATTAAACAAGGCGATAATGTAGTTGTGAACAAGGATAGCAAAGGTGTTTACACCATCAGCGCAAACAATACGCAAGCAAGCGTAAGCACTGATCCAAACAAGGGTATCACTGTTACACCAACCGTTAATGCAAATGGTACAACTAACTACAAAGTAACTGTTGACGTAGATAACGATACAATTACCGTTAACAATCAAGGTAAACTCGTTGCAACACCTAATGGTTCAACCAACTTTAATGTTTCTACATCTAATGCAGGCAATAAAGTTGCGAATAAAGATAGTGCACCGAAGACAACGCATATTACTGGCGGTAAAACAATTAATTATGCTGCAGGTAAAAATATTGCGATTGAGCAAGATAACGGCAATATCCTTATCTCCACAACCGAGAACGTTAACCACAACAGCGTGACTACAAATGATCTCACTGTTAATAAAGGTGGTAATGTTGATATGGGTGGCAACCAAGTTCACAACGTGAAAGCGGGTACTAAAGATACTGATGCGGTGAATGTTTCACAATTACGTAGTAATGTGACTAACTTGAATAACCGTATTAATAAAGTGGGCAAAGAAGCTCGCGGCGGTATCGCAGGTGCTAACGCAGCAGCAGGTTTACCACAAGTTTACATCCCAGGTAAATCAATGGTTGCGGCTTCTGCAGGTACTTTCAAAGGTGAAAGCGCTGTAGCAGTAGGTTACTCACGTTCAAGTGACAATGGTAAAGTTATCTTCAAACTTCAAGGTAACGCAAATACCCAAGGCGACGTAGGTGGCTCTGTGGGTGTAGGTTACCAATGGTAATTTAACTTTCCGTTAAAATAGATAAAAACCCAGCTTCGGCTGGGTTTTTTATATTTAAAAATAGACATATATAAATAGAAAAATTCACGCACATATAACATTATATGTGCGTGAATTTTTCTAATTAACAATATTTTATATGATGTTTTCTAGAGATGTTCTTTTGCAAATGCTAGATTTTTTTGAATACGTTGTTTATCTTGTTCTGGAATTGTTGGATTTTCTAATAATTCAACACAGAGCGCATAACAGATATGATAATTTTTAACCCAATAGGCGCTTACTGCCAACTCATCTTTAGCTTTCCATTCGTAAATAGGGTAGTTCACAAACAGTTTATCAGTACTAAGAGGAATACTTATAGCTGCCATTGCATAGATATAGGCCAATTTTATACGATTATTAAGGCGTAAATAGCGCGCTAAGAAATATAAACTTTCAGCACGCTGCGGTCGATACTCATAAGCAGCAAGAAACGCCTGTTGTACTTCATCTAATGGATAATTTAATTGTGCTTTTAGTTTTGCAACTTGTAGTAGTGAATAGTAAACTTCTTCAACCCAGCCACCAAGAGCAATACGTTTTTTGTAGGTATCTAATGCTTTTTTAGGTTGATCAGAGTCTCGCCATGTTTGTGCTAAATAGAATGTACAACGTCGGATTAATTCTTCTTTACGATCCCATAGACCTTCTTCCATCGCTTTTTGTTTTTTCGCATCACTTGCTTTTTCGAGGGCTTTCAATTTTTTGATTTCGGTCATTAACAGTTTAGCATCACGTTCGTATTTATCGCCTTTTGAACCACCATCAGTAAAATCTGGAAGTTCAATACCAGTTAATAAAGTAGGACTGTTATTTCCTTCAATGGAATCACAGTATTCATGAGTTGCTCCCCAATAACGGTAACGTTGACGGCCGGTTAATCGACCATTCACTAGACGAATATTGGAATATCTTAAGGTGCTATTTTTTTGAATGACGGAGTACGCAGGATCGCCTTGTAATTGCGATTTCCATTCAGGATCGAGCACTTCTAATGTCATATCGGCATCACATAAGAAAATATAATCGGCTTTGTTTTCTGCCAATTCTAATGCTTCGCTACGGTTGTGGGAAAAATTAACCCAAGGTCGTTCAAATAATTCACCAGGGATTTTATGTTTTGCCATAAAATCTTTGATGATTTGTTGGGTACCATCAGTTGAACCAGTGTCCACCACAACCCAATAATCAATTTGACCAACCATAGAACTCATACAGCGTTCGATGATAGCAGACTCATTTTTTACGATAGCATTCCAGCAAATCGTCTTTTTATCGGTTCTTTTAGGCATTTTTCTATCTCTTATGTTTTAATATTAATTCAAGCTTATCCCTCTTTAGATTAGGGAGATATTATAACGAAAATACATTTTTTTTGCTGAAAATTATGCGAAAAATAACCGCACTTTTTCCTCGTATATAGACAATTCCAATTACATCAATTTATAGCTTTCTTATTCACTTTTAGGCAAAATAGTAGAAAATTCCAATGAGTAAAAAAGGATAATGAAAATGACTAAACATTATGATTATATTGCGATCGGTGGCGGTTCAGGCGGGATTGCTTCAATTAACCGTGCGGCAAGCTATGGCAAAAAATGTGCAATTATTGAAGCAAAACATCTCGGTGGTACCTGCGTAAACGTAGGTTGTGTACCGAAAAAAGTGATGTTCTATGGTGCACAAATTGCAGAAGCGATTAATAGCTATGCACCAGCTTATGGTTTTGATGTAGAAGTGAAAAAGTTTGATTACGCGAAATTAGTTGAAAGTCGTCAAGCTTATATCAGTCGTATTCATTCGTCTTACAATAATGTATTAGCGAAAAATAACGTGGATGTTCTAAATGGTTTTGCACGTTTTAAAGATGCGAAAACGATTGAAGTGAGCTATGCAGATGGTTCAACAGAATTAGTGACGGCCGATCATATCTTAATTGCTACAGGTGGTCGCCCAAGTATTCCAGCGGTAAAAGGCGCAGAATATGGGATTGATTCAAATGGTGTATTTGCTTTAAATGAATTACCAAAACGTGTTGCAGTTGTAGGCGCAGGTTATATTGCAGTTGAATTGGCGGGTGTTTTAAATAGCTTAGGCAGCGAAACCCATTTATTTGTGCGCCAACATGCCCCATTGCGTAATCAAGATCCATTGATTGTCGAAACCTTAGTTGAAGTGTTAGCACAAGATGGTATCCAATTACATACCAAAGCATTACCAGAAGAAGTGGTTAAAAATGCGGATGGTTCGCTTACCTTGAAATTACAAGATGGCCGAGAAACTACAGTGGATACGTTAATTTGGGCGATTGGTCGTGAACCTGCTACTGATGTGATTAATCTTGAAGTAACAGGCGTGAAAACGAATTCACGCGGACAAATTATTGTTGATAAATACCAAAATACAAACGTACCTGGCATTTATGCAGTGGGTGATATTATCGAAGGTGGTATTGAATTAACACCAGTTGCCGTGGCGGCAGGTCGTCGTTTATCTGAGCGTTTATTCAATAACAAACCGAATGAGCATTTAGATTACAATCTTGTACCAACCGTTGTATTCAGCCATCCGCCAATCGGTACCGTCGGTTTAACTGAACCACAAGCGATTGAGCAATATGGCGAAGAAAATGTGAAAGTGTATAAATCCTCTTTCACCGCAATGTACACTGCGGTGACTGACCATCGTCAACCTTGTCGCATGAAATTAGTTTGTGTCGGCAAAGAAGAGAAAATTGTGGGCTTACACGGCATTGGTTTCGGTGTGGATGAAATGATTCAAGGTTTTGCGGTGGCAATCAAAATGGGTGCAACTAAAGCAGACTTTGATAATACTGTGGCAATTCACCCAACAGGTTCTGAAGAATTTGTCACAATGCGTTAATTGCAGATAAAGAAAATGCGGTCAAAATCTCTGATGTTTTTGACCGCACTTTTTATTGTGATTTGTTATTAGGCTGCTGCACGATTGCCTAATGTACCATCATCTTCCATTTCTTTAGCCACACCGACGACCTCAGCAATTTTGTCTCCTTCTTTGAAGAATACGAAACCACCATGTTCCATTTTAACCCAAGGTTCATCTTTGGTAAGTGGGAATGTCGTAATAATTGTCACTTTGTCACCATCTTTTGCGTAATCATTAAAATCGATGACGCCATCATCATCAATGCGGTGTGCTTTACCAAAAGGGGCTTTACGTGTTAAGTAATGCAAATTGGTTGAGCAGTGGGCAATCATCCATTCTCCATTCGAAAGAATAAAGTTAAAGGTGCCTTTTTGTGAGAGCTCTTTGGTAATGTCTTGGATAGCTTCAAAAATTTCCATTTCAGACGGTTTACGACGGAAGCGATTTTTCAAATATTCCGCCATATAACAAAATGCCGTTTCTGAATCAGTTGAGCCAATAGGCTGGCAGAAACTTTCAGACATATCCGGTAGATCTTTTAAATTACCGTTGTGAGCAAATACCCAGTTTTGTCCCCAAATTTCACGAATAAAAGGATGGGTGTTTTCAATGGTCACACCGCCTTGCGTTGCTTTACGAATGTGAGCAATCACATTGAGCGATTTAATTTTGTATTGTTTTACACAATCCGCAATAGGGGATTGTGATGCTGCGTGGTTATCGCGAAAAATACGCACACCACGACCTTCAAAAAAAGCGATACCGAAGCCATCTGAATGGCAGTCGGTAAGACCAGCACGACGACGGAAACCTTCAAAAGAAAAGACAATATCCGTCGGTGTATTACAGTTCATTCCGAGTAATTGGCACATAAATTCCTACAACTTATTTTTATATTTTTATAACCTTATAATGTGTGCTGATTTAACACCATAATGCGTTGAAATTCAAGATGGATAACAAAGGATTTTTAGAAGAAAATGTTACATAAAATAACCTGAAAATCTTTCTGATCTTAAGGCTAGGGATGAGCACTTTATTAAGTCAATAAAAAAGGCGTGTTTATCACGCCTTTTACTATATTTTTTAAGATTATGCTTTAATTTCGGAGCGGCTTTTTAAGAAAAAGAGTGCGACTGTTGAGATCAACATCACAAAGCCAACGCCAACATATAAACTCTGTTTGTCCCAGCCCATATCTAATAATTGACCAGCAATCGTTGGAGCAAGAATTGCACCAATACGACCGATACCAATTGACCAGCCCACACCGGTACTACGAATATCGGCATCATAAGTAAGTGGGTTTAAGGTATAAAGACCGCTGATACAGCCATTCATGAGTGCACCAACTAAAATACCGAATACCATCGCAATCCATAAAACGGACGAGGATAAGATAAAGGTAATGATTGCTGCAGAAGATAAGACGGTGAATAAAATTAACACGCCTCGTGCTGTCCAACGGCTAGCCAGTAAGCCATAGATTAAGGCGCCACAAGTGCCCCCTAATGAAATCATCATCCCTACACTCACACTTTGTTCTGTCGTCATGCCCGCTTCTTTTAATAAGGCTGGAGTCCATGAGCTGATAAAATAGAAGCTAAACATGATCGCAAAGAACGCCGTCCAAATTAACAGAGTGGAGTGTAAGTATTTTTCGCTAAATAATTGGCTAATAGGCAATTTAGTTTTAACTTTTTCTACTTTTGCAGGAAGTTTCCAATCACCGGCTAAACCAATTTTTTTTGCGATTAAATTTAACCGCACTTCTGCATTTTTAGGTTGTTTGGAGGTGAGAAAATCAATGGATTCCGGTAACCAAATAAATAACACCACTAAAAGTAAACCGGTTAAGATAGCGCCTGCTAGGAACACAGAACGCCAGCCATATTCACCTTGCAACATCACGGCGAACATACCGCCTAATACCGCACCGATACCAAATCCTGCTGCATAGACACTGATCGCAAAACTACGCCATTTGCGAGAGGAATATTCACTGGTGATCACGTTTGTGCCCACTAAAATACCGCCAACACCAAGTCCGGTGATAACGCGCCAGAAACCTAGCCATTGATATTGTGAAATAAACGCTGAACCTAACATCCCAATAGCGGAGAGTGATACCGCCATTAATAACAATGGGCGGCGACCAATTTTATCCGCAAGTGGTGCAAGGAAAAGTGAGCCGGCAGTCATACCAAACAAGCCGGCACTTAATAAATAACCCAACTCAATCCCCGTGAGGCCAAACTCGCCACGAATGGCTGTTGCAGTGAAGGCTAGGGCTAATACATCAAAGCCATCAAGTAAATTCATGATGGCAGCCATCACCACAATCATCCATTGATAAGCCCCCATTGGGCTTTGTTCTATTTTGGCTCTAAGAGAAAGCGTTTCGGTCATTTTATTTCCTTAAGTTAAGCAAACTGGCGGGAGCTTGCGAGAGATTGAAGTTTACGCAAAATCATGCTGAGTACCACGCCATAAGCGGGAACAAACAAGACGATGCCGACAAATAATTTAAATAAGTAATCGACGAATCCAAGGCTAAACCAATGTTCTGCCATAAATGGATCGCTACTTTGATAGAATGCTACGCCAAAGAACATGAAAGTGTCGGCAAGAGAGCCAAATGTCATGGAGCTGCTCGGGGCAATCCACCAAGTTTTTAGTTGGCGTAAGCGGTTGAATACTAACACATCTAATAATTGTCCGAAAACATAAGCACAGAAGCTGGCGAACGCAATACGGAAAACAAACATATTGAATTCACTTAATGCACCTAAGCCTTGATATTGTCCATTAGAGAAAACAACCGAAACAATATAACTCACGATAAGCGCTGGAATCATCACGATAAAGATGATCCAACGCGCTTCTTTTGCCCCAAATACACGTACCGTTAAATCAGTGGCTAAGAAAATGAATGGGAAAGTGAGTGTGCCCCATGTGCTGTGGAATGAGAAATCATCAGCAAAACCAAGTGCGGTCAATTTTAAATTGATTTCAAATGGGATTTGAACGAAATAGTTACTGGCTGTGATGATGAAGATGTGAAATAAGCTTAATAAAATTAAAGCAAAACGTTTTTGTTGATCATTGAAGATCGGAGTATTAATTTTCATTTTAAGACCTTTTTAGTTGGTTAATCGGGGGTAGGGAACCCGACATGAGAAATAAATCCGCCAAATTGGCGAGCCGTGAATAATACTAGAATTTATTGGGATTGCAAGAAAGTGCGGTCAAAAATTTAGGTATTTTATTTAAATTCAATAAAAATGATAAGAATTGTTATTTACACTAAAATTATATTGTACTAGAATTCTCGGGCATTATTTATTCCACATATGCCAGGAGAGAATTTCAATGTATAAATCCAATCATTTAAAAACAACATCATTCTTCGCATTTAGTGCGTTAACAATCGCACTTTTTTCAAACTATTCTCATGCAGAAGAGAAACTTGAGGAAATTAAAGTTACTGCGGAAGATCAGGTAAAACAATCGCTTGGTTCTTCTCTTGTGACAGCAAAAGATTTAGAGAAACGTCCTGCGACAAATGATATTTCTGAAGTATTACGTACCATGCCAGGTGTGAATTTGACGGGTAACTCATCTACAGGACAACGTGGTAATAAACGTCAAATTGATATTCGCGGTATGGGACCTGAAAATACATTGATTTTAGTGGATGGTAAACCAGTCACCTCTCGTAATGCAGAACGTTATGGTGTGCGTGGGGAACGTAACTCTCGTGGCGACAGCAACTGGGTGCCGGTTGAAGCGATTGAAAAAATTGAAGTATTACGTGGTCCTTCAGCAGCACGTTATGGTTCAGGTGCAATGGGTGGAGTGGTTAATATCATCACTAAACCTGTTACCAATGATTTACACGGTAGTTTAAGCTATTACACCAACCAACCAGAAGACAGCGATGAAGGCGCAACAAATCGTGTCGGTTTTAATCTAAGTGGTGCGTTAATTAAAGACGTATTGCAATTCCGTTTATATGGTAACTGGAACAAAACGCAAGCGGATGAGGTCGGCATTAATGGCGATCCTGCAATTGCCGGTCGTGAAGGTGTGCGTAATAAAGACATTAATGGCCGTTTAGTTTGGAATATCAATGAGAAAAATAAATTAACCTTGGATTCCGGTTTCAGCCGTCAAGGTAATATTTATAACGGTGATACACAAAATAGCTCAGCAGGGCTTTACAATAATAAAAACTATCCTGAAACCAAAACGTTGGCAGGAAGCAAAGCTGAAACCGCTCGTTTATATCGTCAGAACTATGCTTTAACCTATGAAGGTAAATTCGATCATTTTGACAATAAAACTTATATTACTTTTGATAAAACTAAAAACAGCCGTTTACCAGAATATTTAGCGGGTGGTCCAGAAGGTAGTTATTCTAGCACGTCAGCTTTTAGCGATTCTATTCTTAAAAATACGCGTTTTAGTTCAGAATTCTATATTCCATTTACCTTGGGTGTAGATCATATGCTGACAGTTGGTTTTGAGGGGGCTCACAGCAGTTTAGATGATGACGCTTCTATGACACAGTTACTTGGTGGACGACGAGACAAGAAAACAGGGAAGGTGCTTTATGATTTGAAAGAACGCCTACCAACCGGCATCTCAAATGTACGAGGTGGTCATAGCAGTCAAACGGAATGGGCAGTGTTTGTTGAAGATAATATTTCAGCAACCCAATCTACCATCTTAACGCCATCTTTGCGTTATGATTACAACACTTATTCAGGTTCTAACGTAAGTGGTGGATTAAACTTCTTACAAAGCCTCAACGATGATTGGAGAATTAAAGGTGGGATAGCAAGAGCTTATAAAGCACCGAATCTTTATCAAACTAACCCGAATTACTTGTTGTTTACTTTAGGTCAAGGTTGTCCAACGAATGTACCAAATAATAAAACTTGTTATTTCCAAGGTAATAGCGACATTAAACCAGAAACCAGCTGGAATAAAGAAATCGGAATTGAATATGATAAAGACGGGCTTCTTGCTTCTGTGGCTTACTTCCGTAATGACTATCGTAACAAAATCGTGTCTGATGGTGAATTTATCGGTTTAACTAACTTAGGTAACTATGTGTATAAATGGGGTAATGCAAACCGCGCAGTGATTGAAGGTTTTGAAGGTAATCTGACATTACCATTAATCCAAGATAAATTAAATTGGGTGAATAACTTCACTTATATGCATAAAACCAAAAATAAAGATACGGGTAATCCGCTTTCTATCGTGCCAAAATATACCTTGAACTCAAGCTTAAGTTATCAAATCACTGATAGTTTGGATGCAATGTTGACTTATACGCAATACGGTAAACAAAAATCCCGTAAAAATCCGGAAAACCGTATGGAAAATGGTAACGGTAAAAATATTAATCAGCTAGCTAACTCAGAAGATATCGGTAGCTATGCAGTTTGGGGATTAAGCGCAGGTTATAATTGGAAAGATACAATCAGCATTCGTATTGGCGTAAGTAACTTATTTGATAAACGCATTTATCGTTCATCAAGCAGTACAAATTACAATGCTCATACTTATAACGAACCTGGTCGTGCTTATTACGCAACAGTTAAATATTCATTTTAATTGAGCGTTTAGAACTGATAGAAAAAGTGCGGTCGATTTTGACCGCACTTTTTTATTGATAGAATTTGAAAATGGTGAATTTCAGATAATAAAAAACCCTGCATCGGCAGGGTTTTTCACACAGATTCAAATTATTTTGTACCTGGGATTTTGAAACGGCTGTTAAAGCGTTCAACACGACCACCAGTATCAACAACACGTTGTTTACCAGTGTAGAATGGGTGGCAGCTACCGCACACATCAAGGTTGATGTCTTTGCCTAAAGTTGAACGAGTTTTGATCACGTTACCGCAAGAACAAGTTGCAGTGATCTCTTTATATTCTGGATGAATACCTTGTTTCATAGAAAACCTCAAATTGAAGCCACGCCGCTATAAATGCTTTCCACTTACACCGCGTGAGTTAATAATCGCCGACAATCCGGCACCAAATAGACTGCGAATTATACTGAAAAAATCAAATTGATCAAGAGGTGTGCTTTAGTGATAGAATCATCACAAAATTTTTGCTTATTTTTGACCACACTTTAGGAAAGTTATGTTAGCCCAATCCTCTGTTGATGCCCCTTTTGCCCATTCTGTTTTACAATGGTATGAAAAGTTTGGGCGTAAAAATTTGCCTTGGCAACAAAATAAAACCCTTTATGGTGTTTGGCTTTCCGAAGTGATGTTACAACAAACTCAAGTTTCCACAGTCATCCCTTATTTTGAGCGATTTATTAAAACCTTTCCTAATGTGACCGCACTTGCTAATGCATCGCAAGATGAAGTATTGCATTTGTGGACGGGACTAGGTTATTACGCTCGAGCAAGAAATTTACATAAAGCTGCTCAAACTATCAGAGATGAATATCAAGGCGAGTTTCCTACACAATTTGATCAAGTTTGGGCATTAACGGGCGTGGGACGATCGACGGCTGGTGCAATCTTATCTTCCGTGCAAAATCAACCTTATCCGATTTTAGATGGCAATGTGAAACGCGTTCTTTCTCGTTATTTTGCTGTTGAAGGTTGGCCTGGCGAGAAGAAAGTCGAAAATCAATTATGGCAGTTGAGTGAACAGGTTACACCAACAACGAGAGTGGCAGAATTTAATCAAGCGATGATGGATATCGGTTCGGCTATTTGTACTCGAACAAAACCTAAATGCGATTTGTGTCCTTTAAGTAACGATTGTTTAGCTAATAAACTCGAAAAGTGGACAGCATTTCCTGGAAAGAAACCCCAAAAATCGTTGCCAGAAAAGCAGAGCTATTTTTTGATTTTATCTTATCAAGGGAAAGTCTGGTTGGAACAGCGTGAAAGCAAAGGCTTATGGGGCGGATTGTATTGTTTCCCTCAGTTTGATGATAAACAAACATTATTGAATTATCTGAAAGAGCAAGGGATTACCGAGTATCAAGAATGGGTAACTTTCCGTCATACGTTTAGCCATTTTCACTTAGACATTCATCCGATTTATGTTGAGGTCGATCGAAAATCTGAAGAGGCAGATCGTTCAGATTGGAAAAAATTGTCAGAAAAAGGAAAAGAATCTCAATCTGGTCTATTAAGTGCGGTCAAATATTGGTATGATCCAACGTCACCTGAACAGATCGGGTTAGCTCAGCCTGTGAAAAATTTATTAACGCAATTTGTAAGGAATTATTATGGCTAGAACTGTTTTTTGCGAATATTTGAAACAAGATGCGGAAGGATTGGATTTTCAACTGTATCCCGGTGAATTAGGTAAACGTATTTTTAATTCAATTAGCAAACAAGCATGGAGCGAATGGATCAAAAAGCAAACCATGTTAGTGAACGAGAAAAAACTCAATATGATGAATGCCGAGCATCGTAAATTATTAGAAGAAGAAATGGTGAATTTCTTATTTGAAGGCAAAGATGTGCATATTGAAGGTTACGTTCCCCCATCTAAATAACAAAAGATTATGAAAAAGTATTTATTATTGGCGCTACTTCCGCTTTTATATGCTTGTAGTGACTCGCCAACCCATCGACGTGGCATTAATTATGACGAAGTGTTTTCAAAAGACACGCAAGGTTTAGATATTTTAACTGGTCAATTTTCCCATAATATCGATCGTATTTGGGGGGTGAATGAGCTTTTAGTGGCGAGTCGTAAAGACTACGTGAAATACACGGACTCTTTCTATACGCGTAGCCACGTAAGCTTTGACGAAGGTACGATTATTGTTGAAACCCAACAAGATCTTAATCGCTTACACAATGCGATTGTCCATACTTTATTGATGGGGTCTGATGCGAAAGGGATCGACTTATTTGCTTCTGGCGATGTGCCGATTAGTACGCGTCCTTTCTTATTAGGTCAGGTTGTGGATAACAATGGTCAGCAAATTGCTAACCAAGTGATTGCAAGTAACTTTGCGACTTATTTAATCCAAAATAAATTACAAACTCGCCGCTTACAAAATGGCAACACTGTGCAATTTGTGGTGATCTCAATGATTGCAAACCACGTTGAAGTGCGTGCACAAAAATATATTCCATTAGTCCGTAAAGCCGCAGAACGCTATGGCATTGATGAAAGCTTGATTTTAGGTATTATGCAAACAGAATCTAGCTTCAACCCGTATGCGATTAGTTATGCGAATGCAATCGGCTTAATGCAAGTGGTACCAAGCACAGCTGGTCGCGATGTGTTTGCGATGAAAGGTAAAGGTGGACAACCATCTGCACGTTACCTTTATGATCCTGCAAATAACATTGATGCGGGTGTCTCTTACTTATGGATTCTGCAAAATCAATATTTAGATGGTATTACAAACCCTACCTCTAAACGTTTTGCAATGATTTCTGCCTACAACAGTGGTGCAGGTGCAGTATTACGCGTGTTCGATGAGGATAAAGATGAGGCGATCTATAAGATCAACCAGATGTATCCTGAACAGGTATATCGTATCTTAACGACTGCACACCCATCCTCACAAGCAAGAAACTACTTGTTGAAAGTGGATGCGGCGCAGAAGAAATTCCGCGTAAGACGATAATGTCAGCGATGAAATACAATGCCCGAAAGAATTTTCGGGCATTATTTTTTGAGAAAGTGCGGTTATTTTTGGTTGAGTTTTATAAAATACGTTCTTTTTATAGTCGTTTTGGTTATTAACCACTCAAACACACCAACTTTTTTACTTTTTTTGAATTTAATTGTTGACCGATACCCGAAAAAATAGTTTAATACGCTCCGTTGTCAGGCAGTAGCCAATAACGATAACGCCTCGATAGCTCAGTCGGTAGAGCAGGGGATTGAAAATCCCCGTGTCGGTGGTTCGATTCCGCCTCGAGGCACCATTTCCTCCTTAGTTCAGTCGGTAGAACGGTGGACTGTTAATCCATATGTCGCAGGTTCGAGTCCCGCAGGAGGAGCCAAATTCTAAGAAGCCGCTAAAGCAATTTAGCGGCTTTTTGCTTTTTAGAATTCAGTATTATTCTGTTGTTTTCCTCTCTTTAAAATTTGCTCAAATTTCTCACCGCAGTTTTTTTGATCTAGATAAATATTTATGTAAAAAAAGTTACATAAAATTGTTAGCAAGATCACACTTTATTATTTTGCACTTTGCAATCAATCCCTAATCTCATCATAATGCAGCTACTAATTTAATGAATGAATATTCATTAGATAAAGATTTTATAATTTAACTTTAGAGGGTAATGTATGGACACTACAACTAATAAAAAATGGAATAAATTTGATACAGCTTGGGTATTAAACTTATTTGGTACTGCGGTGGGCGCAGGGGTATTATTTTTACCAATCAATGCAGGGATGGGCGGTTTTTGGCCTTTGGTTGTGATGGCGATTTTAGTCGGACCGATGACATATTTTGCGCATCGTGGTTTGGCTTATTTCGTTCTGTCTTCTTCTAAACCAGGCAGCGATATTACCGAAGTGGTAGAAGAACATTTCGGCCCGACCGCTGGGAAATTAATTACATTATTATATTTCTTTGCGATCTTCCCAATTTTATTGATTTATGGAAACGGGATCACTAATACGGTTGATTCTTTTATCGTCAACCAATTAGGCATGGCTTCACCAAACCGTGTGATTCTTTCTTTTGTATTAATTGCGATATTGATTTCAGTCATGTTGTTCAGTGAAAAAGTGATGTTGAAAATCACCGAATTACTGGTGTATCCATTGGTGTTGATTCTCTTTGCGTTATCAATTTATCTCATTCCGCAATGGAATGCTTCAATGCTTTATGAGCTTCCTACTGCTGGTGGCTTCATCACGACATTATGGTTAACTATCCCAGTATTGGTTTTCTCTTTTAACCATTCTCCGGCAATTTCATCTTTTACGCTTTCTCAACAACGTGAATATAAAGATTTTAATACAACGGAATATCACATCGGACGTACAGAAAAAGGCACTTCAACCGTATTACTGTTCTTCGTGATGTTCTTTGTATTTAGCTGTGTATTAACCTTAACACCAGCAGAGTTATTAGAAGCAAAAGCACAAAATATCAGTATCTTGTCTTATCTTGCAAACAAATTTGATAACCCATACATTTCTTATTTCGCACCATTAGTGGCTTTCTTCGCGATTACAAGCTCATTCTTTGGCCATTATTTAGGCGCACGTGAAGGTTTAGAAGGTTTATACCTCAAAATGAAAGGTGAAAGCGCGAATCGTAAAAAATTAAATTACGGTACTGCAGTTTTCTTCTTATTGACTTTATGGGGTGTAGCGATCATTAATCCAAGTATTTTAGGTTTGATCGAATCCCTTGGTGGTCCAATTATTGCGATGATCCTTTTCATTATGCCAATGTATGCAATCCGTAATGTTCCGGCGATGAAACGCTATCAAGGTCGTTTTAGTAATGTATTTGTTACAGTAATGGGATTAATTGCTATCTCTGCGGTTGTATATGGATTATTATAAGCGGCTTTTTAGTTTAGCTTAGGATTGAAATAATATGATTAGTGTATTTGATATGTTTAAAGTGGGGGTTGGACCATCCAGCTCCCATACTGTCGGCCCAATGAAAGCAGGCAAGCAGTTTATTGACGATTTAATCGAGCAAGGTAAATTTGATGCGGTCGCGACCTTGCATGTAGATGTGTATGGCTCTCTCTCAATGACGGGGCATGGTCATAATACAGATATTGCGATCATTATGGGATTAGCCGGTTATCTACCGCATAATGTGGATATTGATTTAATCCCAACTTTTATCGAACAGGTTAAACAAACTAAAAAACTGTCGATTGCACAGGGCAAAAAAACGGTTAATTTCGATTGGGATGCCAATATGGTATTCCATAATTCCTTTTTATCATTGCATGAAAACGGTATGACCATTACTGCATTAGATGCTGATCGTAACGTGCTTTACCGTCAAACTTATTATTCTATCGGTGGTGGATTTATTGTAGATGAAGCGCATTTTGGTCAAGAGGAAGAAAATCCGGTGACTGTGCCGTATCCTTATCAACATGCTGAAGATATTTTGAAACATTGTCAGGAAAATGGCTTAATGCTTTCTACGGTGATGATGAGAAACGAGTTAGCATTGCGTGATAAAAAAGAGGTTGAGGCACATTTACATAATGTCTGGAAAACCATGAAAGATTGTATTGAGCATGGTGTCAATACAGAAGGTGTGTTACCAGGACCATTAAAAGTAGTACGTCGTGCACCGTCACTTTATCGTCTCTTGCACGCCAATAGTAATCGTCTTGCAAATGATCCAATGCACGTAATCGACTGGGTGAATATGTTTGCCCTCGCGGTAAACGAAGAGAATGCTGCCGGTGGACGCGTCGTGACCGCACCAACGAACGGTGCTTGTGGTATCGTACCAGCCGTGCTTTCTTATTATGAAAAATTTGTAGGACCTTTAACACAGGATGTGATTGAGCGCTACTTATTGGCTGCAGGTATGATTGGTTCACTTTATAAGATGAATGCGTCTATTTCTGGTGCTGAAGTCGGCTGCCAAGGTGAAGTGGGTGTGGCATGTTCAATGGCAGCAGCGGGTTTAACTGAAATCCTAGGCGGTACGCCAGTGCAAGTGTGTATTGCAGCTGAAATTGCGATGGAACACAATCTGGGATTAACTTGCGATCCTGTCGGTGGACAAGTACAGGTGCCTTGTATTGAACGTAACGCAATTGCTTCAGTGAAAGCGATTAACGCTAGCCGTATGGCATTACGCCGAACCACGAATCCTCGCGTAACCTTGGATAAAGTGATCGAAACCATGTATGAAACAGGTAAAGACATGAATGCCAAATATCGCGAAACATCGAAAGGTGGCTTAGCGGTGAAAGTAGTGTGTTCTTAAGAGCTAATTGATAATAAAAGAGCGGTCATTTTTGACCGCTCTTTTGTTTATCTAATTTAGTCTTTTTTACCAGCGAATGCTCCTATGTGAGGAGACTTATTGTTATTTATTTCTTTTGTTCTGAATATGCCACCAATTTCATTTGCATTTGGTCCAAAGAAGCCACCTTTAAGAATGACAGGATCTTGCTCTTCTGATGCAAATGAGCTGCCATTAATTTTTGCATTAAGTTGTAATGTTTCAGGAGTGTTATTATTTTCTTCTCTGTTACTTACTTCAATAGCACCATTCACAGTTTTATTATCAAAATTGACGTTAAGTTTTCCTCTAGTTGAATAGTCTGAAACAGTGTGTTTAGTATGGCTAAACATAGGCACTAGAATAGAATAAGTAGCACTTCCTTTTGGCATATCGCGTACATCGGTATATTTACCATTAATAAAAGCATACTCATGCCACTTTGAAATATTGGAAGAAAGTAATCCAACCACTAAGTTATCTGAAGAATAAACCGATACTTTACTAATTTGATCGGGTAGATTATCTCGACCTGTTTGAATATTTCCACCGATAACACGTAACCAACCACTTTGGCTTATTCCATCTTTACTTACTTCAACAAGATCGAATGTTTTTCCTTCAACAGTAATTTGTGAAAGTTTATCAGAATTATTAAACTGAATAGGATTTTGTGAGAGATATGTAAAATTTACATTAGCAATATAGTTTTTTCCCTCACTGCTGATGGTTTCTTTGGGTGTTTCTGGAGATGGGTTTACAGGATTAGGATTTTCAGAACCACCGCCCCCAGAGCCACAGGCTGAAATTAATAGTACAGATAACGCTGAAATTAAGAAATGTCTTTTCATTTATGAATACTCCTTAACAAATAACAAGTCGTCTTTGATTTTAGATATAACTTATTATTTTTACAAGTATTATCTGTCATTTCTCTTTTATATCAATAATCACCACTTCTGATTGAGAGCCTAAGCGCATTGGGATGCTCCAAAAGCCGTAACCCGAAGTGACAAAAACATGTGGATTGCCAATTTTTTCATGACCATAATCCAAACGATACATCATTTTCGTGATTAAACTCGCGGGGAATACTTGCCCTTTATGTGCATGCCCTGAAACTTGAATATCAAGCGGGAGTGAAGCATGTTTTTCGATATCTGTTGGACGGTGATCCAATAGAATAATCGGTAAGTCAGTATTCACTTGTTTTAATAACGTCTCGGTACTTGGTCTATCGTGAGCAAGATTGTCATTTCGTCCAATCAGTACCAATTCATTATTTAATGTTAATGTTTCATCTCTTAATACCGTAATACCCGCTTTGCGAATTTCTCGATCAATTCGATCTTGGTCACCGAATAAGTCATGATTGCCTAGTGTGGCATAAACGCCCATTGGGGCCTTGAGTTTCGCTAAATGGGGTTGCATTTTTTCGGCTAAATAAGCGTTGACGTTATCATCCATAATATCGCCAGGCAATAAAATGATATCGACCTTTTCTTGCTGCATAATCTCAGCCAGTTTATCCAATTCTTTCCCGCCAAATAATTTGCCTAAATGGAGATCGCTTGCCATGCCAATTCGCAATGGTTTTATCGGTTTATCTAGCGTAATTTCATAATGAATAACACGTGTGACATAGGCGTTATACACACTTAAGGCAGTGATACCAATAAATAAAATCGGGTAAGCAATGCGTAAAGTGCGGTCGATTTTTGTGATGGATTTTGATTTTCGGAAAAGAAAATGAACACATCCTACAGCAATACTTGCAAAGGCTGAAAAAAGGAGTAGGGCTAGCACTAAAGCAATAAGTCGAAATGCAACAACAAGCTTTAAAAGATGACAGATAACTAACGCATTGGGAAGGGCAAAGCTAGTAAAAGTGATAGCCCGTCTTGCAGTTTTAGAAAGTGGTTTACCAAGCCACCAAATAAGCGTCTTGTTAAAGATATAAATCAGTAGTTGTAAAACGATAATTACAGCTACAAGAATGATGTCATAACGGGTTTTCATCAGCGATTCCTAAATAAAAGTGCGGTCGTTTTTTACCAAGTTTTGAAGTATGGAATAATAAATTTCTCTGTTCCCAAAGGCAAATTTTTTCGCTAAAATGCGGCTCGTTTTAGTTAATTTAAGAAGGAAAATCCCATGTTCGGAAAAGGCGGTTTAGGCGGCTTGATGAAACAAGCCCAACAAATGCAAGAAAAAATGCAAAAAATGCAGGAAGAAATTGCCCAATTAGAAGTAACAGGCGAAAGTGGTGCAGGTTTAGTAAAAATCACGATTAATGGTGCGCACAACTGCCGTCGTATTGAGATCGATCCTTCTTTAATGGAAGACGATAAAGAAATGTTGGAAGATTTAATCGCTGCCGCATTCAACGATGCAGTCCGTCGTGCAGAAGAATTACAAAAAGAAAAAATGGCTTCTGTAACCGCAGGCATGCCATTACCTCCAGGAATGAAACTTCCATTTTAATTCATTGGGTGTGTGAATCTATAGGTTCACACACCATCCATTTTCTCCCATCATAAATATTATGCAAAGCAGTCCACTTTTAGAACATCTTATTGAAAATCTTCGTTGCTTGCCGGGTGTTGGCCCTAAATCAGCGCAGCGTATGGCTTATCATCTTTTACAGCGCAATCGTAGCGGTGGGATGAATTTAGCACGTGCATTAACGGAAGCGATGTCTAAAATTGGGCATTGTTCACAGTGTCGTGATTTTACCGAAGAGGAAACGTGCAATATTTGTAACAATCCTCGCCGTCAAAATTCAGGTTTGCTTTGCGTGGTGGAAATGCCGGCGGATATTCAAGCGATTGAGCAAACAGGCCAATTTTCTGGGCGTTATTTTGTCTTAATGGGGCACTTATCGCCTTTAGATGGTATTGGTCCAAAAGAGATTGGTTTAGATTTATTGCAAAGACGTCTGGTAGAAGAATCTTTCCACGAAGTGATTTTAGCCACGAACCCAACGGTAGAAGGCGATGCGACAGCCAATTATATTGCTGAAATTTGCCATCAACATAATATTAAAGTAAGCCGTATTGCTCACGGGATCCCTGTCGGTGGGGAATTAGAAACCGTGGACGGCACTACTTTAACCCACTCTTTCTTAGGTCGTCGTCAGATCGACTAATCTTATGCGCCTGTTTATTGCCGAAAAACCCAGTCTTGGGCGAGCTATTGCCGATGTCTTGCCAAAACCTCATCAACGGGGTGATGGTTTTATTAAATGCGGCAATGATGATGTCGTGACTTGGTGCGTGGGGCATTTGCTCGAACAGGCAGAGCCGGATGCCTACGATCCGAAATTCAAACAATGGCGTTTAGAACATTTACCTATCATTCCTGAAAAATGGATTCTGTTACCGCGAAAAGAAGTCAAAAAACAACTTTCTGTGGTGGAAAAACTGATTCATCAAGCCGATGTTTTAGTTAACGCAGGCGACCCAGATAGAGAAGGGCAGTTGCTGGTGGATGAAGTATTTAGTTATGCCAATTTATCAGCGGAAAAACGTGATGGCATTTTGCGTTGTCTGATTAGCGATCTTAACCCAAGTGCGGTCGAAAAAGCGGTACAAAAACTCCAACCGAATCGTCATTTTATTCCATTAGCTACCTCTGCACTGGCGCGTGCTCGTGCTGATTGGCTGTACGGTATTAATATGACTCGCGCTTATACCATTCGCGGTCGCCAAGCCGGTTATGATGGCGTGCTTTCTGTTGGGCGAGTACAAACTCCCGTATTAGGTTTGATTGTTCGCCGTGATTTGGAAATTGAACATTTCCAACCAAAAGATTTCTATGAAGTGTTGGCATGGGTGAAAGACGAAAAAACGTCTGAAAATCCAACCGCACTTTTTTCTGCACTTTGGCAACCGAGTAAGGCTTGTGAGGACTATCAGGATGAAGATGGTCGTGTACTGTCTTTAGGCTTAGCCGAAAATGTGGTGAAACGCATTACCGATCAACCTGCTGAAATGACAGAATATGTGGATAAGAGAGAAAAAGAAACAGCGCCTTTGCCTTATTCCTTGTCAGCATTGCAGATTGATGCGGCAAAACGTTTTGGCATGTCAGCGCAAAGCGTGCTGGATACCTGTCAGCGTTTATATGAAATCTATCGTTTGATTACCTATCCACGTTCTGATTGTCGTTATTTGCCGGAAGAGCATTTTGCTGAACGCCATAAAGTGATGAATGCGATTTCACAGCATTGTCAGACGTACCAAACCTTGCCATCTGTGGTGGATAGCGAGCAGCGTAATCGTTGCTGGAATGATAAAAAGGTGGAGGCTCACCATGCCATTATTCCGACGGCTAACACACGCTCGATCAATTTAAGCATTGATGAACAACGTATTTATGAATTGATTGCGCGTCAGTATTTATTGCAATTTTGCCCCGATGCGGAATATCGTAAAAGCAAAATTACCTTAAGTATTGCGGGCGGTACTTTTGTGGCACAAGCACGCAACTTGCAAACCGCAGGTTGGAAAGAGTTGCTTGGTAAAGAAGATGAAGATGAAAATCAAGAGCCGTTATTGCCAATCGTCAAGAAAGGGCAGATCCTATATTGCGAACGAGGCGAAGTGGTGAGCAAAAAAACACAACCACCAAAACCATTTACCGATGCGACGTTACTTTCCGCCATGACGGGGATTGCGCGTTTTGTGCAAGATAAAGAATTGAAAAAAATTCTGCGTGAAACAGATGGGCTTGGCACAGAAGCCACCCGTGCGGGCATTATTGAATTGCTATTTAAACGAGGTTTTTTAACGAAAAAAGGGCGCAATATTCACAGCACAGAAACGGGGCGGATCCTCATTTCAGCTTTGCCGGATATTGCTACACAACCTGATATGACGGCACATTGGGAAGCACAATTAACGGATATCAGTCAAAAACAGGCGAGTTATCAGCAATTTATGTTTACGCTTAATCAAATGTTGCCAGATTTAGTGCGTTTTGTTGATTTCACCGCATTACGTCGTTTAAGTCAGATTTCAAAAGGTTTAAGCACACCAGCAACGAAACGAAAAAGAGCGGTCAAAAAATCGGAAGATTTAAATGCTGAAAATTGATTAAACTTAATACAATTAAGTAAAAAAAAATGGGAAAGCGCTTGCGAAAAGCGTGAATTTTATATAACATTTGCTCCCAGTTTTCTTGCGAAATCGCAATTTAGAGAAGAAAGAATAATGTACAATATTTTATTATTTGTTTATGTATTAATTTGTATCGCCTTAATCGGCTTTATCCTTATTCAACAAGGTAAAGGCGCGAACGCAGGTGCGTCATTTGGTGGCGGTGCATCAGGTACGATGTTTGGTTCTGCAGGTGCAGGTAACTTTTTAACTCGTACCAGTGCAATCTTAGCAACTGGCTTTTTTGTGATTGCTTTAGTGTTAGGTAATATTAACTCTCACCGTGGCAACGTACAAAAAGGTTCGTTTGACGATTTATCTCAAACTGCTGAACAAGTTCAACAACAGCAACAACAAGTTGCTCCAGCAGTTGAAAACAAAAATAATGACATTCCGCAATAAGGAATAAAAACAGAATAAACGCTCTGGTGGTGGAATTGGTAGACACGCTATCTTGAGGGGGTAGTGGCCGCAGGCCGTGCGAGTTCAAGTCTCGCTCAGAGCACCAACTATAAACCGACTTAATCAAGTCGGTTTTTTTTCGCCTAAAATTTGTTTAGACCGCTAGTTATTATCCCCCGTTTTAGTTACAATCGGTCAATTTCTTTTTTTAGAAACCCATTAGGAGAGCACTATGAACTTCCCTCAAATCGCCCAACAAGTGATTGATAAACTTGGCGGCAAAGACAACATCGCCACAGCAGCACATTGCGCAACGCGTTTACGTATTGTGTTAAACGATGAAAGCAAAGTGGACAAAGAAGGTATTGATAACATTGAAGGCGTGAAAGGGCAGTTTGCTGTCGCGGGTCAATATCAAATTATCTTCGGTTCTGGCACAGTGAATAAAGTCCATGCTGAACTTACCAAATTGCTTGGTATCGGCGATGTGAGCAAAGCCGAAGTGGCAGAAGCGGCGTCAGGCAATCAGAACTTATTGCAACGTTTGGTGAAAGGCTTAGCAGATATTTTCGTGCCAATCATTCCAGCAATCGTAGCAGGCGGTTTGTTAATGGGTATTCACTCCATGCTTACAGCGAAAGGTTTCTTCGTTGATGAATTAAGCGTGATTGATATGCACCCAGGTCTTGCGGATTTGGTGGATTTTATTAATACCATCGCGAATGCACCATTTGTATTCTTACCGGTATTACTTGGTTTCTCTGCCACCCGTAAATTCGGTGGTAACCCATTCTTAGGGGCAGCGCTTGGGATGTTGTTGGTTCATCCTGCATTAGCAGACGGTTGGAACTACGCATTAACCCTTGCTCAAGGCAAAATCCAATACTGGAATGTATTTGGTCTTGAAATTGAAAAAGTCGGCTATCAAGGTACAGTTATCCCAACATTAGTTTCTGCTTGGGTATTAGCAACCTTAGAAAAAACCTTCCGTAAGTTTGTGCCTTCTTACTTAGATAACCTGATTACCCCATTATTCTCGCTCTTTATTGCAGGCTTCTTAGCGTTTACCGTAATTGGTCCAATCGGTCGTGAAGCGGGTTCATTAATTGCAGCAGGTTTAACTTGGTTATATGACACCTTAGGTTTCGTGGGCGGCGCAATCTTCGGGGCATTCTATGCACCTATCGTTATCACCGGTATGCATCAAACCTTCATTGCGGTTGAAACACAATTATTGGCTGAAATGGCAAATACAGGCGGTACCTTTATTTTCCCAATCGCCGCAATGTCAAATATCGCACAAGGTGCGGCCTGTTTAGGTGTGGCAGTGGCATTAAAAGATCCAAAAGTACGCGGTTTAGCGGTACCATCAGGTATCTCTGCATTATTAGGGATTACTGAACCGGCGATGTTCGGGGTGAACTTACGCTATCGTCAAGCTTTCTTTGCGGCAATGATTGGTTCAGGTCTTGCAAGTGCCTTTATCGCATTCTTTAATGTAAAAGCCATTGCATTAGGTGCAGCAGGTTTCTTAGGTATTCCATCGATCAAACCAGATAGCCTTGCGATGTACAGCATTGGTATGTTGATTTCATTTGTGGTGGCATTCACGCTTTCAGTCGTTTTCGTGAAACGCGCACAAGAAAAAGCACGAGTTTAAGCTCGTGCTTTTTTGTTTGGAAAAATGCGTCTAAAAATGAGCGCACTTTCAGTGAGAATTAGCCTTCTCGACAGTTTAACCAAGTGGTTTTCATGCCTTGATTATTCTTGTAATACACGGAATTATTTTCACGAGCGATTAAATCAACATAACTGCCATCAATCGGCTCATAAGAGCGATAAATCACTTCAAAGCGATTTCCACGTGCATTTAAGGTACGATTTTCCACATGATCAAACGGCACTGCTTTTCCACCATCTAATTGGAAATAAATACCAAAGTTATCTTTCATGCGGCTTTCTCTTGAAAGCGGGAAGTAAGTGGTTAAATACGAACTTGAACCCGTTTCTGAATTGCGGCAAGAATAATAATAACGCTTGTAGTCTTTTGGATTGTTTAATTCTGCTTGGCTAATGTTATTTTTAAGGTATCGTGTTTTAACGGTTTTCTTTGGTTGTTGTGTTGTGGTACAAGCAAACAAACCTACGAATGCCGCCGTGAGTAATGCTAATTTAAATTTATTCATCGATAAAGTTCCGAGAGTAGAGTGAATGAGAAAGGGAGTATGATAGCGGAAATTGGGGATAGTGCAAGGGATTGAGATGCTTTAGAGATTAAAGTGTGATTGGTTTTTGAGAGGTTTTTATTGATTAAGTATCCATAATAAGGTTTTCTATTGGGGAAAAATAATAAATTAAGAGCTTCTTAAACTACTTTTGCATACGTAATAAAATTAGATATACTATTTTAAATTACTTTAATCAGGTAATTAATTGTATACTATGCTGTAAAAATTAAAGCCTTAAGGAAGTTTATATGGATATATCTGAGTTTAAAGACGCTAACAGAAGAATTTTTAAAGATAAAATGATAGTGAATTCTATTGATGGGGATACTATTTCAGAAAAGTATTGTGAAAATCCATTTAAGAATTCTATTTATATTAGAATATCTCAGTCTAGAGACTTAGTATCCATAAAGAATATAATTTTTGATCACAGTTATTTTTCTGATTGCAAGTTAAGAAAGATCCATTTCGAAAACTGCTCGTTTGTAAATTGTTATTTTTATGATTGTGACTTTTCTAAGAGCTCTTTTAGTAATTGTGATTTTAGGTATTCAAAGTTTAAAGATACTTTAGTTGATACGGATATATTTAATAGCGCCCCTAGAGAAAATAATTTACTCATGAAATTTTCTAATAATCTTAGAGTGAATTATAGGGATTTAGGTGATAAGTCTAGTGAAGATATTGCCATTCAATATGAACTTAAGGCAAATAAAGATCATTTATATGATAGTTGGATTAGTGAAAATGCATATTATAGAAAAAAATATAAAGGATTCGAAAGGTTTAAAAAGCTAATTGAATGGCTTAGCTTTGAATTAAACAAATTTATTTGGGGAAATGGTGAAAGTTTTATCCGATTAATTTTATCTTCAATAATAATTATTTTACTTCTTGGGGTTGTTTCATCTTTTATAGGTGAGGATTTTTTTAATATAGAAAAATTATGTTCATCTATATTTTCTGTTTTTTCATATTTTATTGGAAGTGTAGATAACTCAGAAATTAAAGATATAATTAAAAGTGGTAGTATAAGAAATTTAGTTGTTTTGGTGAGAACGGTATTTTTTGGACTTTTTATATCTATTTTGATAAAGAAATATAGTAGAAGATAATTTTATGCATATATATGTTTTTGGTTCTCTATGTAGAGGTGAGTTGGATAATAAATCAGATATAGATGTTTTAATTATTTCTGATGAGAAATTTGGACCGGAATATAATAAGTTTTCTGTGTATTCTTATGAAAAAATTAGGGAGTTATGGCTTGATGGGAATCCATTTGCTTGGCATCTTTATCTGGAATCAAAGCTAGTTTTTGCTAGTGAAGGAAATGATTTTTTAAGAGAGCTTGGTGAGCCAAGTAAGTACTCTAATATACGAAATGATTTCTATAAATTTAAAGGGATATATACCAATTCATTAAAATCATTGGAACTAAAATTTAATCGTGTTTTTAATTTATCATGTATTTTTTTAGCTATTAGAAATATATCGACTTGTTACTCATTATATTTGGGTAAGGCTGTTTTTTCAAGACGTTCTATGTTAAAAATAAATCCATCTATAAATATACCAATGGATGTTATTGAAACTCTTGAAAAATGTAGAATTTTATCTACTAGAGGGATTGGAGATGATTTAAACAAATTTGAGTTGGAAAATGTTATTTCACATATAGATTCAATAGATAAATGGCTTGATAAAATAGAGAGAAATATTAATGAATAATGATAATTTTAGAAATAGAATTGATACTCAGAGAGAGGTATTAGCGCTAATAAATAAGTATTCTTGGAAAGAGGAATTATTTGGTTTGAGTGAACAAGCTATTAATAGATGGAAGAATAACAATAATATTTCAAGTGAGATTATTACTATAGTTTTAGAAATTAGCAAGAGTTTGTTCTTTTTGGGAGTTAGGAGCCAAGAGCAAATTACTGATGAATATTTTGCGCTCAGCTCAGATATCACACAGAATATTGATAGGTTAAATAAGTTATTAGTTAATAATTTATAATGTATTAAAATACAATGGGATAAAACAGTGTTTTATCCCATAAGAGGTTTTATCTACTTCATCGCCACACCCAACCACTTCATCATCTCTCTCTCATCCCAACCTTTACGTTTGGCATAATCTTGAGCTTGGTCTTCATCAATGCGACCTAGAGTGAAATAGTTACTTGCCGGGTGGGTGAAGTACCAACCGCAGACGGACGCTGCAGGCCACATGGCGTAGCTTTCGGTGAGTTTCATACCGATGCGTTGTTCGACTTCTAATAAATCCCAAATCAAGGCTTTTTCTGTGTGTTCTGGACAGCTTGGATAACCCGGAGCAGGGCGGATGCCAACATAGTTTTCATTGATTAAACCTTGATTGTCGAATTCTTCTTGTGTGTAGCCCCAAATGCGGGTGCGTAGCTCAAAGTGCAAGTATTCCGCCATGGCTTCCGCTAAGCGATCACCCACAGCTTGTAGCAAGATAGCGTTATAGTCATCACCCGCTGCTTTATAGCCTTCTACTAATTCCATTTCTTCAATACCGGCACAGACGGCGAACATGCCGAACCAGTCTTTTTTGCCACTTTCGCGATCGGCAATAAAGTCGCTTAAGGCAAAGTTAAACGGGCTTTTGCTGTTTTTGCCACGTTCGGTTTGTTGGCGTAAGCCGTAAGCGGTGCCAATAGGTTTTGTACGTTCTTCATCAGCGAAAAGTACCACATCATCGCCCACACGTTCCGCAGGGAAGATGCCTAAAATACCGCTTGGGTTGAGCTTGTGGTTTTGCTCTAATTCATCTAAGACCACTTGCGCATCGTTCCACACTTTACGTGCTTCTTCGCCGCCTTCTGGATAATCAAAGGCATCAGGATAGCCACCCATCAAGCCCCAAATGCGGAAGAATGGCGACCAGTCGATAAATTTACGTAATGTGGCAATCGGTACGTTTTTAAATTCCACAATACCGGTTTGGTTTGGTTTTGGTGGCACGTAATCTGCCCATTCACCACTAAAACCATCAAAGCGGTTTGCGCGAGCCTCTTCAATGCTCAGCTGTTTACGCAGTGGTTTACGGTTAGAGAAAGATTGTTGAATTTTCTCGTAATCTTTCTTAAATTGTTCCCACAATGCCGCACGACTTTCAGGATTCATCAATGTCGCACACACTGTCACCGCACGGGAGGCATTAGAAGTATAAAATACGCCATGTTCTTTATATTTTGGATAAAGTTTAATTGCCGTATGTTCTTTAGAAGTGGTTGCACCGCCAATCATCACAGGCAGGTTTAAGCCTAAGCGAGTCATTTCACCCAAGAAGTATTCCATCTCATCTAAAGAAGGGGTAATTAAACCACTTAACGCGATGATGTCCGCTTTTTCATCAATGGCGGTTTGAATGATTTTGTCCGCCGGCACCATCACGCCCAAGTCAATCACTTCAAAGTTATTACATTGCATTACCACGCTTACGATGTTTTTACCGATATCGTGCACATCGCCTTTTACGGTCGCAATCACCACTTTACCGTTGCTTGAACCTTTTTGTTTAGTTGCATTGATAAACGGCTCTAAATACGCCACAGATTGTTTCATTACGCGTGCAGATTTCACCACTTGTGGGAGGAACATTTTACCGTCACCGAATAAATCGCCGACCACGTCCATGCCTGCCATCAACGGGCCTTCAATCACATCTAATGGACTTGGCAATGTTTGGCGAGCTTCTTCCGTATCTTCCACAATGTGAGTGGTAATCCCTTTCACAAGCGCATGTTTTAAACGTTCTTCCACTGGCCAAGTACGCCATTCAGCGACAGAATCGACCGCACTTTCATCGTTGCCTTGGTTACGATATTTTTCTGCAATATCGAGTAGTTTTTCAGTGGCATCTGAGCTACGGTTTAATACCGCATCTTCTACAATTTCACGTAATTCAGGATCGAGATCGTCATAAATCGCCAGTTGCCCCGCATTCACAATCCCCATATCCATGCCTTGCTTGATGGCATGATAGAGGAAGACGGCGTGAATGGCTTCACGCATCACGTTATTACCCCGGAATGAGAAGGAGACATTCGACACCCCGCCCGAGATTTTTGCGTGTGGTAGGGCGCGTTTAATGCGACCTGTGGCATTGATGAAATCCACGCCGTAGTTGTTGTGTTCTTCAATCCCCGTACCAATGGCGAAAATGTTCGGGTCGAAAATAATATCTTCTGGTGGGAAGCCAAGTTGATTGACTAAAATGTTATAGGCACGGCTACAAATTTCAACTTTGCGATCTTCGGTATCGGCTTGACCTACTTCATCAAACGCCATGACCACAACGGCTGCACCATATTTACGCACCAGTTTAGCGTGTTCGACAAAGATTTCTTCGCCTTCTTTCAACGAAATAGAGTTCACAATCGGTTTACCTTGTACCGACTGCAAACCTGCCTCAATCACTTCCCATTTAGACGAGTCGATCATGATTGGCACTTTTGCTGCATCAGGCTCGGTTGCCATAATATTGAGGAAACGGGTCATGCATTTTTTGCCGTCTAATAAGGCTTCGTCCATATTGACGTCGATCACTTGTGCACCGTTTTCTACTTGGTCGATAGCAATTTCAATGGCTTCAGCAAATTTGTCTTCTTTAATTAAACGTTTGAATTTCGCCGAACCGGTCACGTTATTACGTTCGCCCACGTTCACGAATAGGCTTTCATCATCAATATTGAGTGGTTCTAAGCCTGATAAACGCATGGCGGTTTTAATTTCAGGTAATTTACGCGGCGCAATACCTTGCATGGCATCGGCAAAGGCTTTGATATGCTCTGGCGTCGTACCACAACAACCACCGACAATGTTTACAAAGCCACTTTCAGCCCATTCTTTAAGGTGTGCCGCCATCTCTTCGGCCCCTAAATCGTAGCCACCAAAGGCATTTGGTAAGCCTGCATTTGGGTGGACGGAAACATAGGTTTCGCTGATTTTAGATAGTTGTTCAACATACTGGCGAAGTTCTTTCGGGCCTAGCGCACAGTTCAAACCGAACGTTAGTGGTTTAGCGTGACGAAGCGAGTTGTAGAACGCTTCGGTGGTTTGCCCAGAAAGGGTACGGCCGGAAGCATCGGTAATGGTGCCGGAAATCATAATCGGCAATTCCACACCTAATTCTTCAAATACGGTTTCAATGGCGAAAATAGCGGCTTTTGCGTTTAACGTGTCGAAAATGGTTTCGATCATGATTAAATCTGCACCACCTTCAATTAAGCCTTTAGTCGCTTGGGCATAGGCATCCACCAGCTCCATAAAGGTAATGTTACGGAAACCTGGATCGTTTACATCGGGAGAAATAGAGGCCGTGCGGTTAGTTGGCCCTAATACACCTGCAACAAAGCGAGGTTTTTCTGGTGTGCTGTATTTATCAGCGGCTAAACGCGCTAATTTTGCGCCTGCAAAATTCAGTTCGTAGGCAATAGACTGTAAATCATAATCCGCTTGTGCAATGGTGGTCGAACTGAAGGTATTGGTTTCAATAATATCGGCGCCCGCTTGTAAGTATTTCTCATGAATCGCAGAAATTAACAGCGGTTGGGTTAAGGTGAGCAAGTCATTATTGCCACGTAAATCAACCGCACTTTCTTTAAAACGCTCGCCTCTAAAATCAGCCTCGGTAAGTTTATATTTTTGGATCATCGTCCCCATCGCACCATCTAAAATGAGGATGCGTTCAGCGAGGGATTTTTTCAGTAATTCGGTTTGATTATGTGACATAGATAGCTCTTTTTAAAATCAATCAATATTGAAGAGAATGATAGGTATAAGCACACAGAGTGTCAAATAAAAGGGGAGAAAGTGCGGTAAAAAAATGGAATGTTTTCAAAAAGAAAGGCGGACAAATTGTCCGCCGAATGGTTAGCAATATTTGCTGTCCGAGTAAAAAAACAGATTAACGTAAAAATGCCGGAATATTTTTTTCATATTCGCTGATGGCATCTTCGTGTTGTAACGTCAAACCGATGTTATCCAAGCCGTTTAACAAACAATGACGGCGGAATTCATCCAGTTCAAAGTGATAGACTTTGTCACCTACAGTGACCGTCATCGCTTCCAAATCTACATGGATTTGTTTGCCCTCATTTGCCCACACCCATTGGAAGATTTCTTCCACTTCTTCTTCGCTTAAACGAATCGGTAACATGTGGTTGTTTAAACTGTTGTTATAGAAAATATCCGCAAAACTTGGTGCGATCATCACTTTGAAACCGTAATCGGCTAATGCCCAAGGCGCATGTTCACGCGAAGAACCACAACCAAGATTTTTACGCGCTAATAAAATGGTCGCGCCTTGATATTGTGGATAATTCAATACGAAATCTGGATTTGGCTTGGTGCCTTCTACATCCAAATAACGCCATTCATGGAATAAGTGTTTGCCGAAACCTACGCGCGTAATGGCTTGTAAAAATTGTTTTGGAATAATTGCATCCGTATCCACGTTTGCCGCATCCAATGGCACTACTAAGCCTGAAAGTTGTTTAAATCCTGCCATTTTCTGCTCCTTAGTTTAATGTGACGTCACGAATATCAACGAATTTACCGAACATTCCCGCTGCCGCAGCCATCGCAGGACTCACCAAGTGAGTACGACCATTACGGCCTTGGCGACCTTCAAAGTTACGGTTTGATGTAGAAGCACAGCGTTCCCATTCGCCTAAGCGGTCATCGTTCATCCCTAAGCACATTGAGCAACCTGGGTTACGCCATTCAGCGCCTGCTTCGATAAAGATTTTATCCAAGCCTTCTTTTTCTGCTTGTTCTTTCACTAAACCAGAGCCTGGTACCACTAAAATACGTTTTACATTGTCGGCTTTTTTACGACCTTTCATGATCGCCGCTGCGGCACGTAAATCTTCGATACGAGCATTGGTGCAAGAGCCAATAAACACTTGATCCACCGGAATGTCTTTTAAATCGGTATTCGGTTCTAAACCGATATAATTCAATGCTTTTTCTGCTGAAGCACGAGTCACAGGATCGGTCATTTCTGCTGGATTTGGCACAGGCTGATCGATACCGATTACTTGGCCTGGGTTTGTTCCCCAAGTTACCTGTGGTGCAATGTCTTTGGCTTCTAACGTGATGACTGTGTCAAATTTTGCATCATCATCGGATTTTAAGGTTTTCCAATAAGCAACAGCATCATCCCAATCTTTACCTTTTGGTGCATGTGGACGACCTTTTAAGTATTCGAAAGTCGTTTCATCTGGTGCGATTAAGCCGGCTTTGGCACCCATTTCTATTGCCATATTACAAACGGTCATACGGCCTTCCATAGAAAGGTCACGAATGGCTTCACCACAGAATTCCACCACATGACCTGTACCGCCTGCCATGGTGGTTTTACCGATAATGGCAAGAATAATGTCTTTTGCGGTAATGCCTGGCGCCACTTTGCCACGCACTTCAATTTTCATATTTTTCGCACGAGCTTGTTTTAAGGTTTGGGTGGCTAATACATGTTCTACCTCGGATGTACCAATACCAAATGCTAAGGCACCGAATGCACCGTGGGTGGCAGTATGGGAGTCACCACACACGATAGTCATACCTGGTAAGGTTAAGCCTTGTTCAGGCCCCATGACATGCACAATACCTTGTTCTTTTGTGGTCATGTCGAATAATTGAATACCGGTCGCTTTCGTATTTTTTTCAAGTTCCAATACTTGAATTTTCGCTTGGCCTTCAAGTTTATTTACATCACGTACTTGGGTAGAAATACTGTGATCCATGGTGCCGAACGTTTTACTGACTTGACGTACTTGGCGGCCTGCCACACGTAAACCATCAAAGGCTTGTGGGCTGGTTACTTCATGGATTAAATGACGGTTAATATACAAAATCGGCGTTTCGCCTTCAGCTTCGTATACCACGTGGGCATCGAATAATTTTTCGTAAAGAGTTTTTGCCATAATTTTTCTCAATTCGTTAGAGTAGTAAGTGCGGTCAAATTTCAGGATGTTTTTAAACCGCACTTTAATTGTTTTTTATTAGATTGCGTTAGCGATTAACGTACCCATTTCCGCCGTTGAAACAGGGGCAGAATCATCGGCTAAATCACCGGTACGGTGACCATTTGCTAAGACTTTTTGTACCGCATTTTCAATCGCATCTGCGGCATCATTTAAGTTGAAGCTGTAACGCAACATCATCGCGGCAGAAAGAATTTGTGCGATTGGGTTGGCAATGCCTTTGCCAGCGATATCCGGTGCAGAACCGCCAGCCGGTTCATATAAGCCGAAACCTTCTTCGTTTAAGCTAGCAGATGGCAACATCCCCATAGAACCTGTGATCATCGCCGCTTCATCAGAAATAATATCGCCGAAAATGTTAGAGCAGAGGAGCACATCGAAAGACTCTGGCGCTTTGATTAATTGCATGGTCGCGTTGTCGATATAAATGTGATCTAAGGTGACTTCAGGGTAGTCTTTCGCCACTTCAGTGATGGTTTCACGCCATAAGATTGAAGCTTGTAATACGTTCGCTTTATCCACTGAAGTCACGTGTTTACGACGTTTCATTGCCGCATCAAAAGCCGCACGCGCAATGCGTTCGATTTCATATTTGTAATAAACTTCGGTATCGAATGCTTTAGTTTGAGCACCTTCGCCTTCACGGCCTTTAGGCTGACCGAAATAAATCCCGCCCGTTAATTCACGCACAACCACCATATCAAAGCCTTTCGCTGCAATATCTGCACGTAATGGGCAGAATTTTTCTAGTCCTTTATAAAGGGTTGCAGGGCGAAGATTACAGAATAATTTGAAATGTTTGCGCAATGGTAATAATGCACCGCGTTCTGGTTGTTGATCCGGTGGTAAATTTGTCCATTTTGGGCCACCTACAGAGCCAAACAAAATCGCATCAGCATCATCACAACCTTTTAAGGTTTCAGCCGGTAATGGGCAACCACAATGATCAATTGCGGCACCACCTACATAAAATTCATTGAAGTTAAGTTTGAAACCGAATTTTTCTTGGACTTTGTTTAATACTTTAATGGCTTCTGCCATCACTTCTGGACCAATACCGTCTCCCGGTAGAACAGCGATGTTGTATGATTGCATATTGTTTTTCCTATTTCAGTCACACCAAAGTGCGGTTAATTTTCTCCCCTCTTTTGTAAAGAGGGGCTGGGGGGAGATTTTAACGATATAAAATTTACTGCTGAGGTTGATGTTACTTCTGCCAAATCTCCCCTAACCCCTTTTTGCTAAAGAGGGGGACTCAATTAATTAATGATGTTTGTGGCTTTTAATATCGGCGACTTTATGTGCACGATAAATGGCATTAATTGCATGAACTAAAGCAAGAGCAGAAGATTCAACGATGTCTGTCGCTAAACCAACACCGTGGAATTTACGGCCTTCGTGTTCAACCACGATATCCACCTGACCTAAGGCTTCAGCCCCTTCGCCTTTTGCAGTTAAGTTATAGTGCGACATTTTGATATCTAAGCCGGTTAAATTCAAGATCGCATTGTAAACTGCATCAACCGGACCATTACCACCGATAGAAGAGGTGCTTAATTTTTTACCGTCCAATTCCACTTGAACAAACGCGGTTGCTGGATACTCTTTAGTGGAGTGTGCAGAAAGTTTATCTAACACTAAACGATCTTCATCCCCTTGTTGCATATCAATGAACGCTAAAGCTTCTAAGTCATAATCGAACACTTGGCCTTTTTTGTCTGCCAATTTTAAGAAGGCTTCATACAATTTGTCTAAATCGTAATCTTGTTCGGTGTAGCCCATATCTGCCATGTGGCCTTTTACTGCTGCGCGACCAGAACGAGCGGTTAAGTTTAATTTCTCTTTCTTCAAGCCGATAGTTTCTGGCGACATGATTTCGTAGGTATTTTGGTTTTTTAACATACCATCTTGGTGAATACCGGATGAATGAGCGAAAGCATTTGAACCTACAATCGCTTTATTCGGTTGGATTGGCATATTACAAAGTTGGCTCACCATTTGGCTAACACGGTGGATTTCTTGTGTATTGATACGTGTATCCACGCCCATGAATTCTTGACGAACTTTCATTGCCATCACCACTTCTTCAAGAGAGGTGTTGCCTGCGCGTTCACCAATGCCATTGATAGTACATTCAATTTGACGTGCACCATTTTGTACAGCGGTTAAGGAGTTAGCCGTTGCCATACCCAAGTCATTGTGGCAATGTACGGAAATCACCGCTTTATCGATATTTGGTACGCGGTTACGTACTTCAGCAATAATATTGCCGAATTGATTAGGTAAGCAGAAACCAACAGTGTCAGGAATATTTACAGTTGTTGCACCTGCATTAATTGCCGCTTCAACAATACGACAAATATTGTCGATACCGGTACGGCCCGCATCTTCGCAAGAAAATTCTACGTCGTCTGTATAATTACGTGCATGTTTTACTGCTGCCACCGCCATTTCAACCACATCGTCAAAAGTACGTTTTAACTTGGCTTCAACGTGTAATGCTGAAACTGCAATAAATGTATGGATACGAAACGCTTCTGCCACTTTTAAGGCTTCAGCTGCAGCATCAATATCTTTAATTACTGCACGGGAAAGTGCCGCAACACGACTATTTTTGATATGGCGTGCAATGGTTTGAACAGATTCAAAATCACCTTGAGAAGAAACCGGGAAACCGACTTCCATCACATCCACGCCGAGACGTTCAAGTGCTAAAGCAATCTGTAATTTTTCTTTAACGGTTAAGCTTGCTTTTAACGCTTGTTCACCATCACGCAAGGTGGTATCAAAAATAATAACGCGATCTGTCATAATGTTTTCCTTCTTTTATCACTCAAAGTGCGGTCATTTTTACCGTGATTTTAAAACGAAAAAACCCGCAATCTTAAAAGTGCGGGTTGATAATAGATTTTTTACATAAAGGTGTTTTTTATCCACAACTTAGCCGCACAAAGAATGTGAGAGCAGGAGGTTGAGAGATAAAGAAACAGCTTGGTACATAAAAAGGTAATCCTGTAAAAAATTCTGTAAAACGCTGTCCATATTACGGATAAAAATGTTGCTGTCAAATCATTTATTAGTGATTTATATCTAAAATGAATATATCAATATAATCTAAAAAGTGTATTTCTCTCAATATAAGTTTTTTATCAGAATTAATCTCTAAAAATGGCTTTTAAGAAGCTGTTTTTGTCCTGTTTTATTCCTCGTTTCTGGTATGCCGATTTTTTCTAAAATTTTTTCTCTTTTTGCGATCTGAATCGCAGAATTAAGACAAACTTTTCATTTTTTGAGACCAATCTCGCCATAATTTTCTTTTTAAAGGAGAGAATTATGAGCGATTTTACGTCGATTTTGTTGCGATTAGCTCAAGTGCCCAAATTGGGCAGTGTGCGGATTCAACAAATTTTGGCCCATGTGAATATAGAAGACTTGTTAAATTATGATGAAGTGGCATTTCAACAAATGGGGTGGGATGTTTTGCAGATTCGTCGTTGGTTTCAGCCAGAAATGAAATTTATTGAACCCGCTTTGAGCTGGGCAGAAAAAGAAGGCCATCATTTAATACACTGTTTTTCAGATGACTATCCTTTTTTACTTAAACAAATTAGTGGCTTTCCACCTTTATTATTTGTGAAAGGCAATTTGACCGCACTTTCAGCCCAGCAAATCGCCATGGTTGGAAGCCGTTATTGTTCGACTTATGGTGAATATTGGGCAAAATATTTTGCGACAGAGCTTTCTCTCGCAGGATTGACGGTGACGAGCGGGCTTGCATTAGGTATAGATGGATTTAGTCATCAGGCGGTGGTGGATATTCAAGGGCAGACCATTGCAGTATTGGGCAGCGGATTAGAGCATATTTATCCTGCTAAACACCGACGATTAGCGGATCAAATTATCGAAAATAACGGGGCATTAGTTTCTGAATTTATCCCTGCGCAAGCACCGATTGCCGAAAATTTTCCTCGCCGTAATCGCATTATCAGCGGGCTTTCATTAGGAACGTTAGTGATTGAAGCCACAGAGAAAAGCGGTTCACTCATTACAGCACGCTATGCTTTAGAACAAAATCGCGACATTTTTGCATTACCAGGAAATATTCAAAGTGAATACAGTCAAGGCTGCCATAAACTGATTAAGCAAGGGGCGATGTTGGTGGAAAATGTTAAAGATATTTTAGATAGTCTCAATCATCGCATTGTGTTTCAGCCGCCAGTACATAATACGCAAATTAATAAGCCGATAGCTCAACCACTAACAGCCAAAATACCTACGGTGGAGCCGAGTCATCCTGAACTTTATCAGCATATCAGTTATACGCCGATAAGCCTTGATGATTTATCGGTTGCATTGAATTTGCCGGTAGATTTGCTTTTAGTGCAGTTGTTAGATTTGGAGTTACAAGATTTAATCGTCAATGAGAATGGACTCTATAAGCGGATAGCGTAAACGGGGTAGAGTAAGGAGGCTATCCTGTGCTAAGATACGGTTCAGTTTTAGAAAGGAGAACCTATGTTAGCCATTATTTCCCCGGCAAAAACCTTAGATTTTGAAAGTGCGGTCAGAAATCTTCCTGTTTCTCAACCGCACTTGACGGATTATAGTGAGCAACTGATTGAAATCTGTCGTCAATTATCTCCCCAAGATCTTTCTTCCTTAATGTCTATCAGCGACAAGCTTGCAGGTTTAAATGTGGCTCGTTTTGCAGAATGGACAAAATCTCACAACGAAAAAAATTCACGCGCAGCCATTTGGGCATTCAAAGGTGATGTTTACACCGGTTTGGATGCGGATAGCTTATCTGATGAAGATGTGCTATTCGCTCAACGCCATTTACGTATGCTTTCTGGTTTATATGGCTTATTAAAACCTCTTGATTTAATGCAACCTTACCGCTTAGAAATGGGTACGAAATTAGCGAATCCCAAAGGGAAAGATCTTTATGCTTTTTGGGGCAACATCATCACTCAATCCGTGCAACAAGCGCTTGATGAGCAAGGCGATCGTCTGTTGATCAATTTAGCTTCCGATGAATACTATAAATCAGTAAAAGAAAACCAATTAAATGCACAGATTGTGAAGCCTATTTTCTTAGATAATAAGAATGGTAAATACAAAGTGGTCAGCTTTTATGCGAAAAAAGCCCGTGGTTTAATGTGTCGTTTTATCATTCAAAATCGTTTGGAACGTGTTGAACAACTGAAAGAGTTTGACTTAGATGGTTATTGGTTTGATGCGACGTCCTCAACTGAAAAAGAATTTGTATTTAAGCGAGATATCAATGAATAAAATCCTGGTTATATTGACCGCACTTTTACTTTCAGGTTGTGCGGCAAAAGTGAGTCAGCTTCAAACTCCTGAAAAAATAGAGTACAACGGCAAAACTTATAAACTTACTGCAAGCCAAGATTTGGATACGATTGCGCGCTATGTTTATCTTGCCGAGCCTGATACCTTGGAAAATTGGCAATCTCAAATTGAAGTGTTGCTTGATCGTGATTTATCCCGTTCTATTGAGCAACGTGTGGCATTGCGTGAGAAGGTGTACCGTAATTTAGGGGTGAAAGATTTCAAAATCCTTGCGAATTCAACGAATCCGAAAAAGCCTGCCACTGAGTTAAATGGTTATGTCATTTATGCTCCGACAGAACAAAATCCATCTTGGCAAGTGGATATTGCTAAGGGCAAAAATGTGCCACGTTGTGGTTTTGTGCAATATCAATATTCCCAAAAAGTGGAACAAGGTAAGAAATTTCAGCGTTTAAACACAGTAAAAATTGTGAAAAACTTACAAAAGTATTTGGTGGCGAAAGAAAGCAAGACATTACAAAAAGCCGATCTTTCTTGGAAATGTGAAAGTTATTTCCATCACTAAAACTTATACTAGATCAAATTCCACGTAAATTTTAAAAATTTTTCTAGAGCAGAAATAATGGATGGTGTAATCTTGACGCCAATTATTCTTAGAGTTCAAAGTAGGTAAATATGATTAAAAAAATTGCTGTATTAACCAGTGGTGGTGATGCACCAGGTATGAATGCTGCCATTCGTGGCGTTGTTCGTGCAGCTCTTGCAGAAGGGCTTGAAGTATTTGGGATTTATGACGGTTATCAAGGTCTATATAACAATAAAATCAAACAGTTAAACCGTTATAGTGTATCCGATATTATTAACCGTGGCGGTACATTCTTAGGCTCTGCGCGTTTCCCAGAATTTAAAGATCCAGCAGTACGTGAAAAATGTGCAGAAATTTTACGTTCACATGGCATTGATGCTTTAGTTGTTATTGGTGGTGACGGTTCTTACATGGGGGCAAAATTGCTTACTGAAGAACATGGTTTCCCTTGCGTAGGCATCCCTGGCACAATTGATAACGATGTGGCTGGAACCGATTACACAATCGGTTATGAAACTGCACTGCAAACAGCAGTGGATGCGATTGACCGTTTACGTGATACCTCAAGTTCTCACCAACGTATTTCTATTGTAGAAATTATGGGGCGTCACTGTAGTGACTTGACTATTTCTGCAGGTATTGCCGGTGGTTGTGAATATATTGTGGCATCTGAAATGGAATTTAATCGTGAAGAATTAATTCGTCAAATTGAACGCAGTATTATTCGTGGAAAACGCCACGCCATCATTGCGATTACTGAGTTAATCACTGACGTGCATTCTCTCGCTCGTGAAATTGAAGCTCGTGTAGGTCATGAAACCCGTGCAACCGTATTAGGCCATATTCAACGTGGTGGTTCGCCTTGTGCCTTCGACCGTATTTTAGCTTCACGTATGGGCGTATATGCGGTAGATATATTGCTACAAGGTAAAGGTGGCTACTGTGTGGGTATTCAAAATGAAAAATTAGTTCACCACGATATTATTGATGCAATCAACAATATGCGTCGTGAATTTAAAGCAGATTGGTTAGAAATGGCTAAACGCTTAGAATAATCTTTGTAAGGTTATTTAAAATAAAAGAAATCGGGCTAAAGCAATCATTGTTTTAGCCCGATTTTTATCTGTTTAGATTAAGCTTTTAAGTTATTTCTCTTACGCTGCAAAATAAAAACACGACAATCATAGGGATTATCCGCATCCGCTTGGCGATATTCTTCAAACTCGATGTTCCATTCAGCCCAATTAATTTCAGGGAAGAAGGTGTCACCGTCAATGTCTGCTTGAATTTGCGTGAGGTACAATTTATCTGCTTTAGGTAAATATTGTTTAAATAACTCTCCGCCGCCGAGCAACATAATTTCATCAAATTCTTTGACAAAATCGACCGCACTTTCAAAACTATTTTTCCAGATGACACCTTCATGTTCGTAAGGCGTGCGTGAAAGGACAATATTAGTCCGTTTCGGTAGTGGGCGACCAATGCTTTCGAAAGTTTTACGGCCCATAATCACCGGTTTTCCCGTAGTGTTTTTACGAAACCAGGCTAAATCAGCAGGCAAGTGCCAAGGCATTTGATTATCTTTTCCGATGACGTTATTTTTTGTTATCGCAACGATCAAACTTAATGTCATATTTTCTATCCTATTTTTCTTTTTTTGCATTATATCATAACTATTCAGAAAATCTGAATTTGAGATGGTTTTTTTCGTGATTTTTATTTATTTTAATGCTAATTTAACGCCAATTTACTATTTTTTATTGAGGACAAACTATGTCGGCAAATCGCAAAACAATCGTCGTAAAATTTGGTACTAGCACATTAACGCATGGTTCACCCAAATTAAATGCCCCTCACATGGTCGATATTGTTCGCCAGATTGCACAACTTCATCAAGCGGGTTTTCGTGTCGTGATTGTGACATCAGGGGCGATTGCTGCTGGACGACATTATTTAAATCATCCTCAACTTCCTCCAACCATTGCGTCAAAGCAGCTTTTAGCTGCAGTAGGGCAGAGTCAACTGATTCAAGCCTGGGAAAAATTATTTGCAATTTATGATATTCATATTGGACAAATTTTATTAACTCGTGCCGATATTGAAGATCGTGAACGTTTTTTAAATGCGCGCGATACATTACATGCGCTGTTGGACAATCACATTATTCCAGTGATTAACGAGAATGATGCGGTGGCAACGGCTGAGATTAAAGTAGGGGATAACGATAATTTATCGGCGCTAGTCGCGATTTTAGTGCAAGCGGAACAACTTTATTTATTAACAGATCAACAAGGTTTATACGAAAGCGATCCTCGTAAAAATCCAGATGCGAAATTAATTCCTGTGGTTGAACAAATTACCGACCATATTCGTTCTATTGCAGGCGGTAGCGGTACAAACCTTGGTACTGGCGGGATGAGTACAAAAATTATTGCGGCAGATGTGGCAACGCGTTCAGGTATTGAAACGATTATTGCACCAGGTAGCCGACCTGATGTCATTGTGGATTTGGCTTACGATAAACCAATTGGCACTAAATTTGTTGCGCATCATTCAGATCGTTTAGAAAGCCGTAAACAGTGGTTATTTGCCGCACCATCAGCGGGCATGCTGACGATTGATGAAGGTGCTGAAAATGCCATGTTAGTACAGAATAAATCGTTGCTGCCTGCAGGAATTACGGCTGTGGAAGGGCGTTTCTCTCGGGGGGAAGTTGTCAAAATTAAAAATACCTCAGGCAAAGTGATTGCACTCGGTATGCCTCGTTATAACAGCGATGCGTTGGAATTAATCAAAGGGAAAAAATCTCAAGACATTGAGCAAATTCTTGGTTATGAGTATGGTGCAGTTGCGTTACATCGTGATGATATGATTGTGCTATAGTCTGCAATAGAAATCGGATCTCTCATATTTTCTGAACCTTCCTTTTATTTTGTCGGTCTATAAAACCATAAAAAGGGCAATAGCCCGATATTAAGTAGTAAAAGGAGACAACATGAGATTAATAGCGACCGTTTTAGCTGTTGGGCTATTAAGTGCTTGTACGCAGGGCTATTATGTAAAACATCGTAGCCCCATTTCAGTGAGCAAACACGTAAAGCGTTTAAATACGACAGCTTGCCATGATAAAGATGACTGGTATTTAGATGGTTATCGTGTCGGGAAAGATTTCCAAGCGCAAAGCCAATCTCAATTGAATAAACGTATTAATTATTGTGGACGACGAATACCTGAAGAACTACGAACCGCATGGTTTAATGGTTTTGATGCAGGCTCAAATGGTGTTCAGGTTGATATAGAGAGTTATGATGGGGATGCGATCTTAACCTATGATTATGACGATGATGATCGTTATAGCGAAGACGGGGAAGAATAAAAAAAGTGCGGTTAATTTTAACCGCACTTTTTCGTTTTAAAGGATATCGAGTAATTCGACTTCAAACACTAAGGTTGAGAATGGTGGGATAGATGCGCCAGCACCACGTTCACCGTAAGCCAGTTCGTGTGGAATAGTGAGTTTCCATTTAGAACCAACAGGCATCATTTGTAATGCTTCGACCCAACCACGAATTACGCCATTTACTGGGAATTCAGCTGGTGTACCACGAGCAACCGAACTGTCGAATACGGTACCATCTGGTAATGTACCTGTGTAGTGAACACGTACTTTATCAGTCGCAGATGGTTTGTTTCCATTACCTTCAGTTAAAATTTCGTATTGTAAACCGCTGTCAGTCACGTTTACGCCCGCTTTTTTCGCGTTTTCTTCTAAGAATTTTTTACCTTCTTCTTCAATCGCTTTAAATTGCGCTTGTTGTGCTTCAGCCGCTTGTTGTTGAAGCGCTTGAACAGAATGCATTAAATCATTAATTTCTAATGCAGGTTGATTACGATTTAATGCATCAAAAATGCCTTTTGCTACCGCTTCAACAGAAATATCCATTTGGCTATCTGCTAATTGTTGACCGATTTGTAAACCGATACCGTAGCTGCCTTTTTCAGAAATACTTTCTAATTTTACTTGTTCAAAAATTTGAGCTGTCATTGTTTTTTCCTTTGTTGTAAAACTATTTTTTCAATGCCAAGATTTCACCCATGCGAACAGGTTCATCAACACTTAAATGATCGGCAATTTGTACTTGTCCGGCTTGGAATAAATTAATTACGGTAGAACCAAGTTGGAACCAACCCATTTCTTGACCTTTGCTTAATTTAACCGTACTTTCACCTTCATAAGTCCAGACTTTCACTTCGTTATGGCGTGGTGGATTAATCACGCCAGCCCAAACGGTACCGATACTTGCAGTGATTGTTGCACCCACTAAGATTTGTACCATAGTACCGAATTCAGTATCAAAGACACAAATCACACGCTCATTACGTGCAAAGAGGTTCGGCACATGTTTCGCTAAAAACGGATTGACGGAGAATAAATCACCCGGCACGTAAATCATTTTGCGAAGTGTACCATCACATGGCATGTGCACACGGTGATAATCACGTGGTGATAAATAAGTGGTGACGAATTCCCCATTTTTAAAGGTCTCAGTTAAATCTTTATCTTCTGCTAATAAATCATGTAAGCTGAAAAAGTGACCTTTCGCTTGTAATAGGCGGTCATCTTCAATGTGTCCACATTCACTTACACGGCCATCCGCAGGGCAACAAAGTGTGGTTGGATTTTGGTTAATTGGTCGTGCATTTTCTTTTAATGGACGGATAAAAAATTCATTAAAACTGGCGTAATCACTGAATTTTTCTTTTTCAGCAATGCTCATATCAATGTTGTATTTTTTTGCAAACGCTTTAATCACAAAATGTGTTACTGCGCCCCATTTTTGTTTAGCTAACCAACCTGCTGCTTGTGTCATATAGATTTGAGGCATCACATATTGAAATGCAACTTTTAGGCGTTGCCAATAAGAAATTGGGTTCATTGATTTCTCCGATAAGATTAAAAAGTTGGGCGATTATAACAACTTATTTCACTTGTGCAATGTTAGTCGATGTTTTTGCGCAAGATGAAAGCAAGAAGCCGACATTTGCCGGCTTCTTTTTGTATTTATAAAATCATTTTGACCAATTTGTCTGCTTGAATCCGAGCAAACTTCTTCAACAGTTTTTGCACCGGTTCAGGATATTGCGTCAATTCTTCTAATTCAGAATAATCTTGCAATACTTTGGTATGTTGGCGGATATGTGATAATTCTTTTTCCGCTTGTGACAGAAGTTCTTGTTTTGGATCGTGGATTAATAATCCATTTTCCGCATCTAAACGCCATGCACGAGGATTCAGGTTGTTCCCTGTTAAAAGAATATACTGATTGTCCACCCAAACACCTTTGAGGTGATAAGTGTTATCGCCGTCTTTCCATAAACGCACCGTTAAATGGCCGTTTTTAATGTAATCATCAAATTTATCGCAGAAACGACGAAGATTGCTTTCATATAAATAAGGTAATGCGCCAGCCATTTTAAACGGTTGCTCTGGTGGAATATAGAAATCGTTCGCGACTTTGTCTCCGACAATAATTTCTACGCTTTTACCTTGTTCTAATAAATGGGCAATTTTACTTCTTAGCGTGCGCGGGAAGTTGAAATAAGGGGTGCAAATCACCAATTTTTCCTGCACTTGTAAGAATAAATCTTCGATAACCTGGTTTAATTCGTTGTCTGATGCACCTAAACCAAAAAGTGGTGAAATGGTTAAAACATCGGAAAAACCAACCGCACTTTCCAACTGATATTCAGCATGGGCAGATAAGTTTTTACGATAAGCTTTTATTGCACTACGAATTTCTTTGGTGCGCGGGCGATTAGCCACATCTAATGGATGTACGGCACTGAAATCCAATAAATAATCATTAATGAAATTCACCATAGAATCCGCAAGTGCCGCATTGTGGATTTTTTGGTAGCGGTCGTAACGGTATTTATCTTGTTGTTGTAAATACACGTTATTGATACTTGCACCGCTATAAAGGACGGTATCATCAAACACAAAGCCTTTAATATGTAATACACCGAAGACTTCACGGGTATTAATAGGCACACCGAAGAACATATTCGGTTCATCGGGAAGTTGATAGGTTTGGCGTTGTTCACAATACCAATCCGCATTAGTAGCAGATTTTTCTGCACCGAGTAAATTGCGTTGTCCGCGATGCCAATCCACTAAAATTTTCACATCCAATTCTGGATGATCTTGTTTTACGCGATAAATCTCATTGAGAATTTCTTGTCCTGCTTCATCTTTTTGCCAATAAAGCGCGGTCACGTAAATGCGTTTTTTAGCTTGGCGAATTAATTCTATAATTTGTGCTTTGAATTCAAGCGGACTAAACAGAAACTCAACCTGCTCTGCCTGTAAAGGAAGAAAAGGTAAATTTTTTAAATTTTGTTCTGCTCGTTTAGCTTTATTGATTAACATAATCTATCTCTACACTAAAAATTAATGCTCTAGTTTACAATATTTCCTTTGAGGATTGATAGAAAAAAGGTTTTTTTTCGTTATAATGCTCACAAATTTTCGCATTTTTTGGCGAATTATTATCCAATTTTTCCTTCGAGAAGCAAATTATGAGCAATTCACGCAAACCATCATTCCAAACAAATTCCACCAAATCTTTTCAAGAGCGTAGCCCAAAACGTGCATTTAATGACAAAGAACGTCGCTTTGATGAGCGTCGTAATAATGAAAAACGTGAGGGAAATCGACCGCACTTTGATAAAAAACGGGATGATCGTAAACCTTCTCGTGGTTTCCAACAGCAAGAAGTGAGAGAACCGAAAATTGCTGAACTTTCATTAAATAAAGCGAATGGTGAAAGTGGCTCGGTAAAAGTAACAGTAAAAAGCACTGGCGTGAGTTATAAAGCGAAAGAAAAGAAAACGGGCGCATTATCACCACGCGCACCGGAGAAAATTAAAAAGAATCGTGCTGAAGAAATGAAAGTGTATGGCGAAAATGCGTGCTTGGAATTGTTTGCAGAACGTCCGGAGAGCATCGTTCGCGTATGGGCAACGGTGCAAATGGCACATCGAATTGGCGAGATTTTCAGTTATTTAGCCGCAAATAAAAAAGTGTATCACGTAGTGGATAGCGATGAGCTAAGCTTAGTAAGTGGCACGGAGCATCACGGCGGCATTTGTATGTTAGTGAAAAAACAACGTACTTTTTCTTTGCAAGGTTATTTAGATGTCCCGCGTCAAGAAGACTGCTTAGTGGTGCTTGATCAAGTTAATAATGCGCAAAACCTAGGTGGTGTTGTGCGTACTTGTGCTTTCTATGGCATTAAAAATGTGGTAACAAATCAAGTTGAACAGCTTTATGCACCCGCTGCTATGCGTGTAGCAGAAGGTGGAATGGAGCATATTCGTATTTTAGAAACAGAAAGTACTGAAATCGCTTTAGAGGTTTTACGTAAGGCTGGCTATCAGATTATTCATGTATCAACCAATAAACAAGGCGTTGCGTTGGAACAACTAAAATTTGCAGAGAAAGTCGTGTTGGTATTGAGTGAAGGCAGCACGGACGATATTCGTGAGAAACAAGATGTGAATGTGCGTCTTTCTTTAAGTAATCCATTAAAAACCGGATTAAATATTGCGGTAAATACAGGAATTTTGTTAGCGCATTGGTATGTGAAATAACCTCAAGTGCGGTTATTTTTACACTTATTTTTAAGGTTGGCAGATGTCGGCCTTTTTCTTTTTTTAAATGATGACTCACTCAATTTTTCATCTTTCTTTCATAAAGTTTTTGGGGGAAGTTGGACAAAAGATCTATACTATTTCGAGTAGTTATTTAACAGGGAGTTTTTATGCCTGAACGTTCAGCCAATATTAGTACACATGATCCTTTCGGAAGTTTATTAGGTTATGCACCGGGTGGGATTGCGATTTATTCATCAGATTATCATACAGCCGATGAGAAAGAGTATCCGGATGATGCAGCCTTTCGCAGTTATTTGGGAAGAGAGTACATGGGCTACAAATGGCAATGTGTAGAATTTGCGCGCCGTTATTTATATCTCAATCATGGTATGGTGTTTACTGATGTAGGAATGGCTTACGAGATCTTTTCTCTACGATTTTTACGTCAAGTGGTAAATGATGCCTTATTACCCTTACAAGCCTTTGCAAATGGTTGCAAACGTAAGCCTGAAGCTGGCGCCCTTTTAATTTGGCAAGAGGGGGGCGAATTTAAACATACGGGGCATGTGGCGATTATTACCGAAGTCTTAGAGGATAAAATCCGCATTGCTGAGCAAAACGTGATTCACTCTCGCTTACCAAGCGGGCAGCAATGGACGCGTGAATTACCGATGACGGTTTCTGAAAGTGGTTATTTTCTGCATGATACCTTTGATGATACCGAAATTTTAGGTTGGATGATCCAAATGGAAGACACCGAGTACAGTCTGCCACAGCCAACACCTGAAAAAGAGAAACTTGAAATTCATGCAGAACATATTGAAAACAACGGTCAGTTTGAACATAAATGGCTGAATGAGAACAATGAATTTGAAGCTGCCTATGTGAAAGCTATGGGAGGGCATAAAGTTAGCCATTCTGACCAATATCGTTATTTTACGATGTCTGAAACAGCACAGCATGAGTTGATTCGTGCAACCAATGAATTACATTTAATGTATTTGCATGCCACAGATAAAGTGTTAAAAGACGATAAGTTATTAGAATATTTCAATATTCCAAAATTATTATGGCCTCGCTTACGTTTATCTTGGCAAAATCGCCGTTATCAAACCATTACGGGGCGTTTAGATTTCTGCATGGATAGTCGTGGATTGAAAGTGTATGAATACAACGCTGATTCAGCCTCTTGTCATGCGGAAGCCGGTGAGTTTATGAATCGATGGGCGATTCAAGGTGGATTGAATATTGGTGAAAATCCTGCTGATGGTTTACGTAATGCATTAGCGGATTGTTGGAAACACAGTGAAGCTACGCCGCTTGTTCATATTATGCAAGATCATGATGATGAAGAAGATTACCACTCATTGTTTATGCGTAATGCACTGGTTCAAGCAGGATTTCAAGCCAAAATTATTCATGGTACAGAGGGGCTACATTGGGATAGTCGTGGTCGTTTAATTGATGATGAAGATAACCAGATAAAAACGGTGTGGAAAACATGGGCTTGGGAAACCATGTTAGAGCAACTTCGTGAAGATGCGACAGGCATGGAAGTGGCACCACCAATTCGTACAGGCTACCCAGAAGATAAAGTGCGGTTAATTGACGTGTTACTTCGTCCAGAAGTCTTAGTCTATGAGCCACTTTGGACAGCGATTCCAAGTAATAAAGCGATCTTACCAGTATTATGGTCATTATTCCCAAATCATCGTTATCTACTCGAAGCGGGATTTGAATTGACACCTGAATTGATTAAAAATGGTTACGCACAAAAACCAATTGCAGGTCGTCGAGGTGATAATGTGAAACTCATTGGTGAGTGCAAATCTGTACTTGATAGCACAGATGGCCGTTTTGATAAGCAGGAAAGTATTTATCAACAGCTTTGGTGTTTACCAAAAGTGGAAAACCAATATGTTCAGGTCTGTACTTTCACTGTAGGGGGGCATTATGGTGGTAGCTGTTTACGCTCAGACCCGAGTTTAGTTATTATGGGAAATAGCGATATGCAACCGTTAAGGGTATTATCTGATAAAGATTTCCTTAAAAAATAAAAATAAAATCGGCACTCAATGAGTGCCGATTTATTATTGTGAATTTATAAAATTATTTTGCTTCTTTGTTATCAGCAGGTTTTTCATTTGCTTTTAACATATCCGCAGGAATAAAGCTTTTTTGTACTTTTTCCATGTGTGGAAGGTTATGCGCAATACCTTTGTGACAATCGATACAGGTTTTGTTTTGTTCCTGTGCAAGTGCGTGCATTTGTTGTGCCACAGTTTTTTGTTGAGTAAAGTCCATATCATTGAAGTTATGGCAGTTACGGCACTCTTGTGAGTTATTCGCTTTCATACGCGCCCATTCGCGTTCTGCCATTTCTAAACGATGTTTTTCGAATTTTTCTTTAGTATCGACTTTACCCGTAAAGTGAGCATAAACTTCAGTTGATGCCTGCATTTTACGAATCATTTTTGGTACGAATTCGTGTGGAACGTGACAGTCTGAACAAATTGCTTTCACACCTGAACGGTTACTAAAGTGGATTGACGCTTGGTACTCAGGTACAACGTCATTAGTATGACAGTCTGAACAGAATTGCTCTGTATTGGTTGTCGCCATTCCTGCGTTAAACAGGTTAGTTCCAACGATAGTACCAATGATAGTTAATAAAATAACCCCACCAATTGCCATTTTGCTCGGCGAGCGTAACCAACGGCAAACTTTCTGAATGCTTGATTTAATCATGGTTTAGCTCCTTATTTTCCTTGCATTTGACGAATGGTTTCAAATTTATTTTGAATAATTGGATTCACGTCAGTTTGTTGAACGTGGCATTGTAAACAGAAATAACGACGCGGCGAAGTACCTTCTGTTTTTTGTCCGTCACGTGTTAAGAAATGGCTTTCAGGCACGCGAGGTGCACCCGTTGTTGGTGCAACATCCGGAGAGTGGCAGCCTAAACATTGATTCGCATTTTTAGTCACTTGTAAACCACGAATGCTATGTGGAACAAGTGGGGGTTGGTTAGGGAAAGTAACAGGAATATTACCTACATCTTTATAAGGATTATTAAATGCAGGTGCAACACTTTCTGCTGTTTTATCAATGCTGTTTGCCACTTGTGGTGCATCGGCAAAGGCCAGTCCACTACATAAAGTCAGCATGAAAATAAATGATTTTTTCATGAAATCCACTCCATTAAATAATTAAATATTTTTAATTTTTATTTGTTTCTCAAAGCGAGATCCAAATGTAAATACATTTTCTGCGCAGACGTCAATACAGCGTCCACAAGTAATACAATCTTTTGCCAATATAATTTGGCTATCTTCAGGTCCACCGTGTAAAGGAAGTCTTAATACTTGCGGTTCAGGGCAAACATTGTAACAGTCCATACAACGATCACAGCGATCACGATCGATTACATTAACTTTTATTAAACTTTTACTACCAATGACACCATAAATTGCACCAATCGGACAAAGGTGACCACACCAACCATGTTCGGCAACAAGTAAGTCAAACAAAAAGATGACAGCAACTAACCAAAGGGTTGCACCTGTTCCAAAGACAAAGATGCGTCCAAGTGCTGCAACAGGATTTATCCACTCCCATAAGAGCGTGCCAGTTATCGCACTACCAACTAAAATCACCGCTAAAATCACATATCGAAGCTGACGGGAGATTTTTAATGATTGTCGAATACCTAATTTTCTACGTAACCAAGCTGCAGCGTCAGTCACCATATTCATTGGGCAGACCCAACTACAGAAGGCTTTGCTTGCAATGACAGCGTAGAATATAACAATAATCAGGGCACCAATAATCGTCGTGATTTCAGGTAAGTAACCTGTCGCTAAACTTTCCGCGGTAATCAATGGATCTGTCAATGGCACAGTATCCAAAAGCATACTTGAGCTGTAATTGCCTTTTAGAATCCAAACTTGCCAAATCGGGCCACTTAAGAACATCAAAATAATACTTAATTGACTGATTCGACGTAGAATTAAAAAGCGGTAAGCATGCCACCAACCGAGTTTTTGGCGAGCTTCTAAGCCAGCATCTTTTGGCTTATTCGGGGTATATTTTTCAGCCATTATTTTACCCCCTTAATGTTTAAGTCCAGATTAGGGAATTGCTCAGCTTCTGGGACTGTCGTTGGATTCGGTACATAATCCATTGTTGCACGATTCGGTGTTGCCACTTTTTGGTTTGGTTGAACCTGCATTGGTTGATAAACTGGCTCATGTAAACCTTCCGGCATACGAGCATCCATTGCTGGACGTAAGCCATCCGGATGTTGTTCCTCAATTAAGGACTTTCCGGCATTTTGTTTTTCTTTCCAACCTAAGCGATAGTGACGACCGAGTAAGCCTTTGGCAATATCCATCGGTAAGACTTTAATTGCTGCTTCTTCTAATACACAGGCTTGTTCGCATTTACCGCATCCAGTGCAAGCATCAGAGTGAACCGTTGGAATAAGCTTCGCATGAATCCCTGTACGATCATTATGAATACGTTCAAGTGTAATCGCTTTATCCACTAATGGGCAAACGCGATAACAAACATCACACCGCAAACCTTGCCAGTTAAGACAAGTTTCATGGTCTAGCAATACCGCTAATCCCATTCTCGCATCATTGATATCTTTGAGTTCTTCACTTAATGCGCCACTTGGACAAGCATTCATACAAGGAATATCAGGACACATTTCGCAAGGTTTATCCCGCGCGATAAAATAAGGTGTGCCTGCTTCCATTGGAGAAATTAGCGAGGCTAGGTACAACATATCATATGGACAGGCTTGGACACATTGCCCGCAGCGGGTACAAGCTGCCAAGAAATCCTTTTCTGGTAAAGCACCAGGTGGACGTAAAGCAACCCCATCTTTAGCTTTAGCTTGTTGTTGCTGTAAGCCAAGAATCACACCAGCTCCACATACTCCGACGGCTGTTCTTGTCACATTTTTTAAAAACTGACGACGGTTAGGATCAAGTTTCATCTGCGTTTCCTTTTATAACGGTCTAGTTTTGTCAAAACTTTGCAAAATTCGACCGCTCTTATTTTAAATTCCTCTCTTTATACAAAGAGAGGATCGACTAGAAACGAAAGGAAAAACTTACGCTTTCACCACTTTAACCGCACATTTTTTGAAGTCGGTTTCGCCAGAGATTGGGTCAGTTGCATCCAATGTTAATTTGTTTGCGAGCTGACCTGCATCAAAGAAGGTGGTGTAAATTAAGCCCTGAGGACATTTGTTACGACCACGGGTATCTAAGTAAGAAATCATCTCACCACGACGTGTAATCAATTTCACTTTATCCCCATGGCGTAAGCCATATTTTTTCGCATCTGCTGGGTGCATCCACACTAAGTTGTTCGGGAATGCACGGTGTAATTCAGGTACACGACGTGTCATGGTACCAGTATGCCAGTGTTCAAGAACACGACCAGTACATAACCATAATGGATATTCTTCATCTGGCGATTCTGCTGGCGCTTCATAAGGTACACCTAGAATAATCGCTTTTTTATCTGGATAGCCATAGAATGCGATATCTTCACCTGGTTTGACATACGGGTCAAAGCCTTCACGGTAACGCCATAAGGTTTCTTTACCATCCACAACCGGCCAACGTAAACCACGTACTTGGTGATAAGTATCGAATGGTGCTAAGTCATGACCATGTCCACGACCGAAATCAGCGTATTCTTCGAATAAACCTTTTTGTAAGTAGTAACCAAAGTGATCTGCTTCATCATTGATGTATCCCGGAACATCTGTTGGTACTTTATATTTGTTTACTTCACCATTTTCGTAAAGCACTTCATATAAAGTCTTACCACGATATTCTGGCATTTGAGCTAATAATTCTTCACCCCACACTTCATCCGTTTTGAAGTATTTAGAGAATTCAACAATTTGCCATAAGTCAGAACGAGACTCACCTGGACCTTTTACTTGTTGGCGCCATAATTGGGTACGACGTTCTGCATTACCATAGCCCCCTTCTTTTTCTACCCACATACAAGTTGGAAGAATTAAGTCAGCAGCTACTGCAGAAACAGATGGATAAGGGTCTGAAACAACAATGAAGTTTTCAGGGTTGCGCCAGCCAGGGAAAACTTCTTCATTAATGTTTGGACCACCTTGCATGTTGTTGGTGGACATTTGCCATAAGAAATTCAGTTTACCGTCTTTTAAAGCACGGCTTTGTTGTACTGCTGGATAGCCAGGTACAGTTGGGATGGTGCCTTTTGGTAATTTCCATTTTTTCTCAGCGATTTCAACGTGTTTCGGATTGGTTACCACCATGTCTGCTGGTAAACGGTGAACGAAAGTACCTACTTCACGTGCGGTACCACAAGCTGAAGGTTGACCAGTTAATGAGAATGGACCACAACCTGGTTTAGAAATTTTACCGGTTAATAAGTGGACGTTATAGATCATGTGGTTAACCCATACACCACGAGTGTGTTGGTTAAAGCCCATTGTCCAGTAAGACACTAAGTTCTGTTCTGGATCGGCGTACATTTTCGCGAGGGTTTCAAGCTGATCTTTTGGTACACCAGAAATACGGTGTGCTTCATCTAATGTATAAGGTGCAACGATTTTCTTGAATTCTTCAAAGTCAGAATCGTGCATTTTACCTGCAGTTTTACGGTTTTTCGCTGCAACTTCAAGTGGGTGTTCTGGACGTAAACCATAACCGATATCAGTTTCACCACGTTTGAATTTAGTGTGTTTATTAACGAAATCCCAGTTTACTTTATCGTTTTGGATAATGTAGTTTGCAATGTAGTTAAGGATTGCAAGGTCTGAATGTGGATTAAACACGATAGGCACATCAGCTAGTTCAAACGAACGGTGTTCGAATGTTGACATAACCACTACTTTCACATTATCAGAAGAAAGACGACGGTCAGAAATACGAGACCATAAAATAGGGTGCATTTCTGCCATGTTTGAACCCCAAAGCACAAATGCATCAGTTTTTTCGATGTCGTTATAGCAGCCCATAGGTTCATCCATACCGAATGTACGCATAAACGCCACTGCTGCAGATGCCATACAGTGACGAGCATTCGGGTCGATAGTATTAGAGCGGAAACCAGCTTTCCAAAGTTTTACTTTTGCATAGCCTTCATAGATGGTGGTTTGACCGGAAGAGAACATCCCTACAGCATTTGGTTCTTTTTTCTTCAGGATATCTTTAATTTTTTCCGCCATGATAGTGAAAGCTTGATCCCAAGAAACTGGTGTAAAGTCACCTTCTTTATGGAATTTACCATCTTTCATACGTAATAACGGAGTTTGTACACGGTCTGCACCGTACATGATTTTAGAAAGGAAGTAACCTTTGATACAGTTTAAACCGCGGTTTACCTCTGCATCCGGGTCACCTTGAGTTGCGACAACTCGACCATCTTTGGTTCCTACCAATACGCTACATCCTGTACCACAGAAACGGCATGGGGCTTTATCCCATTTGATGCCCATATCTTCGGTCGCATTTACCTGTTTAACAGGGATGGTCATACCGGCAGCCGCTGCTGCTGCAAGTGCAGCATTGGCTTTCATAAAATCTCTACGATTAAGTTCCATAGTTTTCCCCACTCATTGTTGAATTTTTAGAATATACAAATAATATGTATTCCTAAGTTATTTATTTTTCATCTAAATAATTAGAAATTAAAGAAACGACAATAACTCCAGGAATATCTTTAATTTCATCCATCAGATCTGCTAACGCTAATTGACGATTACTTTCAAGAGTGACCACCAATTTGCCTTCATCAGACTTCTCGCCATGAATTTCAGCCGTTGGAATCGCTAAAATGGCTTCTTTGACTTGGTTAAGTTTTTCTGGTCTGGCTTGCACAACAATACTGCATACATACCAGTTTTCATTTTCGCTAAATTGATTCATCTGTATTTGTTTCAAAATTAATAATTTTTATTGCTTTTGTCGGGCAAACACTTAAACAAGCGCCACACCCATTACAGCTTGCTAAATCTAACATTGGTTTTGCTACACCACCAAGTTGTAATCGAAAACGGATGGCGTTCATCGGACAACTGTCTTGGCAACTTCGACATTCCACCCGATTTTCTGTTAGACATTGCGTTGTAATCTTAACTTTATGTGTCCAAGGTTCTTCTTCTAATGAACGAAAAATCGGTTGTTCGCATACTAAAACACATTTTTGGCAGAACGTGCATTCGCCCTTGTCAAATTGTATTTCAGGAAAACCGCCATCGCCTTTTACGATAATTTGGGTTTCACATACCAGTATGCAATCACCGCATCGAGTACATTTATCTGTAAAGTCTGCTTCGTTTACCGACCAAGGTGGACGGATAGCATTTATACCTTGAATTTTAGCGTTTTCAGAATGTAACGATTGTAAAAATTGCCCACGTAATAATTGTCTGCGAGAAGGATTTTCAATCGCCATATTTTTCTTTAAAGTTCGGTATTTTCAAGGGGAGCATTATCGAGCTCCGATAACAAAATAGTAACTACCTAAAAGGAGTAATTTTTAAGAAATATACACTTTTCTTGAGGTAGATCAAGGATATTTTGAAAGAAAATTAGAAGTGTAAATAAATTGTTAAAATATAAGTGAAAATGATTATTAAATAGGGCGGATGATCCGCCCTGAGTGTGCTTAAAATATTATGCATTTTTTGTTGGGTAATCCCACCAAATATCGAATAATTCACTGATTTCGATTTGTTGCAATTTATTCTCTTCTAACCATTTTTGTACTAATTGGCGATGGCTTTCATCACATTTGCCGATTTTCTCTAAGCAAACTAAACCTTCCCAATGTAAATAGCCGCTACCTTCATAAGCTAAGCCGTTTGGTTGAATCACTTCAGCAATAAAACGATCAACGGTTTCATCGATAGTTTCGATGCTGGTTCCTTCAGCAAATTGCCAATTCACTAAAAAGCCTAATTCTTGGAATTCAGCTAAGTGAAGTTTTTTACGTTGACGTTGATTACGAGTTTTCATTTTCAATGTTCTCCTATGTTAAGGTAATGGGTATCGTCATCATCTCGATGATTATTTTTTCTTAAAGTATAAATCCCACACACCGTGGCCTAAGCGATGACCACGCGCCTCAAATTTTGTAAGAGGGCGGAAATCAGGACGTGGAATATAATCTTGTTCGGCAGTATTGACTAAATTTTCATTAGCTGAAAGCACTTCGAGCATTTGTTCTGCATAGTTTTCCCAGTCTGTTGCCATATGAATAAAGCCATTTGGTTGTAATTTTTGGACGACTTGCTCTACAAAGTGCGGTTGAACAATGCGGCGTTTATGATGTTTCGCTTTGTGCCAAGGATCAGGGAAGAAAAGTTGTAAACCGCCCAATTCGCCATCTTTCACACAATCACGTAAAATTTCAGTGGCATCATGGCAAATCACGCGAAGGTTTTTCACGCCTTTTTCTACCGCATAAGCAATACAGGCACCCACGCCAGGTGTATGCACTTCAATACCGAGATAATTTTTATCGGGATTTGCTTCTGCCATATCCACTAAAGATTTCCCCATTCCGAAGCCAATTTCTAATATAACGGGATTTGTATTGCCATAAATTGAGGCAAAATCAAAAGGGGCGTTTTGATAATCTAATCCAAGATCAGCCCAGTGATCGCTCATCATGTTTTTTTGAAAATCACTTAAGCGACCGGTCCGCAACACAAAGCTACGAACTTTACGTTTATAACGACCATCTTCTGTAAATTCAGCCGTTTCAACGGTTTTACGTTTTTGATCAGCAAAGGTTTTTGGCGCTTCTGTCATAGTTTTTATTCGCTTAATTAAAATTGGCGGCGATTATACACTAAAAGGCAAGGTTGTGGGATTTTTCCACCTAATTCCCGTATAATAGCGAAAATTTTTAATTGTTTTTTTGTTATGAATATTGTCCGAGTTGCATTAGCCGTACCGCTTCCCCGATTTTTTGATTATCTCTATCCGCCCGACTTGACGCCAATCGTTGGTGGACGAGTGTTGGTGCCTTTTGGTTCGCAAAAACGAGTCGGGATCGTGGTAGATTTGCCAGCTTCTTCGGATGTCGCAAAAGAAAAGTTAAAACCGATTATTGATGTGCTTGATGCTGAATCACTCTTTAATTCCACAACTTGGGATTGGTTAGCTTGGTCCGCTAATTATTATCGTGCAGCCTTAGGCGATGTGTTGTTTCAAGCCTTGCCAGTCAAACTTCGTAATGGAGAAAGTGCGGTTAAAAATGACCGCACTTTTTGGCGTATTACGGACCTTGGAAAACAAGCATTAGAATTGGGTGCATTAAAACGCGCTAAAAAACAAATTGAAGCCTTAAATTTGTTGCTAACGCAAGATCTAGAAAAAGGTAACAATGAGATCAGTTCCGCAATTTGGTCAGCCCTTAAAGGCAAAGATTATGTGGAAGAGATTATTGTGTCTACTGAACAAAAAAGTTGGCAGCAAGCTCTAGGGGATAATCCTTTAGTTAATCTTGATAACCGATTGACCTTAAACAAGCAACAAGCCCTTGCATTTAGCCAGTTGCTTTTCCAAGAAGGCTTTAATGTGTGGTTGTTAGAGGGCGTGACCGGTTCGGGCAAAACTGAAATTTATCTGCAATACATTGAAGAAGTCTTAAAAAAAGGCAAACAGGTTTTGGTTCTTGTACCGGAAATTGGACTTACCCCTCAGACCGTGAGACGGTTCCAAGCTCGCTTCAATGTGGAAATTGATGTATTGCATTCCAACTTGAATGATACGCAGCGCTTAAATGTTTGGGAGCGAGCAAGAACAGGACAGAGTGCAATCGTGATTGGTACGAGATCGGCGCTTTTCACTCAGTTTTCAGATCTCGGCTTAATCATTTTAGATGAAGAGCATGATGGTTCGTTTAAACAGCAAGATGGTTGGCGTTATCATGCGAGAGATTTAGGCATTGTGCTTGCTCAAAAACTCAATATTCCTATCTTATTAGGTTCTGCCACACCAAGTTTGGAAAGTGTGAATAACGTACAAAATGGTAAATATCATCATTTGGTCTTATCAAAAAGAGCCGGAAATGCGACCGCACTTCGTCAATTTGTGATTGATTTAAAACATCAACGAATTCAAAACGGCTTATCCGAACCGCTATTGCAACGTATGCAAGAACACTTAGAAAAAGGTAATCAAGTGTTGTTATTCCTTAATCGACGTGGATTTGCGCCTGTGTTGTTATGTCATGAATGTGGCTGGATTGATGAATGTCATCATTGCGAAAAACCTTATACCTATCACCAACATCAGCGCGTTTTACGCTGCCATCATTGTGGTGCACAAAAAACAGTGCCGATGCAATGTGGTCATTGTGGTTCAACGCATTTAGTCACAACGGGGTTAGGTACAGAACAACTGGAGGAAACCCTAAAAGCACGTTTTCCTCAATATAATATTGCACGTATCGATCGTGATAGCACAGCACGAAAAGGCAAGCTTGAAGGTTATTTAGAGGATATTCAGCAAGGTAAAAGTCAGATTTTAATTGGCACACAAATGTTAGCTAAAGGACACCATTTTCCGAATGTCACTTTGGTTGCTTTAGTGAATGTAGATAATGCCTTATTTTCTCTTGATTTCAGAGCCGAAGAACGTTTAGCGCAGCTTTATGTACAAGTTGCAGGGCGCTCAGGCCGAGCTGAAAAACAGGGCGAAGTGGTTTTGCAGACACATTATCCGGATCATCCGTTATTAACCACCTTGCTTGAAAAGGGTTACCAAGCCTTTGCAGAAGAAACCTTGAAGTTACGTCATAATATGGGCTTGCCTCCGTTTAGTTTCCAAGCGTTGTTTAAAGCACAATGTCGTCATTCTGAAGAAGCGGAAAATGCATTGTCGCAATTAGCGTCCTTCTTCTATGAAGAAAAAATTGAAGGCTTGCAAGTGTTGGGGCCGATTCCCGCACCGTTCAGCAAAAAAGCGGGGCAGTATCGTTGGCAGTTGCTATTACAGCACGCTTCTCGGAAACAATTACAGGCGGCATTAAGTCGATATTCGCCAGAGCTGATAAAGTCTTCTCAAGTGCGGTTGATTTTAGACGTGGATCCATTGGATTTGAGTTAGCAAAAATTCCCTAGAAAAATGCACTGTTTTCCAGTAGAATTAAGCGTTTTTTTATACTCTAAGTTTAATTTATCGAATATTTTAGGATTTTATCGTGGCTCATCGAGATTTTGCCGGTCGAAGCGGCTCAAAAAATAATAAAAAGAAAGCAAAGAAAAGTTTTAATCGCAATACCTTAATTGTTCTTGCGTTGGTGGCGGTATTAGGTTTTGGTTTAGGGCTTTACTTCTTAAAAAGTAAAACGCCTGAACCTGTAGTGACAACAACGGTTCAGCCGGAAAAACCGCAACCGAAAAGTGTGTTACCAAATCGCCCAGAAGAAGTGTGGCACTACATTAAAGAATTAGAAACCCGTACGGTGCCGGTGGATAATAATCCTTCTTCTGTTGAAAAAAATATGCGTTTGACGGAAGAACAACGTCAAGTGCTTATCCAAATGGAAAAAGAGCAAAAGGCGGCAGAAGAAGCGAAAAAATTAGAAGCTCAGCGTAAAGAGCAAGAAGCGGCGAATGCAGAAAAAGCCGCGGCTCAAGCACAACAAGCTCAATCAGCACAGACCGCTCAAACAGCTCAAACTCAGCCAGCTCAGCAAACCGCAAAACCAGAAGCGAAAAAGCCTGAGCCAGTTAAAAAGCCTGAACCGCCGAAAAAAGCGGAAGTAGTAAAAGCTGAACCAGTAAAAACAGAACCGGCTAAAACAGAGCAACCGAAAAAAGCAGAACCAAAACCTGCTGAACAGCAAGTACAGGCTGGCGGTAAAAAATTTGGTTTACAGTGTGGTGCCTTTAAAAATCGTGCACAAGCAGAAAGTTTACAAGGTCGTCTTGCGATGGCGGGTGTGAATGCACAAATTGCGACAAGTGAAGAATGGAACCGAGTACGCGTGGGACCATTTGGTAGTCGAGATGCCGCAACAGCTGCACAAGATAAAGCAAAATCTGTGGCAAGTTGCGTTGTGATTGGAATGTAATTAAGAATTTAAAAGTGCGGTTAAAAATAACCGCACTTTTTTTATATTTTTCCTTGCCAAAAAACGAAAAATCAATAAAATGAACGTTCATTCATTTTAAGTGTTCATCTTAAATGACCTTTCTCATATATAACCCTAAGAATTTAATTTTTTATTATGCGACAAGTAAAAGCCTCTAAAACGAAGCTTGATGTCAGCGAGCAGATCTTTGATGCCACAGATCGTCTTATGGCAAAAGAAGGATTACATCATCTTTCTATGCATAAGTTAGCCAAGGAGGCTGGCATCGCAGCTGGCACGATTTACCTTTATTTTAAGAGTAAAGATGAGTTATTAGTTCAATTTGCTCGTCGAGTGTTCAATAAGTTTGTTACAGCGATTGAAGAAGGCTTTGATGAAAGCCAATCTTTTTTCGAACAATACAGAAGAATGTGGTGGAATATTTGGCATTTTCTTCAAGAAAATCCAACGATTTTGTCAAATATGAACCAATATCGATCTTTACCAGGGTTTCTTGAAACCTGCAAAGAAATGGAACATTCGTGTTGGGATCAATTTTGTCTCAAGGGACAAGCAGCAAATGAGTTAGCTGATTTAGATCCTCATATGTTATTTTTGCTGAGTCTTAAAACGTCAATGGTTTTAGCCTCAGATATCAAATATCTCGGTACGGTAGTAACCGATGCGATGTTAGAATCTGTCATTGAACGCTCTTGGCGTGCAATTCAGAAGTAGTCATTTTATTGTCTTAATGGAGTTTTCCAAATGAGTATAACTCAAACTAATAGACCAAAGCGTTCGCACGTTTTCTTTTTGAAATTAGCGTTAGGCGTATTTGTGTTAATTTTTGCTGCAATGATTTTTCTTAATCAAATGAAAGCAAAAGGCATTGCTGATTTCTTAGCAAATAAACCTGAAACAGCTTCTCCTGTGACTGCAATGACAGTTAAGGCTTCAGAATGGACGCCAATCATTGAAACGACAGGTATTGTTCGTCCGAATCAAGGGGCGATGTTAAGCGCTCAAAGTGCAGGAACCGTGTCTAAAGTGCTCGTGCAAAATGGACAGAGCGTGAAAAAAGGGGATTTGTTAGTTGAGTTAGATAGCTCAGTTGAGCGTGCAAGCTTACAAGCCGCACAAGCTCAGGTGGTGTCATTGCGTCAAACTTATCAACGTTATGCAAACCTTGCGGGCAGCGGGGCTGTTTCTCGTCAAGAATTAGATAATGCAAAAGCAGCTTATGAAGCACAAGCGGCAAATATTGAGTCATTAAAAGCGGCGATTGAACGTCGCCAAATCGTGGCACCATTTGATGGTAAAGCCGGTATCGTGAAAGTGAATGTTGGTCAATATGTTTCAAACGGTACTGAAATTGTGCGTGTGGAAGATCGTTCTTCTATGAAAGTGGATTTTGCGATTGCTCAAAACCTATTAGATAAATTGCATATTGGTCAAAAAGTAACGGCTACGGCAGATGCGCGTAAAGGTGAAACTTTTGCCGCGAAGGTTACTGCAATTGAGCCAGCAATTAATTCTTCAACGGGTTTAGTTGATGTTCAAGCAACATTTGAGACAGAAGATGGTGCAAAATTATTATCCGGTATGTTTACTCGCTTAAATGTTGCTTTACCAACTGAGCATAATCAAATTGTTGTGCCACAAGTGGCAGTGAGCTACAACATGTATGGTGAATCGCTTTATATTTTGACCGCACTTTCTGATGAAGATATTGAGAAATTAGGCGGCGCAGAAAAAGCGGCAAATATGTACCGTGCAAAATCAATCACTGTGTTTACGAAAGATCGTCAAGGCATTTATGCACAATTAAAAGGCGATGAAGTCAAAGTGGGCGATAAAATTGTGACTGGCGGTCAGCAAAACTTAAGTAACGGCTCATTAGTGTCTGTTGCAGATAAAGTGGGCGTAGGTACTGAGCAACCTGCGAATAAAACGAATCTTTAATTAGGAAAAGCGAATGAAATTTACCGATATATTTATTCGTCGTCCTGTTTTGGCGGTTTCGATTAGCTTGTTAATCATTATTTTAGGATTACAAGCGATCTCGAAATTGGCTGTGCGCGAATATCCGAAAATGACCACGACGGTGATTACGGTGACCACAGTATATCCAGGGGCGGATGCAAACTTAATTCAAGCGTTTGTTACTTCCAAAATTGAAGAGGCGGTAGCGCAAGCAGATAATGTAGACTATATGTCTTCAAGCTCTAGCCCAAGTACGTCAACTGTCACCGTAAAAATGAAATTAAATACGGATCCAAATGCGGCCTTGGCAGACGTGTTAGCCAAAGTTAACTCGGTTCGTTCTGAATTGCCAAGTGGTATTGAAGATCCAACGATTTCTTCATCAACCGGTGGTTCGGGGATTATGTATATTAGTTTCCGTTCTAACAAACTCGATGCAAGCCAAGTAACAGACTATATTCAACGTGTAGTAAAACCACAATTCTTTACCGTAGAAGGGGTGGCAAGTGTAGATATTTTTGGTGCATCAGAGTACGCTCTTCGTGTTTGGTTAGACCCAGAAAAAATGGCGGCTCAAAACCTTTCTGCCACACAAGTGATGTCCGCATTATCAGCGAATAACGTTCAAACAGCAGCAGGTAATGATAATGGCTATTTTGTAACCTATAAAAACAAAGTAGAAACCACGACAAAATCGGTTGAAGAATTAGGTAACTTAATTGTGACGTCTAACGGTGATAAGTTAGTACGTTTACGCGATATCGCTGATATTGAGTTAAATAAATCAAGCGATAGCTCACGTGCGGTAGCCAATGGCGCAGATTCTGTTGTATTAGCGATTAACCCAACCTCGTCAGCAAACCCATTAACGGTAGCGGCGAAAGTACGTCCGCTATATGACAGTATTAAAAATAATCTACCGGATGCTATTGAATCTGACATCTTATATGACCGTACAATTGCGATTAATAACTCAATTAATGAAGTAATCAAAACGATTGTTGAGGCAACGATAATCGTGTTGGTGGTGATTACCATGTTTATTGGTTCATTCCGCGCGATTTTAATCCCGGTTATCACTATTCCGATTTCATTAATTGGGGTAATCATGTTGCTTCAATCATTTGATTTCTCCATTAACTTGATGACTTTGCTAGCATTGATTCTAGCCATCGGTTTGGTGGTGGATGATGCGATTGTGGTATTGGAAAACGTAGACCGCCACATTAAGTTAGGTGAAACGCCATTCCGTGCGGCGATTATAGGTACGCGTGAAATTGCCGTTCCGGTTATTTCCATGACCATTGCCTTGATTGCAGTATATTCTCCAATGGCGTTAATGGGCGGTATTACGGGTACGTTGTTTAAAGAGTTTGCTTTAACCCTTGCTGGAGCAGTATTTATTTCCGGTATCGTAGCATTAACGCTTTCACCAATGATGACGAGTAAATTGCTGAAATCCAACGAGGCTCCAAGTAAATTGGAACAACGAGTAGAGCATACCCTTAGTAAAGTGAATTCGGCTTATGCGTATGTTCTTGATTTGGTGATGGTAAACCGTAAATGTATGTTGATGTTTGCGGCAATCATCTTTGCCACCTTACCCGTGTTGTTTAAATCACTTTCAAGTGAATTAACACCTACAGAAGATAAAGGGGCATTTATAGCAGTCGGTTCTGCACCTTCTAACGTAAACATAGATTACGTGCAAAATGCGATGACACCTTATCAAGAGATTTTAACCAATACGCCAGAAGTACAGTTTGCGATGACGATTGCAGGGGCACCAAGCTCTAACCAATCTTTAAACGTTGTGACTTTAAAAGATTGGAAAGAACGCTCAAAAAGCCAAACAGCTATCATGAATGAGTTGAATGAAAAAGCAAAATCCATTCCTGAAGTGTCTGTACAAGGCTTTGCGTTCCCAGAAATTGATACAGGAGAGCAAGGTCCTCCAATTGGTTTTGTGATCAGCACATCACAAGACTACGGTGATTTAGCAAATGTGGCGGGTAAATTCTTAGAGGATATGCGGAAATCCAGTAAGTTTGTTTATACCAATCTCGATCTTAAATTTGATACTGCTCAAATGCGTATTAAGATTGACCGTGAAAAAGCAGGAACTTACGGTATTACGATGCAACAAATCAGCCGTACTTTAGGTAGTTTCTTATCTGCCGCAACCATTGAACGTGTAGATATTGACGGTCGTGCTTATAAAATTATTTCTCAAGTAAAACGTGACAATCGTTTATCACCGAAAAGTTTTAATAAGTATTACGTCACTGCGGCAAATGGTACCTCTGTGCCATTAAGCAGCTTGGTGACGGCTACATTGGAACCGCAACCAAGTACATTGCCTCGTTTCAGTCAGTTAAACTCTGCGGTGATTAGTGCTGTACCGATGCCAGGGACTTCAATTGGTGATGCAATCCAATGGCTGCAAGACAATGCGAAAAATACCTTACCGCAAGGTTATAACTATGACTTTAAAAGTGAAGCGCGTCAGTTAGTACAAGAAGGTAATGCGCTTGCTGTAACGTTCTTACTTGCGGTAGTGATTATTTTCTTAGTCTTGGCAATTCAGTTTGAATCAATTCGCGATCCAATCGTGATTATGATTTCCGTACCGTTAGCCGTGAGTGGCGCATTGTTAGCCTTAAATGCCTTCGGATTTATTGGCATTGCAGGGACAACGCTAAATATCTACTCACAGGTTGGTTTGATTACCCTAGTTGGTCTTATCACAAAACACGGTATTTTAATGTGTGAAGTAGCGAAAGAAGAGCAGTTAAATCATGGTAAAACGCGTGTTGAAGCGATTACCGAAGCGGCTAAAGTACGTTTACGTCCAATTCTGATGACAACCGCAGCGATGATTGCAGGTCTTGTACCGTTGCTTTATGCAACAGGTGCAGGTGCGGTATCTCGTTTCAGTATTGGTATCGTTATCGTGGCAGGTTTGGCAATCGGTACATTGTTTACCTTGTTCGTGTTGCCAGTGATTTATTCTTACATTGCAAGCGAACACAAACCGTTACCAGTGTTTGATGAAAATGTAAAACCAATTGAAGGTCACATTAACGAACAACATTAATTGAAAATACTATAAAAACAAACCGCACTTTGATTTTTCAAGTGCGGTTTTCTTTTAGAGATTAAAAAAGCGAACATAATGTTCGCTTTTTATTTATGAAAGTGCGGTCAATTTTTTGACTGTTTTATTTAGCCATTTTTATTTTTAGCGGCTTTATAAAGTTCCATCGCTTCGGGTAATAAGCGTTTCAAGTTTTCTTCACGAGAAGCATCGCTTGGGTGAGTTGAAGCTAATACGTCAAGAACGCCTTGAGAACCACCTGAGGCTTTAGCCATTTTTTGCCATAATCCCGGCGCGACTTGTGGATTGTAACCTGAACGAGCCATTAACATAAGCCCCACTTCATCGGCTTCTGTTTCTGCACTACGAGAGTAAGGTTTATCTAACGCAAAGTCTTTAGTCAGTGTGACTAAATCTGTCATATCGGCCCCTACTACGGCAGATAATGCTGTTCCACCAACTGCACCTGCAATAGCGCTTATCGTACCGAAGTTAGCTTTAGCTTTACCGTGTTCTTTTAAGGCATGTGCCATTTCATGCCCCATAACGACGGCGATTTCATTATCGTTTAGTTGTAAAGTATCCACTAAACCTGTATAGAAAGCCATTTTCCCGCCCGGCATAGCCCAAGCATTAAGTTCTTTGGACTTAATGACATTAATTTGCCAGTTAAACTCTAAACCTGTTTCATTCGCTTGGTTAGCATAAGGCACCATTTTATTGAACACATGATGAATGCGTTTTGCGGTATTTGATGTGGTATCAATCGCACCTTGTGAGCGAATTTTCCCCATTTCTTGTGTGTAGCTGCTTGCTGCTTCTTGATTGATTGAGGCAGAATCAGCACATGAAGTTAATACGACACCCGCTAACGCGGCAAAAGCAAAGCTTTTAAGTTGTTTTTTCATAATGGAGTCCTTTAAGTTAAAACCATTAATATTATATAAATTTATTTATTTTTGTCGATATAAGATATTGCCTTTCTATTTTGTACTACTATAATAGTGCGAAATTACATTTTAGGACTTAACGATGACAATAAAAAAATCTCCTTCTTTATTAGGCGGCGCCATGATTATTGCGGGTACCGCGATTGGTGCAGGAATGCTCGCTAATCCAACTTCGACGGCGGGCGTATGGTTTATCGGCTCTATTCTAGCTTTGGTTTACACCTGGTTTTGTATGACCACATCAGGTTTGATGATCTTAGAAGCCAACTTACATTATCCTACCGGCTCAAGCTTTGACACCATCGTGAAAGATTTGTTAGGAAAAGGTTGGAATATTATCAACGGCCTTTCTGTGGCTTTCGTGTTGTATATTTTAACCTATGCCTATATCACCTCTGGCGGCGGTATTACACAAAACTTGCTCAATCAAGCCTTTGGTTCCGCTGAAAGTGCGGTCGATATTGGACGTACTTCTGGTTCCTTGATTTTCTGTTTTATTCTTGCAGCTTTCGTATGGCTTTCTACTAAAGCTGTGGACCGTTTCACAACCATTTTGATCGTTGGAATGGTGGTGGCTTTCTTCCTTTCTACAGCCGGTTTATTGGGCTCTGTAAAAACAGAGGTGTTATTTAATACCATTGCGGAAGGTGAACAAACTTATTTACCTTATTTATTGACCGCACTTCCTGTTTGCTTAGTGTCTTTTGGTTTCCACGGAAATGTACCGAGTCTCGTCAAATATTACGATCGTGATGGTAGCCGTGTAATGAAATCGATCTTTATTGGTACAGGTTTAGCATTAGTGATTTACATTTTATGGCAGCTTGCAGTGCAAGGTAATTTACCGCGTACCGAGTTTGCTCCCGTGATTGAAAAAGGTGGCGATGTATCCGCATTATTAGAAGCCTTACATAAATACATTGAAGTAGAATATATTGCGGTAGTATTGAATTTCTTTGCTTATATGGCTATTGCGACCTCATTCTTAGGGGTGACATTAGGGTTATTTGACTATATTGCCGACCTATTTAAATTTGATGACAGCGTATTAGGCAGAACCAAAACCACATTAGTGACATTCTTACCGCCGCTATTGTTAAGTTTACAATTCCCTTATGGCTTCGTGATTGCCATTGGTTATGCCGGACTAGCTGCAACTATTTGGGCAGCAATCGTGCCAGCACTACTTGCTAAAGCCAGTCGTCAAAAATTCCCAAATGCAACTTATAAAGTGTATGGCGGTAATTTTATGATTGGCTTTGTGATCTTATTCGGTGTGTTAAATATTGTGGCACAAGTAGGCGCAAACTTAGGATGGTTTGCAAGTTTCGCAGGATAAGTTTTCACGTTAATATAGCAGGGGCGTATCAAATACGCCCTTTTTAATTTTGCATAGGAAACGAGATGAGTAATAAAACGAGCGTTTACGATAAAGAAAACTTCTTTGCGCTTTATCAAAAACTTCGATCTAACCCAATCAGTCTCAATGAAATAGTGGAAAAGCCAACGATGCTTTCCCTCTTACCCGATTTACAAGGGAAAAAATTGCTCGATCTAGGTTGTGGAACTGGCGGACATTTGCAACTCTATCTAGAACGCAATGTGGCGAGTGTAGTGGGAACGGATCTTTCAGCTAAAATGCTAGAACAAGCTGAACAAGATCTGCAAAAGTGCGGTCAATTTTCTGGACGTTTTTCGTTATATCAGTTACCGATGGAAAAATTAACGGAATTGCCAGAAAGTGATTTTGATGTCATTACCAGCTCTTTTGCTTTTCATTATATTGAAGATTTTCCTGCTTTATTATCTTCTATTGCCAACAAACTTAAGCCTAATGGTACATTAGTTTTTTCCCAGGAGCATCCGATTACAACTTGCCATAAAGAAGGGGAGCGCTGGGAAAAAAATGAGAAAAAACAGCAAGTCGCTTATCGTTTAAATCATTACCGTGATGAAGGATTGAGAGAGCGGAATTGGTTTCAACAACCTTTTAAAACCTATCACCGCACGACGGCAACGATTATTAATGATTTAATTGCTGTAGGTTTTCAAATTGAACAAATGGCTGAATCCATGTTAGCCGAGCAGCCACAATGGCATGATGAATTTAAAGATTTGCGGCATCGTCCCCCTTTATTGTTTATTAAAGCAAGAAAAGTAATAAATTTGACAAAATAAACTGGTTTTTGACCGCACTTTATGGTATAAATCGCACCGCTGTTTTTGGGTTTCAAAAGCAGCGTTTTTAATTATTAACAACACACACATATCATTAAGGCTTAATCGGGGTGCCAAACGGTCGATTAGCTGATATGTGGAGGCTCAACCCCAACAAAAGGAAAATATTATGGCACAAGTTTCAATGCGCGACATGATCAACGCGGGCGTACACTTCGGACACCAAACTCGTTACTGGAATCCACAAATGAAACCTTTCATTTTTGGTGCTCGTAACGGTGTTCATATCATCAACTTAGAAAAAACTTTACCTTTATTCAACGAAGCTTTAGCGGAATTAACCCGTATTGCTAGCAACAACGGTAAAGTATTATTTGTTGGTACTAAACGCGCGGCTCAAGAAGCAGTACAAGCTGCAGCATTAGACTGTCAACAATATTATGTAAACCACCGTTGGTTAGGTGGTATGTTGACTAACTGGAAAACCGTTCGTCAATCAATTAAACGTTTAAAAGATTTAGAAACTCAATCTCAAGACGGTACTTTTGACAAATTAACCAAAAAAGAAGCGTTAATGCGTACCCGTGAGATGGAAAAACTTGAATTAAGCCTTGGCGGTATCAAAGATATGGGCGGCTTACCAGATGCGTTATTCGTTATCGGTGCAGACCACGAACATATCGCGGTTAAAGAAGCAAACAACCTAGGTATTCCTGTGTTTGCTATCGTTGATACTAACTCAACTCCAGCTGGCGTAGATTTCGTTATCCCTGGTAACGATGATGCGACTCGTGCTATCCAACTTTACGTTTCTGCAGCTGCAGCAGCGGTTAAAGAAGGTCGTGGTAACGAAGCGCAAGTTGCTGAAGAATTAGCAGCTGACGCAGAATAATTTAAGTTTTGCAATAAGGCGAAGCCCTTAATAATCAAACGATTAATTGGCATAGGGGCTAAAATTTAGCCCCTATATTTTTATCTAAAAGTGCGGTCAAAATGAATCGTACTTTCGACAGAGGATTTTTAAAATGGCTGAAATCACAGCATCATTAGTAAAAGAACTTCGTGAACGTACCGGTGCCGGTATGATGGAATGTAAAAAAGCATTAGTTGAAGCAAACGGTGATATCGAGTTAGCAATCGACAACATGCGTAAATCTGGTCAAGCTAAAGCTGCTAAAAAAGCAGGCCGTGTTGCAGCTGAAGGTGTTATCCTTGCTCGTGTACAAAATGGTTTCGGTGTATTAGTTGAAATGAACTGTGAAACTGACTTCGTAGCAAAAGATGCTGGCTTCTTAGGTTTAGCAAACGAAGTGGCTGATTTCGCAGCAGCACACAAAGGCACCACTATCGAAGCATTACAAGCACAATTTGAAGAAAAACGTGCGGCATTAGTGGCTAAAATCGGTGAGAACATGAACATCCGTCGTGTTGCTTACTTAGAAGGTCAAGTTATTGCTCAATACTTACACGGTGCAAAAATCGGTGTATTAGTTGCAGGTGAAGGTTCAGAAGATGAACTTAAAAAAGTGGCAATGCACGTAGCAGCATCTAAACCAGAATTCGTGAACCCAGAAGATGTACCTGCAGATGTTGTTGAACACGAGCGTCAAATTCAAATTGATATCGCAGTTAACTCTGGTAAACCAAAAGAAATCGCAGAGAAAATGGTTGAAGGCCGTATGAAGAAATTCACTGGTGAAGTTTCATTAACAGGTCAACCATTCGTAATGGATCCTTCTGTATCTGTAGGTGACTTCTTAAAATCAGTAAACACTTCAGTGTCTAACTTCATCCGTTTAGAAGTGGGTGAAGGTATCGAGAAAAAAGAAGAAGATTTCGCAGCTGAAGTTGCAAAAATCACTGGCGGTAACGCTTAATTTTCTCCATTGAGATATAAAAAAAGCCGATATTGAATATCGGCTTTTTTGTTGTCTGAAATTTGAGATTTTCTATTTCTTTGGACGAATATCGATGGCAGGGTCTGCATCTTTACGATATTTTTCTTCAATCAGTTTTTTCAGTCCATAGTCATCTTTGTCAGCTTGTTCAGAGAATAAATCTTCTTCTAATGTGAGCTTCGGATTTTTAATGCCTATCCAATTAGCAATACCTTCTAAGAAATTCAAACCAGATTTAAAGGTTTTGTATTCTTTACGTGCCGTATCATCAGATGAAATCTTAAAGAGCGGAATATTATGATGTAATTGGCTGTGACAGTTTTGGTTAAACAAGGTTACACCGTGTTTATCATCTTCTTGATGACATAAACCATGATCTGAAAAATAAATCATCGAGAAAGTGCGGTGTGTTTTTTGCTCATTTTCTTTGAGCGTTTCATACACTTTCTTAATAAAACCATCGGTTTTCTTAATGGATGTAATATAGCAATTTAAGTATTCGTTCTTTTTCTCAATGTCATTGTCATTGAAAATTTTCGGGTAATCTTCAACGCGATCGCAAGCAAGCGGATGCGAACCATAAATGTGTAATACAATAAAGCGTTTACCTTGTGTTGGATCTTCTAAAACTTGGACAAATTTAGGAATTAAATCAAAATCGCTATAGTTTGTAGAATTAAAGCTACCGCCTTTTTTCAAGAAAATGGTTTCATCAGATTTTGAGGCAAGCGAGGCGACCGGCGTGTCATATTCACCTAAGAAACCTTGATTAGAAAGCCAGTAGGTTTTCAGACCTGCAGACTTAATGAGATCCACTAAGCTTAAATCATAGTTTGGTTCCCATTTTTCTTTATCAGGTAACGTTAACATTAAGCGCAATGAGGCGACAGTGTTGGTTCCGGCAGATGTCATACCATCAATCACTGTACCATTTGCTGATGACATAAATGGCGTGTCATTAACGGGGTATCCATACGCATGCAAGTAATCTTTTCTCGCACTTTCACCCAAAATAATCACATAATCTTGGTATTGAGAATTTTCTAATGTGGATTGTCCCCAGCTGCTTTCCTGTGACATTTTTTTCAATTTTTGCCATTCATTAACAATTTGTACACTCGAATCTATCGTTTCTTTTAAGGGCGCGGCAATCGGTAAGTTGTAGCCAATCAACAGGGTAGCGAGGGCAATGAATGTTTTATTACGATAAAATTTTACCCCAAATTTGACCGCACTTTTGTAATGTAAAAAGACTAAAATTGGAATAGCCAATGCCGCTAAATAGCTGCTCACAGGGATTTGCATGAGAAACTCTTTGGTCTCTAACATATCTGTCGCGAGAACCGATGCAATATATTGGTAGCTTGGCGCACCGAAATTTAAGCCTGTCGGCGTATAAATTGCGTGTAAGCAAACTAAGGGTAATAAAATAAAATAGAAAGATTTTCGGCTACTACTTAATAAAATAATGAAAATAGCGGTGAGTAAAATCAGACTGATAGAGGGTTCAGGAAACATCCCTGAACCTCGTAAAATCAAATAACCGGCAGCAATGGCACAAGCCAAAGAAAAAAGTGCGGTTAAAATTTGTGAGGTTTTTGAAATCTTCATAAAGTTTACCTATAAAATCAAAACAGCGATATTTTATCGCACTTTTCTGACCAATTTCCATTTTTAACTTTTTCGCTCTTTTGCTAGAATAAGCCAAATTTTGTAACCGACAAAGGAAAAGACAAATGAGCCAACCAATTTACAAACGTATTTTATTGAAATTAAGTGGTGAAGCATTGCAAGGTGATGAGGGCTTCGGTATCGATCCTTCGATCCTCGATCGTATGGCTTTAGAGATTAAAGAATTAATTGAAATGGGCGTGGAAGTTGGTGTTGTGCTCGGCGGTGGTAACTTATTCCGTGGCGCAAAATTAGCTAAAGCAGGGATGAACCGCGTAGTGGGCGACCACATGGGGATGCTTGCAACGGTAATGAATGGTTTAGCAATGCGTGATGCGCTTCACCGTGCAGATGTGAATGCGAAATTAATGTCTGCGTTCCAATTAAATGGGATTTGCGATACCTATAACTGGTCTGAAGCCATCAAAATGTTACGTGAAAAACGTGTAGTCATTTTCTCAGCCGGTACAGGTAGCCCGTTCTTTACTACAGATTCAGCTGCATGTTTACGTGGTATCGAAATTGAAGCGGATATCGTGTTAAAAGCGACCAAAGTTGATGGCGTGTATGATTGCGACCCTGCAAAAAATCCTAATGCGAAGCTATACCATAAATTATCTTATGCAGAAGTGATTGATAAAGAATTACAAGTAATGGATTTAGCTGCATTTACACTTGCGCGTGACCACGGTATGCCAATTCGTGTATTTAATATGTGTAAACCAGGTGCGTTACGTAAAGTGGTACTTGGTACAGAAGAAGGCACAACGATTAGTTAATTTTTTCAAGAATAAAATGGCGAGAGACAATCTCGCCTTTTTTATGAATAAATTTATTCAAAACTCCCTAAAAATCCAGTAAAATCACTGTGTTTTATCTTTATTTATTAAAAAGGACAGATGAATGATTAATGAAATCAAACAAGATGCTGAAGCTCGCATGGAAAAAAGCCTCGAAGCGTTGCGTGGGCATATTGCAAAAATCCGTACAGGCCGTGCACAACCAAGCTTATTAGATGCAATCCAAGTGGAATACTATGGTGCGGCGACACCACTTCGTCAATTAGCTAACGTTGTTGCAGAAGATGCTCGTACTTTAGCGGTAACAGTATTTGACCGTTCTTTAATCAGTGCAGTAGAAAAAGCAATTTTAACGTCTGATTTAGGTTTAAACCCATCTTCAGCAGGTACAACAATTCGCGTGCCTCTTCCTCCATTAACTGAAGAACGCCGTCGTGATTTAATCAAAATCGTAAAAAGCGAAGGTGAGCAAGGTAAAGTCGCGATTCGTAATGTACGTCGTGATGCAAATGATAAAATCAAAGCATTATTAAAAGACAAAGAAATCAGCGAAAACGATCAACACAAAGCAGAAGAAATCATTCAAAAAGTCACTGATAGCTATATCAAAAAAGTGGATGAGATCTTAGCAGATAAAGAAAAAGAATTAATGGATTTCTAATTGTCGAACCATGTTTTGGGGCAGACCAAGTGTCTGCCCTTGTTCTATTCTGATTAAAAAATAAAAGCACAAAGTGCGGTCGAAATTTTATGCAAAAACAAAATCTTGTTATTTTAGGATCAACCGGTTCTATTGGTCATAGCACCCTTTCTGTTATCGAACATAATCCTAACAAATACCATGCCTTTGCGTTAGTAGGGGGCAAAAATGTTGAGACAATGTTTGAACAATGCGTGAAATTTCAACCGCACTTTGCTGCGTTAGATGATGAAAATGCAGCAAAAGTATTGCGAGAAAAATTAGCTTCACACCACATTAAAACGGAAGTCTTAGCTGGACAGAAAGCTATTTGTGAGCTGGCAGCACATCCAGATGCTGATCAAGTTATGGCGGCCATTGTTGGGGCAGCGGGATTATTGCCGACCCTTTCTGCGGTAAAAGCAAGTAAGAAAGTCTTGCTTGCGAATAAAGAATCGTTGGTGACTTGTGGTCAGATCTTTATTGATGCAGTGAAGCAGTCAAAAGCAAAATTATTGCCTGTTGATAGCGAACATAACGCGATTTTTCAATCCTTACCGCCTGAGGCACAAGAAAAGGTTGGATTTTGTCCTTTGAAAGAATTAGGGGTCAGTAAAATTGTCTTAACCGGTTCTGGTGGACCTTTCCGTTATACGCCATTAAACGAGTTTGAGCATATTACGCCAGAACAAGCCGTTGCTCATCCAAACTGGTCAATGGGCAAAAAAATCTCTGTAGATTCTGCCACGATGATGAATAAAGGTTTAGAGTACATTGAGGCTCGCTGGCTATTTAATGCATCAGCAGATGAAATGGAAGTGATTATTCATCCTCAATCTATTATTCATTCAATGGTGCGTTATGTAGATGGCTCAGTCATTGCTCAAATGGGCAATCCCGATATGCGAACGCCGATTGCGGAAACCATGGCTTATCCAAATCGTACCATAAGTGGTGTGGAACCATTAGATTTCTTTAAAATCAAAGAATTGACGTTTATCGAACCTGATTTTAATCGTTATCCAAATTTAAAATTAGCGATTGATGCGTTTGCAGAAGGGCAGTATGCGACAACTGCAATGAATGCGGCAAATGAAATTGCAGTACAAGCCTTTTTAGATGGATATATTAAATTTACGGATATTGCGAAAATTAACCAAGCATCGGTTGAGCAAATACCATCTTATATAATTTCAAGCATTGATGATGTATTGGCTGTAGATAAGCAAGCACGTGAGCTAGCCGATTCGCTGATTAAAAAGTTAATGTAGAATACGCCAAAGTGCGGTCATAAAATTCGAATATTTTAGAATGAAAGAACTTGATAACAATAATATTCCCGAACATGTTGCTATTATTATGGATGGCAATGGGCGTTGGGCGAAACAACAAAATAAGCTGCGTATTTTTGGCCATACAAATGGTGTGGCGGCAGTGCGCCGTGCGGTGAGTTATGCACGACAAACTGGCGTTAAATTTTTGACGTTATATGCCTTTAGCAGTGAAAACTGGAATCGTCCGGAACAAGAAGTGAGTGCATTGATGATGCTCTTTATGCAAGCACTTGATCGAGAAGTTAAAAAATTACACAAAAATAATATTCGTTTAAAGATTATCGGTGATATTTCTCGTTTTAGTGAGAAATTGCAAGAGAAGATCGCAAAAGCAGAAAATTTAACGGAAAATAATACTGCACTGACTTTAAATATTGCGGCGAATTACGGTGGTTGTTGGGATATTGTTCAAGCGACTCAACAACTCGCTGAAAAAGTAAAAAATAATGAGATTTCGGTAAGTGATATTAATGAATCACTTTTCCAGCAACATTTAGTGACACAAGATGAACCGCCGGTCGATTTACTAATTCGCACAAGCGGTGAGCAACGCATTAGTAATTTCTTGCTTTGGCAAATTGCATATGCGGAATTGTGTTTTTTAGATGTGCTTTGGCCAGATTTTAATGAAAAAGATTTTAATCAGGCAATTGCCTGCTATCAACAACGTCATCGCCGTTTTGGCGGGACAGAATAAGCGGAGAACCTATGCTTAAAGAACGTGTATTATCAGCCATTGTGCTGATTGCTTTGGTATTATGTGCCTTGTTCTTATTTACCCCATTTTATTTTGCCCTAGCCTTAGGCTTTGTGGCGACCCTTGGTATTTGGGAGTGGGCTCAATTTGCTCGTTTTAAAAATCCTTTAGCACGCCTTTGCATCGCAGCATTTTTAGGTGCATTTATCTTCCTTTGGCTTTACAACGAAGGGAATTATTTAGATGCAGGTCGAGTATTTGAAAACTACTTGCCGCTTTTATTGCTAAATTCAGTCGGTTGGTGGGCACTTGCATTAGTGTTAGTGGTGACTTATCCAAGCTCAGCGAAGTTTTGGGGTAAAAATATTCCTTTACAACTCCTGTTTGCGTTTTCTACGTTGATTCCTTTTGTTGCCGCCGTCTTACGTTTACGTTTAGATAATTATACGGCTGATCCACATCATGGTTTGTTCTTATTGCTCTATGTATTTGTATTAGTATGGGCAGCTGACTCTGGTGCATATTTCGCAGGACGAGCTTTTGGTAAGCATAAACTTGCACCGAAAGTATCACCGGGAAAAACATGGCAAGGCGTATTTGGTGGCATGATCACCGCGGCGGTATTGGCATTTGTCTTTATCCATTTCTCAGGTGAAACCTTATTAGGTAGCCGTGCAATGAGCGGTTTTGTTGTGCTTTCTGTGGCAACTGTGGCTATTTCTGTATTAGGTGACTTAGCCGAAAGTATGTTTAAACGTGAATCAGGCATCAAAGACAGTAGTCAATTAATTCCAGGTCATGGCGGTATATTAGATCGTATTGATAGCTTAACGGCGGCAGTACCATTCTTCACATACTTCTATTTCTTTGTGTTGTAAGGGTAGAACATGTCATTTTTGTGGTCGCTTGGCTCATTTATTGTTGCAATTGCTATATTGGTTGCTGTACACGAATACGGCCACTTTTGGGCTGCAAGAAAGTGCGGTATTAAAGTTCATCGTTTTTCGATTGGCTTTGGTAAAGTGATTTGGCGACGCACAGATAAATTAGGTACAGAGTTTGCTATTTCGGCCATTCCACTTGGCGGTTATGTCAAAATGCTTGATGGACGAAATGAAGACGTTCCCGCAGAATTAAAATCGCAGGCATTTGAAAGCAAATCAGTCGCGCAACGTGCTTTTGTGATTGCTGCAGGCCCTTTGGCTAATTTTATTTTTGCGATTTTGGCATATTGGGTCATTTATGCCGTTGGAATTCCGAGTGTTAAACCGGTCATTGAGAACGTCACACCAAATTCTCCGGCTGCGATGGCTCAAATTGAACCGAATAGTCAGATTTTGGCAATTGATGGGAAGAATACACCCGATTGGGAAACCATTAATTTATTGCTCACTGATAAGTTAGGTTCTGATTCGGTTGAACTCACATTAACGCCTTTTGGTGAAGAACAACCTTATCAACGAACTATTAATCTGCAAAATTGGTCATTTGAGCCAGATAAAGAAACAGCATTTGAAACATTAGGAATCAATCCAATTTCAAGTAAAGTGGAGATGACTTTATCAAAAGTGGTGGAGAACTCACCAGCTGAAAAAGCAGGCTTATTGATTGGCGATAAAATTTTAGCAGAAAATTCGACCGCACTTGATTGGAAAGCTTTTGTCGGGCAGGTACAACAAGGTCAACCTTTTACAATCAAGGTTGAACGAAATCAGGAAATTTTTGACAAAACCTTGCAACCGGAGAAGAATCAAGATGGTAAATGGTTTGTGGGGTTAAGTCCGACGTTCTTAAAAGTTGGCGAACAGTATCGAACTGAATTAAAATATGGTATTCTTGATGCGCTACAAAAAGGTGTGGAAAAGACAGGCCAAATTTCGTGGTTTATTGTGAAGGCAATCGGGAAATTGCTTAGTGGTGAACTTTCATTTTCCAGTTTGGCGGGGCCAATTTCAATTGCCCAAGGTGCAGGCGCATCTTCTAACGCTGGCGTGATTTATTTCTTAAGTTTTCTCGCGTTAATTAGTGTTAATTTAGGCATAATGAATTTATTTCCGTTGCCAGTTTTGGATGGTGGACATCTCGTGTTTTTGGCGGCGGAAGCTATCAAAGGAAAACCTGTTTCAGAACGGGTACAAAATTTAAGTTATCGTATAGGGCTAACAATCTTGTTAATTGAAACAATTTTTGTGCTTTTTAATGATTTCTTACGTTTATAACTATTATTTTTTATAGGATAAAGTCGATGAAAAAACTTCTAATCGCAAGTTTATTATTCGGTACTACAACGAGTGTATTTGCGGCACCATTTGTAGCAAAAGACATTCGTGTTGACGGTGCTCAAGGAGACTTAGAACAGCAAATTCTAGCAAGCCTTCCTGTTCGTAGTGGTCAGCGTGTAACGGATAAAGATGTAGCCAATATTGTACGTTCATTATTCGTAAGTGGACAGTTTGATGATGTTAAAGCTTTCCAAGATGGCGACGCATTAGTTGTGAGCGTTATTGCGAAACCAATCATTTCTGAAGTGAATATTAAAGGTAACTCAGTTATTCCAACAGAAGCATTAAAACAAAACCTTGATGCAAATGGTTTCAAAAGTGGTGATGTGTTAAATCGTGCGAAATTAGAAGAGTTTGCGAAAACCTTAAGAGAACATTATAAGAGTATAGGTCGTTATAATGCGAAAGTTGATCCGATCGTGACAACTTTACCAAATAACCGCGCAGAAATTACACTTCAAATTGATGAAGATGATACGGCAAAACTTCGTTCTGTTACTTTTAATGGAAATGAAGCGATTTCTAGCAGTAAGTTACAAGAACAAATGGAGCTTCAACCAGATTCTTGGTGGAAACTTTGGGGTAATAAGTTTGATGGTTCTCAATTTGATAAAGATATTCAAGCTATCCAAGACTATTACCAAAATAATGGTTATGCAAAAGCAAGAGTGACAAAAACAGATGTTCAGTTGAATGAAGAACATACAAAAGCAGATGTCACTATCGATGTAAGTGAAGGTGAAAAATATAACTTAAGTTCTGCTCGTATCGTCGGTAACTTAGGTGGTATGGCTGATGAATTACAACCATTATTAGGTGAACTTCACTTAAATGATACATTCAGTCGTGCGGATGTGCAAAATGTTGAAAGCTTAATTAAAGATAAATTAGGTGAACGTGGTTACGGTAGTGCAACAGTGAATACTGTACCAACTTTTGATGATGCGAATAAAACATTAGCATTAACCTTTGTGGTTGATGCAGGACGTCGTTTATCTGTACGTCAAGTTCGCTTTGAAGGTAATACCGTTTCTGCAGATAGTACATTGCGTCAAGAAATGCGTCAGCAAGAAGGTACGTGGTATAACTCTCAATTAGTTGAGCTAGGTAAAGTACGTTTAGATAGAACAGGTTTCTTTGAGAGCGTAGAAAATCGTGTTGAACCAATCCAAGGTTCTAATGATGAAGTCGATGTCGTATATAAAGTAAGAGAACGTAATACTGGTAGCATTAACTTTGGTATTGGTTACGGTACAGAAAGTGGTATCAGCTATCAAGCAAGTGTGAAACAAGACAACTTCTTGGGAACAGGTGCGGCGGTAAGTTTAGCGGGTACACGTAATGACTACGGTACAAGTGTAAACTTAGGTTATACAGAACCATACTTTACAAAAGATGGCGTAAGTTTAGGTGGAAACGTATTCTATGAAACTTACGATAACTCGAAAAGTGATACTTCATCAACCTATAAACGTACCACTTATGGCGGTAACATGACATTAGGATTCCCAGTTAATGAGAATAACTCATATTACGTGGGATTAGGTTATACTTATAATAAAATCAGTAACTTCGCGTATGAATACAACCGTGATTTATACATGAAGTCAATGAATTTGACTGGAAATTCAATCAAAACTAATGATTTTGATTTCTCATTTGGTTGGAACTACAACAGCCTAAACCGTGGCTATTTCCCAACTAAAGGGGTGAAAGCAAGTTTAGGTGGTCGTGTTACCATTCCAGGATCTGACAATAAATATTATAAATTAAGTGCTGAGCTTCAAGGTTTCTACCCATTAGATCGTGATCATCGTTGGGTATTATCTGGAAAAGCAACCGCTTCTTATGCAAATGGCTTAGGTGGTAAACGTGTACCGTTCTATCAACTTTATACAGCTGGTGGCATCGGTTCATTACGAGGCTTTGCTTACGGTGCGGTAGGTCCTAATGCGATTTATCAAGACAAATATGGCCAATGGTATCAAAGTACTGATGTCGTTGGTGGTAACGCGATGGCTACGACAAGCGTGGAACTTATTGTTCCAACCCCATTTGTTGGAGATAAAAGTCAAAATAGCGTAAGAACCTCACTTTTCGTTGATGCAGCGAGCGTTTGGAATACAAAATGGAAATCAGATAAAGAAGGCTTAAAATCATCTCCGATTTATGCAACATTACCTGATTACAGCAAAGCAGGTCGAATCCGTGCTTCAACTGGTGTTGCTTTCCAATGGCAATCACCAATCGGACCATTGGTATTCTCTTACGCGAAACCAATCAAAAAATATGAAAATGATGATGTAGAACAATTCCAATTTAGTATTGGTGGTTCTTTCTAATAAATTGAACTTTTACGTTCAATTTAAGTCAAAATCTTCGTTCTGTGTCAGTGAGTTAGCTGACACAGGAATATTTACTAAACTAATTTAAGGAAATTCAAATATGAAAAAAGTAGTAAAAGTTACCGCACTTTCTTTAGGTCTTGCACTTGCATCAGGTTTTGCTGCTGCAGATGAAAATATCGCATTCATCAACGCGGGTTACTTATTCCAAAATCACCCGGATCGTCAAGCTGTAGCAGATAAGTTAGATGCAGAATTCAAACCAATGGCGGATAAACTTGCTGCAAGTAAGAAAGAAATTGATGACAAAATCGTAGCATCTCGTAAAAAAGTAGAAGCAAAAATTGCAGCGTTACAAAAAGATGCACCTCGTTTACGTCAAGCTGAAATTCAAAAGCGTCAAGACGAAATTACTAAATTCGGTTCAGATGAAGAAGCTGCATTAAGTAAATTAATGGAAGAGCAAGATAAAAAAGTGGCAGAGTTCCAAGAGTTAAACGAAAAACGTCAAACTGAAGAGCGTGGTAAATTATTAGAAAGCATTCAAGTTGCAACTAATAACTTAGCAAAAGCAAAAGGTTATACTTATGTTTTAGATGCTAACTCTGTAGTATTTGCAGTAGATGGTAAAGATATTACTGAAGAAGTATTAAAATCTATTCCAGCAACTGAAAAAGCAGCTCAAGCAAAAACTGAAGAGAAAAAATAATAGGTTCTCATAATGCAAAAATCCTATTCTTTACAGGAATTAGCAACAAAAGTCGGCGGTACCCTTCGCGGTAACGCCGACGTTGTCGTTAATAATATTGCCGCACTGTCAAAAGCAGGACCTAACCAGCTTACGTTCATTTCTAATGCAAAATTCCGTCCTTTATTAGCGGAATCTAAAGCAGGTATTCTTGTCGTGTCAGAAGCGGATGTGGAGTTTTGCTCACCTGAAAGTAATTTACTTATCGTTAAAGATCCTTATGTTGCTTACGCAGTATTAGCTCAATATATGGATACCACTCCGAAAGCTGCTCAAAATATCCACCCAAGTGCGGTTATTTCTGAAAAAGCTTCAATTGGTGAAAATGTATCAATTAGTGCAAATGCCGTTATTGAAGAAGGTGTTGTATTAGGCGATAACGTGATTATTGGCGCGGGTTGTTTTGTTGGTAAATTCACAAAAATTGGCGCGGGTACACAGCTTTGGGCAAACGTAAGCGTTTATCATGAAGTAGAAATTGGGCAAAATTGCTTAATTCAATCAGGTGCAGTCATTGGTAGTGATGGCTTTGGCTATGCGAATGATCGTGGCCGCTGGGTGAAAATTCCACAAGTAGGGCAAGTGATTATTGGTAATAATGTCGAAATCGGTGCTTGTACTTGTATTGACCGTGGTGCCTTAGACGCGACAGTCATTGAAGATAACGTCATCATTGATAACCTTTGTCAAATAGCCCATAACGTTCATATTGGCACGGGCACAGCGGTGGCTGGCGGTGTAATTATGGCGGGTAGCTTAAAAGTGGGCCGTTATTGCTTAATTGGTGGAGCTAGTGTGATTAATGGTCACATGGAAATCTGCGATAAAGTAACCGTGACAGGCATGGGCATGGTGATGCGCCCAATTACTGAGCCTGGCGTATACTCATCGGGCATTCCATTACAAACCAATAAAGAGTGGCGAAAAACAGCCGCACTTACCTTGGGAATTGATGGTATGAATAAACGATTGAAAGCCCTAGAGAAAAAACTTGGCTAAGATTTTAAAACGTACCTTAGGGTGCGTTTTATTTTTATACAGAAATATCGTATAATCTCAATGTTTTATTATTATTTATTTTAAAGGTATTAGACGTGTCAGAGAATCAAGTAAGTAAAGTGATAGAAGCAAAAGAAATTATGACCTTATTGCCACATCGTTATCCATTTTTATTAGTGGATCGCGTGTTGGACTACAAAGAAGGTGAATGGTTAAAAGCAATTAAAAATATCAGTGTAAACGAACCTTGCTTTACTGGTCATTTCCCAAGTGAACCGATTTTACCAGGTGTGTTAATTCTTGAAGCTTTGGCACAAGCAATGGGATTACTTGCATTTAAAACCCATGAATTAAAAGGTGGCGAATTATTCTATTTCGCAGGTATTGATGAAGCGCGCTTCAAACGCCCAGTATTACCTGGAGATCAAATGGAATTGAACGTTCAAGTGATTAAAGAACGTCGTGGTATTACAGCATTCACGGGTATTGCAACCGTAAACGGTGAAGTAGCTTGTGAAGCCAAATTAATGTGTGCTCGTCGATAATTAAAGAAAATTAAGGGGTAAGTATGATCCACCCAAGTGCAAAAATTCACCCGACCGCGCTTGTTGCTGATGGCGCAGTTATTGGCGAAGATGTTGTTATCGGTCCTTTCTGTATTATTGAAGGGAGCGTTGAGATTAAAGCACGTACTGTTTTAAATTCTCATATTGTCGTGAAAGGCGATACCGTGATTGGTGAAGATAACCAGATTTATCAATTCGCCAGCATTGGTGAAGTGAACCAAGATTTAAAATATAAGGGCGAAGCAACAAAAACCATTATTGGTAATGGTAACCGTATTCGCGAGCATGTGACGATTCACCGCGGCACTATCCAAGGTGGTGGTGTAACACGTATTGGTAATAACAATTTACTCATGGTAAACGTACATGTTGCTCATGATTGCCAAATCAAGAATAACTGTATCTTAGCAAATAACGCAACACTTGCTGGTCATGTTGAATTAGACGATTTTGTGATTGTTGGTGGTATGTCTGCGATTCACCAATTTGTGATCGTAGGAGCACACGTTATGCTAGGTGGTGGTTCAATGGTTAGCCAAGATGTGCCGCCTTATGTGATGGCTCAAGGTAACCATGCGCAACCTTTCGGTGTCAACCTTGAAGGATTAAAACGTCGTGGTTTTGATAAACCAACCATGCACGCAATTCGTAACGTCTATAAAATGATTTACCGCAGTGGTAAAACCCTTGAAGAAGTGTTGCCTGAAATTGAACAAATTGCACAAACTGAATCTGCAATTAGTTTCTTTGTGGAGTTCTTCAAACGTTCTACTCGTGGCATTATTCGTTAATTAACGTTTCTTTTCTCGTTAAGAGAAAATGATGAATAACAAAGAGACCGCACTATGATTTGTTCAAAGTGCGGTCGTTTTTTAGGATAAATTTAATGATTAAAGAAAATCCGACTATTGCGATTATTGCCGGCGAGGTCTCTGGCGATATTCTTGGTGCAGGTCTCATTCAAGCGCTTAAACTCCACTATCCGCAAGCTAAATTTGTTGGGATTGGTGGGGAGCGAATGATTGCTCAAGGCTTTGAAAGCTTTTTTGATATGGAAGAGCTCTCTGTCATGGGGCTAGTAGAAGTTCTCAAACATTTGCCGCGATTGCTAAAAATTCGTCGCAGTATCATCGAACAACTTTCTGATATTAAACCTGATGTATTTATCGGTATTGATGCGCCGGATTTTAATCTTACTGTTGAACTGAAATTAAAAGAAAAAGGGATTAAGACGATTCATTATGTGAGTCCATCTGTATGGGCTTGGCGTCAAAATCGTATTTACAAAATTGCCAAAGCAACTCATCAAGTATTGGCTTTTCTTCCTTTTGAAAAAGCTTTTTATGATCGTTTTAATGTGCCTTGCCGTTTTATTGGCCATACTATGGCAGATGCGATTCCATTAAAACCAAATATAACGGAAGCTTGCCAGACCTTAGGTATTGATGAAAAAGGACGTTACCTTGCTATTTTAGTGGGGAGTCGAGGTAGCGAAGTGAGCTTCCTTGCTGAACCATTTCTAAAAACTGCTTTGTTATTAAAAGAAAAATATTCAGATTTGCAGTTTTTAGTTCCTTTAGTGAATGAAAAACGTCGCCAGCAATTTGAGGAAATAAAGGCTCAGATTGCTCCTGATCTTGATATGCATTTAATTGATGGTAAAGCTCGTCAAGTGATGATTGCTGCCGAAGCAACTTTACTTGCTTCGGGTACCGCAGCGCTTGAGGCGATGTTGTGTAAATCGCCTATGGTAGTGGGCTATCGAATGAAACCATTCACCTATTTCTTGGCAAAGCGATTAGTTAAAACAAAATATATTTCATTACCTAATTTATTAGCGGATGAAATGCTGGTGCCAGAAATGATTCAAGAAGATTGCGAACCGCAAAAATTAGCAGAACAACTTTCTCAGTATTTGGGTGATGACGAAAGTGCGGTTAAATCTCGCAGTGTTTTAATTCAACGTTTTACTGAATTACATAAATTAATTCAATGTGATGCGGACAGCCAAGCTGCACAAGCTGTGATTGATTTGTTGGAGCAAAAACATGACTGATTTTGTTTACCCTGAAGGCTATCAATTATTTGCAGGTGTTGATGAAGTTGGACGAGGCCCTTTAGTGGGGGCAGTTGTCACGGCTGCGGTGATCTTAGATCCGAATAAGCCGATTGCTGGTTTGGCGGATTCTAAAAAACTCAGTGAGAAAAAACGTCTTGCACTCGCAGCAGAAATTAAAGAGAAAGCCTTAGCTTGGGCAATGGGACGAGCTGAGCCTGCTGAGATTGATGAATTGAATATTCTTCATGCCTCGATGTTAGCCATGAGTCGAGCAGTAAAAGCCTTAGAAATTCAACCGCACTTTGTGTTGGTGGATGGCAATCGTATTCCGCCTAATCTTGGTTTACCAGCTCAAGCGGTAGTGAAAGGGGATTCACTTGTGGCGGAAATTAGTGCCGCCTCTATTTTGGCAAAAGTTGCACGCGATCAGGAAATGGAAGCATTAGATAAAAAGTATCCTGAATATGCGTTTGCTCAACATAAAGGGTATCCAACCAAATTACACCTAGAAAAATTAGCGGAACTGGGTCCTTTACCAGAGTATCGTCGAAGTTTTTCACCTGTGAAGAAAGCATTAGGCATAGAAGAGTAGTGAACTTGAAATATTTTAAGATTGAATAATATAAAATGGACATTTATTGCCTTGTCTTTGATGACTATGAAACGTTAGATCTAATGGGGCCTGTTGAGTTTTTAGCAAGAGTCCCTAATGTTAAGCTTCACTATGTATCCCAAGTTGGTGGATTAATTCGTAGTAAGCAAGGATTTTATATTGAAACAGAAAAGCTAGGATATTTATTACCTCATAGTGTGTTATTGGTTGTTGGTGGACAGGGAACTCGTCAGTTAGTAAACGATGAACAATTTATTAATCAGCTTGGTAAATGGATTGATGAGTCAGAGATTTGTCTCAGTGTTTGTACAGGTTCAGCATTATTAGCTTGTACGGGGCGATTAGATAGTTTAAAAGCGACTTCTAATAAAAAATCTTTTGAATGGGTAAAACAATGTCGCCCAGCTGTAAAATGGCAACCCGTTGCAAGATGGGTGAAAGATGGCAAGTTTTACACTTCATCAGGCGTTTCTGCTGGTATGGATATGGCGCTTGGGTTTATTGCTGATTATTATGGCAGTGACTTGGCTCAAGACATTGCTAACCACACCGAATATCATTGGCAAAAAGATCCTAGTGTAGATAATTTTGCTCAAATCTATGGATATAAATAATAGATTTAGTTTTAGATTAAACAAAAGAGCGGTCAAAATTGACCGCTCTTTTTATCTCTCAGCGAGATTATTTATTTAATTTCGCTTTGTAAGTTGGATTCATTAAGTTTTCTACAGAAAGGATATCATCCAATTGTTCTGCGGTTAATAAACCTTTTTCTAATACCACTTCACGTACGCCTTTACCGGTTTGAGCACAGATTTTACCCACTAAGTCGCCATTGTGGTGACCGATAAATGGATTTAAGTAAGTCACGATACCGATTGAGTTAAATACATAGTTTTCACAAATTTCTTTGTTTACAGTAATACCGTCTACACATTTATCGCGTAAGTTCACGCAAGCATTGGTTAAGATGTCGATAGATTCAAACATTGCTTGACCAATCACTGGTTCCATTACGTTTAATTGTAATTGACCCGCTTCAGATGCGAAAGTAACGGTAGTATCGTTACCAATTACTTTAAAGCATACTTGGTTTACCACTTCTGGAATAACTGGGTTTACTTTTGCAGGCATGATAGAAGAACCTGCTTGTAATTCAGGTAAGTTAATTTCTTTAATACCTGCACGTGGGCCAGAAGAGAGTAAACGTAAGTCGTTACATACTTTAGAGAGTTTTACAGCGGTACGTTTTAATGCGCCATGAACCATGACATAAGCACCACAGTCAGATGTTGCTTCGATTAAGTTTTCAGCTGGTACGCAAGGTAATCCAGTTACCTCAGCAAGGTGTTTTACTACTAATTCTGTATAACCTTGTGGTGTATTTAAACCAGTACCGATTGCTGTTGCACCAAGGTTGACTTCAAGGAGTAACTCAGCGGTGCGTTTTAAGTTACGTACTTCTTCTTCAAGTAATACGGCAAAGGCTTTAAACTCTTGACCAACAGTCATAGGTACCGCATCTTGTAATTGGGTACGACCCATTTTTAAAATTTTAGCAAATTCTTTTGCTTTATTATCGAAACCATCATGCAAGTATTGGATTTTGTCGATAAGTTTCAAAATGCTGTTATATACCGCAATACGGAAACCGGTAGGATACGCATCGTTGGTAGATTGGCTAGCGTTCACGTGGTCCATTGGGTTAATAACATCATATTCACCTTTTTTATGACCAATTTTTTCAAGCGCGAGGTTAGCAACCACTTCGTTGGTATTCATATTGACAGAAGTACCCGCACCACCTTGATATACATCAGATGGGAATTGATCTAAGCATTTCCCCGTGGTAAGAATTTCATCACAAGCCGCCACAATCGCTTTTGCAATATCACTTGGAATAGCACCTAATTCACCATTCGCTAGGGCAGTCGCTTTTTTAACCATTACCATGCCGCGAACAAATTCCGGTACATCAGAAATGGTTACATTAGAAATATTGAAGTTTTCAACCGCTCTTAAGGTATGGATACCCCAGTATGCATCTGCTGGTACATCGCGTTCACCTAATAAATCCACTTCTTTTCTGTATTGAGTCATTTTAATCACCTTTCCTGGTTGTTAATTAATTTGAGTTAATTATAGGAATTTAAATAGAAAATAAATTTGACGTGGATCACATTTCAAATAAGACGTATAAGAGATATTTTCATTTCTCGCATAAATTTTTTTAGGGTAAAATTTTTTTATTTATCCCCTTGAAACCGAAAAAGTTATCCCCACATTTAAAACACTTTATTTTAATAAGAAGGAAATTAATCATGAATATTCGTCCTTTACACGATCGTGTAATCATTAAACGTGAAGAAGTAGAAACTCGTTCAGCTGGCGGTATCGTATTAACCGGTTCAGCGGCGACTAAATCAACCCGTGCGAAAGTATTGGCAGTGGGTAAAGGTCGTATTTTGGAAAATGGTACCGTTCAACCTTTAGATGTAAAAGTTGGCGATACAGTCATTTTCAATGATGGTTATGGCGTGAAAAGTGAAAAAATCGATGGTGAAGAAGTGTTAATCATTTCTGAAAACGACATTTTGGCGATTGTTGAATAATTTAAATTAAGGAAAAAAGAAAATGGCAGCAAAAGACGTAAAATTTGGTAACGATGCACGCGTAAAAATGCTTAAAGGCGTGAATGTATTAGCAGATGCAGTAAAAGTGACCCTTGGCCCTAAAGGTCGCAATGTCATTTTAGATAAATCATTTGGTGCACCAACCATTACTAAAGATGGTGTATCTGTCGCACGTGAAATTGAATTAGAAGATAAATTTGAAAATATGGGTGCTCAAATGGTGAAAGAGGTTGCCTCTAAAGCCAATGATGCAGCAGGTGACGGTACAACGACCGCAACAGTTCTTGCTCAAGCTATCGTAAATGAAGGCTTAAAAGCTGTGGCTGCGGGTATGAATCCAATGGATTTAAAACGTGGTATCGATAAAGCGGTAAGTGCGGTTGTTTCTGAGCTTAAAAATTTATCTAAACCTTGCGAAACCTCTAAAGAAATTGAGCAAGTGGGAACAATTTCTGCAAACTCTGACAGCATTGTGGGTCAATTAATTGCTCAAGCAATGGAAAAAGTAGGTAAAGAAGGCGTGATTACCGTAGAAGATGGTACAGGTCTTGATGATGAATTAGCGGTTGTGGAAGGGATGCAATTCGATCGTGGTTACTTATCACCTTATTTCATCAACAAACCAGAAACGGCAACGGTTGAATTAGACAACCCATACATTCTTTTAGTGGATAAAAAAGTATCAAATATCCGTGAATTACTTCCAGTATTAGAAGGTGTCGCAAAAGCGGGCAAACCATTATTAATTATCGCTGAAGATATCGAAGGTGAAGCACTTGCAACCTTAGTAGTGAACACCATGCGTGGTATCGTGAAAGTGGCAGCAGTGAAAGCACCTGGTTTTGGTGATCGTCGTAAAGCAATGTTACAAGATATTGCGATCTTAACGGCTGGTACTGTGATTTCTGAAGAAATCGGTATGGAACTTGAAAAAGCGACATTAGAAGATTTAGGTCAAGCAAAACGTGTTGTCATCAACAAAGACAACACCACGATTATCGATGGTGTGGGTGATGAAGCTCAAATCAAAGGTCGCGTAGCGCAAATTCGTCAGCAAATCGAAGAATCAACGTCTGATTATGACAAAGAAAAACTTCAAGAACGCGTAGCTAAACTTGCCGGCGGTGTGGCTGTAATCAAAGTAGGTGCAGCAACTGAAGTTGAAATGAAAGAGAAAAAAGATCGTGTGGATGATGCATTACACGCAACTCGTGCAGCAGTTGAAGAAGGTATCGTTGCGGGTGGTGGTGTTGCATTAGTTCGTGCTGCAACCAAAGTAGCGGCAACCTTAAAAGGTGATAATGAAGAACAAGATGTAGGTATCAAACTTGCATTACGTGCAATGGAAGCGCCACTTCGTCAAATCGTCACTAACGCAGGTGAAGAAGCATCTGTTGTAGCAAGTGCGGTTAAAAATGGTGAAGGAAACTTTGGTTATAACGCAGGTACCGAACAGTACGGCGATATGATCGAAATGGGTATTCTAGATCCAACTAAAGTCACTCGTTCTGCGTTACAATTCGCGGCTTCTGTAGCGGGCTTAATGATCACTACAGAATGTATGGTTACTGATCTTCCAAAAGATGATAAAGCCGATTTAGGCGCTACCGGCATGGGCGGTATGGGAGGCATGGGCGGAATGATGTAATTTCCCCTTTGCGAAAGAAAGTGCGATCGTTTTTCTTTATAGAAATGCGATCGCATTTTTATTTGTGTGGTGCTACACTTTAATGGTTTTCGATGATTTTATAGGTATAACAATGACAATTTCCCAAACTGAACTTAATCAACAACTCAAATCTGCCGGTATTGGTATTAATGCAACTGAATTACATGGTTTTTTGAGTGGCTTAATTTGTGGTGGACTGAAAGATCAAAGCTGGTTACCGCTTTTATATCAATTCAGTAACGATAACCACGCCTATCCAACCTCATTAATTCAGCCGATTACCGAAATCTATGAACAGATTGGTAAAACCTTAGGAGATGTAGAAGGGTTTGATTTTGAATTGGGATTAACAGAAGATGAGAGTGTGTTTGCTCGCGCAGACAGCCTATCAGATTGGGCAAACCAATTTTTACTGGGTTTAGGGCTTGTTCAGACTGAATTGGGTAAAGAAAAAGGCGAAATTGGCGAAGCGGTAGATGATTTACAAGATATTTGTCAGCTTGGTTATGATGAAGAAGATGACGAAGAAGAGCTTGATGAAGCTCTAGAAGAAATTATTGAATATGTTCGCACCATTGCGATGCTGTTTTACACCCATTTCAACGATGATGCACAAGAAATAAAACCGATATTACATTAAAAGGAGCGAAACATGGATCTCGCATACATGGCGGCATTACCGCAAGAGGAATTTACAGAACGTCGTCAAAAAGTATTCGCACAAATGCAGCCAAATTCTGCTTTATTGCTATTTTCCGAAATTGAAAAACGTCGTAATAACGACTGCGATTTTCCTTTCCGTCAAGACAGCTACTTTTGGTATTTAACGGGATTTAATGAGCCAAATGCAGCGTTGTTATTGATTAAAACGGAAGATGCAGAAAAGGCAGTGGTATTTCTTCGTCCGCGAGATCCTTTGCTTGAAACGTGGAATGGTCGCCGATTAGGCGTTGAGCGCGCACCGCAAAAACTCAATGTCGATGAAGCCTATTCTATCGATGATTTTAAAACAGAATTTCCAAAATTAACGGAAAAATTGACCGCACTTTATCATGTGGCCGATCGTCATCCTTGGGGTGATAAATTATTAGCCGAAAGTGCGGTGAAATTTTACGCTGTTTTTGATTGGCAGCCGATGTTAAGTGAAATGCGCTTAATCAAATCTCCAAACGAAATTCGCTTAATGCAGCAAGCGGGACAGATTACTGCGTTCGGACATATTAAAGCGATGCAAGTGACTCGTCCAAATCGTTTTGAATATGAAATTGAAAGCGAAATTCTGCATGAATTTAATCGTCATGGGGCAAGATTTCCGTCTTACAATTCCATTATTGCTGGGGGCGATAATGCCTGTATTTTGCACTACACCGAAAATGATCAACCATTAAAAGATGGCGATCTTGTGTTGATTGATGCAGGGTGTGAGTTTGCTATGTATGCAGGCGATATTACACGTACGTTCCCTGTAAATGGTAAATTTACTCAGCCACAACGTGAGATTTATGAATTAGTTTTAAAAGCACAAAAACGCGCGATTGAGTTATTAGTGCCAGGTAATTCAATTAAACTGGCGAATGATGAAGTGATCCGTATTAAAACTCAAGGCTTGGTGGATTTAGGCATTCTGAAAGGGGATGTAGATAAGCTGATTGAAGACAAAGCCTATCGCCAATTTTATATGCATGGTTTAGGCCATTGGCTTGGCTTGGATGTGCACGATGTTGGTCGCTATGATGATGATCGTAGCCGCATGCTTGAAGTAGGGATGCTCATCACCGTTGAGCCAGGCATTTATATTTCAGAAGAAGCAGATGTGCCAGCGCAATATAAAGGCATTGGCGTGCGTATTGAAGATAATTTGCTAATGACTGAATATGGCAATAAAAATCTGACTGCGGCGGCACCAAAAGAAATCGATGACATTGAAAATTTAATGAAAAATTGAGAAGAATTCTCAAAATTGTGATCTAGTGCAAGTTTTTTGTGCAGTTAAGGTGCTAATATACTGTTAGATAAAAAAGACCAATCAAATCAGTAAGGAGTCGATTATGTACAAACACGTTTTAGTTGCAGTAGATCTTTCTGACGAAAGTGAATTTCTACTCAAAAAAGCCGTGGGAATTGCAAAACGTAATGATGCGCAACTTTCCATTATTCATGTAGATGTAAACTTCTCGGATCTCTATACTGGTTTAATTGATGTCAATATGTCATCAATGCAAGATAGAATCTCGAGCGAAACCCAAAAAGCGCTAATTAATTTAGCGGAACATGCTGGTTATCCAATAAAAGAAAAATTGAGCGGTAGCGGTGATTTAGGTCAAGTTTTGACAGACGCTATTGATCAGTATGATGTAGATCTACTAGTGACAGGTCATCACCAAGATTTCTGGAGTAAATTGATGTCTTCAACACGTCAAGTGATGAATACCATTAAAATTGATATGTTGGTTGTGCCACTTCGCGACGAATAGTGATCAAAAATTATTTTTAGCCCTATTAAAATAACGTAAATTTTAACCGCACTTCTCAATTAATGTAGTAGAGTGCGGTTTTCTTTTTTAAGATCAGTGAAAAAGCCTTTTTCTCTAGGTCAAAATATGCAAGAATAGTGAGCTTTTTTATAAATCGTGATCGAGATAGAGACACAAGGTTTTATCAATGAAAACAACAGCAGAAATTAGACAGTCATTCCTTGATTTTTTCCATAGCAAGGGGCATCAGGTCGTCGCAAGTAGTTCGCTTGTGCCTGAAAACGATCCGACATTGCTTTTTACCAATGCCGGTATGAACCAATTTAAAGACGTGTTCCTTGGTATGGATAAACGTCCTTACTCACGTGCGACAACTGCACAACGTTGTGTGCGCGCAGGTGGTAAGCATAATGACTTAGAAAACGTCGGTTATACGGCGCGTCACCATACTTTCTTTGAAATGCTTGGCAACTTCAGCTTTGGCGACTATTTCAAACATGATGCAATTAATTTTGCGTGGGAGTTCTTAACTTCTCCACAATGGCTCGGGTTACCAAAAGAAAAATTATGGGTAACCGTGTATGAAACTGATAATGAAGCTTATGATATTTGGCATAAAGAAGTTGGTGTGCCAGCAGAGCGTATTATTCGTATCGGTGATAACAAAGGTGCGCCTTATGCATCAGATAACTTCTGGGCAATGGGGGATACCGGTCCTTGTGGTCCATGTACCGAAATTTTCTACGATCACGGCGATCATATTTGGGGTGGTCCTCCGGGTTCACCTGAAGAAGATGGTGACCGTTATATCGAAATTTGGAACGTGGTATTCATGCAATTTAACCGTCAAGCCGACGGCACAATGGAAAAATTACCACGTCCATCTGTTGATACTGGGATGGGGTTAGAGCGTATTTCTGCTGTATTACAGCACGTAAACTCTAACTATGAGATCGATATTTTCCAAAAATTAATTGCGAAAACAGCTGAAATCGTCGGAACAACAGATTTAACCAATAAATCATTACGCGTAATTGCAGACCACATTCGTTCTTGTGCCTATTTAATTGCAGATGGCGTAATTCCATCAAACGAAGGTCGTGGCTATGTATTACGTCGTATTATTCGTCGTGCAGTGCGTCATGGCCACTTGTTAGGGGCAAAAGAAGCCTTCTTCTATAAACTTGTGCCAACCTTAATTGAAGTCATGGCGGAAGCTGGCAAAGAAGTTAAAGAAAAACAAGCCAATGTCGAAAAATTACTTCGTTTAGAAGAAGAACAATTTGCTCGTACATTAGAGCGTGGATTAAGCTTATTAGATGATGCGCTAGCTCAAGTGAAAGATGGTGTGTTGTCAGGTGAAGTAGCCTTTAAACTTTATGATACTTATGGCTTCCCACTTGATTTAACTGCAGACGTATGTCGTGAGCGTGATATTGCAATTGATGAAGCTGGTTTTGAGCGTGAAATGGAAGCACAACGTTTACGCGCACAATCTGCAAGCCAATTCGGCATGGATTACAACAATGTTATTCGTGTAGAAGGCGAAACAAAATTTGAAGGTTATACTGAATCAGAATCTTTAGCCAAAGTGACCGCACTTTTCCATGATGGAAAATCAGTAGAGAGTATTACTGCAGGCCAAAGCGCTGTGGTAATTTTAGAAAATACTCCATTCTATGCAGAATCGGGTGGCCAAATTGGTGACAGTGGTTATTTAACCTCTCAAGGTATTCAGTTTAATGTAAAAGATACTCAAAAATATGGTCAAGTATTTGGTCATATTGGTGAGTTAGAACAAGGCAGTTTAAAAGTTGGACAAACAGTCAATGCGGTTGTGGATGCAGCAAGACGTCATCAAACGTCACTTAACCATTCTGCAACACACTTATTACATGCCGCATTGCGTCAAGTTTTAGGTCACCATGTAGTGCAAAAAGGATCATTAGTATCCGATACAGCATTACGTTTTGACTTTGCTCATCCGGAAGCGATTACCAAAGCACAGCTTAACGAAATTGAAACGTTGGTAAACCAAAAAGTACGTGATAATTATGTGGTTCAAACGGACGTAATGGATATCGAAGCGGCAAAAGCAAAAGGTGCAATGGCGTTATTCGGTGAAAAATATGCTGATGTGGTACGTGTTTTAACAATGGGTGATTTCTCCGTTGAACTTTGTGGTGGCATTCATGCTAAACGTACCGGTGATATCGGTTTATTTAAAATTGTGGCGGAAACTGCAGTTGCAGCAGGTGTTCGTCGTATTGAAGCGGTAACGGGTGAAAATGCAATTAATTGGTTACATAATCAGCAACGCATTCTTGCTCAAAGTGCAGATTTATTTAAATCTGACGTTAATACCCTTGTTGAGAAAATTCAGCAACTTCAAGATAAAGCGAAGAAAGCAGAAAAAGAATTACAAGGATTAAAAGAAAAAGCCGCAATGCAAGCGGGGTCCGATTTAGTGAAAAGTGCGGTTAAAATTAATGATGTTTCTGTAATCGTACATCAACTAGACGGAATTGAAACTAAATCGTTACGTGTGATGGTTGATGATTTAAAAAATCAACTTGGTTCAGGCGTAATTGTATTTGCATCTATTTTAGATGATAAAGTCAACCTCGTCGTTGGCGTAACAAGCGATTTAACTACTAAAGTGAAGGCTGGCGAGCTAGTGAATTTAATGGCTCAGCAAGTTGGTGGGAAAGGCGGTGGTCGCCCTGATATGGCAATGGCAGGAGGCTCCCAACCAGAAAATGTGAATCTAGCATTAACTGTCGCACAAAACTGGTTAAGCAATAATCTGTAGTACAAGCAGGTCGGTGGGATGCCGATCTTTACTTGATTGATAGGGATATCTAATAAATGCAAACTAAGGAGATAAAAGATGTTAATCTTAACTCGAAAAGTTGGCGAAAGTGTTCTCATTGGAGACGATATTTCTATCACGGTTTTGAGTGTACGTGGAAACCAAGTCAAACTCGGTGTGCAAGCGCCTAAAGAAGTATCCGTTCACCGAGAGGAAATTTACCAACGAATTCTGCAGTCAAAAGATGAACATATAGATGGGGCATCTTAGACCAACGAGTTTTATGAATGTTTTACATTCTATTTATAATTTAATTAACGTTTTTCAAAAAATTAAACCCATTGGTTTGCAAGATTTTAAATAACGGAAATTTGAGTTATAAAGGTAGAGAAGGAACTTTTCCAACTTAAATCTATCAAAATTTAATAAATAATGACCGCACTTTTAGTATAGAAGTGTGGTCATTCCATATTAAAACAAAAAGGAAAATCAATGAAAGTTATTATTCCCGTAGCTGGTTTAGGTACTCGTATGTTGCCAGCAACAAAAGCAATTCCAAAAGAAATGTTAACGCTTGTGGATAAACCACTGATTCAATATGTTGTGAATGAGTGTGTGGCTGCTGGTATTAAAGAAATCGTATTAGTCACACATTCTTCTAAAAATGCGATTGAAAACCACTTTGATACGTCTTTTGAGTTGGAAACTATGCTTGAGAAGCGTGTTAAACGTCAGCTTCTAGAAGAGGTGCGTTCTATTTGCCCTAAAGATGTAACCATCATGCACGTTCGTCAAGGGAATGCGAAAGGTTTAGGTCATGCGGTGTTATGTGGTCGTCCAGTTGTTGGAAACGAGCCGTTTGCTGTGGTGTTACCTGATGTGCTTTTAGCAGATTTTACGGCAAATCAAAAGAAAGAAAATCTTTCAGCAATGATTAAACGTTTTAAAGAAACACAAGCAAGCCAAATTATGGTAGCGCCTGTTGCCGCTGATGAAGTGAGTAGCTATGGTATTGCTGATTGTGGTGGCGTAGAATTAAAAGGTGGTGATAGCGTTAAAATTAACAGTATTGTTGAAAAACCATCTGTTGAAGAGGCACCATCAAATCTTGCCGTTGTAGGTCGTTATGTGTTCTCTGCTGCGATTTGGGATTTATTAGAAAGAACACCTGTTGGCGTGGGCGATGAAATCCAATTAACGGATGCGATCGATATGCTTATTGAGAAAGAGACTGTTGAAGCATTCCACATGACAGGTAGAAGCTTTGACTGTGGTGACAAGATTGGCTATATGGAAGCTTTTGTAGAATATGGTCTTCGTCATGATAAGTTAGGTAAAGAGTTTAAAGCTTTCCTAAAAGATCTTGTAAAAACCTTATAATTGACTGAAACCGCCGAAAGGTGGTTTTTATTTATATATTGGGATTACACAATATAAAAGATAAAAAAAGAAGGCATCTAATGATGCCTTCTTCTTTCTCTATGAAACGAAACCTTAGTTATTTTTCGCTAATAAAGTGCGGTAGATAATACCACCTAAAATACCACCGATAATTGGCGCAACCCAGAATAACCATAATTGGTCGATTGCCCAAGAACCTTGAAATACTGCAACTGCAGTACTACGCGCTGGGTTTACAGAGGTATTTGATACAGGAATGCTGATTAAGTGGATTAACGTTAAGCCTAAACCAATTGCGATTGGCGCAAAACCTGCAGCTGCATTTTTATGAGTTGAACCCATGATGATTAATAAGAAGAATGCAGTTAATAATACTTCCGCTACGAATACTGCTTCTAAAGAATAACCTTCTGGAGAATGTTCGCCGTAGCCATTAGATGCAAAACCTGCAGTCGCATCAAAGCCAGCTTTACCTGATGCGATAAGGTAAAGTGCAGCACCCGCTAGTAAGCCACCAACAACTTGAGAAATGATGTATGGAAGAGCATCTTTCGCAGAGAAACGACCGCCAGCCACTAAACCAAGTGTTACTGCAGGGTTAAAGTGACCACCAGAAATGTGACCTACAGCGTAAGCCATGGTTAATACGGTTAAACCGAAGGCAAATGCAACGCCCACATAACCGATACCAAGGTTGACAGAAGCGGCAAAGATTGCGCTACCACAACCACCGAAAACTAACCAAAATGTGCCGAAGAATTCAGCAAAAAGTTTTTTTGACATAATAGACCTCAATATTAAATATGTCGTTATTTCAAATAACAATAATGTATTGCGAATGCAACAGGCATTTAGTCAAAGATAAGGGGTTTTAGTTCTGCAAATTATTGTAAATGTTTGTAAGTAAATGTAAGGGAAATAGCATGCTATACTTTTAGCCGTCTAGATTGTCATTTTGCTTATTTTTCATTAAAATACGGATAAATTATCAGGTTATTTAAGGTGCATTATGGCAAACTGGGATGGCAAATATATTAGCCCTTATGCAGAGCATGGCAAAAAGAGCGAACAAGTCAAAAAAATTACCGTTTCTATTCCAATTAAAGTATTGGAAATTTTGACGAACGAGCGTACGCGTCGTCAGCTGAAAAGTTTGCGACATGCAACAAATAGTGAATTGCTTTGTGAGGCATTCTTGCATGCTTTTACGGGTCAGCCATTACCGACTGATGCAGATTTAATGAAAGAACGCCATGATGAGATTCCTGAAAATGCCAAAGAGATCATGCGTGATTTAGGCATCGATCCTGAAAGCTGGGAATATTAATTTATCCTTTTAATCCTTCTAAAATACTGCATTCAGGGCAATCATTGCCCTGACAAGCGTTATGCCATCGTTCCAATTCCTCTACCATTTTTTGCAAGTGATGAATTTGCTCATTCAATGTTTTAATATGCTGCGTCGTAAGTGCTTTAACTTCTCGGCTACTACGATTGGGATTATCCTGTAATTGCAAAAGTTGGTGAATTTGTTGGAGGGAAAACCCAACATCTCGAGAGTGACGAATAAAACGTAGTCGTTCTAAATCCTTTTCTTCATAGTGGCGATAACCGGAAAGGCTTCGCTGTGCTGGTTTTAATAAGCCGGACTTCTCATAATCCCGAATTTGTTTACTTGATAAACCGACTAATTTTGCCACTTCACTGATGTTCATAAAAAATCCTTGACCTTAACCTTATGTTAAGGTTTATAGTAAGCTTAATTTCAATCTATATCAATAATTAAGGAGTAAATATGAAATCAATTACATTACATGTAACAGGAATGACTTGTGGTGGTTGTGTGAAAAGCGTCACAAGAGTGTTGGAAGAACTTAATGGCGTAGAAAAAGCCGTAGTAACACTTGATGACGGTAAAGCGGTGATTACCTTTGATGAAAGTGCGGTTAGTATTGCACAATTAATTGAAACAATTGAAGACGCAGGTTTTTATGCAACAGAATAAAAAAATAGCCATTCAAATCGAGGGGATGACCTGCCAATCCTGTGCTAATCGGATTGAGAAAGTATTGAATCGAAATGATTTTGTCTCTGAAGCGGGCGTGAATTTTGCGGCAGAGGAAGCGCACGTAGTATTTGATTCATCTCAGGCTTCAGAACAAGATATTTTGACAATTATTCAAAAAGCGGGATATAAGGGCATTCTAAAGCAAAATGTGCTGCCTAGCGCACCTAATGAAACGAAGATTAGTCCGCGTTTATGGTTGCTTTTGTTCATTAACATTCCTTTTTTAATCGGAATGAGCGGGATGATGTTTAATCATCATTCTTGGATGATACCACCAATGTGGCAATTTGTTCTTGCGAGCATTGTGCAACTTTGGTTAGCCATTCCTTTTTATAAAGGTGCGATTGGTAGTATTCGAGGTGGTTTGGCCAATATGGATGTACTCGTGAGTACTGGTACGTTGGTGATTTATCTCTATTCGGTCTTTATGCTGTTTTATTATCAGTCAATGGGGCATGATGGCGCATCTCATGTCTATTTTGAAGTATCGGTGATGGTCATCGGTTTCGTCAGCCTTGGGAAATTTCTTGAGGAAAGAACGAAGAAACAAAGCTTAAACAGTTTAGGGCTATTATTACAACTCACCCCAAAACAAGTCAGTGTTCAACGTGAAAATCGTTGGGAAACGATTCCTCTCGATCAAGTAAAAATAGGCGATATTTTACGAGCTAATCAAGGTGAACGTATTGCAGCTGATGGCGTAGTTGAACAGGGGAGTGGTTGGTGCGATGAGAGTCATTTAACCGGTGAATCTCACCCATTAGAAAAAATGTCTCAAAGCCCTGTGCTTGCAGGGGCAATGGTGACACAAGGTAGTCTTATTTATCGAGCTAATCAACTCGGACAGCAAACGCTATTGGGCGATATGATGAAAGCGCTCTCAGAGGCGCAAGGTACAAAAGCACCGATTGCTCGTTTTGCTGACAAAGTTTCATCTGTATTTGTGCCTACCGTGTTATTGATTTCCGTAATGACATTTGGATTAACCTGGTGGATAAAAGGTGATTGGGTTACCGCTTTAATTCATGCGGTTGCCGTGTTAGTTATCGCTTGTCCTTGTGCGTTAGGACTTGCTACACCTGCTGCCATAATGGTGGGAATGGGGAAAGCAGTCAATGCAGGGATTTGGTTTAAAGATGCAGCATCCATGGAAGAGGCAGCGCATGTGGATACGGTGGTATTAGATAAAACAGGAACGATAACTCAAGGAGAACTCAAAATTGCCGCTGTTTGGCAACCACAAAGTGCGGTCTATTCTGAGGAAGATTTATATCGCATTGCGGCTTCCGTTGAGCAAAATGCCAATCATCCTTTAGCTAAAGCGATAGTCCTGGCTGCACAGGAAAAATCACTTGAAATTCCGACCGCACTTTCGGTTCATTCAGAAGTGGGGCAGGGTATATCTGCTCACATTGAAGGAGTTGGTTTGGTTAAAGTCGGTAAACTGACTTATTGTGAATTAACCTTACCAGATAATATGCCTCAAATTTGGCAAATCGCGAGTGTTGTTGCGGTATCTGTAGATAACAGTCCAATCGGTGCATTTGCGCTAGCAGACAGTCTAAAAGAGGATAGTTTGCAAGCGATTCAACGCTTACACCAACATAATATTGATGTGGTGATAATGAGTGGCGATCAGCAATCTGTCGTTGATTATGTTGCCCAGCAAGTAGGTGTGAAAACTGCACAGGGTAATTGCAGTCCACGTGACAAAGCGACTTATATTGAGAGATTACGTCAGCAAGGCAAAGTGGTCGCAATGGTTGGTGATGGTGTGAATGATGCACCAGCCTTAGCGATGGCTAATGTAAGCTTTGCGATGAAATCGGGGTCTGATGTTGCAGAACAAACTGCATCGGCGACACTCATGCAGCATTCGGTGGATCAGTTAGTTGATGGATTAATGATTTCCAGAGCAACATTAAAGAATATAAAACAAAATTTATTCTTTGCCTTGATTTATAATGTACTAGGTATTCCACTTGCGGCATTAGGCTACTTAAGTCCTGTTTTAGCAGGGGCAGCGATGGCAATGAGTTCGCTTTCGGTGCTATTCAATGCATTGCGGTTAAAACGAGTGAAAATTAAATAAGAAAAAGGCGATATGAAAATATCGCCTTTTATTTTTGGATTAATGTTGCTTCCATAAGGGGAGTTGAATCGTGACGGCAAGCCCGCCCAAGTTGCTGGATTCGGCCCATACTTTTCCATTGTGTTCATTCACAACATTATAGACAATTGTTAAACCTAAGCCCGTTCCGCCAGTGGCTCGAGTTCTAGTTTCATCGACTCGATAGAATGGTTTAAAGATTTTGTCGAACTCTTCGGGTGGTAAGCCCAAGCCATTATCATCTACTCGAATTTGCAGACAATTATCATCCTGTTCATTTTTATGTAAATCAATGGTTAAGAAAATACGATCTTTCGTATATTTCAGTGCATTTCGAATAATGTTTTCAATCGCACTGGTGAGCAAGCTTAGGTTGCCATAAATCATATGTTTTTCAGGATGTAAAATAGAAATATTTACATCGCAGGCGATCTTGCGCTGCTCCGCTTCAAATAAGGCATCTTTAATCACATCATCCCAAAGTTGATTAATGGGAAATAGATTATGCTCCATTTGAGAATGCATTTGTTGGCGAGAAATGAGCAACAACTCGCTGATCATTTTATCCATTCGTTGTATTTCTTTCTCAATGCGTTTAACTGGTTCAATATCCCCCGTTTGATGACGAACCAGAGCAGTGGAAAGTTGCAAACGCGTCAACGGTGTTTTTAATTCATGAGAAATAGAGGACAGTAGATTGTGTTGGTTTGAGATTAAATTATCAATCGCAATCGACATCTTGTTAAAGCTTTGTCCTACTTCTCGTAATTCTGTTGGACCGTGATTTGCTAATTCATTATCAACTTTAAAGTTTCCTAACGCCACGCTATTTGCGGCTTTTTGTAAATTGGTAATCGGTTTGACGATAGTATGTGTAAACCACCAAAGTAAAGGTGTTGTAATAATTAAGGTTAAGAGCAATAAGATCCAAGGGTGGTCAAGCATATACCGTAAAATTTCTTGTTGACCGTTTGCTCGAGATACAAAGAATAATTCAGATGCTTGGTCGGAATCACCAATATAGACTTTAAAAGGGCCTGCAATTTGAATATCTTTGAAGGTTTTACGTTGAGGTTGGGTAAAGTTGCTAGATTCTTGGGCGAACTGGGCAATATGCATTCTTTCTTCGCCTAAAGCACCAAAAACTTCTTTTTCTGGTGTCATAATGACAGGACGTGCAGAGTCAAATTTATCAGTTGGAAGTACTGGTACACCAGCAAGAATCCCGTTAATTCTATTGTTACGAATGGATTCAACGAGTTTCTTTTGATAGCTCGATATTTCATTTTGATTCAAGTCAGAATATAAGCGGCTATCAAAATAAGGAAGTGCGACTAAAAGGGCAGTCATAGCAAAGAATGCCAACCAAAAGACAGTAAATGTGCGTATTGTGAGCTGATTTAAGCTGAATTTTTTGATAAGCATTATTCACAAACCAACAAGTAACCACGACCACGTAGCGTTTTCAGCCACGGTAAGCCATTGTCTCTTTCTGGGAGTTTTTTACGCAAGTTTGACATATGCATATCAATCGAGCGATCAAAAGGGGAAAGGTGTTTGCCTAGTACATTCATGCTTAATTCTTCGCGAGAGACAATTTGTCCTGGGCGAAGTACTAGTTTATGAAGTAGTGCAAATTCAGAGCCAGTTAGACCAAGCTCTTGACCCTTATAAGAAGCTTGTTGAAGGCCAGAGTGAAGTACTAAGCCACAAAATTCCAATGTATTTTCTTCTGATGAAAGTGCGGTCGAATTTTGTGTGTTTTCTTTTTCTGCTGGTGTCGCACGACGTAAAATTGCTTTAATGCGAGCAACCAGTTCACGATCGTTAAAGGGTTTTGGTAAATAGTCATCGGCGCCGAGTTCTAATCCAAGAACACGATCGATCTCTTCACCACGTGCGGTAAGCATCATCACAGGGACATTTGATGTTTGGCGAATTTTCTTGAGTGTTTCAATCCCGTTTAATACGGGCATCATGATATCTAATAAAACTAACTGGTGGCTTGCATTTAGCTTATCTAACGCTTCTTGCCCATTATTGGCCACTTCAACTTCAAAACCAGTCAGTCGTAAAACTTCAGCAAGTAAATCTGTTAGTTCAATATCATCATCAACTAATAGAATCTTTGACATTTTCATTCCCTTGTAATACAACGAACCTGCTTGATAAAACAAGCAGGTGTTATTTTTTAATGATTACCAGAATTTCCACCAGCTTTTCTTACCTGCATTTTCAGGTGTGCTGATAATAGTATTATTTTCATCTTGTTTTGCCACTTCTGGTAATGGCTTATCTAATTCTGCACTGCTTACTAAACCATTCTGATCGAATTTCACCGTAAATGTGTGTTGTTCAGGTTTTTGGTAAGAGTGTTGTTGTAAGAACACGTAATACCAAGTTAGGTTACTATAAGGATCGATTAAAACCGGTGTGCCAAGCAAATATTGTACTTGTTGAGCTGTCATGCCTGGTTTAACTTGTGCCACAGTCGCTGCTTCTAAATAGTTACCTTGTGGAACATCAATACGATAAACTACTTTTTGTACAGTTGAACAAGAAGTTAAGCTTAATGCCAAAACAACTGCACCTAAAAATGTTTTTAATTGCATATTTTTTACCTTTTACTGCAAAGTTATGTCGAATGATACCGAAACTTTATGATCTTGCCAAATTAATTATCGCACTTTAATGCTTTTTGAAGTTGATCTTTCAGATTTGGTGGTATCCCTTTGATTGTTAAAGTATCTGTAAGTGGATCCCATTCAATACGGTTATTCAATAAATCCGCATCAAAACTTAATGTCACCCCTTTACCGGAACCTGAAAATTTCGTTAATGTTTTTAAGGCTGAACGTACTGGTGGAATCGTTTCTTCCAAGCCGTAATCTTGCTCTTCTGTAAAGGTGACAAAAGGGCGCTCGTTTAGAGTCGGCAAATTAGCTGAAAGTTCAGTTAATGCGATCTCGTCGCCGCTTGCTAATTGACCTTTACAGTATTCAAATACCTGTTTTTTGACTGCTTGGGTTTGTTCTTTATTTAGTTCACCTTGTTCACAGTAGTCACTGACTGCTTGTAATAAGCATTGATTTTGAACTTGTGGATTTAACCCTTCTTCTGCACCCAAGAAATCCATAAAGAAGTCACTAATTTTACGGCCAACACGACCTTTAATGAAGGTAAGGTAGCGGTTTGAGTTTGCATTTACTTGTAAATCCGTTAAGTTGATACGTGCCGCAATATCAAATTGTGTGATATCTAAGTATTCTGTACGGTGAATTTCAAGATTTTCGTCAACTAACATGCTGATACGACTATCTAACAGGGCGATGAATAGATAATCCGTCGCTAAAAAATTATATTGGCATAGGATAAGCGTACCGCTGTCTGCAAAATTATATTTGCCCAATTCTTGCGCTAATAATTTCGTAGATTGTTGGCTGAAATTTAAAAAGTTGATTTCATTTTCTAATAAACGATTCAGATCTTGTGCAAAGATGGAATTCTCTTGGAAGACACCAAATGCTTTGCCTTTATTTTGATAACCTTGATGTAATTGCAACATCATTTGTTCAACTTCTGGCGTAATGGTGAGAAGTTCATCACGCAACACGCTTTCCATCGTAGTGGTTTCATTTTCAGCGTGCTTAACTAATTGATGTAGCACGATTTGATTAACCGTAATGCTCATAATTTTTTCCTTCGTAAAATTTACCTTAAATTATAACCGCACTTTTTAAGCAAGAAAAAAGAAATTATTCAGATTGGACAAATTATCGGGTATGATATGAGAAGTTTTTTGCATTTAGAACAGGCTTAAATATTCCAAATGGCTCAACATTCAAAGTATTCAGATGGGCAAGTTAATGCCATCATTAATGACATGATTAGCGTGCTTGAAACTCACAAAGCACCCGTTGATCTTTCTCTTATCGCTTTAGGCAATATGGCCAGTAATTTATTGACCACTAGCGTGCCAGCCGCACAGCGTGAAGCTTTAGCTCAAGCCTTTGCCAACTCTCTAATGAATTCGGTAAAAATAAAATAAAATGTTTTGGTTTAAAAAGAGCAAATTCAACGGACGTGAATACCGTGAAGAAACCTCACGAAAAATTTCGTGGGGACATTGGTTTGCTTTTTTTAACATTATCATCGCAATTCTTATTGGCAGTCGTTATGCCTTTCTCATTGACTGGCCAGACACCTTACTCGGTAAAATTTATTTCTTCATCAGCTTATTAGGCCATTTCAGCTTTTGTGTTTTTGCCTTGTATTTGCTGGTTATTTTTCCGCTGAGTTTCATCATCAAAAATCACCGCACTTTCCGTGGCTTAACGGTGATTATTGCGACAATTTGCACCACATTGCTGCTGTTTGATACAGAAGTATTTAACCGCTTTAATATCCACCTTTCTTCTATTGTTTGGAATTTGTTAGTGAACCCGGAAAAGGGCGATCTCTCACGGGATTGGCAAATTTTCTTTGCGCCAATGCCGATTATTTTGCTAATCCAAATGCTTTTCTCCCGTTGGAGTTGGGAAAAATTACGTAGCTTAGAGCGTCAGAAATGGCTGAAGAAAGTTGGATTAGTGCTGACTTCCACGTTTGTCGCGACACACTTAATTTACGCTTGGGCGGATGCATTTTTATATCGTCCGATTACTATGCAGCGTTCAAACTTCCCACTTTCTTATCCAATGACCGCAAGAACCTTTTTGGAAAAACAAGGGTTTATTAATGCGGAAACATACTCACAGCGTTTAGAGCAAGAAGGGCGTTTGGATGCATTAAAAATTGATTATCCGAAAAAAGATCTTCAGTTTGAGCAAGTTGAAAACAAACCAAATATTCTGGTTATTACCGTTTCAGGCTTACGTTATGATGCGCTAACGAGCGAGAAAATGCCTAAATTATTCGAGTTTGCCACAAGCTCTACTCAATTTACAAATCATTACAGCAGCGGCAATACGAATAATGCCGGCTTAGTAGGCTTATTCTATGGACTGAATGCAAATTATACGGACAGTATTTTGAGTAATCACACACCGTCGGTATTAATTAAAAAGCTACAAGACGAGAAATATCAATTTGTTGCTTATTCGTCTACGGCATTTAAAGACAGCTTATTTAAACAAGCCTTGTTCCGTAATGTGAAATTACCTAAAGTGAAAGCCTCTTCGCCAAAAGAAGCGATAAATAGCGTTTTATCTCTCTTAAAAGAGGATAAACCTTGGTTTGCTTATGTGGATTTAGATGTTGCGGATCAAGCGGAAGAAAATTACACCAAATCCCTTGCGGAGATTGATCAACAAATTGATGACACTTTAGCATCAGTTTCCTTAGATAATACGATTGTTATTATTACGGCAGAGCATGGTAAAACGTTTAATAAACTGGATGAAAAAGCACAAGAAAACTATTTCGGTCGTGATGAAATCCAAGTGCCGTTTATTGTTTACTGGAAAGATTTGCCAGTACAAGAAGTGACAAATTTAACAAGCCATACCGATTTATTGCCAGCATTGATGTCATCGATCTTTAAAGTGAAAAATCCAATTTCGGATTATGCACAAGGTCGCAATTTATTTGAGCTTAATGGCGATCCTTGGGTGTTGGCATCAAATTTCCGTTGGAATGTCATTATTCAACCGGATGGCACACAGTATCATATTGATCGCAAAGGAAACTATAAGAAATTTGACCGCACTTATACTGAGCAATCTTCAAGCCGCCCACCACTCGGCTTGTTCTTAGACGTCTTCAAACAAGAGCGTTCTTTTGTCAATAAATAGATAGCTTTTTTGCGCTTAAAATCTTATACTTTGCACTCAGTTGAAAGACTGAAAAGATGTTATTAATTAAAATCTGCGAATTTTTCATAACATTGCAAACAATTCACGATAGACCCGATCCTTATTGGGTTTGCTTTTCAATTAATACACTTCTCGTCTCTCTTTTCCTTTCTTTTTTGGTGGAGTTATTATGAGAAATCACGTTCGTAGCTTTAAAACGTTTATTCGAGACGAAATTATTAAAAAAGGTGGCTGGGTTAACGCCCATGCTCATGCAGATCGTGCTTTTACAATGACACCTGAAAAAATTGGTATTTATCACAATAGTAATCTTCAACAAAAATGGGATTTAGTGGACGAGGTTAAACGTACATCAAGTGTTGATGATTATTACGCCCGTTTCTGTCAGTCGATTGAGCTGATGATTTCCCAAGGGGTGACGGCATTTGGGACTTTTGTGGATATCGACCCGATTTGTGAAGACCGAGCCATTATTGCTGCGCATAAAGCGCGCGAAGTCTATAAGCATGACATTATTTTAAAATTTGCGAATCAAACCTTAAAAGGGGTGATTGAGCCAGAAGCACGCAAATGGTTTGATATTGGCTCTGATATGGTGGATATGATTGGTGGTTTGCCTTATCGCGATGAGCTTGACTATGGCCGAGGCCTTGAAGCAATGGATATTTTACTTGATGCGGCTAAATCTCGCGGTATTATGTGTCATGTGCATGTGGACCAATTCAACTCTCCAAAAGAAAAAGAAACCGAACAGCTTTGCGATAAAACCATTGAACATGGTATGGAAGGTCGAGTGGTGGCTATCCATGGTATTTCCATTGGTGCACATAGCAGAGAATATCGTTATAAACTTTATGAAAAAATGCGTCAGGCAAAAATGATGATGATTGCTTGTCCAATGGCATGGATTGATAGTAATCGAAAAGAAGATTTGATGCCTTTCCACAATGCGTTGACCCCGGCAGATGAAATGATTCCAGAAGGGATTACAGTCGCGTTAGGTACCGATAATATCTGTGATTACATGGTGCCACTTTGTGAAGGGGATTTATGGCAAGAACTAAGCTTGCTGGCTGCGGGCTGCCGTTTCCCACATCTTGATGCAATGGTTGATATTGCGAGTATCAACGGACGTAAAGTGTTAGGTTTAGAGCCGGTTTAATCTAAAAATTTCATGAAAGTGCGGTCATAAAACGAAACGTTTTGTGGCCGTTTTTATTTATGAGATAAAACAGAACTAATGCTAATTTGACTGATTTAAAAAAAGACTTTAAGAAAAGTGGTGGGCGATACCGGTCTCGAACCAGTGACCCCCTCCTTGTAAGGGAGGTGCTCTCCCAACTGAGCTAATCGCCCGCTTGGTCAAACTTTTACAACATTAAAGCCAACTTTGAAAAAAGTGGTGGGCGATACCGGTCTCGAACCAGTGACCCCCTCCTTGTAAGGGAGGTGCTCTCCCAACTGAGCTAATCGCCCGCTTGGTCAAACTTTTACAACATTAAAGCCAACTTTGAAAAAAGTGGTGGGCGATACCGGTCTCGAACCAGTGACCCCCTCCTTGTAAGGGAGG
>CAUPWR010000008.1:0-110585 GCA_963515445.1 Parahaemophilus parainfluenzae | reverse complement strand
GTGGGGCTTCCCCATGTGAGAGTAGGACACCGCCAGGTAGTGAATGTAGAACCCCTAGCTGAATGGCTTGGGGTTTTTGTTTATGGAATTTTCAATATTTTAGCAAAGCGTTGATTCTATGATACAATCACCGCTGTAATTTTTATAAAACAAGAGAAAATATGACCGCACTTAATGTATTAATTTATCCAGATGATCACCTAAAGGTTGTTTGTGAGCCAGTTGCAGAAGTCAATGATGACATTCGTAAAATTGTAGATGATATGTTTGATACGATGTACCAAGAAGAAGGGATTGGTCTTGCAGCACCGCAGGTAGATATCTTGCAGCGTATTATTACGATTGATATTGAAGGAGACAAACAAAATCAATTAGTGTTGATCAATCCAGAAATTTTGTCTTCTGAAGGTGAAACAGGCATTGAAGAAGGTTGTTTATCTATTCCTGGATTCCGTGCTTTAGTTCCTCGTAAAGAAAAAGTCACGGTGAAAGCGTTAGACCGTAATGGAAAAGAATTTACGCTTGATGCAGATGGTTTATTAGCAATCTGTATTCAACATGAGATCGATCATTTGAACGGTATTTTATTTGTAGATTATCTTTCACCGTTGAAACGTCAACGTATCAAAGAAAAATTAGTGAAATATAAAAAACAAATTGCAAAACAATAATCAAAAGTGCGGTATAAAATGACCGCACTTTTCCTATCAACGCCATAACGTAGAACATTATGAAACCATTGAATATCATCTTTGCCGGTACGCCAGACTTCGCAGCACAGCATCTTACTGCACTCTTGAATTCACATCACAATATTATTGCTGTTTATACGCAGCCAGATAAACCGGCTGGTCGCGGTAAAAAATTACAGGCGAGTCCTGTAAAGCAATTAGCTGAACAGCATCAAATTCCTGTTTATCAACCAAAATCCTTGCGTAAAAAAGAAGCACAAGCAGAGCTTAAAGCGTTAAATGCTGATGTAATGGTTGTTGTAGCTTATGGTTTGATTTTACCTCAAGCAGTGTTGGATATGCCTCGTTTAGGTTGTTTAAATGTGCATGGTTCTCTCTTACCTCGTTGGCGTGGAGCCGCACCTATTCAGCGGTCTATTTGGGCAGGGGATCAACAAACCGGTGTGACGATTATGCAAATGGATGTGGGTTTGGATACTGGCGATATGTTACACAAAGTGTATTGCGATATTGATGCACAAGAAACCTCAACCTCGCTTTACCATAAATTAGCTGAAATTGCGCCAGCTGCATTGATTGATGTTTTGGATCATTTGGAAGAAGGGAAATTCATTGCAGAAAAACAAGATGATAGCCAAAGTAACTATGCAGAGAAACTTTCCAAAGAAGAGGCTAAAATAGATTGGTCTCTATCGGCAGCCCAGCTTGAACGCAATATTCGCGCGTTTAATCCTTGGCCGATGAGTTTCCTACAATTAACCGATGAACAAGGTAATGAACAAACCTTAAAAGTTTATGCTGCTGCCGTGTTGCCACATGTGGATAAACCAGCTGGGACGATTTTAAGTGTCGATAAAAAAGGTATCCAGATTGCCACGAAAGAAGGCGTTTTAAATTTATTGCAACTTCAGCCTGCAGGCAAGAAACCTATGTCTGTGCAAGACTTCCTCAATGGTCGAGCAGATTGGTTCCAGGTTGGTAAGGTTCTAAACTAATGGTATTTCAACGAAAAAAAACGGAAAAATCGACCGCACTTTCAGTACGCGCTATTGCTGCTCAAGTGATTTTACAGGTTTTAGATCAAGGTAAGTCCTTATCAACGTTGCTTCCTGAAGTGCAATCGCAGGTAAAACTACAGGATTTACCTTTATTACAGGAAATCACCTTTGGTATTTGTCGCGTATTGCCTCGTTTAGAAAATATTATAAAAAAATTATTAGATAAGCCATTGAAGGGGAAAACCCGCATCGTACACTGCTTGCTATTGGTGGGATTGTACCAATTACTTTATATGCGCATTCCGGCTCACGCTGCTGTGGATGAAGTGGTGAACGCCACAAAATCATTGAAATCGGATAGTTTCCGTGGTTTGGTTAATGGTGTACTGCGTCGCTTCTTACGGGAACAAGAAGATATTCTTGCTGTAGTAGATAAACATTGGCAAACGCTTCATCCTGAATGGTTTGTGAATAAACTCAAAAAAGCTTATCCGAATTGGCGTGAAATTATTGAGGCGAATAACCAAAAGCCACCAATGTGGTTACGGGTCAATCAACAGCAAAATAACACGAAAACTTACCGCACTTTGCTAGAAGAGCAAGAAATAGCAGCATTTGAATGTGACAATCCACATGCTTTACGTTTAGCTCAACCGCTTTCTGTCTCGAAATTACCAAATTTTGAACAAGGCGCAGTAACAGTCCAGGATCTCAATGCCCAATGGTCCGCTTTATTGCTTGAGTCACAAAATGATGAATTAATTTTAGATGCTTGCGCGGCGCCAGGTGGGAAAACTACACATATTTTAGAGATGGCGCCGAAAGCGAAGGTAATAGCGCTTGATGTGGAGGCTCATCGATTAAAACGTGTCGAAGAAAATCTTACCCGTTTGAATCAGCAGGCGACAGTTGTTTGTGGTGATGCGACAGAGCCAGAAAAGTGGCTCTCAGAAATAGGTTTAAGTGGTGCATCCTTTGATCGTATTTTATTAGATGCACCTTGCTCAGCAACGGGCGTGATTCGTCGTCATCCAGATATTAAATGGTTACGTCAAGAAACGGATATTGCTCAATTGGTTGCCTTGCAAGGACAAATTCTAAAAGCGCTTTGGGCAAAATTGAAACCTAATGGCATTTTGCTTTACGCGACCTGCTCAGTGCTTCCCGATGAGAATAGTCAGCAAATACAGCATTTTTTAGCTGAAACACCCGATGCAGAATTAATGCCATTGCCGCTTGAACAAACGGAAAATACGATTGGAATCCAATTCTTACCACAAGAGAATGGCGGGGATGGGTTCTATTATGCAAAATTGAGAAAACGGTCAGCTTAAATGAATTTGCCTTTAATTGATGTCGTCATTCCTTGCTATAACGCGGAAAAAACGCTTGTTCGTGCAGTAGAGTCTGTGTTGCAGCAAAATAATCTTGGTAACCTTTGGCTGATTGATGATGCATCGACAGATAATACATTTGAATTAGCCTTACAGCTTGCAGAACAATATCCAGACAGAATCTCTGTCGAGCAAATGCCGAAAAATAGTGGTGTAGCTATGACTCGAAATTGGGGTGCGATGCTCTCTGCTAAGAGTGCGGTCGATTTTGTCGCATTTTTAGATGCGGATGATGCATACGAACCTGGAGCACTAGAAGTGGTAGCGGCAACCTTTCATTTTCAGCCAGATACTTCGGTAGTAAGATTAGCATTAAAACCAATAAATTTAGCCCAACGTTATGCGGAACACCCTAATTTTGATCAGGCGTGGCAATATATGCGCATGACCTGCGGGGGAAACATCGTTTTTAATAAGGCTTTTTTCTTAGCTTGCGGCGGATTTCCAACACATCAATTATTTCGAGAGCTCGGCGGTGAAGATGGCGCTTTAGGCATTGCAACCACTAAAACAGCTAAAGTGGCAACATTATTTGAAGATGTAGGCGTGTTGCATTTTTGTCGAGAAGGTATGCATGCTGAACGTTTACTCGATGGTCTTTTATTTAATAAACAAGATCCAGCGATTACAGCAGAAAAAATGGCAGAAGCTGAACAAGTAACATCGACTATTTGTCGCCGTATTGAGGTATTAAAGTTCGGTCTAAATTCAGCTGAAATTGGCATCCGACCTTTGGTTGTGGAGAGAACAGAATGAAAATAATCATCTTAGGTGCAGGGCAAGTAGGCACAACACTTGCGGCAAATTTAGTGAGTGAAGATAACGACATCACACTGGTAGATAATGAATCTCAACATTTGCAGAATTTGCAAGATAAGCATGATTTACGTGTGGTTAAAGGTTCGCCTTCTTCACCCAAGATTTTACGAGATGCTGGGGCAGCAGATGCAGACTTGATGGTTGCGGTAACCGCATCTGATGAAACTAATATGATTGCTTGCCAGTTGGGATATACCCTTTTCAACACCCCAACACGTATTGCGCGTATTCGTAATGCGGAATATTTGCGTGAGAAAGATAAATTATTTAATGATGAAAACGTACCAATTGATCATCTGATTTCACCAGAAAATTTAGTTACGGATGAGATTACACGTTTAATTGCTTATCCAGGTGCCTTACAAGTGGCGCATTTTGCCAATAATCGAATTAGCATTGTGGTTGTAAAAGCTTATTACGGTGGTCCTTTAGTAGGTTATGCGTTATCCGCTTTTAAAGAGCATATGCCACACATTGATTGCCGAATCATTTCGATTTTACGTAATGATAGATTAATTCGTCCGCAAGGTTCGACCATTATTGAGGCGGGCGATGAAATTACCTTTATTTGTGCGACAGAACACATTAAAGCGGTGATGAGTGAGTTGCAACGCCTTGAGAAAACCTACAAACGTATCATGATCGTTGGCAGCGGGAATATTGCCTCAGGTGTGGCAAAACAGTTAGAAGATAAGTATCAAGTAAAACTCATTGAGCGCGATGGAGAAAAAGCGAAAGTTTTAGCTGAAAGACTCTCTAAAACCCTGGTTTTCCATGGTGATGCTTCTGACCAAAATTTACTTTTTGAAGAGCATATTGAGAGCGTTGATGTCTTTTTATCTCTAAGTGCGGATGATGAAGCCAATATTATGTCGGCGTTACTAGCAAAACGCCTAGGGGCTAAAAAAGCCATGGTGCTTATTCAACGCATGGCATATATCAATTTGATTCAAGGTGGAACCATTGATATTGCGGTTTCACCACAACAAGCAACAATATCCGCTTTATTAGGACATGTGCGTAAAGGGGATATCAAAAATGTGGCCTCTTTGCGTCATGGTACCGCGGAAGCCATTGAACTTGTTGTGCATGGCGATGCGACAACATCCAATGTGGTTGGAAGACAAATTGGCGATATTAAGCTTCCAGTTGGAGCGATGATTGCGGCAATTTTACGTAAAAATGAAGTAATCATTGCTCGTCGTCAGGTTGTTATTGAAGAAGGCGATAATGTGATTGTTTATATTAATGACAAGAAATCTGTGTCAGAAATTGAAAAATTATTCCAACCAAGTGCATTTTTTATTTAAATAACAGTTTACTTTTTAATCTGAAAACCTATAATACGCACTCTTTTAATTTTTTAAACCAACACAAAAGGAAATTTTATGAGCTTTCTTAAAGAATTCCGCGAATTCGCAATGCGCGGCAACGTAGTAGATATGGCAGTCGGTGTGATCATCGGTGGTGCTTTTGGTAAAATCGTAAGTTCACTTGTCGGTGACGTAGTAATGCCTGTATTAGGTATTTTAACAGGTGGCGTGGATTTCAAAGATTTGAAAATCACGTTAGCTCAAGCTGTAGGTGAAACTCCAGCAGTAACCTTAAACTACGGTGTATTTATTCAAAACGTTTTTGATTTCATCATCATTGCATTTGCAATCTTCATGATGATCAAAGGTATCAACAAAGTGAAAAAACCAGTAGAAGAAGTAAAAGGTCCTTCACAAGAAGAATTACTTACTGAAATTCGCGATTTATTAAAAAAACAATAAGAATTTAATTCAAATAAAAAAGGTTGGTATTTTACCAACCTTTTCTTTTACCTAAAATTTAAGCTTTTAATAATAATGCGACAGCCTCGCAAGCAATGCCTTCACTTCGACCTGTAAAGCCAAGTTTTTCTGTTGTGGTTGCTTTCACGTTGACTTGCTCAATATCACAATGTAAATCTTCTGCAATCTTCGCTCGCATTGCATCGATATGAGGACGCATTTTAGGGGCTTGAGCAATAATGGTTACATCCACATTACCGACCTTATAGCCTTTTGCTTGTACTTGGCGGAATGCTTCTCGTAATAAAACACGGCTATCTGCATTTTTATATTGCATATCGGTATCAGGGAAGAGTTTACCAATATCACCTAATGCTGCTGCACCTAATAAGGCATCCGTTAAAGCATGTAAGGCGACATCACCATCAGAATGGGCAATAAACCCAGTATGGTAAGGCACTTCAACGCCACCAATAATTAAAGGGCGGTCTTCACCAAAGGCATGAACATCAAACCCATGTCCAATTCGTATCATAGAATTTTCCTTGTTAAATAAAATTCGGCTAAAGCTAAATCTTCTGGACGCGTGACTTTAATATTATCACTTCGTCCTGCGACTAAGTGCGGTTGAAATCCGGCAAGTTCCATCGCAGAGGCTTCATCTGTAATATTAGCGCCTTGAGAAAGCCCCTGTTTAAGTGCATTTCTTAATAGATCGCAACGGAAAAATTGAGGCGTCTGAGCAAGCCAAAGTTCTGAGCGATCTTCTGTTTTAATAATATTTTGTTGTTTATTCGCGCGTTTAATCGTATCTACTGCAGGAATGGCCAAAATAGCGCCTTGTTCATCATTGGTTTGGAGTAATTTATCTAAATCTTGATGTGTTAAACAAGGTCTGGCTGCATCATGCACCAACACCCAAGCATGGTCATTTTTGATCGCGTTAAGTCCATTTAGCACTGACTCAGCTCGTGTTTCACCACCTTCAACGAGGGTGATGTTTTGATGAGGGAATGAGGTAATTTCAGAAAGATAGGGATCATTTTTCCCCACCGCAAGGATAACGTGATTGATTGCAGGATGGGATAGAATGACTGAGAGCGTATGTTCCAGAATCGTCTTGTCTAGGATTTTCAGATATTGTTTAGGTTTATTTGCCTGCATACGGCTTCCAACACCCGCAGCAGGAATGACGGCAATAATTTCACGGTTCATTATTTATGCTCTTTGACGATGTGATAGAACACTTCGTTTGGTTTGACCATATCATGGCCCATGCGAGCACGTTCTTCAATGGATTCAAAGCCCTTTGTTAACCCTTGAATTTCAGCTGAAATCATTTGATTTCTTTGTGAGAGCTTTTCATTTTCAGCTTTATTCTCTTTGATTTGAGCTGCCACATCTTTGTAGTCAAAATAGCCGTTTTTACCAAACCAAAGATCGTACTGAAATAGCACGAGAATACCCACTAAAATTCCAATGAAAAGACGCATAAATTACCTATTATTTCTGAAAACTTTGGATAGTTTACCGTGAAATACAGAGAAATGCGATGAAAAAGTGCGGTTAAAAATAAGATGATTTTTGAAGTGATCTTATTCGGCTTATCAGGTAACTTAAAATTTAAAAATGTGATCTCTCTCACAAATTAGTTATAAAGTTTGACAAACCCATAGTCACTGCCCAAATAGGCTTGTTATACTTTTACTTGTCATTATGACTTTTTAACAGAAGGAACAATCAATGAAAACAACATTAAAACTTACCGCTATTGCAGCGATGTCAGCATTTATTTTAACCGGTTGTGCGACTCAAAATAAGAGCGCAGAAGCGGATGCACAGCTTCAACAGCAAGCTGTATTAGGTCTTAACTGGATTCAACAATCAGGTGAATACCAAGCCCTTTCTTACCAAGCATACAATGCAGCAAAAGTGGCATTTGATCACGCTAAAGTGAAAAAAGGTAAGAAAAAAGCTGTTGTGGTGGATTTAGATGAAACCATGCTAGATAACAGCCCTTATGCTGGCTGGCAAGTGCAAAACAATAAGCCATTTGATGGCAAAGACTGGACTCGTTGGGTAGAAGCTCGTCAATCAGGTGTGGTACCAGGTGCAGTAGAATTCAATAACTATGTAAATACCCACGGCGGTAAAATGTTCTATGTTTCTAATCGTAAAGACAGCAATGAAAAAGCGGGTACGATTGATGACATGAAACGTTTAGGTTTTAATGGTGTTGAAGATTCAGCATTTTACTTGAAAAAAGATAAATCACCAAAAGCAGCACGTTTTGAAGAAATTGAAAAACAAGGCTATGAAATCGTCGTTTATGTGGGTGATAACCTTGATGACTTCGGTGATGCAATCTATGGTAAACAAAACGCAGAACGTCGTGATTTCGTTGCACAAAACAAAGCGAAATTTGGTAAAACATTCATCGTTTTACCTAACCCGAACTACGGCGGTTTTGAAGGTGGTTTAGCGAAAGATTACTTCAAAGGTGATTCAAGCAGCAAAGTGAAAGCACGTTTAGATGCGATTAAAGCTTGGGATGGTAAATAATTCCCTATTTTAGATAAAACAACACCCGCAGAGATGCGGGTGTTTTGTTTTAGTTGAAAAGTGCGGTCTATTTTCGCATCATTTTTTCTTTATGAGCGGCGAAGTCGCCACCTTTAGCGAGCATACGGAGCTGTAAGATTACACGTTCTTTTAGTAAATCTTGTTCGGCCTTAGTCATATCTAAGGCATTGGAGCCAGCTGTGAATACGATGGTTACCATGCCTTCTGCCTGTACATAAGAGACATATTGAGAATAGTGATTTTTCTTTGCAATGTATTCAGCTAATTCATCCACAAAGTGTTTGATTTCACGAGCGGCTGCGGTACGGAAAGCTTGAGAAGTCCCCGAACTTTCACGTAAGAGCAAACGGAACACGTTAGTGCTGTGAGTGATAAATTCAAAAAAGGTTTCAACAGAAACACGGATGACACTGCCGCCGGCATCAATGCGTTTACGCGCTTGGCGCATTAATTGACGGAGAGTTAAACCTGCTTCATCTACCATTTCTAATCCGAGCTCATCCATATCGCTAAAGTGGCGATAGAAAGAAGTCGGTGCAATGCCCGCTTCGCGCGCAACTTCACGTAAGCTTAAATTAGAAAAGCTTTTTTCTGCACTTAACTGATTAAATGCGGCGTCAATTAAGGCCCGACGGGTTTTTTCTTTTTGAATTGCTCGAACACCAGCCATTGGGTTTTCCTCAGCTTATGATAAATTATTTTTTATTCGCTAAAATCGATTTAACTTGTTCACTGACCGCACTTGCAACGCGTTCATAGCGATTACGTAATGGTGAACCTGGGCGGTAAACTAACGCAATTGTACGAGCAGGTTCTGGCGAATGACACGGAATATATTTTACACCTGTACGCGAGCCTTCATTCAATACCGCAAGTTCTGGCATGAAGGTGATGCCTGCATTAGCTGCCACCATATTACGTAAGGTTTCAAGGCTAGTGGCTTGGAAGTGAGAGTCTTCTTTTGCTCCAGCAGTAAAGCAATAATCCAGTGCTTGATTACGTAAGCAGTGCCCGTCATCTAGCATGAGCATTTCTTGCCCTTTTAAAGTATTCATGGCAATTTTGCTTTCTGATGCCCATGGATGCTGTTCTGAAACTGCCAGTAACATTTTTTCATCAAAAATAGGCACTTCGATAAACGCTTCAGTTTCGGGTACGCGAGCCACAATCGCACAATCTAATCGACCTGTTTCTAATTGTTCTAATAGTTGATGAGTTTGGGCTTCGTAAAGAAATACTTCTAAATCTGGGAAAGTTTCTTTCAATGTTGGTACAATGTAAGGAAGTAGGTAAGGGCCAACGGTTGGGATTAATCCAATGTGTAATGGACCCGTCATTTCTTTACCTTGATTGCTAGCCATTTCTTTGAGTAATTTTACTTCGCGTAATACAGTGCGAGCTTGATCAACAAGTAACATACCAGATTGCGTGAAGAGTACTTTACGGCTAGTACGTTCAAGTAAAATAATGCCTAATTCATCTTCTAGTTTGCGAATTTGGCCACTTAAAGTCGGTTGGCTAACATTGCAAGAATCCGCCGCTCGACGGAAATGTTTAAACTCGGAAAGGGCTACTAAGTATTCTAAATCACGAATATTCATAGGGTTCTCACTTTATAGAATATGTCAATTAAAAGGATAGAATTAATTGATTATGACTATATCACAAAACTTTCTATAATGCCTATTAAGTTTTTAAGGTAAATTCATTTAACTAACAGAGGAGACACATTATGTCTAATATGGAAGGAAAAAAAGTTCCACAAGTTACATTCCGTACTCGTCAAGGTGATCAATGGGTTGATGTGACCACATCTGAATTATTTGATAACAAAACAGTTGTTGTTTTCTCATTACCTGGTGCATTCACGCCAACTTGTTCATCTTCTCACTTACCACGTTATAACGAACTTGCGCCAGTTTTCAAAAAACATGGCGTAGATGATATTTTAGTTGTGTCTGTAAACGATACGTTTGTTATGAATGCTTGGAAAGATGCAGAAGAAGCACACAATGTAAAATTCATTCCAGATGGTAATGGTACCTTTACTGAAGGTATGGGCATGTTAGTTGGAAAAGATGATTTAGGTTTTGGTAAACGTTCTTGGCGTTATTCTATGCTTGTGAAAAATGGCGTAATAGAAAAAATGTTTATTGAACCAAATGAGCCAGGCGATCCGTTTAAAGTATCTGATGCCGATACCATGTTGAAATACATTGCACCAGATTATCAAGTGCAAGAATCAATCGCCATTTTCACTAAACCAGGCTGCCCATATTGCGCGAAAGCAAAACAACTTTTACGTGATAAAGGTTTAAGCTTTGAAGAAATCGTATTAGGTCAAGATGCAACTATCGTGAGTGTACGTGCGGTTTCTGGTCGTGCAACTGTGCCACAAGTATTCATCGGTGGTAAACACATCGGCGGTAGCGACGATTTAGAAAAATACTTTGCATAATTGATTGCAAATAGGCATTTTTTATATTTTTGATTATTAGGAACATAATGTAAAAGGGAGCGAAAGCTCCCTTTTTTGTTGTCTATTGTCTTGTTATGTTCTTAGGCATTAAAGCCAATGTTGCAAACTGAGATTAAAATGACGTAAAAAATGACCGCGCTTAGCAGTAATAATTTTACGGCAAGTTTAGGTTTGCGCTGGTGCAGTTTATAAAGCAAACGTGCAATCAAAACTAAAACAAAGGGATACACCCAAAAGATAATTGAGAAAAGATCGATCTGAAAATCGCTCAGTGTAGGGTTTTTCACAAAAGAAGTAGAAAGCAGAGAGGCCATGGGCCACAGTAAAATGGGTAAACAAAATGCCGCAAGTCCCCAAACGAAGCCACTAAATCCTGTCGGCATAGTTTGTTTTTTCATAATGAACCTTATATGATTGACGAAAAATAAAAAGGAATATAACAAATGCCGTCTTTATTTGATAGTGAAACCGATGTGCCAGAAGAGAGAAAAGTATTGAAACGCACATTGAGCGCACAAAAAATCACGTTTATTTTGACCGCACTTTGCGCGGTGATTTATCTCTTGCAGAATGTCGGGTTTGAAGAGCCAATTATGGATTTATTCCATTATCCTGCTTATTCTTGGGAAGATCAGGAAGTATGGCGCTATTTCACTCATGCTATTGTTCATTTGTCGGTACCGCATATTTTATTTAATCTTTCATGGTTCTGGTTATTTGGTGGCGCGATTGAACGTCGATTTGGTTCTTTCCATTTTTTATTATTGGTCTTAGTGTCCGCTGCAGTGAGTGGCGCTGTACAGAATTACTTTACTGGTCCCGCCTTTTTTGGACTATCTGGTGTGGTTTATGCCGTGTTAGGTTATGTGTTGGTGGTGGACAAATTGTACCCGCATAGCTTTGACTTACCAGAAGGCTTTTTTACGATGTTGCTGGTAGGGCTTGTATTTGGCTTTATTAGTCCGCTTTTTGGTATTAATATAGGCAACGCAGCTCATATTTCAGGCTTTATCTTAGGATTAGTTTGGGGATTTCTGCAGAGTAAAATTAAGGCTAAATCGTTTAGCTAATTCAAATTTATAGGCATTTATATGAAGCAATCATTACGCCATCAGAAAATTATTGAGCTTGTGAAGCTAAAAGGGTATGCCAGCACAGAAGAGCTGGTTATCGAACTGGAAGTTAGCCCTCAGACTATTCGACGCGATCTGAATATCCTTGCGGAACAAGATTTAATTCGTCGTCATCATGGTGGTGCAGCTCCTTCTTCCACCGCAGAAAATTCTGATTATATTGAACGTAAACAATTTTTCCCTTCCCAAAAAAGTGCTATTGCCCGTGAGGTAGTAAAACGTATTCCAAATGGTGCCTCCTTATTTATTGATATTGGAACCACGCCTGAAGCGGTAGCAAGTGCCTTGTTAAATCATGAACGTTTGCGCATTGTGACGAATAATCTCAATGCGGCTCATTTATTACGTCAAAATGAAACCTTTGATATTACGATGGCGGGTGGTTCCTTGCGTAAGGATGGTGGAATCATTGGTGAGGCAACGGTTAATTTTATTTCGCAATTCCGTTTAGATTTTGGGATTCTGGGTATTAGTGCGATTGACCTTGATGGCTCATTATTGGACTATGATTATCACGAAGTCCAAGTGAAGCGAGCGATTATAGAAAGTTCGCGTCAAACTTTATTGGCTACCGATCATTCGAAATTCTCTCGACAAGCCATTGTGCGATTAGGGGAACTCAAAGACGTGGATTATCTTTTCACTGATGATGTACCAAAACAAATTGCGGATTATTTAGAAAATAGCAACACCAAGTTGGTGATTTGCAAATGATAGAAATGGGAAGTGCGGCCAAAATTGACCGCACTTTTTGGTAAGCATCCATGCCTAGCCACTGCTGTTTCGACCAATTCAAAATTAACTTCATTCACCCAACCTCCTTATTGATGTGAGATGAAACTAATTTTGCTGCAATATTTAGTTATTAAATTTAAGGGATAAAAACGGAAGGCAAATCATTTGACTGCCAATTCTTTATTTAGGACAACGGGGAAGGTTTGCTTGAAGAGTCAAGAAAGACTAGAGCTTGATAGATCAAGTGGGTACATCGAGATCCCTCTCTAAATGTAATTTATTTATACTGCTGTTTTGGTAAAAAGGGAATCTTAAAATTATGAATATGTGATCTATATCACAATTTAAATGAAAAAAGAAAGCCACTTATTTTTGTTTAGAAAATAAGCGGCTATTTTACTGGATTTTTTATCGATTTAAATTCACTGCGCCTTCATAACCAAGTTGTCGCCACGCCTCATAAATCGTCACGGCTACCGAGTTGGATAAGTTCATGCTACGGCTATTTGCGGTCATAGGAATCCGGATTTTTTGCTCCATTGGCATACTATCTAAAATAGACATGGGAATACCACGTGTTTCAGGACCAAACATCAAGTAATCCCCTAATTCAAATTGTACTTCGCTATGTGCTGGGCTGCCTTTAGTCGTCAGTGCAAAAAGACGTTTCGGTTTTTCACTTTCTAAAAAGGCTTCAAAAGTTTTATGCTTTTTGATTTCGGCAAATTCATGATAATCCAGACCCGAGCGACGTAATTTTTTATCATCCCATGTAAAACCAAGTGGCTCGATTAAATGAAGGCGAAAGCCAGTGTTCGCACAAAGACGAATAATATTTCCCGTATTTTGTGGAATTTCAGGTTCGTATAACACAATATCTAACATAATCATTCCCTAATCTTTTTGATACAGGCGATAACTCACCATACCTGTAGTTTTTTCTTTTAGTAATTGCCAATTGTCAGGCACGCTAAGCGGTTTGTCTTTTTCTGTTTCCACATAAATCAACGCACGAGGTAACAGCCAATTCTTTTCCTCTAAGAGAGCTATTGCTTGCTCTGCTAAGCCAAAATGAAAAGGCGGATCTAAAAATACCACATCAAAGTGCGGTTGATTTTGCACTTGTTTTAAAAATTCTAAGCTATTTTGATTGATTACCTGAGCTTGTTCACTCGTTGTTTTTAGCGTTTGCAAATTTTTCTTTAATTGGTTTGCCACATTTTTATCTAACTCTAAAAACGTCACTTGTTTCGCTTGGCGAGAAAGAGCTTCAAAACCAAGTGAGCCACTACCCGCAAAGCAATCAAGGCAATGGCTATCCACAATGTAAGGCATCAACCAGTTGAATAAGGTTTCTTTTACGCGATCGCCTGTTGGACGCAAACCTTCTGCATTTAAAACCGGTAATTTTCGCCCTCGCCAAAGACCTGCGATGATTCGAACTTCGCCTTTGGCGTTTTGAACTTGCATTTTTTTCATAAAGAAACAGATTTTTAGTGAAAATTGTGCTTAGTTTAGACGATTTTTTGCTAGAATAGGCAGTATTTTTTACAGATTTGTGTTTAAGAGAAGAATTTATGTCAGAAGAAAAGAAAAAAGGTGGATTTTGGGCCTCCCTTTTTGGTCGCAATAAAAAGCAAGAAGAACAAAAAATTGAGCCAATTATTGAAGAGCCATCTGTAGAACCTGCCGATGTTTCACCTGAGGAAGAAATTGTTCACGCTGAAGAGAACGTTCAATTAGAGCAAGTTGAACAGGAAGAATTACAGGAATTAGCTGAACAACTGCAAGAAGAGAAAGCAGAAGAGGCCGTTGTTGAGCATCTTGAACCTATTGTAGAACAAGTGATTTCACCTGAAAGTGCGGTCAATGTTGAACCTGTTTTAGATACACCGGTGATTGAAACAATTGACGAAGAAACGGTAAAAACAGAAGAAATTTTAACCGCACTTCCTACAGAAGAGCCAACAGAAAGCATTATTGAACCAGATAATGTCATTGAAGATCTTCCTGTGGTTGAAGCGGAGATTGAATCTGAAATTGTTGACGATGTTAAAGACGAATTACGTTCAGATATCAATACCGAAACGCAAGAAAAACCAAGTGAAGGCGGTTTTTTCAGCCGTTTAGTTAAAGGCTTACTCAAAACCAAACAAAATATTGGCGCGGGTTTCCGATCTTTCTTTTTAGGCAAAAAAATTGATGATGATTTGTTTGATGAGTTGGAAGAGCAACTTTTAATTGCTGATATTGGTGTGCCAACAACCAATAAGATCATTAAGAATTTAACTGAGCACGCAAGTCGTAAACAATTACAAGATGCAGAATTGCTTTATCAACAACTTAAAGTTGAAATGGCGGAGATCTTAAAGCCTGTCGCACAGCCGCTAGTTATTGATACCACTAAAAAACCGTATGTTATTTTAATGGTTGGCGTAAACGGTGTAGGTAAAACAACCACAATTGGTAAGTTAGCTCGTAAATTCCAAAATGAAGGTAAATCAGTCATGTTAGCAGCAGGAGATACTTTCCGTGCCGCAGCAGTAGAACAACTTCAAGTATGGGGTGAGCGTAACAATATTCCGGTGGTGGCACAAAGTACGGGTTCAGATTCTGCGTCGGTGATTTTTGATGCGATGCAATCTGCTGCAGCACGTAACATTGATATTTTAATTGCGGATACGGCAGGACGTTTACAAAATAAAAATAATCTCATGGATGAATTGAAGAAAATTGTTCGCGTCATGAGAAAATACGATGAAACCGCACCGCACGAAATCATGCTTACCTTAGATGCGGGTACAGGGCAGAATGCAATTAGCCAAGCCAAACTCTTTAATGAGGCGGTTGGGTTAACAGGTATTACATTAACCAAATTAGACGGAACAGCAAAAGGTGGGGTAATTTTCGCCATTGCAGATCAGTTTAATTTACCAATTCGTTATATTGGTGTGGGTGAAAAAATTGAAGATTTACGCGAATTTAATGCAGAAGAATTTATTGAAGCATTGTTTGTTCACGAAAATGAAGAATAAAAAGGAATAATAAAGTGATTCGATTTTCAAATGTCTCTAAAGCTTATCACGGTGCGACTCAGCCGGCCTTGCAAGGCTTGAATTTTCATCTTCCTGTTGGAAGTATGACTTATCTTGTTGGGCATTCTGGCGCGGGTAAAAGTACCTTGCTTAAATTAATCATGGGAATGGAAAAGGCGAATGCCGGTAATATTTGGTTTAATGGTCATGATATTACGCGTTTGTCTAAATATGAAATCCCATTTTTACGCCGCCAAATCGGTATGGTTCACCAAGATTACCGTCTATTAACGGATCGTAGCGTAGCAGAAAATGTGGCGTTGCCATTGATTATTGCTGGCATGAACCCGAAAGAAGCACATACACGCGCATTGGTTGCATTAGATCGTGTGGGCTTACGTAGTAAAGCGAATTATATGCCGCCACAAATCTCAGGTGGTGAGCAACAACGCGTAGATATCGCGCGTGCAATCGTACATAAACCGCAACTTTTATTAGCGGATGAGCCGACAGGCAATCTTGATGATGAACTTTCCTTAGGGATTTTTAATCTTTTTGAAGAGTTTAATCGTTTAGGCATGACAGTCTTGATTGCGACACACGATATCAATTTAATTCAAAAAAAACCAAAACCATGTCTTGTACTTGAACAAGGCTATTTACGCTATTAAGGATAAAAAATGACAAGACGTATTGATGCTTCTTTTGGCGTGCAAACTGCCTATACTTTGCGTTCTGTTTGGGGCGATTTGGTAAAACGTAAATTTGGTACATTGCTAACGATTTTAGTTATTGCCGTGTCTTTAACGATTCCAACGGTGAGCTATTTGTTATGGAAAAATTTACATTTAGCTACGACTCAATTTTATCCGGAAAGCGAACTCACAATCTACTTACACAAAAATTTAAGTGAAGAAGATGCTAACTTAGTGGTGGAAAAAATCCGTCAACAAGAAGGCGTGGAATCGTTAAATTATGTTTCTCGTCAAGACAGTTTGAAAGAATTTAAAAGTTGGTCTGGTTTTGGTGAAGAGTTAGAAATTTTAGATGACAACCCATTGCCGGCAGTGGTAATGGTGAAACCGTCTAAAGCGTTTAATGAATCAGAAAAACGAGCTGAGTTACGTGCAAATTTAAATAAAATTAAAGGCGTGCAAGAAGTTCGACTAGATAACGATTGGATGGAAAAATTGACTGCACTTTCGTGGTTATTTGCGCATGTGGCAATTTTCTGTACGGTCTTGATGACCATTGCGGTATTCCTTGTTATCGGAAATAGCATTCGTTCTGATGTTTATAGTAGCCGTGCAAGTATTGATGTGATGAAGCTATTAGGTGCAACGGATCAATTTATTCTTCGCCCTTATCTTTACACTGGTATGATTTATGCAGTGTTAGGTGGATTTGTCGCAGCCGTATTTAGTAGTCTTATTGTGGGTTACTTTACTTCAGCCGTGAAGTATGTGACGGATATCTTTGCGGTCACCTTTGAGCTCAATGGATTAGGTGTAGGCGAGCTGATCTTCTTATTAGTAAGTTGCTTGATTATGGGTTATGTTGGTGCATGGATTGCAGCAACAAGACATATTGCAATGTTAGATAACAAACTATAGATTCATTTATATTAAAGTGCGGTCATTTTTTGTCGTGTTTTCAGCTGAAAAACATTCGGGAAAATGACCGCACTTTTTTGTATATGGAAATTAATTGAACAAAAAGCTTGCATAATTAGGTGTTTTTGTGTAATATCCACGGGCTTTCAGATATTGAAAGCCGTTTAATGTAATCATTTATTAAACGAGTATTACGATATGTAATACTAACAATGTTTCCGATTTGGAGACTATATAACAGGTAACTTACACCTCCTTTTCTATTTTTAAGTTAGAATTGTGATTGGTGTTAGTTTTTTATTAGCTAAATTTTATTGGAGCTCTGGTCTAATGCAGAACCAAAGAATCCGTATCCGCTTAAAAGCTTTCGATCACCGTTTGATCGATCAATCTACTGCGGAGATCGTAGAAACAGCTAAACGTACTGGTGCACAAGTTCGTGGTCCAATCCCTTTACCAACTCGTAAAGAGCGTTTCACCGTGTTGATTTCTCCACACGTGAACAAAGACGCGCGTGATCAATACGAAATTCGTACACACAAACGTTTAGTAGATATCGTAGAGCCAACAGAAAAAACTGTTGATGCATTAATGCGTTTAGATTTGGCTGCCGGCGTGGACGTGCAGATCAGCCTAGGTTAATTAAGAGGTTATTACAATGATTGGTTTAGTCGGTCGTAAAGTTGGTATGACCCGTATCTTCAATGAAGACGGTGTTTCTGTACCAGTTACCGTTATCGAAATCGAAGCCAACCGCGTAACTCAAGTTAAAACTCTTGAAAACGATGGCTATACTGCAGTTCAAGTTACTACTGGTTCTAAAAAAGCGAATCGTGTAACTAAACCTGAAGCAGGTCATTTCGTGAAAGCAGGTGTTGAAGCTGGTCGCGGTTTATGGGAATTTCGTACTGAAGGTGAAGAATTCACTTTAGGTCAAGAAATCAATGTTGACATCTTTGCAGATGTTAAAAAAGTAGATGTTACTGGTACTTCTAAAGGTAAAGGTTTCCAAGGTGGTGTTAAACGTTGGAACTTCCGTACTCAAGATGCTACACACGGTAACTCTTTATCACATCGTGTACTTGGTTCTATTGGTCAAAACCAAACTCCAGGTCGTGTGTTTAAAGGTAAAAAAATGGCAGGACATTTAGGTGCTGAGCGTGTAACCGTTCAATCACTTGAAGTTGTTCGTGTAGATGCTGAGCGTAAATTGCTATTAGTAAAAGGTTCTGTACCTGGTGCTATCAATGGCGATGTTATCGTTAAGCCGGCAGTTAAAGCATAAGTCTAGGAGATAGAGATGGAATTACAAGTTGTAGGTGCAAACGCACTAACTGTTTCTGAAACTACCTTCGGACGTGAGTTTAACGAAGCTTTGATTCACCAAGTTGTTGTTGCTTATGCAGCAGGTGCTCGTCAAGGTACTCGTGCGCAAAAAACTCGTGCTGAAGTGTCTGGTTCAGGTAAAAAACCTTGGCGTCAAAAAGGTACAGGTCGTGCTCGTTCTGGTGATATCAAATCACCAATCTGGCGTTCTGGTGGTACAACCTTCGCGGCTAAACCACAAGATCACAGCCAAAAAGTGAACAAGAAAATGTACCGTGGTGCTATCAAAAGCATTCTTTCTGAATTAGTTCGTCAAGACCGTTTGGTTGTTGTTGAAAAATTCGAATTAGATGCACCAAAAACTAAAGTTTTAGTACAAAAATTAAAAGATTTAGCAGTTGAAGATGCGTTAATTATCACAGCAAGTTTAGATGAAAATCTATTCTTAGCAGCACGTAACTTATATAAAGTTGATGTACGTGATGTTCAAGGTATCGATCCAGTTAGCTTAATCGCTTTCGATAAAGTGATTGTTACTGTTGACGCTGTGAAACAAATTGAGGAGATCCTAGCATGAGTCAAGAACGTTTGCTAAGCGTGCTACGTGCACCGCACATCTCTGAAAAAGCAACTAACAATGCTGAAAAATCTAACACTGTTGTACTTAAAGTTGCTTTAGATGCGAACAAAGCTGAAATTGCTGCTGCTGTTGCTCAATTATTTGAAGTAAAAGTTGACTCAGTTCGTACTGTGGTTGTTAAAGGTAAAACTAAACGCCGTGGTAACAAAATGGGTCGTCGCAGCGACTGGAAAAAAGCTTATGTAACTTTAGCCGAAGGCCAAAACTTGGACTTCGTGGACAGTGCAGAGTAATCGGAGGAAATTAGAGAATGGCTATCGTTAAATGTAAGCCGACCTCCGCTGGTCGTCGTCACGTTGTTAAAATCGTGAACCCTGAATTACACAAGGGTAAACCTTACGCTCCTCTTCTAGATACTAAATCTAAAACTGGTGGTCGTAACAATTATGGTCGTATTACCACTCGCCACATCGGTGGTGGTCATAAACAACATTACCGTTTAATCGATTTCAAACGTAACAAGTTAGATATCCCAGCGGTTGTTGAGCGTTTAGAATATGATCCAAACCGTTCAGCTAACATTGCTTTAGTGCTTTATAAAGATGGTGAACGCCGTTATATCTTAGCACCTAAAGGTTTGTCAGTTGGCGATCAAATCCAATCTGGCGTTAACTCACCAATTAAAGTGGGTAACTCATTACCAATGCGTAATATCCCAGTTGGTTCAACAGTACATAACGTTGAATTAAAACCAGGTAAAGGCGGTCAAATCGCTCGTTCTGCTGGTGCTTATGTACAAATCATCGCTCGTGAAGGCAACTACGTGACTTTACGTTTACGTTCAGGCGAAATGCGTAAAGTATTAGCTGAATGTGTTGCTACAATCGGTGAAGTTGGTAACTCAGAACATATGCTTCGCGTATTGGGTAAAGCTGGTGCTAACCGCTGGAGAGGCATTCGCCCTACAGTTCGTGGTACTGCAATGAACCCAGTAGATCACCCACACGGTGGTGGTGAAGGTCGTAACTTTGGTAAACACCCAGTAACTCCTTGGGGCGTTCAAACTAAAGGTAAGAAAACTCGTCACAACAAACGTACTGATAAATATATCGTACGTCGTCGTGGCAAATAATTTAAATTAATAAGAGGATAAGCCATGCCACGTTCTCTCAAGAAAGGTCCTTTCCTTGACCTACACTTGTTGAAGAAGGTAGAGAAGGCGGTGGAAAGCGGGGATAAAAAACCAATCAAAACTTGGTCCCGTCGTTCAATGATCATTCCTTCAATGATCGGATTGACCATCGCAGTCCATAATGGTCGTCAGCACGTTCCTGTTTATGTATCTGATGAAATGATCGGCCATAAATTAGGTGAATTTGCACCGACTCGTACATACCGCGGTCACGCGGCAGATAAGAAAGCTAAGAAATAAGAGGTAAATAGATGGAAACTATCGCAAAACATCGTTACGCTCGCACTTCTGCCCAAAAAGCTCGCTTAGTTGCCGATTTAATTCGTGGTAAAAAAGTTGCGCAAGCATTAGAAATCTTAACTTTTACTAACAAAAAAGCTGCGGCTTTAGTGAAAAAAGTATTAGAGTCTGCTATTGCTAACGCAGAGCATAATGATGGTGCAGATATCGATGATCTTAAAGTTGCTAAAATCTTCGTTGACGAAGGTCCTAGCATGAAACGTGTTATGCCACGTGCTAAAGGTCGTGCAGATCGTATTTTAAAACGTACTAGCCACATCACTGTGGTTGTGTCAGATCGTTAATAAGTAGAGGAATAGCAATGGGTCAAAAAGTAAATCCAAATGGTATTCGCCTAGGTATTGTAAAACCTTGGAACTCTACTTGGTTCGCGAATACACAAGATTTCGCCGACAATCTTGACGGTGACTTCAAAGTACGCAAATTCTTAACTAAAGAATTAGCAAACGCTTCGGTTTCACGTATTACTATTGAGCGTCCAGCGAAAAGTATTCGTGTAACAATTCACACAGCTCGCCCTGGTATCGTTATCGGTAAAAAAGGTGAAGATGTTGAAAAATTACGTAACGCAGTATCTCAAATTGCTGGCGTTCCGGCTCAAATCAACATTGCTGAAGTGAAAAAACCGGAATTAGATGCAAAATTAGTTGCAGACAGCATCGCTTCTCAATTAGAACGTCGTGTAATGTTCCGTCGTGCTATGAAACGTGCGGTACAAAGCGCAATGCGTTTAGGTGCTAAAGGTATCAAAGTTGAAGTTAGCGGTCGTTTAGGTGGTGCAGAAATCGCACGTTCTGAATGGTATCGTGAAGGTCGTGTGCCTCTACATACTCTTCGTGCGGACATCGATTATAACACTGCAGAAGCTCATACTACATACGGTGTAATCGGCGTTAAAGTATGGATCTTCAAAGGTGAAATTTTGGGTGGAATGGCTGCAGTTGCGCAATCAGAACAACAACCTGCCGACAAGCCTAAAAAGGCTCCGCGTGGCAAAGGTCGTAAGTAAGGAGAAACGCTAAATGTTGCAACCAAAACGTACAAAATTCCGTAAAGTTCACAAAGGCCGTAACCGTGGTATCGCGGGTGGTACTGAAGTTAGCTTCGGTACATTCGGGTTAAAAGCAGTTGGTCGTGGTCGTTTAACCGCTCGTCAAATTGAAGCGGCTCGTCGTGCAATGACACGTGCAGTTAAACGTCAAGGTAAAATCTGGATCCGTGTTTTCCCAGATAAACCAATTACTGAAAAACCATTAGAAGTCCGTATGGGTAAAGGTAAAGGTAACGTTGAGTACTGGGTAGCCTTAATCCAACCGGGTAAAGTACTTTATGAAATGGATGGTGTGTCAGAAGAGATCGCAAGACAAGCATTTGCATTAGCAGCTGCTAAATTGCCAATCAAGACTACCTTCGTAACTAAGACGGTGATGTAATGAAAGCTCAAGATTTACGTACAAAAAGTGTTGAAGAGCTGAATAATGAATTAGTGAACCTTTTAGGTGAACAATTCAAATTGCGTATGCAAACAGCCACCGGTCAGCTTCAACAAACCCATCAGGCTAAACAAGTGCGTCGTGATATCGCACGCGTTAAAACCATTTTAACTGAGAAGGCGGGTGAGTAATGACTGATAAAATTCGTAGCGTACAAGGTAAAGTTGTTAGCGACAAAATGGAAAAATCTTTCGTTGTTGCTATTGAACGTAAGGTAAAACACCCGTTATACGGTAAATTTATCCGTCGTACAACTAAATTACACGTACACGATGAGAACAACGAAGCCAAATTAGGTGATGTAGTAGAGATTCGCGAATGTCGTCCTCTCTCTAAAACCAAATCTTGGACTTTAGTTCGTGTTGTTGAGAAAGCAGTTATTGCTTGATTAACAAATTAAAAAATAAAAGCCAATGGTTATGCCGTTGGCTTTTTTCTTTCCAAGACTTGCTAAAAAGTCATAAAAATTTGACCGCACTTTAAATGCGCTAACTTAAGTATAAAATTTTGATTGCGTTTATAGCTTGATTTTGGTAAACTCCGCCACCTATCCGCCATATATCTTTATAAGGCATGGATAGGTTCGTCCCGCAAGGGTGTATTATTAACTTAACGGAGCATAAAATATGATCCAAGAACAGACTATGCTGGATGTTGCCGATAACTCTGGTGCTCGCAGCGTAATGTGTATCAAGGTTCTAGGTGGATCGCACCGTCGTTATGCTGCTATTGGTGATATCATCAAAGTTACTGTGAAAGAAGCAATTCCACGCGGTAAAGTTAAAAAAGGTGATGTATTAAAAGCAGTTGTTGTGCGCACCAAGAAGGGTGTTCGTCGCCCAGACGGATCAGTCATTCGCTTCGATGGTAACGCTTGTGTAATTTTAAACAATAACACAGAGCAACCAATCGGTACTCGTATTTTTGGACCGGTGACTCGTGAACTTCGTTCTGAGAAATTCATGAAGATCATTTCTTTGGCACCAGAAGTACTGTAAGGAGAAGTGAGAAATGGCTGCAAAAATTCGTCAAAACGATGAAGTAATCGTACTTGCCGGTAAAGACAAAGGCAAGCGTGGCAAGGTAACTAAAGTGTTACCAAACGGTAAAGTGTTTGTTGAAGGTATCAACATCATCACTAAACATGAAAAACCAGTTCCTGCTTTAGGACAAGCTGGTGGTTTAGTGAAAAAAGAAGCAGCTATTGATGCTTCTAATGTTGCGATTTTCAATCCAAAAACAAACAAAGCTGACCGTGTAGGTTTTAGATTCGAAGACGGCAAAAAAGTACGTTTCTTCAAATCTAACAATGAAATTATCTAACAAACTGGAGTAATGCGATGGCGAAACTGCATGATTACTACAGAGATCAAGTAGTAAACGAGTTAAAAAATAAATTCGGCTACAAATCTGTCATGCAAGTCCCACGAATCGAAAAGATTACCCTGAATATGGGTGTGGGTGAAGCATTGACCGATAAGAAATTGCTAGACAACGCAGTAGCGGACTTAGCAGCAATTAGCGGTCAAAAACCTTTAGTAACTAAAGCTCGTAAATCTGTTGCTGGCTTTAAAATCCGTCAGGGATATCCAATCGGTTGTAAAGTAACACTACGCGGTGAGCGTATGTGGGAGTTCTTTGAACGTTTAATTACAATTGCTGTTCCACGTATTCGTGACTTCCGCGGTTTAAGCGCGAAATCATTTGATGGTCGTGGTAACTACAGCATGGGTGTGCGTGAACAAATCATCTTCCCTGAAATCGATTACGATAAAGTAGATCGTGTACGTGGTTTAGATATCACTATCACAACTACTGCTAAGAATGATGAAGAAGGTCAAGCACTACTTGCTGCCTTTAATTTCCCATTCCGTAAATAAGGCAGGTTATAATGGCAAAACAATCAATGAAAGCACGCGATGTAAAACGCGTTAAATTGGCTGAAAAATTCTTCGCTAAACGTGTAGAATTAAAGAAAATCATTTCTGATGTCAATGCCTCTGACGAAGATCGTTGGAATGCAGTGTTAAAATTACAAACTTTACCACGTGATTCTAGCCCTAGTCGTCAACGTAACCGTTGCCGCCAAACTGGACGTCCTCACGGCGTTTTACGTAAGTTTGGTTTAAGCCGTATTAAGGTTCGTGAAGCTGCTATGCGCGGTGAGATCCCAGGCCTTAGAAAAGCGAGCTGGTAATATACCACTTTATTTTGGAATCGGAGAAAAAGTACAATGAGTATGCAAGATCCAATCGCAGATATGTTGACCCGTATTCGTAACGGTCAAGCTGCGAACAAAGTTGCAATCAATATGCCTTCTTCCAAGCTAAAAGTGGCAATTGCCAACGTATTAGCTGCTGAAGGTTATATCGAAAGCGTTAAAGTTTTAGAAGGTGCAAAACCTGAATTGGAAATTACTTTAAAATATTTCCAAGGCAAACCGGTTGTAGAAAGCATCCAACGTGTAAGCCGTCCTGGTCTTCGTATTTACAAACGTAAAGACGAATTACCAAAAGTTATGGGTGGTTTAGGTGTTGCTGTAATTTCTACATCTAAAGGTGTTATGACTGACCGTGCAGCTCGTCAAGCGGGCTTAGGCGGTGAGATCATCTGTTACGTAGCTTAATAGAGGGGTAGGAAAATGTCTCGTGTTGCAAAGGCACCTGTTAATATTCCTGCCGGCGTTGAAGTTAAACTCGACGGTCAGCTATTAACAGTAAAAGGAAAAAATGGCGAGTTATCTCGCACAATTCATCACTCAGTTGAAGTTAAACAAGATAATGGTCAATTTACTTTCACTCCACGTGAAGGTTTTGTTGAAGCGAATGCTCAATCGGGTACAGCTCGTGCATTAGTTAATGCAATGGTTATCGGTGTTACTGAAGGCTTCACTAAGAAATTACAACTAGTGGGTGTTGGTTACAGAGCTCAAGTTAAAGGCAACGTAGTTGCATTAAGCTTAGGTTTCTCTCACCCTGTGGAGCACACTTTACCAGCAGGTATTACTGCTGAATGCCCTTCACAAACAGAAATCGTTTTAAAAGGTGCTGACAAGCAGTTAATTGGTCAAGTTGCAGCAGATATTCGCGCTTATCGCCGTCCTGAACCTTATAAAGGTAAAGGCGTACGTTACTCTGATGAAGTAGTACGTATGAAAGAGGCTAAGAAGAAATAATTAAGGTAACACTATGGATAAGAAATCAGCTCGTATCCGTCGTGCAGCTCGTGCACGTCATATGATGAGAGAGCAAGGTGTAACTCGTCTAGTTATTCACCGTACTCCGCGTCATATCTACGCACAAGTTATTGCACCAAACGGTTCAGAAGTGCTTGCCGCTGCTTCAACTGTTGAAAAAGCAATTCGTGAGCAAGTTAAATATACCGGTAATAAAGATGCCGCAGCAGTAGTAGGTAAACTTGTTGCTGAGCGCGCATTAGCAAAAGGCGTTAAAGACGTTGCTTTTGACCGTTCCGGTTTTAAATATCATGGTCGTGTCCAAACTTTAGCGGACGCTGCACGTGAAGCTGGTCTACAGTTCTAATGAGGTAAATTGAGATGTCAAACATCGAAAAACAAGCTGGTGAACTGCAAGAGAAGCTAATCGCAGTAAACCGTGTATCAAAAACTGTAAAAGGTGGTCGTATTATGAGCTTTACTGCTTTAACAGTAGTAGGCGATGGTAACGGTCGCGTAGGTTTTGGTTATGGTAAAGCTCGCGAAGTTCCGGCAGCGATCCAAAAAGCGATGGAAAAAGCACGTCGCAATATGATTAATGTCGCTTTAAACGAAGGTACATTACAACACCCAGTTAAAGGTGTTCACACTGGTTCTCGCGTATTTATGCAACCAGCTAGCGAAGGTACAGGTATCATCGCTGGTGGTGCAATGCGTTCAGTGTTAGAAGTTGCTGGTGTACGTAACGTTCTTTCTAAAGCGTATGGTTCAACCAACCCAATCAACGTTGTTCGTGCAACTATTGATGCATTAGCAAATATGAAATCACCAGAAATGGTTGCTGCTAAACGTGGCAAAACCGTTGATGAAATTTTGGGGTAATTGATAATGGCTAAAACTATTAAAGTAACTCAAGTTCGTAGCTCAATTGCTCGTTTACCGAAGCATAAAGCTACCTTGCGTGGTCTTGGTCTTCGCCATATGCACCATACTGTTGAGTTAATCGATACTCCGGCAGTGCGTGGTATGATTAACCAAGTTTCATACATGGTTAAAGTGGAGGAGTAAGAGAATGCGTTTAAATACTCTATCTCCGGCTGAAGGTGCTAAGCACAGCGCAAAACGCCTTGGTCGTGGTATTGGTTCAGGTTTAGGAAAAACTGGTGGTCGTGGTCATAAAGGTCAAAAATCTCGTACTGGCGGCGGTGTTCGTCGTGGTTTTGAGGGTGGCCAAATGCCATTATACCGTCGTTTACCAAAATTTGGTTTCACTTCAATGAAATCAGCTGTAACTGCTGAAGTTCGTTTAAACGAATTAACAAAAGTTGAAGGAAATGTTGTCACTTTAGAAGCATTAAAAGCTGCAAACATTTTAACTAAAGATATTCAATTCGCTAAAGTTATCTTAGCTGGTGAAGTGAAATCTGCAGTTACTGTACGTGGTTTACGTGTAACTAAAGGTGCAAAAGCAGCAATCGAAGCTGCTGGCGGTTCAGTTGAGGAATAATTAGCAAATGGCTAAACAACCAGGTTATCAAAGCAGAAGTACTAATAGTGGTACTGGTGAACTAAAAAGCAGATTGCTTTTTGTATTAGGTGCACTTATCGTTTATCGTATTGGTTCTTTTATTCCGCTTCCTGGTATTGATGCCGCCGTGCTAGCTCAATTAGTTGAACAACAAAAAGGCACCATCATTGATATGTTAAACATGTTCTCTGGTGGTGCATTGAGCCGAGCATCAATTTTAGCATTAGGTATTATGCCGTATATCTCGGCATCTATCGTGATGCAATTGCTTGCTACGGTTTCACCTGCTTTAGCAGAATTGAAAAAAGAAGGTGCAGCAGGACAAAGAAAAATCACCAAGTATACTCGTTATGCTACGGTGGTTTTTGCTACTATCCAAGCTATCGCAATTTCTACCGGTTTACCGAATATGTTGCCACAATTAGTGCCAAATATCGGTTTTACTTTTTACTTCACTGCAGTAGTGAGTCTTGTTACCGGAACCATGTTCTTAATGTGGTTAGGTGAGCAAATTACTGAAAGAGGTATTGGTAACGGTATCTCAATTCTTGTTTTTGGTGGTATTGTTGCAGGATTGCCGCATGCAATCATCGAAACAGTTGAGCAAGCTCGTCAAGGACAAATGCATCCTTTAGTTCTTCTACTAATCGCTGCTATTGTTTTTGCAGTAACTTACTTTGTTGTCTTCGTAGAACGTGGACAACGTAGAATTCGTGTTGAATATGCTAAGCGTCAACAAGGACGTCAAATTTTAGGTGGTCATTCAACTCACTTACCATTGAAAGTTAATATGGCAAACGTAATGCCAGCAATTTTTGCTTCAAGCATTATTTTATTCCCTGCTACATTGACACAATGGTTTGGTCAGAATGATAAGTTTGAGTGGTTAAATGACTTATCGATGTTGTTGAATCCTGGACAACCTTTATATCTTCTTGTTTATGCGGTAGCGATTATTTTCTTCAGTTTCTTCTACACTGCAATGCAATATAATCCACGTGATACAGCAGATAATCTAAAAAAATCTGGTGCATTTATCCCAGGAATTAGACCAGGTGAACAAACATCTCGTTACATTGATAAAGTAATGACTCGCTTAACATTAATCGGCGGTCTTTATGTAACGTTCGTATGTTTAGTCCCTTACATTATGACATCAGCATGGGATGTGAAATTCTACTTCGGTGGTACTTCCTTATTAATCGTTGTTGTTGTAATTATGGATTTTATCGTGCAAGTTCAGAGTCACTTAATGTCGTCTCAATATGAATCTGCGTTAAAAAAAGCAAACCTTAAAGGTTTTGGACAGTAATTGTTCATTTAAGTAAAAAGGATAAGCAATGAAAGTTCGTGCTTCCGTTAAGAAGATGTGTCGTAACTGTAAAATTGTTAAACGTGAAGGTGTTGTTCGCGTATTATGCAGCGACCCTAAACATAAACAACGTCAAGGTTAATTAACATTTCTTCTTGCAAAGAACCGGTTGAGTAGTTATACTGCTCAACTCATTTATGTCCTTGGTATTCTGTTTGAGTATCCTGAAAACGGGCTTTTCAAGATCAGAATACCAAATTAGTTAAAATAATAGGAGTGCATAGTGGCCCGTATTGCAGGCATTAACATTCCTGATCACAAACACGCTGTAATCGCTTTAACTGCAATTTACGGTATCGGTAAAACTCGTTCTAAAAGCATTTGTGCTGCAGCGGGTATTGCTGAAGATGTTAAGATCAGCGAATTGTCTGAAGAGCAGATTGACAAACTGCGTGACGAAGTTGGTAAATTTACCGTTGAAGGTGACTTACGTCGTGAAGTAACACTAAACATCAAACGTCTTTTAGACTTAGGTTGTTACCGTGGTTTACGTCATCGTCGTAGTTTACCGGTACGTGGTCAACGTACTAAAACTAATGCGCGTACCCGTAAGGGTCCACGTAAGCCGATCAAAAAATAGTCGGGGTAAATAAAGAATGGCTAAAACACCAGTTCGTGCACGTAAACGTGTAAAAAAACAAGTTGTAGATGGCGTAGCACACATTCACGCATCTTTCAATAATACAATCGTTACCATTACTGACCGTCAAGGTAATGCTTTAGCTTGGGCTACAGCAGGTGGTTCAGGTTTCCGTGGTTCTCGTAAATCTACCCCGTTCGCTGCACAAGTTGCTGCAGAACGTTGTGCTGAAATCGTTAAAGAATTCGGCTTAAAGAACTTGGAAGTTATGGTTAAAGGTCCGGGTCCGGGTCGTGAATCAACAATCCGTGCATTAAATGCAGCGGGTTTCCGTATCACGAACATCACTGATGTGACTCCGATTCCTCATAACGGTTGTCGTCCACCGAAAAAACGTCGTGTTTAATGGCGTAATAGGATAGTTGGAGAAAGAAAATGGCAAGATATTTGGGCCCTAAACTCAAGCTCAGCCGTCGTGAAGGCACTGATTTATTCCTTAAATCAGGTGTGCGTGCGATTGATTCAAAATGTAAAATTGATACAGCACCAGGTCAACACGGTGCTCGTAAACCGCGTTTGTCTGACTATGGTAGTCAATTACGTGAAAAACAAAAAGTTCGTCGTATCTATGGTATTTTAGAACGTCAATTCCGTAACTACTATAAAGAAGCAAACCGTTTAAAAGGTAATACTGGTGAAAACTTACTAGTATTATTAGAAGGTAGATTGGATAACGTTGTTTATCGCATGGGATTTGCTGCAACTCGCGCAGAAGCTCGTCAATTAGTGAGCCACAAAGCGATTGTCGTAAATGGTCGTGTTGTAAATATCCCATCTTTCCAAGTTTCTGTAAATGATGTCGTTGCTGTTCGTGAGAAATCTAAAAAACAAGCACGTATTAAAGCATCATTAGAATTAGCAGAACAAAGAGAAAAACCAACTTGGTTAGAAGTTGATTCTGCAAAAATGGAAGGTGTGTTCAAACGTGTTCCTGAACGTTCTGATTTATCAGCAGACATTAACGAACATCTGATCGTTGAGCTTTACTCTAAATAATAGTTAAGCTTAAAAGCAAAGAGAGGATAAAATGCAGGGTTCTGTTACAGAATTTTTAAAGCCACGCTTAGTAGATATCGAGCAAATTAGCTCTACTCATGCTAAGGTGATCTTAGAACCGTTAGAGCGTGGCTTTGGTCATACTCTAGGGAATGCATTACGTCGTATCCTTCTGTCTTCAATGCCAGGTTGTGCTGTAACTGAAGTAGAAATTGATGGCGTACTGCACGAATATAGTAGTAAAGAAGGTGTTCAGGAAGATATTCTTGAAGTTCTTTTAAACCTTAAAGGTCTAGCGGTTAAAGTACAGAATAAAGATGATGTTATTCTGACATTAAATAAATCTGGAATTGGCCCTGTTGTTGCAGCAGATATCACCCACGATGGTGATGTTGAGATTGTTAATCCATCACATGTAATCTGTCACTTAACAGACGAAAACGCATCTATTAATATGCGTATTCGTGTTCAACGTGGTAGAGGTTATGTACCTGCATCTGCTCGTACTCATTCACAAAATGAAGATCGTCCAATCGGTCGTTTATTAGTGGATGCTTGTTATAGCCCAGTTGACCGTATTGCTTACAATGTTGAAGCAGCACGTGTTGAACAACGTACTGACTTAGATAAACTAGTTATCGAGTTAGAAACTAACGGGACTATTGATCCGGAAGAAGCAATTCGTCGTGCAGCAACAATTTTAGCAGAGCAACTCGATGCATTCGTTGATTTGCGTGATGTTCGTCAACCTGAAGTCAAGGAAGAAAAACCGGAATTCGATCCGATTTTATTACGTCCTGTTGATGACTTAGAGTTGACAGTTCGTTCTGCTAACTGTTTGAAAGCAGAAACAATTCACTATATCGGTGACTTAGTACAACGTACAGAAGTTGAGTTATTAAAAACGCCTAATCTTGGTAAGAAATCTCTTACTGAAATTAAAGACGTTCTCGCTTCACGTGGCTTGTCACTTGGTATGCGCCTTGAGAATTGGCCACCAGCAAGTATTGCTGAAGACTAGTTTGGTCATAGGTTAAGATTTTTCTGAGAAGGATAAGATCATGCGCCATCGTAAGAGTGGTCGTCAACTAAACCGTAATAGCAGCCATCGCCAAGCGATGTTCCGTAACTTAGCAAGTGCTTTAGTTAGTCATGAAATCATCAAGACTACTTTACCAAAAGCTAAAGAATTACGTCGTGTAGTTGAACCGTTAATTACATTAGCAAAAGAAGATAGCGTTGCAAACCGTCGTTTAGCATTCGCTCGTACTCGTAACATCGAAACTGTTGCGAAATTATTCAATGAATTAGGTCCACGTTTTGCTCAACGTGCAGGTGGTTACACCCGTATCTTAAAATGTGGTTTCCGTGCAGGTGACAACGCTCCAATGGCATACATTGAGTTAGTTGATCGTCCAGAAGTTGCAGAAGCAGCAGCGGAATAATAATTTGTTATAAAATAAAAGGCTCACTGATGTGAGCCTTTTTTATATTTCGTTTCTAGAATTCAGCTTCAGCTCTGAATGTCATTTTTTCACCTGTGATAGGGTGCGTAATCGTAAGTTCCTCTGCATGTAAGCATAAGCGAGGTGACATCGATTTAGCTTGTGGGTGAGAATAAAACTTGTCCCCTAAAATGGGATGTCCAAGCGCGAGCGTATGTAAACGAAGTTGATGCGAACGTCCTGTGATTGGAGTCAGTTTCACTCGAGTACAGTTAGTCGGTAATCGTTCTAAAACTTCATAAAAAGTGACCGCTCTTTTGCCAAATACAAAATCGATGCGTTGACGCGGGCGATTTTCCCAATCACAAATCATAGGAAGATTAATTTCCCCACTATCTTGTTCTAAGTGGCCCCATACTAAAGCTTGATAATATTTCTTTGGCTCTCGTTCACGGAATTGACGTTTCAACTCTTTATCTGCCGCTTTACTTAATGCAAATAGAATAATCCCACTTGTGGCCATATCTAAACGGTGTGCAGGTTCACAAAATCCAAATTTCTCTTTTACCCGACTCATTGCACTATCGTAGTATTCAGGTTGATTGCCAGGAACTGAAAGTAAACCGCTTGGTTTATTTACCACGCAGATATGATTATCTTGATAGATAATATCTAAATACGGTTCTAAAGGGGGATGGTATTCAATAAGTGCCATATTATTCCTTGTTTGTCACTATTACCCGAAGGCTATCTAATCGCCAGCTTGCTTTACTTAACTCTTCCAGAGAAAGTACACGTTGTTTTTCTAATACATCAATTTCCGCTTGGCGAATATTTTTATTTACTGCTTTCAAGGCTATAAGTCTATTGAGCTCAGTGCTCAATGTTTGATCTGCTAATCTACTGGCTTTGCAAATTTGAGCTTGTGCGATTTCAGTTATTTTGCGCTCGCCTAGTTTAATTAATTGCTCAATATTTGGACGAGCCATTTTAACCATTTTATTCGCAATGTCTTTGCTTAGCGGTTTAAGTTTATTTTGCAACGTATTAAAGTTGACTTGTTCAGCAAGATTGTTTCCTTTGCTATCCAGTAATAATCGAACAGGTGTAGGCGGAAGAAAACGATTCAGCTGCAAACCTTTTGGTGATTGGCTTTCAATCATATAAATCAATTCAACCAGCAGCGTGCCAGCAGGCAGCTGTTTATTGACTAATAATGCCATCGATGCTTTGCCAATGTCACCAGAAACGATTAAATCAATGCCTTGGCGTATCATTGGATGATCCCAGGTAAGAAATTCTAATTCTTCACGCACAAGAGCCAGTTGTCGGTCAAAGGTTACTGTAACACCTTCTTCTTTTAGCCCTGGAAAATCGGGAACAAGCAGGGTGCCCGTTGGCGTGATGACAATGCTGTTTTCACCTAAATCATCTTGCTCTACGCCAATAATATCAAATAAATTCAGTGCAAAATCGACTAATTGTGGTGAATTATCAGTTTGAGCGATTTCTGCCGCAAGTCGTTGTGCCTTTTCACCACCATTAGAATTTAATTCTAACAAACGATCACGCCCTTTCTCTAAGGCTAAACGCAATACTTTTGCTTGTTTTTGCGTTTGGAGAATGAGCTGCTCAAAATCCGCTTTATTTTCTGACCGCACTTTTAGTAACGATTCATATTGTTCAAACAGTGTCATACCGATAGGGCAAGTTTGTTCAAAAGCATTTAAGCCCTCATGATACCAACGTGCTAAATCTTGTTGTGTAGAGTCTGCGAGGCAGGGTACATAAATTTGTACATCTCGCGTTTGCCCGATGCGATCTAAACGGCCAATACATTGCTCAAGTAAGTCAGGATTTTCTGGTAAATCGAAGAGTACGAGATGACAAGCAAATTGGAAGTTTCGCCCTTCAGAACCAATGCTAGAACTCAGTAAAACTTGAGCACTATTATTGGTATCGGCAAAATAAGCCGCCGCGCGATCTCGTTCAATGATTGACATTCTTTCATGGAAAACAGCACTGCGAATGGCTTCTTTTTCTCGTAAAATTTGCTCAAGTTGAATTGCTGTTTGTGCAGTTTTACAAATGACTAAGATTTTTTCATTTCGGTGTGATTTTAGAAAATCAATTAACCAATGAATTTTTTCGTCTACTTCAGCCGCATCAATCGTTATTTGATGGTAAACCCGATGCGGGAAACCTTTCACCCCTTGGCGTGTATTGCGAAATAAAATACGGCTTGTGCCATGTCGGTCGATAAGATTTTGAATGAGTTCTTGCCGTGCCGCTTGCTTTTCATCGTCATTATGACAGTCTAAGGCTTTAAATAATGGTTCGACATCTTGCTCATTGAGCAAATCAGAAATATGATTTTTTTCGACCGCACTTAGTGGCTTCTCTGAGAGTAAAGATTGCACGGCATCCGCAACAGGTTGATAATTTTCCTGTTCCTTCAAGAACGCTTGGTAATCATAAAAACGCTCAGGATCAAGCAAGCGTAAGCGTGCAAAATGGCTTTCTAAACCCAGTTGTTCTGGTGTTGCGGTGAGTAATAAAACAGACGGAATAGCATTCGCTAATTGTTCCACCAATAAATAAGCGGCACTCGGCGCATTTTCTGACCAAGCCAAATGATGCGCTTCATCGACAATTAAACAGTCAAATTCAGATTCAATGGCTTGTTGTACGCGATGAGGATGAGCTTTCAACCAATCTAATGCACATATAATTAAGCTTTCCGTGCTAAATGGATTGATGGCTTGTTCGGCAAAATCTTCACAACGTTCTTCATCAAATAATGAAAAATGTAAATTAAAACGACGAAGCATTTCGACAAGCCATTGATGTTGCAAGGTTTCCGGTACAATAATTAACACACGTTGTACTTTTTCAGCAAAAAGCTGGTTTTGCAAAATCATCCCAGCTTCAATGGTTTTACCTAACCCTACTTCATCCGCTAAGAGCACGCGAGGATTGATACGATTTCCTACCTCTTGCGCAATATGAAGCTGATGAGGAATTAAACCCGCACGATTGCCTCGTAAGCCACGCAAAGGCGATTGAAATTGAGCTTGTTGATGCAGAAGAGTTTGATAGCGCAACGCAAAATGTTCACTACGGTCAATTTGTGATGAAAAGAGGCGATCTTTCGCTTGGCTAAAAGAAATTATCGAAGAAAGTTCTTTTTCATTGACGATAACGTCTTCGCCTTGCGCATTTTTGACTAAATAAAATAAGAGACTATTCATTTCTTGAACATCAAGAACTTCACCTTGCCAACCCGCTTGGTGATGAAGTTGTTCTCCTTTATTCAATGTAATTCGGGTTAATGGTGCTTGTGCTACCGCATAAATTCGGGTTTCATCTGTGGCAGGAAAGTGAAGGGTAACAGAACGGAAATCTAAGGCGGTAATCATCCCTAATCCGAGGCTATTTTCTGTTTCACTAATCCAGCGTTGACCGATTGCAAATGACATCATCTTCCTCTTAATGAATCTCTTAAAATGGGGCGATATTGTAGTCTGATTATAAGGGAAAGCAAGGTAGGGACATCTAAAAGTATGAAAAATAAAGTGTGATTTTTCTCACAATAATTAAATTAAATGTCACCTAAGCTTTACTTTAAAAAAGTGCGGTGTAAAAATGGCATACTTTTTCATAAAACAGGAGTGTTCCATGAATTGGACAGAACGACTTAAAGAAGAATTTTTATCAGGTTGGAAACCTTTTGAAGTGGTATGGGTGGTTATTTTCCTTGCTGCACAAATTATTGCTTATGTTCTTATGCCGGATAGCCCATTAGGCATGATTTCGGGTATTGCAGGTATTCTCTGTGTGGTATTGGTGAGTAAAGGAAAAATTAGTAACTATTTCTTTGGGCTTATTTTTGCTTATACCTATTTTTATGTCTCCTGGGGAAGCAATTTTCTTGGTGAAATGAATACCGCACTCTATGTATATATCCCATCACAATTTATCGGGTATTTCATGTGGAAACAAAACATGCAAAACGATAATGATGGTGAAAGTGTGATAGCCAAAGCCTTAACAGCGAAAGGTTGGGCAATTTTGCTTGTGAGTGTTGGAATTGGTACCCTCTGTTTTGTACAGGCTTTAAAAGCAGCGGGTGGGAGTTCTACAACGCTAGATGGTTTAACCACAATTATCACTGTAGCGGCGCAATTATTGATGATTTTGCGTTATCGTGAGCAATGGTTATTATGGATTATCTTAAATGTGCTTTCCATTTTGCTTTGGGAAGGGCAGCCAGCGATGTATTTAATGTATAGTGCTTACTTACTTAACTCATTGTATGGTTATTACAACTGGACGAAACTCGTCAAAGTGGAAAGCCACTAATCACACCAATAAAAAAGGGCATAGTCATATGCCCTTACATTTTTAAATAAAATGCCTTCGTCAATGCAATAAATGCTTCGGTGTATTGATTGTTTTCGTTATAAATCACTAAGCTATCTTTTACCTGTGGTACATGCTCTCGGCTAAACGTGAGTAACATTCGTTGAGGTGCTTTCCCTATTTTTGTAATGACATCAGTCTGCTTGATGCAATAAAGTGCGGTTGAATTTATCAATGTTTTTCCCGCCTCATAAGGCAAGACAAAACTGATTTTTCCTTTTTCGGATAAACAACTCGCCGCCCAATTTAACCAATCTAAATGGCTTTGTTGAACATAACGGGCAAGCGCACGCTCATCATTTTTACATTCCACACCTTGCGCAAAATAAGGCGGATTAGCCACAATTAAATCAAATTGATGTGCTGTTTGTAGGCAATAGGTTTGCACATCTTGGCGTGTTAAATGAAGGCGATTGTGCCATGGTGAGGCCTTAAAGTTTTCTTGCGCTTGTTGTGCTGCAAGGGGATCAAGTTCAATGGCTTCAATTTGACAATACTCATGACTTCGTTGGGCGAGCATTAATGCAACCAAGCCTGTGCCAGTCCCCATATCAAGAATACGCTGACAATCAGACACATCCGCCCAAGCACCAAGTAAAATGCCATCTGTGCCGACTTTCATTGCACAATGTTGTTGATTAATATGGAATTGTTTGAAGGTAAAGCTGCTCATAAAATCTTGCGGAAAATGACCGCACTTTCAGGTATAATCAGCCCCAATTTTAACAAATTAACGCAAAATAATGAATTTATCCCCATTTGAAGAATTCGATCTTTCCCCCGAATTATTAAAAGCCTTAGAAAAGAAAGGCTACACCCGTCCAACTGCCATTCAATTAGAAGCGATTCCTGCCGCCATGGAAGAACGTGATGTGCTTGGTTCTGCACCAACCGGTACAGGAAAAACTGCCGCATTTTTATTGCCAGCGATTCAGCATTTATTGGATTATCCACGTCGTAAACCTGGTGCGCCTCGCATTTTAATTTTAACACCAACTCGTGAGTTAGCGATGCAGGTTGCGGAACAAGCGGAAGAATTGGCGCAATTCACGCATTTGAAGATTGCAACCATTACAGGCGGTGTGGCGTATCAAAATCATGGGGAAGTGTTTAATTCAAATCAGGATATCGTGGTGGCAACACCAGGACGTTTATTGCAATACATCAAAGAAGAGAACTTTGATTGTCGCGCGGTAGAAATGCTGATTTTTGATGAAGCAGATCGCATGTTGCAAATGGGCTTTGGTCAAGATGCAGAGAAAATTGCTGCTGAAACACGTTGGCGTAAACAAACGCTCCTCTTCTCAGCGACATTAGAAGGGGAGTTATTAGTTGATTTTGCAGAACGTTTATTGAATGACCCAGTAAAAATTGATGCCGAGCCAAGCCGTCGCGAGCGTAAGAAAATCAACCAGTGGTATTATCACGCCGATAGCAATGAACATAAAATCAAGTTGCTTGCACGTTTTATCGAAACCGAAAAAGTGAGCCGTGGTATTGTGTTTGTTCGTCGTCGCGAAGATGTACGAGAACTTTCTGAAACTTTGCGTAAACGTGGTATTCGCTCTACTTATCTAGAAGGCGATATGGCGCAAACGCAACGTAATAATGCCATTGATAAATTGAAATCAGGTGTTGTTACGGTGTTAGTGGCCACTGATGTGGCTGCTCGCGGGATTGATATTGATGATGTCACACATGTCATGAACTTTGATTTACCGTACAGTGCAGATACATATTTACATCGTATTGGTCGTACGGCTCGTGCAGGGAAAAAAGGTACAGCGGTTTCTTTTGTGGAAGCCCATGATTACAAATTGCTTGGTAAAATTAAACGTTATACGGAAGAGCTTTTGAAAGCGCGTATTTTAGAAGGACTAGAGCCTCGCACTAAACCACCGAAAGATGGGGAAGTAAAATCCATGTCTAAAAAGCAAAAAGCGCGTATTAAAGAAAAGCGTGAAGAAAAGAAAAAATCAGAGGTGAAGAAGAAAGCTAAACTGCGTCATAAAGATACGAAAAACATTGGTAAACGCCGTAAACCAAGCGCAGAAAAAGCAACAGAGAAACAATAAAAAAATAGCCGCACTCATTAAGTGCGGTTATTTTTTTGACTATTTATGAACTTGGCTACCGATTAAGCCACCTAATGCGGCACCGCCTAATGTCGTTGCGGCATTACCGCCAATCATATAGCCTGCTGCGCCACCGATAGCCGCGCCAGCTGTTGTATTTTTTTGAGTACGACTCATATTCCCACATGCAGCAAGAGAAATAACAGTCATCGCGATAACAAGTGATTTTCCAATTAATTTCATAGGATCTCTCCGTGTTTAACATATAAAACTATCCATCGTGATAGTAATCCGTAAGACAAACGGAGATGAATGAAAGTTCAAAAATATGGGTTTTTCGATGTTTTTCTGAACAATTAAATATATTGAATGTTAATCTTTAGCTTGATCTAATACTTTCGCAATCACTTTCAAATATTCAATCGCCAATCCATGGTGTCCTGTGCTCGCATTAAATACTAAATCTTCACTTAATACGCCACAAGGCATCTCCTTGGAGATCTTACCGTCCTCATAAGCTTGATAATCTTCTCGCCAGTCACCATCAAAATAATAGTGCTCTAAGGTTTTCATTTTTGGTAAGAAGGCTTGCCATTTTTCAAGAAATTGTTCCAATTCGGCTAAGAAACTCTCTGCTTCATTGAGAAGGTTTTCCATTTCTGAAATTTTATCTAAGCGTGATTGAGGTAACATAGGTTTCTCCAAAATAAGGTAAAAATAAACCGCACTTTATGCGAACAAAGTGCGGTGAGTTTGTCATGCGTTTTTCAACTTACACATCATAAGTGGTGGATGCAGTATTACCGCCGCGACCTGTCCAGTTGGTGTGGAAGAATTCACCGCGTGGTTTATCAGTACGCTCATAAGTATGTGCGCCGAAGTAGTCACGTTGTGCTTGCAATAAGTTTGCTGGTAAACGGGCTGAAGTGTAACCGTCTAAGAAGGTAATCGCAGAGGCCATACAAGGCATTGGGATACCCACTTCGATCGATTTTGCCACCACTTTACGCCAGTCACTTAATGCGTTTTCTAAAATGCCTTTGAAGTAACTATCTGAACCTAAGAAGATTAAATCTGGATTTGCTTCATATGCATCACGAATGTTACCTAAGAAACGGCTACGGATAATACAACCTTCACGCCATAATAACGCTGTTGCACCGTAGTTGATGTTCCAGCCAAATTGTTCAGAGGCTTCACGAATCAGCATAAAGCCTTGTGCGTAAGAAATGATTTTAGACGCCAATAAGGCTTTACGTACCGCTTCAATCCACACTTTTTTATCGCCTTCAACCGGTTGAATTGTTTTGCCGAATAATTGGTTAGCGGCAACACGTTGATCTTTAAATGAAGATACGCAACGAGCAAAAACAGATTCAGTGATTAAGGTTAATGGAATACCGAAATCTAATGCATTGATACCCGTCCATTTACCTGTCCCTTTTTGGCCAGCTGTATCTAAGATTTTTTCAACTAATGGTTCACCATCTGCATCTTTATAACCAAGAATATCGGTGGTGATATCGATTAAATAGCTATCAAGTTCAGTTTTTTTCCATTCTGCGAAGATAGCTTGCATTTCTTCATAGCTTAAGCCTAAACCTTCTTTTAAGAATTGGTAAGCTTCACAGATTAATTGCATATCGCCATATTCGATACCATTGTGAACCATTTTTACAAAGTGGCCTGCACCTTCGCCGCCAACCCAGTCACAGCAAGGTTCGCCTTGTTCGGTTTTAGCGGAGATGGCTTGGAAGATTGGTTTAACATATGGCCATGCTTCGTGGTTACCACCCGGCATGATAGATGGTCCATGACGCGCACCTTCTTCACCACCCGAAACACCCGAACCGATAAAGCGAATGCCTTTTTCAGCCAATGCTTTTACACGACGGTTGGTATCAGGATAGTTTGAGTTACCCCCATCAATGATGATGTCGCCTTCTTCTAAGTGCGGTAATAATGCCTCAATGAATTGATCCACTACATCACCCGCGCGCACCATTAACATCACTTTACGTGGTTTTTCTAATTTAGAAGCTAAATCTTCTAAAGAGTATGCGCCGATAATATTGGTACCTTTTGCCGCACCTTGTAAAAATTCATCCACTTTTGATGTGGTACGGTTATATGCCACAACTTTAAAGCCATGATCATTCATATTTAAAATGAGGTTTTGCCCCATTACGGCTAAGCCGATAACACCGATGTCGCCTTTTACTGACATTGTTTTCTCCTGTTTGTGAGGTACAGATGCACCTATCATTTAGTATTTATTGTAAAGTATAAGAAGCTTGTTTCAGATATTCTATAGCAAAACTTCTTTTAAATTTCTCTAATTAAAGAGCTCCCTTGCTCTAATGTGTCTAGCCACTGCCATTTTTCATGGCCGATGAGTTTACTTTCTTCTAAAGAGAATGCTGTACAACAACGACCCAGACGATTTTCTAGAGATTGATTTAAATGTTGATACGTAAATTCAATTTGAGTATCGTCAATCCATTTCCCAATTAAAAAGCCTTTTAAAATTTCACCGCCACCATATTCGGCCCAAATCATTTTACCTTGTTGATGGTAATGAAATTCTGTTTGGCTGGTGACTTCACCATTTGAGGTGTTTTCAACGGCAACAAATTTCTTATTATCTAAATTCAACATTAAAGTCACTCTGCATCTAATGTATCTATCTCTTATTTTTGCATAATGTAATGCATTTCTACATTTTTCGCTTTTGCGGCTTTTCCTAGATCTGCTTTATCACTTTCACTATCTCCAACAAGGTATAAAGATACATCCTTGCCGACCTTTTCTGCATTATTTAGTCCATACATAGCAACTGCTTTATTCACAGATTGACTGTTCCCTGCAATTCCAATGTGTAAATTATCTGTAGCTAAAAGAGATACGAGTCGTTTTCCTGAAGTACCACCTGCGGTTCTAATCGTTGCTACAAGCATTCCATTTGAAACTGGGGTTCCTGCTTCTGGAACTTGAAGCATTACTGAGCGATTATCTTTTGGCATTTGTGCCGCTAACTGATCTAAAGATGGACCAGATGAACAAGCAAATAACAAAGTTGAAGTCAGTAGTACAAACAGTTTTTTCATTTTTGTCTCCATATCATTCTAATAAATTAACTCTTCGTCCATGCACTCATATGCTGTGTAAATCCAATATGCGGATAATAATCTACAGCTTGTGGAGCGGATAAAAGCACAATTTTGGCTTGTGGATGTAAGGCTTGTTTAGTGTGTTCAATTAACTGCAAGCCGATACCTTGTTTTTGATATTGTTCATCAACCGCTAAATCAGATAAATAACAGCAGTAGGCAAAATCCGTCACGGAACGTGCAACACCCACTAATCGTTCACCATCCCAAGCGGTCACTAATAAATCCGCATGATGCAACATTGCCGCGACGCGTTTTTCATCCTCTAACGGACGGCGCGCCCCAAGTGTTGTTTTATTTAACAATTCAATAAATTGTTTAACTGAAATTGGTTCATTCACTTTGTAGTCTATCATTTTGCAATCCTATGATATTTGATACTCAACTTGTTATAGCAATTTCGCCGCCGCTTTATCCAAATACCATTCTGTTACCCCATTTTTTGCTTTAATTTTTGCTGTGGGATAAGGCAGGTTTTCTGCTGGCGTTGTTTGGATTTCTTTTAAAATATTCGCTTTGCTTTCGCCAGTGACCAAGTAGGTAATTCGTTTCGCTTGTTCAATGAGTTTGGCGGTTTTAGAAATGCGAATTTGACCACTTTCAGGGTGTTTTGCAATGATTGCAAGGTTTTCATCATCAAAATTGGTTTGATGTGGGAAGAGAGAAGCAGTATGACCATCTGTTCCCATGCCTAAAATGATCCAATCAAAAATACTGTTTGGAATGACCGCACTTAATTCTTCTTCGAAGCGTCTTAACTCAAAGTGCGGCTCATTTTCGCCACGAATTCGGTGGATATTTTCTGCGGGAATTTGAATATGATCGAATAAGAGTTTTTGCACTTCACCATAGTTGCTTTCTGAATCGGTTGGTGGAACCATGCGATCATCACCCCACCAAAAATGCAGATTTTTCCAGTTGATTTGTTCGGCATAAGGCGCTTTGGCTAAAGTTTTGAATAACAGCTTAGGCGTTGAACCGCCAGAAAGAGAAATATGCACAGGGTGATTTAATTGGCTATAAATCACAAATTCTTGGGCGATCTTTTCAACAGCATGCTGAGCCGTTGGGAAGGTGATGGTGTTCATGTTTGTTTCTCTCTATTCGGTGATAAGCCTTCTTCTATTTATTGAAGAAGGCGAGATATTGACGACTAAACCTTTTTCTTCATTTTACCGCTTGGTTTACGCCATACGCGACCACTTTTCGCAATGAGTTTTTCGGCTGCAACTGGTCCCCAGGTGCCGGCTTCATATTCATAAACTCGGCCGCCCGCTTCTTTGTAGTCTAAAATCGGTTGAACGAATTTCCATGCAGCGTGTACCGCGTCAGTACGCGCAAAGAGTGTTGCATCGCCTTTCATCGCATCAAGCAATAAGCGTTCATAAGCTGTTAGCACTTGCTCATCGGCTAAATCGGCATAACGGAAATCCATTGAGACTTCTTTCGCTTCGAAGCCTGCACCTGGTTTTTTCAAACCGAAGCGCATTGAAATGGCTTCATCAGGTTGAATACGGATGATCAATTTATTCTCAGGCGCATTTTGACTGAATACTGGATGTGGCGTAGTTTTGAAATGAATCACAATTTCAGTCACACGTGCTGGTAAGCGTTTACCTGTACGCACATAGAAAGGTACACCCGCCCAACGCCAGTTTTCGATTTCGCAACGTAACGCCATGAAGGTTTCAGTGCGAGAGTTAGCCGGCACACCTTTTTCTTGTAAATAGCCTTTGACTTCTTTGCCATCAATTTCCGCTGCAGTGTACTGACCAAGCACTAAGTTGTGCTCAACGTCATCTTGCGTTAATGGACGTAAAGAATGCATGACTTTGGCCACTTCATCACGCATTGAGTTCGCATTGATGATTGCGGGTGGTTCCATGGCAACCATGGCTAAAACTTGTAATAAGTGGTTTTGGAACATATCACGCATTGCGCCAGAGCCATCATAATAGCCACCACGTTCTTCTACACCAATGGCTTCGGCACCCGTAATTTCGACATAATCAATGTAATTACGGTTCCAAAGTGGTTCGAATAAGCCATTTGAGAAGCGTAAAACAAGTAGGTTTTGTACGGTTTCTTTACCTAGATAATGGTCGATACGATAGATTTGATGTTCTTCAAAGAAACGATGAATTTGAACGTCAAGTTCTTGTGCTGTTTTTTCATCGTAACCAAAAGGTTTTTCGACAATAATACGTTTCCAACCTTCTTCTTCTGTGTTTAAACCATGAGCAGCGAGACATTCTGGAATCACACCATATAAGCTTGGTGGCGTGGACATATAGTAAAGGGTGTTGCCATTCGTTTGATATTTAGTATGTAATTCTTCTAAACGAGGGACTAATTTACCGTAATCCGCAGCATCAGATGTGTTTACCGCTTGGTAATAGAGATGACTACAAAAAGCGTCTAGCGTTTCTGGAGTGGTTTCTTCTGTTTCCAGTAAGGCTTCACGCATTTTTTCACGGAAAGTCTCATCGTTTAATTCTGAACGCGCGACACCTAATACAGAGAATTTGTTTAAACGACCAAATTTGAAGAGATTATAAAGTGCTGGAATGAGTTTACGGTGAGTCAAATCACCGGAAGCACCAAAAATCACGATACAGTTATTATTAGTTTGCATATTATTCCTTATTGTTCCGAGTAGTATCTTTAAATAATGCAATATATTACTGCACTTTACCAATCGAACCAATCAATTAAATTGAAAGACAGATGCCCAATTTTGTGTATTATCTGCCACCATCACAAAGGGGGGATTAATTAAACTTTTACGCTGATTATAGGTGAGCGGCTGATAGTGCGGATCGAAAATCATTCCATTGATTTCAGTTAATAAAATCTCAGCGCCTGCCGTATCCCATTCACCGGTTTTACCGAGGCGAACATAGCAATCAACGGTTCCTTCTGCGACTAAACCACTTTTTAGACTGCTCGAACCAACCACCGTAAATTCACATGCCAAATTCTTCGCTAAAATTGACCGCACTTTCTCTTGTGAGGTGGTGGCGCCTACGGCGATTTTTAATGGTTTGGTAAGATCAATTTTTCTTGGCCGTAAGCGAGTTATCTCTTTGTTACTTTGTTTGAATGCCCCAAAACCTTTCATGGCATAATAGGTGATATTCAAAATAGGGAAGTGAATCACACCCAGTACAGGTTGGTGGTTTTGCACGAGTGTAATTAATACCGAAAATTGATCCGTGCGATCAATAAATTGCTGCGTACCATCAAGGGGATCGATCAACCAATAAGTTTGCCAAGTTTGGCGTTGTTCAAAGGGAATATTGCAGTTTTCCTCTGAAAGAACAGGAATGTCAGGGAAAAGTGCGGTCAGTTTTTCAATTAAAAATTGGCTGACAAATAAATCTGCTTCCGTGACAGGGGTGTTATCCGATTTGGTTTGTATTGTCACGTCCTGTTGGTAAAAACGAGCTAAATGTTTTCCCGCTTCATTAGCGAGCATGCGGGCTTGATCGAGAAGAGATTGAGATAATTGCATGTTTATTTCCTACTTTGATTTCGGTAATAACAAGGAGAGGAAGACTGTCGTATAGATTGCCAGGATAACAGAACCCTCTAAGACGAATAGTATACGGTCAGTCAGATATTGGGTATTTTGTGCGATGAGAAGATTGCCGATACTCCAATAACAAAAAAGAATGATGAATGAAAAAATGAGAATTTTATTCCACTGATGACGTAGATAGCCGCGGTATTTAGCAAAGTAAGCGTTGATTATCGCTGGCACGGTGAGTGGCCAGAATGTTAGAAAGAAACCAAATAATGCGGCATCGAAGTTACCTTCTTTGCAGTAGTCCATTCCGAAAACCACATAAGCAATGGTGCTACCTATTAGTTGCGTAACCAATGGGAAGATGATAATTGCTTTTAGATAAGGGGATTGCGTTGACACCTTAAGCTCCTAGAAAAATAGGCTATCCGAGGACAGCCTATTTAAATCCATTATTTCGATTTCTTCGCACGTAATACACGAGAAACAAAAATAAAGATACCAAAGATAAATACGGCAAGACCAAGTAATTCGCCAATATTATCCCAGTTTTCTAGCGCTAAGGCTAATGGCGCTTCTGAACCACCCGAAGTCACAGATGCTGCAATAATAAAGGCTAAGATAACGCCCATTAAGCTTTCACCCACAATTAAACCTGCCGCGAAGAGTGTGCCGAAACGTTCTGCTTTTTTCTCTACTTCAGCGTCATGAGTGCGTTTTGCATAGTTTTTAATATGACGGGTGATGAACCATGCCATTACAGCCCCAACGACAACCGGCATATTGATTGATGGTGGAAGGTAGATACCAATCCCGACGGCTAATACCGGTAAGGCAAAGCGACTGTTACTGGTTTTACGCATAAATGCATCTACAATAATCAACACAATACCTAAGCCCACACCACTTAAAATATAAGTCCATTCTAATTGGTTCGTAAAAATACCTTTAGAAATGGTGGTCATAATGGTGGCTTGTGGTGCAGAAAGCGCTTGTGCAGGATCCATATCTGGGCGTGGTAATGCGCCAGTGAAACCATAAGCGTGGTATAAAATTTCTAATACTGGTGCAATCACTAATGCACCCACGAAACAACCGATAATCAATGCAACCTGTTGTCTCCAAGGGGTGGCTTCAACTAGAAGACCAGTTTTTAAGTCTTGCAAGTTATCGTTTGAAATAGTCGCGGTGGTTAAAACGATAGATGCCGTGAATAAGGTCAATGCGGTTAAGAATTTTTGACCGTCCGCTGTTTCAAATAAACCACTGCTTTTACCAATAGTCACTAAAACAAGTGAAATCACGATAACAGAAATAATCCCGATACCAGAAATTGGGCTGGAAGATGAACCAACTAATCCTGCCATATAACCAGAAGCCGCTGCAACGAAGAAGCCGATTAACACCGCAAGTAGCGTACAAACCACTACTAATAACACGGCAAGTTCAGCAGAAATAGGTGCCGCAGCAACGAAGTGATATAAGGAAATCACAATTAATACAACGGTCGCCAATAAAATGTAAATGATGGTTTTTGGTGATAAGTCGATATCAATACGATGTTCTGATTCAGCTTGTGAGCCTTTTAACATACGGAAAGAATGAACCATCCCTTCGATCATAGGTTTGAGAAGGATTAATAATGTCCAAATGGCTGCAATACCGATAGTACCCACACCAATAAAGCGAACTTTGGTTTTCCATTCAGCCATGGCATAACTAACAATAGATGCATCAGTTGGCATATCACCTGTTGCGGTGAAATAAGGTACCGCGACACCCCAAGCAAGGAATGTACCGAATAACATGGCAAGACCGCCCACGATACCGATTAAGTAACCCGCACCGACTAATGCAAGAGAGAAACCCATCGGTAATTGGAAAACGGCTTTGCCGTTAGAGAACCATGCGCTAGCGCTGTCAGACATCACACGTAATGCATTCGTTAAGAAAGCAACGGTTCCCGCGAAAATACCGCCATAAGCGATATCTTTTACACCACTGTCGCTTTCGCTATTGTTACCCGCTTTTAAGATTTCAGCGGCAGCCACACCTTCAGGGTAAGGTAAGTCACTATTCACCACCATCGCACGACGTAGTGGAATGGTAAATAGCACGCCCAACGTACCGCCAGAGGCACAGATAAGCACAGTTTGCCAGAATGGGAATTCTTGCCAGTAACCCATCATTAATAGACCTGGAAGAACGAAAATAACAGAAGACAAGGTCCCTGCTGATGAAGCTTGGGTTTGCACCATATTATTTTCTAAGATACTGGAATCCTTGAAGAATTTTAAAATTGCCATAGAGATTACGGCAGCAGGAATGGAGGACGCAAACGTCATCCCCACTTTAAGACCCAAATAAACGTTAGATGCAGTGAAGATCACTGTAATTAACGCCCCAAGGAACATTCCTCGGAAGGTCAATTCTTTTAAATTATCATGAGACATAAATTTTCCTATTTATTTTTGAAAAATGACTATACATTCTCAAAAAAAGAATAATTATTCAAGTTTTATTTAAAGTTAATCGCTTGTGATTAGAATTTATCTAAATTTCTTCGATTTATTTACCGTTTTTTTAAATAATCTCGTAAGGTATAAAGTGCGGTTAAGTTTCTTGCCTCATTAAATTCATCACTCACCAGTAGGGTATCAAGTTGAGATAAAGGGTAGCGTACGATTTCTAGAGGTTCGGGTTCATCCCCTTCCAGTTGATTTGGGTATAAATCTTCACCTAATAAAACATGCATTTTGTGCCCCATGATTTGTGGATTGATCTTCATGGTGCGTAAAAATGTCCATTTTTTTGCCCCAAAACCAATTTCTTCCTGCAATTCACGATTTGCACTTTGTTCGGGCGTTTCTCCTGTATCCATCCCACCTTTTACAAATCCTAGTTCATATTGTTCTGTTCCGACAGCATATTCGCGAACCAGGAGAAGATCCTCTCCATCAATTGCAATCACCATGACAGAATCGTGATTAAAAGGGCGGAAACGTTCATAAGTGCGGTCAATTCCGTTGGAGAATTTAAGATCAACGGCTTGAATTTCAAACAAACGGGATTTTGCCAAGGTGGAAAGGGAGAGAATGTGTGGAAGTTGTTTTTTCATGATATTAGCCCTATTATCTTGTTATTGGCTCATCATACGCAAAGTGAGAGAAATAGGAAGAGTTATGACTGAAAATAACGAAGTACGATTAGATAAATGGCTTTGGGCGGCGCGTTTTTATAAAACCCGTAGCATTGCGAAAGCGATGATTGAAGGGGGCAAAGTCCATTACAACGGTCAACGAGCTAAAGTGAGTAAAAATGTAGAAATCGGTGCTATGATTAAGCTCCGTCAAGGCAGTGATGAAAAAGAAATTGAAGTGATTGCTTTAAGTGATCAACGCCGTGGTGCGCCAGAAGCACAACTGCTTTATCAAGAAACCGCACAGAGCATGAAAAAACGCGAAGAAATGGCATGGGCAAGAAAAAATAATGCACTTTCGATGCCACATCCTGATCGTCGTCCAAACAAAAAAGAACGTCGAGATTTATTGAAATTTAAACACCAAGATGAGTTCTAGAAAACAAAAGTGCGGCTGATTTTGACCGCACTTTGTGTATTAATGGTTTTTGTGACTTGTACTGTAGAGGATTTTGTCGGTATAAGCCATTGCAATCGCTGAAATCAAGAAAGAAAAATGAATAATCACTTCCCACATGATTGTTTTTTCAGGAATTTTTGAGGCATTCACAAAGGTTTGCAATAAGTGGATAGACGAAATACTGATAATTGACATAGAAAGTTTGACTTTCAGTACAGTTGCATTCACATGGCTCATCCATTCAGGTTGATCAGGATGATTTTTCGTACGCAGTTTTGAAACAAAAATCTCATAACCGCCTAATGTTACCATTACTAATAAGTTAGCAATCATTACCACATCAATGAGATTGAGGACGGCGAGCATAATGGTGTCCGCATCCATTTCATTAACATTGGTGATGAGATACCACAAGTTTTTCATAAACTTGTAGGCATAGATGCCTTGTACAACAATTAAACCTAAATAAATAGGCACTTGTAACCAACGACTTGCAAAAATCGTTTTGCTTAGAAAACTGGTTTGTTCGTTATATTTTGCACATGGATCTGTGATTTCTTTTTGTTCCGTTGCCATAAAATTCCCCACAAATAAAAAAGCGGCAAGAAAATAGCCGCTTTTAAAGAAAAATTCAACAGGTATGCTTTATTTTACCCCGTTCTCGGTAGTGATAAGGGATAGGCGTGTTAAATCCACGTCATTATTGAGTAATTCAACGTTTGGCATGCTCTTGTTAGCCTTTGCTGACAAGTCTTTAAAACGTTCCACTTTCCCCACTAAACCTTGTTGTCCCACAAGGGCGGTGACGGTGCTGTTGTATTGATTACTCACAGTGGAAAGAGTGTTGCCTAGTTTGTTCAAGCGTTCGGCCACCAAGCAAATCTGGTTGTAAATTTCACCTGCTTTTTCTGCGATTTCTTTGGCTTCGGCATTGCCTCGTTCGATACGCCATAAATTTGCCACTGTGCGTAAAATTGGCATGAGGGTCGTGTGCGAAACCATAATCACATTTTTCTCATAGCCATAATTAAACAGACTTGGGTCTAATTTTAAGGCTTCAATATAAGCGGGTTCCACAGCGATGAACATCAAGACAAAATTAGGGCTACGCATACCAATCAAATTGCTGTAATCCTTGCGGTGCAAGTCATCAATGTGATTTTTCAGGGCTTTAATATGCTCCCTTAGTAAACGCTCACGTTCAAATTCATCCTCAGAATTGACCGCGCTTTCGTAAGCATTCAATGACATTTTGCTATCAATGATGATATTTTTTTCATCGGGCAAGTTGAGCACAAAATCTGGATAGTTTCGTCCGCCTTGCTCATCTTTAAAATGTGCTTGTGCACTGTAATGCACATTTTCAATCAGACCTGCTAGTTGAAGAGCGCGCTCAAGTTGCACTTCCCCCCAGTTACCTAAGGTTTTCTTTTCACCTTTTAGTGCCGAGGTTAAATTATTGGCCTCTTTCGACATATTTAAGCCGATTTCCAACACCTTTTTGATTTCCGCTTCTAAACCTGCATTGCCTTTCACCGATTCCGAATGGATTTCATTGACTCGTTTTTGAAAGCCTTCGATTTGTTCACGGAAAGGCTTCAACAAGGTTTCCAATGCGGTTTGATTGGTTTGATTAAAGGATTGGCTTTTTTCTTCCAAAATGCGGTTGGCCAGATTTTGGAATTCCACGCCTAGCTGTTGTTTGGATTGCTCAATATGCTGTTGCTGTTCAGCAAAATATTTTTCTTTTTCGGAAAGGGTAGTTTTGAGTTCCGTTAATTCTTGTGAAAGTGCGGTCAATTTTTCCTGCGTTTTTTGCTGCTCTTGTTCTTTTCTAAGTACATTTTCTTGCGCTTGTTGTAATTGACCTTGCAAGCTTTCTGCTTGTGCAGATGCTATTCCAAAGCGTTCTTTTAATGCCGTAATTTGCCCGCCAATTTGATCATGGCGGAGCTGTTCTTCATCCAATTCTTTTTCTAAATATTGGATTTTTTCATCACGTTCATTAAGGCGAGTTTGCAAACCTTCCGCATGAGTTTGTACTTTAACGGCTTGTTGTTCTAATTGATTTTTGACCGCACTTAAGGAGCCAAAACGCTCAGCCAATTGATTGTAATCGCCGATAGTTTTATTGAGATCTTGTTGTAATTCTTGTGTATCTCGTTTGCTACGGCTTAATAGAAAAAGCATCACAATACTGATAAAAACCAGCACGGCAATGATAATTAAGTATTGATTAGACGTGAGTTCTGACATAAATAGGCTCCTGAAAACAGAAAAATTTTAGCATATTCCCAGAAACTTTTTAAAAATTAAGATGGTTAATTAGATAAGAAAAGTGCGGTCAAAATAACCGCACTTTTTAGGAAGATTAGTAATTTGAGTTAATCAATACTTCTTCACCGTAGCCACCAAGGGTTGGCATTGGTTGGTAAGTAGAGTTTGCTGCACGCATTAAACGAATACCACGAACACCTGCTTCTTTTGCTGCGAGTATATCGTCATCGCTGTCTCCATAGTGAATACTCACTTTGTGGTCAATAATACCCGGTGTTTTGTTATATTTAGTTGGAAGTTTGCGACCGCCCATGAATTCTACAGGGTGCATATCTTTAATATTAAAGGCTTTTTGTAGCACAGGTGTCACACCATCTTTATCGCCCGCTGTACGACCTGTGATGAAATAAATTTGGTCACCACGTGCTTGGTGCATATTAATTAAATCCACCGCAATTTGTTTTGGAATGGAATATTGGTCACAACCCGCATTCACTTCATTCCAGAAATCTTGATTTTTTAAGTAATCATTTTTACCTGGTGAGTATTTTTCTTGGCCGTGGTAGAAACAAGGGCTACTGAAAAGTACAGTATCATCAATGTCGAAGCTCACATTAATTGGTGCTTTGCCTTCTAATTCTTTTTTCAACTGCTCAACAGAGATCCAGTGAATCGGTTTTTGCTCTGTCATTTCACGAGCATTCGTACCTTGTTCAGTGTAAGGTTCTTTGTTTGATGCAAAAGTAGAGGCTGCGCTTGCCGCTAAAATTGCAATGGCAGAAAGTTTAAGTAAATTTTTCATGTTTTCCTCATTAAGTAGTTTGTTTTATTTGTAACAAATCATATTCCTTTAAAATAAAGGTGTGAAATAATAGCAATCGTTTGCTATTTAAAAAAGTGATCTTTGTCACATTTTTTAAAACTGATTGTCTAATAAAGCATCAAAGAAAAATTTTCCCTTGAATTTGGTGGAATCGATCGCCATATAACGAGTAACTTTTCTTAAAAGAAGGATTAAAAGAATGACAACAATTGTAAGCGTACGTCGTAATGGCCAAGTGGTTGTTGGGGGCGATGGACAGGTTTCATTAGGCAACACAGTGATGAAAGGGAATGCCCGTAAAGTGCGCCGTTTATATAATGGCAAAGTTTTAGCCGGTTTCGCAGGTGGTACAGCCGATGCGTTCACCTTATTTGAATTATTTGAGCGTAAATTAGAAATGCATCAAGGACATTTGTTAAAAGCTGCGGTGGAATTAGCCAAAGATTGGCGAACCGATCGTGCGTTGCGTAAGTTAGAAGCGATGCTGATTGTGGCGGATGAAAAAGAAAGTTTAATCATTACCGGTATTGGTGATGTGGTGCAACCAGAAGCCGATCAGATTTTAGCGATTGGTTCTGGCGGTAATTATGCATTATCCGCAGCCCGTGCGTTGGTGGAAAATACCGATTTATCAGCCCGTGAAATTGTGGAAAAATCTTTAAAAATTGCCGGTGATATTTGCGTGTTTACCAATACAAATTTCACTATCGAAGAATTACCGAATAAATAAGGAAAAATTATGTCTGAAATGACCCCTCGTGAAATTGTTTCCGAATTAGATCAACATATTATCGGCCAAAAAGAGGCGAAAAGAGCGGTTGCGATCGCGTTGCGTAACCGTTGGAGAAGAATGCAGTTGCAAGAGCCACTTCGCCATGAAGTGACCCCTAAAAATATTTTAATGATTGGGCCAACGGGTGTGGGTAAAACCGAGATTGCGCGTCGTCTTGCAAAATTAGCCAATGCACCTTTCATTAAAGTGGAAGCGACGAAGTTCACCGAAGTGGGCTATGTGGGGAAAGAAGTGGACTCCATTATTCGTGATTTAACCGATAGTGCGATGAAATTGGTTCGCCAACAAGAAATTGCAAAAAATCGTGCGAAAGCAGAAGATGCGGCGGAAGATCGTATTTTAGATGCCTTATTGCCCCCACCAAAAAATCAATGGGGTGAAGTCGAAAACCACGATACCAACAGCAGCACTCGCCAAGCGTTCCGTAAAAAATTACGTGAAGGGCAATTAGACGATAAAGAAATCGAAATTGATGTGTCTGCGGGCGTGTCAATGGGTGTGGAAATCATGGCACCTCCAGGCATGGAAGAAATGACCAATCAGTTGCAATCCATGTTCCAAAGTCTGGGGTCGGATAAAACCAAAAAACGCAAAATGAAAATTAAGGATGCATTAAAAACCTTAATTGACGATGAAGCGGCCAAATTGATTAATCCGGAAGAATTGAAGCAAAAAGCCATTGATGCAGTTGAGCAAAACGGTATCGTGTTTATTGATGAGATTGACAAGATCTGTAAAAAAGGCGAATACAGTGGTGCGGATGTTTCTCGTGAAGGTGTGCAACGTGACTTATTGCCATTAGTGGAAGGTTCAACGGTGAATACTAAACATGGGATGGTAAAAACTGATCATATTCTCTTTATTGCATCGGGTGCCTTCCAAGTGGCGCGTCCATCGGATTTAATCCCAGAATTGCAAGGTCGTTTACCTATTCGTGTCGAATTGTCTGCATTAACGGCAGAGGATTTTGAGCGTATTCTAACTGAGCCAAATGCGTCTTTAACGGAGCAATATAAAGCGCTGATGGCAACAGAAGGTGTGAGCATTGAGTTTACACAAGATGCCATTAAGAAAATTGCTGAAGCCGCCTTCCGTGTGAATGAGAAAACAGAGAATATCGGTGCAAGACGTTTACATACCGTTATGGAACGTTTAATGGATAAAATCTCATTTGATGCGAGCGATATGAACGGACAAACCGTGAATATTGATGCGGCTTATGTGAGTGAAGCATTAGGCGAAGTGATCGAGAATGAAGATTTAAGTCGATTCATTCTGTAATTAAATGTTAGATAAAGAAAAAGTGCGGTTATTTTTAACCGCACTTTTTTTATCTCTTAAATGAAGATTAGTGACCGCCACAACCACAGCCGCCATGACCGTGTCCGTGATCATGCTCGTGTTTATGACCACCGCCACAGCAACCGCCGTGTCCATGATCGTGATCATGGTGGTGATGACCGTGACCGCCGCAACCACAACCGTGACCATCTTCGTCATTATGATGGTGGTGGTGATCATGTGCGCCATGTACGTGACCGTGAGCAATTTCTTCTAATGTTGCTTCACGAGTGCCAACAACTTCCACAGTGAAGTGTAATTCTTGACCCGCTAACATGTGGTTACCATCAACTACCACTTCATCGCCATCCACTTCAGTGATCACAACAGGAACTGGGCCGATATCTGTATCTGCTAAGAAACGCATACCAACCACGACTTCATCTACGCCTTGGAATACATCTTTTGGTACACGTTGAACCATGTTTTCATTGTATTCGCCGTAGCCTTCTTCAGGTTGAACACGCACTTCAAATTTGTCGCCAACTTCTTTACCTTCTAAGGCATTTTCAAGACCAATGATTAAGTTATTGTGGCCTTGTAAATATTCTAATGGTTGATTTGCTGGTGCTTCATCAACTAATACACCGTCTTGAGTACGTACTTGGTAAGCGATACTCACAACCGTATTTTTTGCTACTTTCATATTGTTTTCCTTATTAAAAAAATCGTCATTCATTGTATAGAAAATTATTCTTTAAGCAATGCAATTCGCGCATTCACACTGACTTTAATTTTCTCTTTGCCACTTTGAGTGTAAGTTTCATCTTTTTCATCCGAGTAAGAGAAACTTTTTGCCATCATTGCCCCTGCGGCATAAGGGCGGAAATCATTCGCTGAATCATTGGCAGAAGACACGTCAAGGCTTTGTGTGTGATAACCTTTCATCTGCAAAGATTCTTGAATTAAGAGGGCTTTATCTTTAACTTTCGCTAAAGCTTCTTTGGTTAATTCTTTTTCTAAGCTATTTAATTTCTCACGTGAAACAGACGCGCTTACGCGATCAATGGCTAATACGCCATCTAATTCATGTACTAATGTTGATAACACTTGAGAATCTTTACTTTCTAAGGTTAATTCTGCACGCGCAATCCAGCCTTGTTGTTTGCCTTTATTATCATAGCGAATCCAGGTATTACGAGAATTATCTTTAATTTCAACCGCACTTTGTGCTTTTGCCAATTCAATGGCTTTATTCATTTTTTCTGCCATAATTTTATTGAGTGCGGATAAATCATTGCCTTCCGCTTGGTAAAAAAGGGAGACTTGCAATAAATCACGTTCTACCTCTCTTTCAGCTTCAACACTAAAGCTGACATCAGTTGGCTGATGAGATACAGGTTCTGCAGCAAAAGAAGCGATAGGCAAGGCAAGTAATGCTAAAGAAAGCGCTTTGAGTTTCATTGTTTCATTCCTATTTGGGTAAGGTAAAAATTAAGGGCGGTTTAACACGCCCTTTGTTATTATTAATGTAAACGTTCGTTGTCGTCTTCGACATCTTCATCGTCAAAAAATTCGCCGTCATCGCCGTATTCATCGTCCTCTGCATTCGGATCTTCAAAATACGTGCCCCAGCCATCATAAATGCCTTTGTATTTTTCGACTAATGGTAAAATTTCTTTTTGTTGTGCATCAATAATTTCAGGCTTTAATTCCACTTCACTGATGATGTCAAAACAGAAAATGACCTTGCCATTTTCATCTTCAAATTCTTCTGCTTCTGACACTTCATAGCCCGCTTTGAAAGCATCCACGGCAATTTTTTCTAAGGTATCAAAATCATAATGGGCGATGTGATGTTCGATAATATAAAGGGCATCCGGATTGCTGCCATCATTTAATAAGTCCGTAATGATTTCACGGGTTTCTTCTTGAAGTTCGTTAAAGTTCGTCATAAGGCATTCCTTTTGTCAGAAAAAGTGCGGTCATTGTAGGGGATAAAGATGAAAATGTCGCTAAAAATTTATTCTCATTTCAGTTTGCCTTGAAGGGGCGGAAAGGTTAAAATTCTGCGCGAATAAATTGTGCTTAACATGCCCAGCTGATCACGCTATTTATTGCAGCGAAAAAAGTTGGGCTTTCTTATTTTAGAACGAAAAAAATGGTCAAACATCTCCCTTATTTCACCTTAAAAACACCGCCAAAAACAACCGCACTTTTAAAGCAAGAGTTCGCTGATTTTATTGTGAAAGAAGATCTGGGCTATGAAATGTCAGGCGAAGGCGAATTTGTGGCGGTAAAAATCCGTAAAACAGATTGTAATACGTTGTTTGTAGGCGAAAAGTTAGCCAAGTTTGCAGGTGTTTCTGAGCGAAATATGGGGTATGCTGGTTTGAAAGATCGTCATGGCATTACGGAACAATGGTTTTGTTTGCAAATGCCGGGGAAGGAAACGCCAGATTTTAGCCAATTTCAATTGGAAGGCGTCGAGATTTTAGACGTCACTCGCCACAATCGTAAAATTCGTACGGGGAGTCTTCAAGGAAATGCCTTCGAGATTTTATTGCGTGGTGCAAAAGAAAGTGATGAGTTGAATGAACGCTTAAATTTTGTGGCGAAATATGGTTTCCCTAACTACTTCACTGAGCAACGTTTTGGTCGAGATGGTCATAATCTGACCCAAGCGATTCGTTGGGCGAAAGGGGAGATTAAGGTCAAAGATCGTAAAAAACGCAGTTTTTATCTTTCCGCCGCTCGCAGCGAAATTTTTAATTTAGTTGTAGCAGAACGAATTGAACAAAATGTGTCAGATCAGGTTCTAAGAGACGATATTGTGCAATTAAACGGATCGCACAGTTGGTTTAAGGCTGATGAAAATGAAGATTTAGCGGTTTTACAGCAACGTTTGAACGAGCAAGATATTTTGCTCACCGCGCCTTTAATTGGCGAAGAAAATTTATCTGCAAGTGCGGTCGAAAATAAAGTCGTTTTGGAACATCAGATTTTCCAAGAATTAATGAAACAAGAACGAATGAAAGCCGCTCGCCGCCCTTTATTAATGCAGGCAAAAGATTTCCATTGGACGTTTGTTGAGGAAGGATTGAAACTCTCATTTTATTTGCCGGCAGGGAGTTATGCGACTGCATTGGTGCGAGAGTTAGTGAATATTAAGGAAGAAGAATAATGCGAATTTTAGTCAGCAATGATGACGGTTTTCACGCCGAAGGGATTCAAGTTTTAGCAAAAGAATTACGCAAAATTGCCGATGTGGTGATTGTTGCGCCCGATCGTAATCGTAGCGCGGCATCAAGCTCATTAACGCTTGTTGAGCCACTTCGCCCACGTCATTTAGATAGTGGTGATTATTGCGTGAATGGCACACCGGCTGATTGTGTGCATTTGGCGTTAAACGGTTTTTTATCTGGACAAGTGGATCTTGTGGTATCAGGTATTAATGCCGGTTGTAACATGGGTGATGATACCTTGTATTCAGGCACCTTGGCTGCAGCATTGGAAGGCCGACATTTAGGGTTGCCAGCTATTGCGGTATCTTTAGATGGTCGTTTGCATTATGAAACAGCGGCTCGTGTAGTGTGTGATTTGATTCCTAAATTACATCCTCAATTATTGAATAAACGCGAAGTGATCAATATCAATGTGCCGGATTTGCCTTACGAAGAACTCAAAGGCATTAAAGTCTGTCATTTAGGCTATCGCTCATCTGCTGCAGAAGTGATTAAACAAGAAGATCCTCGAGGTGAACATATCTATTGGATTGGCCCGTCAGGCTTACCGGAATATGATGGTGAAGGGACCGATTTCCATGCAGTAAAAAATGGTTATGTTGCTATTACGCCAATTCAAGCGGATCTTACAGCGCATCAGTCAATTGCTGCTTTACAAGCTTGGCTGGAAAGTGAATAATGTGCCGTTTTGAAACGAATTTTCTCCTGTTGAACCCATAAAGGATAAGTGAATGAATATTTTTGGTGCGATGTATGATAAAACAATGCAATGGTCAAAACATCGCTTTGCCGTGTTTTGGTTATCCTTTGTGAGTTTTATTGAGGCTATTTTCTTCCCTGTTCCACCGGATGTGATGTTGATTCCGATGTCAATGTCAAAACCGAAAAGTGCATTTCGTTTTGCACTTTATACCACGATTGCTTCGGTTGTCGGTGGAATGATTGGCTATGCTATTGGTTACTATGCCTTTGATTGGGTACAAGGTTATATTCAACAATGGGGCTACCAAGCTGCTTGGGAACAGGCCATGGCGTGGTTTAAAGAATGGGGCGTGTTAGTGGTCTTTGTTGCCGGTTTTAGTCCTATTCCTTATAAAGTTTTCACGATTTGTGCCGGTGTGATGCAAATGGCGTTTATTCCATTTGTGATTACCGCATTTGTATCGCGTTTTGCTCGTTTCATTTTAGTCGCAAAACTGGCCGCATGGGGCGGAGAGAAATTCGCCGCGAAATTACGTAAATCTATTGAAATCATTGGTTGGAGTGTGGTTGCTCTGGCTGTGATTGCTTATCTTATTTTAAAATAACAGGATGACCTTTTTTATGAATAAATTACTCTTAATTATCTCGAGTGCATTGCTGATTTCAGCTTGTGCAGGAGAACCACAAAAACAAGATCCCGACGCATTACCTAATGGTATTATGCAACCCGTAGAAGGAACGGGAGCGGTTGCCGGTGGTAGCTTTATGCCGGAAATTGAAAAGAACTCAATGCCAAATCAAATGAAATAAATTTAATGTTAAAGGAAGAATAAATGAAAAAATCGTTTTTATTGCTCCCTGTGAGTATCGCTATTTTAACAGCTTGTAGTTCAAATAGCCCTGCGCCAATTGAAAATGTAGATGGCACACTTTCTCCGGGCGTAATGCAGCCTGTTGATAATAATTCGAGCGGTACATGGCAGCCAGAAATCCAACAAAATACCATGCCAAGTACAATGGGCAATAGCGTGCCAACGGGAACTCAAACACCACAACCAAGTTTTCAACCAACTTATCAACCGGTTCAACAACCTGCTGCAGCACAGCCTAAACCAACGCCAGCTCCAGCTCCTGCACCGGTTCAACCACAGACTAAAACCGTAACCAAAACGGTTTCTGATTGCACCAGCTCTGGCGCAATCAATGTGCCGCGTAATCCAAATACTAATGCGCCGGATTACAGCCAAATTCAAAAAGGTTCATACAAAGGAAATACCTATAAAGTAAATAAAGGCGATACCATGTTCTTAATCGCTTACTTAACCGGTATGGATGTAAAAGATTTAGCGAGCATGAACAATATGAAAGAGCCTTATAGCTTAAGTGTGGGCCAAACGTTAAAAATTTCAAATTGTTCAACTAAAACGGTTACCACGACTGTACCAGTGAAAACGACGGCACCAACTGCACCAACAGCTCCAGCTGAACCAGAAGTGACTTATACACCAGGTGCTAATGGTACTCAAATTGGCTCTGATGGTACGGTAATTGGTCCAATTAAAGCTGGTGTCGCAACTGGTGGTACATCAACCCCAGCGTTTACCAACAATACACCGAGTACGCCAGTGACAACGACGACAACACAAGTGGAAACCACAAACAATACACCAGTTAATGCGAACGTTGTGGCACCAGTGGCATCGAATGTAGCATGGCAATGGCCAACCCAAGGCAACGTGATCCAAGGTTTCTCTAACTCCGATGGTGGTAACAAAGGGATTGATATCAGTGGTTCTCGCGGACAAGCGGTTAAAGCGGCGGCGAGCGGTCGTGTTGTTTATGCGGGTAACGCATTACGTGGCTACGGTAACTTAATCATCATCAAACATAATGATGATTTCTTAAGTGCTTATGCACACAACGACAAGATCCTCGTGAGCGATCAACAAGAAGTGAAAGCGGGTCAAGAGATTGCGAAAATGGGTAGCACAGGAACTAATGCTGTGAAACTTCACTTCGAGATTCGTTATAAAGGTAAATCTGTCGATCCTGTTAGATACTTACCGAGAAGATAATCTTTTCTCAGAAAAAAGTGCGGTTAAAAATGACCGCACTTTTTGTTATACTCTCACCAATTTTTTCTCAATGCTTAGAATCTAAGGTTAATTCAATGCGTACAAGTCAATATTTATTCTCAACATTAAAAGAAACCCCAGCTGAAGCGGCCATTGTGAGCCATCAATTGATGCTTCGCGCAGGGATGATTCGTCCTCTTGCTTCAGGTCTTTATAACTGGATGCCAACCGGCTGGCGCGTGCTCCGTAAAGTAGAAAAAATCATCCGTGAAGAAATGGATAAAAGCGGCGCACTTGAAATCAAAATGCCAGTCGTGCAACCAGCAGAATTATGGGAAGAATCAGGCCGTTGGGAACAATATGGCCCAGAATTACTTCGTTTTGAAGATCGTGGTAATCGTAACTTTGTATTAGGTCCAACACACGAAGAAGTGATTACGGATTTAGTTCGCCGCGAAGTGTCATCATACAGACAACTCCCAATCAATTTATACCAAATTCAAACCAAATTCCGTGATGAAGTACGTCCTCGTTTCGGTGTCATGCGTTCACGTGAATTTATCATGAAAGATGCGTATTCTTTCCATGCGGATCATGCGAGCTTGCAACAAACTTATGATGTGATGTACCAAACTTACAGCAATATTTTCAATCGCTTAGGTTTAGATTTCCGTGCCGTACAAGCGGATACGGGCTCTATCGGTGGTAGCGCATCACATGAATTCCAAGTGTTAGCAAACAGCGGTGAAGATGATGTGATTTTCTCTACTGAATCAGATTACGCAGCAAACATTGAATTAGCAGAAGCGGTGGCGATTGGTGAACGTGCCGCACCAACGAAAACAATGGAATTAGTTGATACGCCAAATGCCAAAACAATTGCTGAGTTGGTGGAACAATTCAATTTACCAATTGAGAAAACGGTTAAAACCTTAATTGTAAAAGGGGCAAGCGAAGAGCAACCGTTAGTGGCATTAGTGATTCGTGGTGACCATGAATTAAATGAAATTAAAGCAGAAAAATTACCAGAAGTGGCTTCACCATTTGAGTTTGCGGATGAAGCTGTTATCAAAGCTAAAATTGGTGCGGGTGTCGGTTCATTAGGCCCTGTTAATCTCAATATTCCTGTGATTGTTGACTGTTCAGTGGCGTTAGTGTCTGATTTCAGCGCGGGTGCAAATATTGATGGTAAACATTACTTCAATATCAACTGGGAACGTGATGTAGCGTTACCAAAAGTAGCGGATATTCGTAACGTGGTTGAAGGTGATCCAAGCCCAGATGGTAAAGGTACTTTGTTGATTAAACGTGGTATCGAAGTCGGTCATATCTTCCAATTAGGAAAAAAATACTCAGAAGCGATGAATGCGACTGTTCAAGGTGAAGATGGTCGTCCAATGGTCGTAACCATGGGATGTTACGGTATTGGTGTAACGCGTGTGGTCGCGGCAGCGATTGAACAGCATTTTGATGAGCGCGGTATTGTGTGGCCAACAGATGAAATTGCACCATTTACCGTAGCTGTTGTGCCAATGAATATGCACAAATCTGAAAGTGTTCAAGAATATGCTGAAGAATTGTACCGCACTTTACAAGCACAAGGCGTTGAAGTGATCTTTGATGACCGTAAAGAGCGTCCAGGTGTGATGTTTGCCGATATGGAACTTATCGGTGTACCACACATGGTGGTAATTGGGGAGAAAAATCTCGCAAACGGCGAAATCGAATATAAAAATCGCCGTACCGGTGAAAAACAAATGATTGCAAAAGAGCAGTTGTTAGATTTCTTGAAAGGACAAATTAAAGCTTAATTAAGTCTTTGATGATTAAAAAAGGAGATTGAGGCATATCAATCTCCTTTTTTATTATTGATTAGTAATTGCTTGAGGTATTACCTGAAACGCCTGTTACAATTGCAATCCCTGCGCTTGCACCAATTCGTGTCGCACCTGCTTCAATCATGGCTAGTGCGGTTTGAGTATCACGAATACCGCCAGAGGCTTTCACGCCAATGTTGCCTACCGTTTTCTTCATTAATGCCACATCTTCTACGGTTGCGCCGCCTTTATTGAAACCCGTTGAGGTTTTAACGAATGCCACACCTAATGCTTTACAGATTTCACAGGCTTTTACGATTTCTTCTTTGGTGAGTAAGCAGGTTTCTAAAATCACTTTAAGCGGCACGCCATGACAAGCGGTTAATACAGCTTGAATATCATCTTTTACGGCATCCCATTTATTGGATTTAATCAAGCCGACATTAATTACCATATCGATTTCACCCGCACCTGCTTTGATGGCTTCTTGAGTTTCAAAAGCCTTGACTGAAGATAAGTTAGCACCAAGTGGGAAACCAACAACAGTACAAATTTTGACGTTTGAGCCAGCGAGTTTTTCTTTGGCTAAAGGAATATAGCCTGAATTAATGCAGACTGAATAAAAACCGTATTGAATGGCTTCATTACAGAGTTTAAGAATATCCTGTTCTGTTTTTTCAGCAGTAAGGGCCGTGTGATCAATATATTGTGCTAATTGTTTACTATCCATATTTTTCTCCTTATTAAATGATGGGGTTATCATAGCAAAATATCTGCAATTTTGACCGCACTTTTCTGATCGATTACAATCCATTTATCCGAGATTATGGAATTTGTTGTGAAACTTAAAACCTTATTTAAAAATGCGATTTCGCTCCTGCTGACGTTGATTGTCGTAAGCAGTATTCTCGATTTTATTCGTAAACCCAATATTCCGCCTGAAATCAATGCAACGGCACTTTATGATTTACAGGGAAATGCCTTCTTTTTACCCCAATTAGAGCAATCTAAGCCGACGATCATTTATTTCTGGGGAAGTTGGTGCGGTTATTGTCGTTATACTTCTCCAGCGATTAATTCACTTTCAGAAGAAGGCTATCCGGTAGTCTCTGTCGCGCTACGTTCGGGGACAAATAAGGATGTGGAGGATTATTTACAAACACATCACTATCAGTTTACAACGGTGAATGATCCTCAAGGCAAGATTGCGGATCAATGGCAGGTGAATGTGACACCGACTATTATTATTTTAAATAAAGGAAAAATGGATTTGGCCACAACGGGCTGGACGAGTTACTGGGGCTTAAAAGTGCGGTTGTTTTTCACAGAGTTTTTTGGCTAAGCGGCACAAAATCTATTACAATACACAGACTTATTTTAAAGAGGACAGAATTATGATTATCGTAACAGGTGGCGCCGGTTTTATCGGCAGTAATATCGTTAAAGCATTAAACGATATGGGACGCAAAGATATTTTAGTGGTAGATAACTTAAAAGACGGGACAAAATTCATTAACTTAGTGGATCTTGATATCGCAGATTACTGCGATAAAGAAGACTTCATTGCGTCAATTATCGCAGGTGATGATTTAGGTGATATCGATGCCGTATTCCATGAGGGGGCTTGCTCGGCGACCACTGAATGGGACGGTAAATACATCATGCACAATAACTACGAGTATTCAAAAGAGTTATTGCATTACTGCTTAGATCATCAAATTCCGTTCTTGTATGCATCAAGTGCGGCAACTTATGGTGATAAAACTGAATTCCGTGAAGAGCGTGAATTTGAAGGCCCATTGAATGTGTACGGTTATTCTAAATTCTTATTTGACCAATATGTACGTGCGATTTTACCTGAAGCAAAATCACCAGTATGTGGTTTCCGTTATTTCAACGTATATGGTCCGCGTGAAGGCCACAAAGGTTCAATGGCAAGCGTGGCATTCCACTTAAATAATCAAATCCTGAAAGGCGAAAATCCAAAATTATTTGCTGGCAGTGAGCACTTCCGCCGTGATTTCGTTTATGTAGGCGATGTGGCACAAGTTAACATTTGGTGCTGGCAAAATGGTATTTCGGGTATCTTCAACTGCGGTACTGGCAATGCAGAATCTTTCGCAGAAGTGGCGAAAGCGGTGATTAAATTCCATGGCAAAGGCGCGGTGGAAACCATTCCATTCCCAGAGCATTTGAAATCCCGCTATCAAGAATATACGCAAGCTAACCTTGAGAAACTCCGCGCAACTGGCTACGACAAACCATTTAAAACCGTAGCGGAAGGTGTGGCTGAGTACATGGCGTGGTTAAATAAATAAAATATTGAACAAATAATGTCGTTCAATACTAGAAAATGAATAAAGTGCGGTTAAAATTAGTCTTATTTTTAGCCGCACTTTTGTTATAAGGTCAAACATGAATATTTTAATTATCGGCCCGTCTTGGGTCGGCGATATGATGATGTCGCACAGTTTGTATCAACAACTCAAACAGCAATATCCAAATTGCCAAATTGATGTGATGGCACCGAATTGGTGTAAACCACTTTTAGCCCGTATGCCAGAAGTGCGTCATGCCATTGAAATGCCGCTCGGACACGGCAAGTTTGCTTTGTGTGAACGTTATCGTTTAGGTAAGGCATTGCGTAATCAATATGATATGGCGATCGTGTTACCAAATTCCTTGAAATCAGCCTTTATTCCCGCTTTTGCAAAAATTGCGGTACGTCGTGGTTGGAAAGGGGAAAGCCGTTATTTCTTGCTTAACGATTTACGCAATAATAAACGTGACCATCCTATGATGGTGCAACGTTATGTGGCATTAGCTTTTGAGCAAAATGCGGTACCGAAAGCGGCTGATATTCCTGTTCTAAAACCTTATTTAACCGTTGACTCAACTCAACAGGCGGAAACCTTAAAAAACTTTGAAAAACAGACCGCACTTTTAGGCGAGCGTCCGATTATTGGTTTTTGTCCTGGAGCAGAATTTGGACCAGCTAAACGTTGGCCGCATTATCATTATGCTAAATTGGCAGAAATGCTCATTGAAAAAGGCTATGCAGTTGAATTATTTGGTTCACCAAAAGACGTGGAAGCAGGAGAGCAAATCCGCAATGCGTTGCCAGCAGAACTGCAACCATTCTGTTTGAATTTGGCAGGGCAAACGAATCTTAATCAAGCCGTGGATTTAATTGCTAACTGCACAGCAGTGGTGAGCAATGACAGTGGCTTAATGCATATTGCCGCTGCGACAGATCGTCCATTGGTTGCACTTTACGGCCCAACGAGCCCAACTTATACGCCACCATTATCAGATAAGGCTGTGATTATTCGTTTAATTGAAGGCGATTTAATTAAGGTGCGTAAAAGTACAGATAGCTCGGAAGGGTATCATCAAAGTTTGATTGATATTAAACCTGAAAATGTGGTAGAAAAACTGACCGCACTTTTAGACATTTAAGAAAGAGAGAATATAAAATGGAAGTGACATATCAACCCGTATTAGATAAAAATGAAGCCAAAGCGGTTCGTAAAATTAGTCGTAATGTTTATAAGCATAATAAATTTCGTAAGATGATGAGTTTAGGCGATCTTTTATTATATTTATTTTTCTTGCTTCCAAGTATTTTTCTTGCTTTTGAACTGATGGATTGGGGAGAGTATTTATATGATTGCTATGAAAATATCTTAGCTAATTATGCTGGGCATATATTATTGATTATCTCACTATGTTCTTTTTTTTATGCTGTTTGTCTGCGACCTTATTTAAATACCAAAGCTTTTCAAAGCCAAGTATATGAGGAAGCTAATAAGGAAAAAAGAACCATACGAATTAAAGAAGATGGGTTATGTTCTGAAATAGCTCTCTGCCAAACTTTATATAATTATCGGTACATTCATCATATCGAAAATCATTATGGTTACTTAACGATTCGAATTGGTAGTGGACAGTATTTATCTATTCCTCATTCAGCTTTTCAGGATGACGCTCATCGAGAAGCATTTGAAGCCGCTTTACGAGAAAAAATTAAAGCTTATCAAGCAGAGCCTTTAAGTAAATAGAAAAGGCCTAACAGGATATGTTAATGATATGAACCCTCTCCGCATACATTTACAATTAATTGGAATGGTGATTTTATGGGGTGCCTCTTGGCCTTGGGGACGAGTGGTTGCCCAAGCTATGCCGACATTTGTTGCTTCAAGCGTGCGCTTTTTTTTCGCCATTATTCCACTCATTATTTGGCTATATGCGGCGAATCGCTTCAAATATGCTAAACAACTGCGACCTAATCAATGGGTGGGGTTATTGTTAACGGCTTTGCTTGGGATCTTTGGTTATTCGACTTTCTTTATTTGGGGTTTGAAATATGTTCCAGCAGGGCAAGGAACGATGGTGGTTGCTTCTAACCCCGTCTTTACGATGTTTTTTGCTATTTTATTATTTAAAGAAAAATGGAATCGCTGGGTTGTATTAGGGATGATTATTGCGATTAGCGGTTCTTTGTTAGCCATGACAAAAGGGAATCCAACTAATCTCTTACAAAATTTTGGATTCGGTCAAATGTTATTGCTTTGTGCTTTAGTTTGCTGGGTTGCTTATACTTTATTGGCTCGTAAAGTATTAATCGGAATTGATTCTCTCACCGCCACCACGATTTCTTCTACTTTTGGTTTTTTCATGCTGACGTTGGCAGCATTATGGACGGAAAGTGCGGAAGATTGGGCAACCGTATTTCAATTAAATGGATCGCAATGGTTTAGTTTACTAGGTCTTGCATTTGGCTCAACAGTGTTGGCTTATGCATGGTATTTTGATGGTGTGAAACACTTAGGGGCAGGCAATGCCTCGGCTTACATTATTCTTGTGCCGATTTTAGGCATTTTATTTTCAGCCATTTGGTTGAATGAGCAAGTGGATTCCTCCTTAATTATAGGAGGCATTTTAGCCGTATCTGGGCTTGGAATTATGCACTGGGGAAGAAGGTTAATTAAATGAAAGTATGCGTGATCAAAACGTCTTCTATGGGCGATGTAATCCATACTTTGCCGGCATTGACTGATGCGCAGTGTGCTATTCCTAATCTCTCCATTGATTGGGTGGTAGAAGAGAATTTTGCTGAAATTCCACATTGGCATTCTGCCGTGAAGCAAATCATTCCAATAGCCTTAAGACGTTGGCGAAAATCGCCTTTTTCGACTCAGACCCAAAACGAGTGGAAATCTTACCGCGCGTTATTGCAAGCCAATCAATATGATGCCGTGATTGACGCGCAAGGGCTTTTTAAGAGCGCTTTTTTTGCGACACGATTAGCTAATGGCGTCAAACATGGCTATGATCGCAAGAGTATCCGTGAGCCGATAGCTTCCTTGTTCTACGATAAAAAATACGCGATTTCTTATCAACAACATTCGGTAGAACGTATTCGTCAACTTTTTGCACAAGCATTATCTTATCCATTACCGAAAGAGAAAGGGAATTATGACATTGCGCGTCATTTTATTTCCGCAGATTCTATCGAACCTTACGTGATCTTTTTTCATTCTACGACAAGAGATGAAAAGCATTGGCCAGAACATGAATGGCGAAATTTAATTGAAAAACTGACCGCACTTTGTGTTCAAGTTCGTTTACCTTGGGGAAATGAAAAAGAAAAGGCGAGAGCAGAGCGATTAGCAGTAGGTTTATCTCATGTAGTCGTTTTGCCTAAACTTTCATTAAATGAATTGGCTTACCAAATAGCTAATGTGAAAGCCGTGGTATCGGTAGACACGGGGCTTGCTCATTTAACGGCCTCACTGGACAAACCCAATATTACGCTTTATGGCGCAACTGATCCGACCTTAATTGGCTGTTATGGTCAAAATCAGCATTATTTAACCGCAAATTCAATGGAAAATATTACTTCAGACCAAGTATTTTCTGCGCTTAATTTATTAATTAAATAGGCGACAAAATAATCGAATATGTATTTATCTGGATTGATTTTAGTCAAAATATTGCCTATTTTCTGATAGTTGGCAAAAATTAATGTTGACCATTTAGATTGTAGTGTATAAACTGCAAAAAGTTCAATTTTTTAATAAACTTCATTAAATAATAGGGAAAGCGTTATGAAAAAAACACTTCTTGCTTTATCTGTAGCGGCATTAGCAGCAGGTTCTGCACAAGCTTATAACTTCCACATTGACCAAACTGGTACTGATGTTGATTTTTACGGTTCTTTACGTGTTAAATGGGAAAGCACCTCTAACAAAACTAACTATGTAAATGGTGATGTAACTAAAGAACACATCAACCACGCAGTTGATAACAACGGCTCACGTTTTGGTTTCAAATTAAAACAAAGTCTAGGTGGTGATTTCTACGCTTTAGGCCGTGCTGAATGGCGTATGCGTGGTGAAGCACCTTCACAACATGATTTTGACCATGTTTATACTCATCAACTTTATGCTGGTTTTGGCCACAAACAATTCGGTGAATTAACTTACGGTAACATGGTAACCATTACAGATGAAGTAAGACAAACCGACTTAGCAAATACTTACAGCTTATCTGATGGCTTATTAGATGGTTCTGCACGTCGTGTAACTCAATATGTGTACAACGGTAACTATGGTGATAACAAAGTTAAATTTGGTGCATACTACGGTGGTTCAAGCAAACGTAGCATGAAAAACCTTGATTTAGCGAACAAACGTAAAAATGCTTGGGGTACAGGTCTTATCTTCAATCATGCAATTGATAGTATCCAAAATGTAACCGTAGCAGCTGGTTTTACTCGTGAAATTTCTGAAAATGCGAATAATACTGCATACTACCGCAATGCTTATGGATTAGGTTTAGCGTATAACTTCGTTCACACCACTTATGGTTTAGATTTAGAACGTCAAGTAACTAAAAACCAAGGTGACAAACGTACTAAAAATGAAGTGCGTGCGATTGTTCGTCAAGGTTTAAACGAAGATTGGAACGTATATGCAATGTATGCGTATAAAACAGATAAACAATTTGGTGATACAGACAGAACTCGTCAATTCATGGTAGGTACTGAATACTACGTATATAATCAAGGTTCTTTAAAAGTGAAACCATTCTTAGAATGGCAAGCGACTCGTACTAAATACGAAAACAGCACTGTAGATCGTAGCCGTGATTTCAAAACTGTTATCGGTTTACGTGCATACTGGTAATTTATCAGTTTAATCGTTATAAAACGAGCGGATAGTGAAAGCTATCCGCTTTTCTTTTTGGCTTGTAATTTTGATTTTCACCCCCATAATACTGCACAGGCAAAAAGTGCGGTAACAAAACGACATCTTTTTTGAACGTTTACAATTTATTCTCAAAATTGACCGCACTTTTTACTCAAAGAATAAATAGGAACAAATAATGAATTACACTCAAGACAATGACAAACTTTACCGTTACCTTTTCCAAAACCGTGCCGTGCGTGGTGAATGGGTACGATTAAACCAAACCTTTACTGATACATTGAATACCCACCATTATCCAAAAGCGGTACAAAACTTATTGGGTGAGATGATGGTAGCGACGAATTTGTTGACCGCCACATTAAAATTTAACGGTAATATTACGGTTCAAATTCAAGGTGATGGTCCATTAAAATTAGCCTTAGTTAATGGCAATGATCAGCAACAAATTCGTGCATTAGCCCGTGTGCAAGGTGAGATTCAAGATGGCATGAGCTTGCATGATATGATCGGCAAAGGTGTGTTAGTGATTACAATTGCACCAACCGAGGGCGAGCGTTATCAAGGCGTTATCGGTTTAGATAAACCAACCATTACGGAATGTTTAGAAGACTATTTTGTGCGTTCAGAACAATTACAAACCCAACTTATTATTCGTACAGGTGAATATGACGGCAAACCAGTTGCTGCAGGAATGTTGCTACAGATTATGCCGGATGGTCAAGGTACGCCAGAAGATTTTGAGCATTTAACGACCTTAGCAGCAACCGTCAAAGATGAGGAGTTATTTGGATTACCTGCAGAAGAATTGCTTTATCGTTTATACCACGAAGAAGTAGTGGAAGTTTTTGAACCTCAAGCCGTTTCTTTCTTCTGTGGTTGCTCACCGGAGCGTTCAGGCGCTGCATTATTACTGATTCCAGAAGCTGAAATTGAGGAAATCTTAGAAGAGCATAAAGGCAGCATTGATATGCAGTGTGAATGTTGTGGCACGCATTACTTCTTCAATAAAGAAGCGATTGATAAACTCAAACAAGCCCAATAATAAAAATCCCCGTTTATGATAACGGGGATTTTTTATAGCCTTTTATTGTTGAACTTGTTCCAAGCAATGTTTGATAGCGTCCGGAATTGAGCCTCCATGATTTTTATTGGGAATGGAAATAAATTCCACGGAATTACCTTGTTTTTCCAATATTTCCGACAATTGATGCGCATTGATTGTTCGCATTTGTTTCCGTTGATTAATACGCTGTAATTGTTCTTCAGTGATATTCGGATCCTGTTCAGGATGCTCTTCATAATAGCCTAATGTAATCAGAATATGTGATGGTTTTTTGCTAATCCATGGTTCATTTTGAGGTAGAAATGAGCCGTTCCCCCACCAAAGAGAAGGACTTGCCAAGGTGTAATATTGAAATAAATCCGGTTGATGGAAGAGTATGTACAGTCCAAATAACCCACCAAAAGAATGGCCAAAGAAATATTGTTTTTCCTTATTAATATCGAAATGCTGTTCAATATAAGGCTTTACGTCTTGTTGAATAAAACGTAGAAAATCGGCGGCTTTTCCTCCTTTGGCAAATTCAGCACCTTCTACTGGAAACGTGTAGTCTCTCATTCGTTCCTCAATAGCGTAAGCTTTATCAGATACATAACCGATACCGACAATAAGAGGAAGCGGTTTATGAGGATTGACCGCATTCACTGCTATTGGAAATTGTGCATTGCCATCCAACGTGTAAAGTGCGGTCAGTTTTTGCGATGTTTTTGGTGGAACAGCAATAAACAAACGGTAATGTTTGTCTTCAAAGGTAAAATCTTTTTGTTGAATTTGATACATTTTTTTCATGCTTTCTTGAATAGGAGGAATCTTAAAGTCGGGTTCTGCTTGCGTACTTTGCGTAAACATCAGCAGGAAAAATAAAAAGGGTAAACGCAGAAATGAGAACATGGTTATCCGGTCTTAATTTGAGAATGGTTATCACTATATAGGAAAAGTAAAGGTGAAATCAACCGCACTTCATCTTGGCTCCCCAAAACACCCTAAAAATAGGTAGAAATTTTCAATGAATGTTCAAAAATTTGATCTAGTTAACATTTTTTTTCTGGCAATTCCCCTACAATAACCACAGGAAAAATTTTTAAACTTTAATCAAGAGGTGAACTATGACTGACATTAAAAATGTAATTAAAGAACTTGAAGCCATTGGTATTCATGATGTAAAAGAAGTGGTTTATAACCCAAGCTATGAACAACTTTTTGAAGAAGAAACCAAACCTGGCTTAGAAGGCTTTGAAAAAGGTACACTTACCACAACTGGAGCGGTGGCTGTTGATACAGGGATCTTTACCGGTCGTTCGCCGAAAGATAAATACATCGTTTTAGATGATACCACAAAAGATACTGTGTGGTGGACTTCTGATGTGGCGAAAAACGATAACAAACCAATGACTCAAGAAACTTGGTCAAGCTTGAAAGGTCTTGTGACTAAACAACTTTCTGGTAAACGTTTATTCGTGGTTGATGGTTTCTGTGGCGCAAGTGAACAAGACCGTATCGCAGTGCGTATTGTGACTGAAGTAGCATGGCAAGCACACTTTGTGAAAAATATGTTCATTCGTCCGACAGAAGAACAATTAAAAACCTTTAAACCTGATTTCGTGGTAATGAATGGTTCTAAATGCACCAACCCGAACTGGAAAGAACAAGGTTTGAACTCTGAAAACTTCGTTGCATTCAACTTAACTGAGCGTATCCAATTAATCGGTGGTACTTGGTACGGTGGCGAAATGAAGAAAGGTATGTTCTCAATGATGAACTACTTCCTACCACTTAAAGGTGTAGGTGCAATGCACTGTTCTGCTAACGTAGGTAAAGACGGTGATGTTGCAATCTTCTTCGGTTTATCAGGTACAGGTAAAACCACCCTTTCTACCGATCCAAAACGTGAATTAATCGGTGACGATGAGCACGGTTGGGATGATGTAGGTATCTTCAACTTCGAAGGTGGTTGCTACGCGAAAACTATCCATCTTTCTGAAGAAAATGAGCCAGATATCTATCGTGCAATCCGTCGCGATGCGTTATTAGAAAACGTAGTGGTTCGTGCTGATGGTTCAGTTGATTTCGATGATGGTTCTAAAACTGAAAATACTCGTGTGTCTTACCCAATTTATCACATTGATAATATTGTTAAACCAGTATCTCGTGCTGGTCACGCAACGAAAGTAATTTTCTTAACTGCGGACGCATTCGGTGTATTACCTCCTGTGTCTAAATTGACACCAGAGCAAACTAAATACTACTTCTTATCTGGTTTCACTGCTAAATTAGCTGGTACAGAGCGTGGTATTACTGAACCAACTCCAACCTTCTCAGCATGTTTCGGTGCGGCGTTCTTAACTCTTCACCCAACACAATATGCTCAAGTGTTAGTTAAACGTATGCAAGCTGCTGGTGCAGAAGCTTACTTAGTTAATACTGGTTGGAACGGTACAGGTAAACGTATCTCAATCAAAGATACTCGTGGTATTATCGATGCCATCTTAGATGGTTCTATTGAAAAAGCAGAAATGGGCGAGTTACCAATCTTTAACTTAGCGATTCCAAAAGCATTACCAGGTGTAGATCCAGCGATCTTAGACCCACGTGATACTTACGCTGACAAGGCACAATGGCAAGCTAAAGCTGAAGATCTTGCAGGTCGTTTCGTGAAAAACTTCGAAAAATATGCGACCAATGCAGAAGGTAAAGCACTTATCGCAGCAGGTCCAAAAGCTTAATTAGAGAATATCGTATCTAATTAAACATCTCTAAAAACAACCGCACTTTGGTTTTTAAATCAAAGTGCGGTTTTCTTTATCTTCAATTTTTTATGTGAATGACATCTTTCGATATGGGGGAATAGCAATTAAGCCAATATTACACGGTTAATACAGAAAGTATTATGCTTTACGATAAATGAAGAACGTCTGTTTAGAGATGAGGTATTCTGGTCTATTGAGTTAAAATACCCATAAAAATAACCGCACTTTGATTTGAAAACCAAAGTGCGGTTTTTATATTAAGATTTTTTGCGAGCTATTCTTTTGCTACGGTGAGAATAGACCAAATATAAGCCAATATAACCAGTACCGCAGAGACAGAAAACATTATGCTTATCACATCAACGAAAAAGAAACTTTCCAGAATCGGTTTAGTGAAGATACGTTCCGCATATCTCGCGACAAAAGTGATGATATAAGCCCATAAAGCCCAGGTGACTATATCTAGTACAAAGCTTTTGGCTTTAATCAGCAAGGGAAGGCTGCTACCTTTATTAATAACCATCAATTGTTGTAAAGTGGCGGTTGCCATTATTTAAACTCCTCTGTCAGGGCTTGTCCATACAGCTAATTTGGACTTGTTTCTAAAAATCGCTTTTGGGATTCCAACGAGTAACGTTACCGTATTGAGTAACCAATAAACGTAGGGATACCAAATGCAAGAAATTCCATATTGGATCAATCCTTTTTCATAACGAGAGTCGATGTATAAGCTCAAGAGACACTGTAAGAAGAAGGAAAAAAACATGATCGAGATATTTGTTTCAAACAATTCCATGTTTTGAATGCCTATACCCAAAGTAATCTTGCGGTATAGTGCAAGCGCAACCAGTGCAACCAATAAGATTGCCCAAGTAGCGGTAACAAAATATTCGGCATACATTGGCCATAGACGGCGGTTTTTCCAGCGCCAGACCTGAGGAAAATATTTGATGATGGTTTCTGCGCCACCTTGCGCCCAGCGTAAACGCTGTTTGTATAAACCATAAAGACGTTCAGGCATTAATACCCAACATAAAGCACGGGGTTCATACATGATGTTGTAACCGGCTGTTTGAATTTTCCAACTGACATCAATGTCTTCGGTGATCATATTGGTGCTCCAACCACCAATTTCTTCCATCACATCTTTGCGGAAGAGACAACATACGCCGGATACGGTGAAAATGGTTCCCATCAGGCTTTGAGCGCGTTTGATTAAACCGATAATGGAGCTAAATTCAGACACTTGTAAGCGACCTAGGATGGTACTGCGGTTACGTACGCGCGGGTTGCCTGTAACAGCACCATAAGTGCGATTTAATTCGAGGGATTGCACCATGTAATCGATGGCATCGAAATCCAATACGGCATCGCCATCAATACAGGCTACATATTCACCTTTAGCAACTAACAAGCCATGATTTAATGCGCTGGCTTTACCTTGGTTTTCTTGATGAAGAGCTACGATTCGCTCATCTTCTTTTGCCCAACGTTCAATAATTTCGCCAGTGTTATCTTTACTCCCATCATTGATAAAGATGAGCTCATAGTTTGGATATCTGAGTTGAAGCAAGTAAGGAATAGCTTCATCTAAGTTGTCGCCTTCGTTATAGCAAGGCACCATAATGCTGACCATCGGCACCCGCTCTTTTGGCATTTGTTGGAAAGTTGGTTGCCCAAGTTTTCCTTCCATAAAAAGGTAATAGCAGAGACTTGCACTGACCCAATATATTGCCATTCCAGCAGGGTACATAAATACGAAGATACTAATTGCCTCTAAGAATTGTTGGTTCATAGTCAATCCTTAAGGTTTTCCCACATTAGTATTTACCGAAAAATACGGTTTCATTTTGTTCAGATCCGGTTGATTAGTTAAAAAGTTATCCGGATAGTATCCATAGCTATAAATATGATTTTTTTGCAATAGCTTCATCCAATCAATCAATTCGGATTCAGGAATTGGTTTTTGAGTTCGCCAATTCACCGCTTGGAATTCAAACAAGACTTTATCTAATGGTGCTTGGGCTTTCACATTTTCAATGAGAGAGGCAAACCATTGATAGGCTTCTTCTTGTGAAATAGGCTGCTCATTTTCCATGTATGGCATCGCCATAATGGCTGTGGTATCGTAATTTTCGGTGAGCGTTTTTAAGTTTTGCGCCAACCATTCTTCTGCATTTGGATTGGTGATCACTGATGCATAAAGATTACGAGCTGTTTTAAGAGAATATGAACCACGCAAGAAATAAGGTTTTAACGCATCGGTGAGTTGATGGGTTAATTGGATTAAATCTTGTGTTTTTTGTTTTGCTTGTGGGCTAACCATGCCTTCAGCGTGATTACCTTCTGCACCTTCAAAATCGGTTAGGAACGCGTCATCATGGAATAAAATGCCATTAAATTTTGCGTAGAATGACAAATCGTTATAAATGGATTTAATGATTTCAACATTCTGTTTGTTATAAGGTGAAAGACGTAAATAGGCCTTTGTTGAAGGTTTGCCCGTGCGGCTATCAATGACATATTCCGCCTCTTTTACATTTTTACGTAAATCAAAGGCGAGTACAGGCATCCAGGCATAAACTTTTACGCCTGCGCGCGTTTGTAATTGCCAGGCAATTCGGCCAAAAATATCATCGCGTACAGGAAGGTATTTATTTGGGAAATACAAGGCATCCGCTACACCATCCCCATCGGGATCAGAGAAGGCTTGAAGATAAACTGTCGTCACACCATAGCGATAGATGCGGTCGATTAACTTATCAAGGTTTTTGGCTTGCTGAGCTTTATCCGCATCATAGACATAATCTAAATCGACATGCAGTACTCGTTGAATTTGTTTGCTTTCATCAATGCCATCAAGATAGTTTTTAACGGTATTTAGATCGGTTTCTGCATTAAGTAATAAGCGTCCAATATGTTTATCGCCAACTTTATTGATGATTTTTTCACCTAATGAGAAATAGTGTGGCATTCCTGCTTGTCGTGCAAGTTGCACAGCAACATCATTAAATTGTCCATAAGGCCACACCATTACACGTGGTTTCTTACCGACATGATTGACTAACGTTTGAACAGAACGAGTGAAATCAGATTTCAATCTGTTTTTGTAGGCATCTTCTGTTTCATATTTTCCGTTTTTATATTCAGGCGCAATCACAGCGGGTAATTGACCACCAGATGGGTTGGCATTTATACCGTTATGAAGATTATGAGTATGTGAGGCAACTTCAACGAGCCCACTTTGTTCCATTTCTTTGACTTGCGACCAAGTGGCAAAAACAGAACGATCCAGCATTTTATCGGCATAAGCGATTTTTTGATCTGCCGGCGTATCTAACCAGCCCGTAACTGGTGCAAAAACAGCGGGGTAGTTATAGGCTTTCAATAGAGGGAAGACAACGTTATACATAGTCTCATAGCCATCATCGAAGCTTAGCAACACCGCATTATCAGGTAATGTGCCTTTACCATTTTCAGCATCGATAACTTGCTGCCAACTGATCACATTGTATCCGTTTTCTTTTAGCCAATTAAAATGTTTAATTAACATTTGGGCAGAAATCGTTTGAGGAAAATACTGTTTTTGATTTTCAGCCGCACTTTCATCTACCACAGAGTGATAAGCTAATACGCCATAACGATCTTGCGCAAAGGCAAAAGCCGAAAAAAGGGAAAGCATGCAAATAATGATTTTTGCAAAATGTTTTAGAGATCTCATAAAGTTATACCGCTTAAGTATTTAATAATAAATAGAGAAGTTTAAATTTCCGAAATTGTTGAATTCAGCACTGCCGTCGTAAATATTCTTTTTACGACCAATTTCATAAGACACGCCAAATTTTTTACCAACACGCCATTGGTGTCCGTAACTTATCGACCACATTTTTTCTTGATTGAGTTCTGCCTGTTTATAAGCACCCACACTGGCTTTCAGGTGATGATTTAAGACTAAGCCATAATTAAGTGGTTGGTAGTAACTTAAATCCGCACCGAATTCCAAGCTTGTCGCTTTTGATGGGTTGTAATATTCAGCAGAATCAATGGTTTTATTTTTGCTGTAATCGATTCTGAAATTGTTGGTTAGCGCCCAACGGTCATGTTTGAATGTATTGAGATTCAACCAGAAATTGGCTTCTTTTCTTAAGTTGCCGTCATTAAATTTCATGACGCCACCACCTAGCCCAGCTTGGAAAATATCGGAATAGGAATATGTGGTAGAGAAACCAATATCTTTGGTATACACCCCTTTATTGATGGCTTTAACTGGAGTGCCACTACCATTAATATTGGCGTCTAAATTAAATGACCAATGCTGGTTGAGGGTATAATTTGCCTCTGTAGAGAAATAGGCTTTATCATTAAGCTTAATGCCTTTCCCGCTTTCCATTTTCACTTGGAGTGGATAGAAATTGAGCTCTGTTCCTACGCCAATTCGGCGAGAAATGAGACTTTCTTTGTCATAAGGGGAGCGAGTTTCTAAGTAATGAACGTAGAGATCGTGACCATTTGCTGTTTTCGGTGTGTAAATCGCATAATCTTGGCTACTTTCATTGCTATAACTGATTGGTGAGGTACGATGCTGTAAGCCGATACTTCCTACAATTTTGCCAGAACGTGCTTGTTCGTAATGGTTTATGAGGGATTGTGCTGACTGACGTTGTTCTTCATTCATTGCATCAATTGTTTTTGAAACTGTTGGTAAATCATTTTGACTTAAAGCAGTTTCTGCCAGGTTATTGCGTGCTTCTTGCTGATCATTTTTACTCAAAAAATAACCGGCTTTTTCAGCCCATAATTTGGCATCATCATAGTTGCCACGATTTCGCTCAAGTTCTGCTTTTTGCAACATAACCCATGGATCACCTGGCGTTTTATTAAATAGACGATCATCAATCAGTTGCTGAGCCAATTTGCGGTTACCACGCCATAAGGCTAAACGTGCCAAACCAAAATAGCGAGAATCGTAGCCTGGATTTAGAATTTTTGATGTTCGGGTATAGTCATTGATATAAATATTTGAATTCATACGCTCTAAATATTGTTGAGCCAATTCAAATTTGCCCGCATCGCTTGCAGTGAGAGAGAGTTTATGAAGTAAACCATCGTTCACAGCGAGTTTATTGTTTAAGGCTTGTTGTTCAATTGCTTGATAAATCGCTAATGCTTTGTGTGGTGAGCCTTTTGCTGCCCAATAATCACCAAAGGCTTCTTCTAAATACGCTGGCACATTAGGTTGAGTCTGTAATGTATTGAAGTCATCCTCTATTTCATCAAATTTATTTAATCGGACACCCATCACAAAACGATCTTGCAATGCTTGTTGATACAAAGGATGTTCAGGGTTAATTTTGGCCAAAAGTGCGGTCAATTCTTCAAATGATTTTTCTTGTTGTGTAGGCGTTGTCGCATTTTTTGAAGAGGTAATTGTCTTACCATGCTCAAACCACATCATGTCTTTTTGATTGAATTGATCAGGATAGGCTTTTTGTAGTTTCTCTTGTAATGGTTGAAGGTTGTATTTCGATGCCAAACGATACAACTCTCTCATTAAGGTGATATTTTTTGGATTTTGTTCTAACTGACGTTGCCAACGGCCAAGTTTAGCCATGTCGGGTTCGGTGAAATCAAGCAAATAGCTTTCCGCATCAAGGTAAGCATTATCTTGTCCAAAACGTTTCTTATAAACATTCAGTGCATTTTTTGCCGCAGTGTAGTTTTTGGTTTCAGTGGAGGCTAATGCGCCACCAAGCCATCCATTTGGATTATCAGGGAATTGCTTTTGCAATTGGGAATAGAATGCAACGGCACGGTCGTATTGTTTTTCATTTCGAGCGGCTTTGCCTAAATTTTCCAGTTCATTTTGAGAAAATTGCGCTGGTGCGCAGCTTTCGCAAAGTGAAAGTGCTTTAGCGGATTGATTCGTCCTCAGATAGAGTGTAATTAAATCATCGCGCACTTTAATATCGTTTGTCCTCTTAAATAAGGCCTCAAGTTTTGGAATGGCTTGATTTAATTGGGCCTCTCCTTGACGGGAGAAAATGATGATATTTTCTCGTTCGGTATCAATAGAGGAATTTTGGGCATAGGCAACCTGTACTACTGAGGTACTGACACCTACTAATAGCACAGTCTTAAAGACATGGGATAGAGACTTCATATTAACTTCTACGATGTTTAATTATAATTATTTATTGTGGACTCCATATTTATGACAATGTAAAGAAAGTATAAGTTTCGTAAAGTGGTCCGACCTCAAGTTGAGCGATAAAAAGCATTAGCTATGTATAACATCAAGTGTTTTAGGTGAAAAAATAGGCGTTTTAGTAAAATAAAACGCCTATTTGATATTTAGAGAAGTGATTGAAAGTTATTTCAAAATAAACATCGGTGTGTTACTGATAGGATCACGATGAATGATGACATCCAAATCAAACACATCCTTAAGTAACTCTTCGGTCATGACCTCATCAGGTGTGCCTTGTGCCATTACGGCACCTTTTTTCATGACGATTAAGTGATCGCAATAGCGGCAGGCTTGGTTGAGGTCATGTAACACTGTAATTACGGTTTTGCCGTTTTGTTGCATTTGTCGCATCATGCCCATGAGTTCTGCTTGGCGGTTTAAATCCAGATAAGTGGTAGGCTCATCAAGTAGCACTAATTCAGCATCTTGCGCAAGTGTCATGGCTAAAAATACCCGTTGTTGCTGACCACCAGATAAATCGGAAACCAACTGTTCGGCGAGTTCGGCAGTTTGTGTTTGCGCCATCGCCCAAGTGACCAATTCTTCATCTTTTTGACTGAGTTTACCCCATAGATTTAAGTAAGGCGAACGCCCGTAAGCGATCAATTCGCGCACTTTTATCCCTTCAGGTACCAAGTGTTGCTGCGGGAGAAAAGCCAATTCTTGGGCATATTCTTTAGGGCTTTTTTGCCAAATGTCCTTGCCTTTATGGGTGATTGAGCCTTGCTTCGGTTTAAGCAGGCGAGCCACCGCTTTTAATGTGGTGGACTTACAGCAACCATTTGGGCCGATTAACGCAATCACTTTATTTTTCGGGAATTTTAGCGACAGATTTTTAACCACGAGTTTATCTTGATAACCTAAAGATAAATTATTGATTTCAATGCTCATTATTTAGTTCTCATCAATAAGTAGAAGAAATATGGCGCACCGATAATCGCGGTCAGAATACCCGCTGGTAGTTCAGTTGGTGGGTCAATCACCCGCGCCAAAATATCCGAAAGTTGTAATAAGAGGGCGCCAATAATCAAGGCCGCCGGTAATAGGGTGCGATGTCTGCCGCCGACTAAACGACGGGCAAGATGCGGCGCAACCAAGCCTAAAAAGGCAATCGGACCACAAATTGCTACGGCCGTAGTGGAAAGGGCGACCGCTAGCACTAAAACGCTGATTTGCACTTTATTCACAGTCACGCCTAAGGTGGAGGCTTTGTTTTCACCTAAACCAAGGGTGTCGAGATCGCGACAGAAAATAAATGGCAAGGGTAGCAACACTACTAACCATGGCAATACCACATTCAAATAAGACCAGCTGCGCCCCCATAGGCTTCCTGTAAGCCATAACATCGCTGTATTGATCTCGACCGGATTGGTAAGCATCAGATAATGACTAATGGCTGCCCACAATGCGGAAAGTGCGACCCCAATGATTGCCATTTTAATAGGGCGGAAGTTAAAACCGCACACGATCCATAAAATGACAAAAGAGAGCACTCCACCTAAAAAGGCAAAAATTGGCATCCAGTAAAATGCTAAGTTTGGTAAGAACATCAATACCGAAACAGCAACTAACCCTGCCGCATTGTTAATCCCTAAAATATCGGGAGAGGCAAGTGGATTGCGTACTACGCTTTGCACTAACACACCGGAAATCGCTAAGGCTCCGCCTAATAAAATCGCTAATACCGCACGAGGTAGGCGATATTCCATCAAGGTAAAATAGTTTTTATCGTCAGGCTGAAAGGCCGCCCACATTTCCTCAAAAGAAAGCGTATAAGTGCCAAGTCGAATACTCAATCCAAAGAGTAGTACCATCAGACTGAGGGTGACGACATAAAAGCCGATAGCGCGAAAAGATACATGAGAAGCTCGCATTAGTGTCTTCCTCTGGCAAATAATACAAAGACTGGGGCACCGATTAAGGCAAGCACCGCACCAGCAGGCACTTCGCTAGGGAAATTAACCGCGCGGGCAATGGTATCGGCAGCGAGCATTAATATTGCACCGAGTAACATCGCCATAGGGAGCGATTTTCGCAAGTCATAGCCAATCCAATAGCGAGCCAGATGAGGCACAAGTAAGCCAATAAAAGCAACTGGGCCAGCAACACTCACGCTTGAACCTACAATCAATAACGCCATGATGTTAGCGTACCAACGTAAACGGAAGAGATTGATGCCTAACGAACGCGCGGATTCATCGCTTAAATTGAGTAAATTCAAACGACTGGCAAAAAGCAGGCAGAAAAGTGCGGTCAAAATAAAGAACGGAAATAACGTCAATAATTCATTCCAGCGGGCATGTGCAATGCCGCCAGCTAGCCAGCTCATAATACCGAAGGCATGATCTTCCGCGATAATGAGCACTAATTTCGTGAGCGCTGCACACAGTAGTGAGACGGCAATCCCCGCTAAAATCACTCGACTACGATCTCCACTATTATCTTTCCATCCGTTGCTGATCAGCATCACCACAAACCAACTCAGACCGCCGCCGATACTAGCCACTAAGGCAATGCTATAACCAGAAAGAATCAAGGGGCTAAACGCACTGGCGGTTACCATGGCAAGACTAGCTCCAGAGTTCACGCTGAGTAGCGTAGGTGAAGCAAGCGGGTTGCGCGTAATGGTTTGTAACAACGCCCCCGCCACCGCAAGATTGGCACCTAAAATCATGCCAACTAATGCGCGCGGTAGGCGTAAATCGGTTACCGTAATTTTGGCAATTTCATCGCCATCGGGGAGGAACGCTTGTAACGCTGCAAGCGGTCGAATTTCGATGGGATAATACAAAAACAGGCTTCCCCATAATAGGAAAGCCAGAATGATAAGGGGAAGTCCCCAACGGAAAGCAGACTTCATCATTATTTTTGCTTCACGAAATCTTCAATTTGTTTTGCCATAATTTTGCTTGCTTCTAAACCGCGACCACGCGCCCACATGTCGGAGTCAACACTGTAAACATGGTTCGCTTTGACCGCAGGAATGGCTTTCCAAAGTGGCTCAGCTTCCCATTTGCGCGCAATACTTTCATCACGATAATGGGCAATGAACAAGTATTCCGGTTTTTCCATTACTAATTGTTCAAGGTTGATTTCTACGAAAGCTTGATCGCTATTGAGTTTAGTTGGCGCAAAACCTAATGTCGTTAAGAAACTACCCACATAGCCATTGTCATTTTGGATATTAAATTTATCTTCTCGGGAAGTACCAAATGAGGCTTTTTTGCCTTGTACACCTAAATTTTTTGCGATGTTGGCAATGTAATCATTATGTTCATTGATCTTCGCTTTCATTTCAGCGCTTTTACCGACTAAATCACCAATTTTCTGCGCAGTTTCAAGATTTTCTTGGTAGCTTTCATGACGGGAATCAAACATCACCGTTGGCGCAATTTTTTTCAATTCTTCAAATACTGCAGTATGGCGAGATGGATCAGCAATAATTAAATCGGGTTTGAGAGAAGCAATCACTTCAAGACTCGGTTGAGAACGCGTGCCAACGGATTGCCATGCAGCAATTTTTTCGCGCACTTGCGGCAAAATACGATCGATTTTGTTGTCGTCAGCCACACCTACTGGGCTTACACCGACTTGGGCTAAAGCATCCACAAAAGAATATTCCAATACCACAACACGGCTTGGGGTTTTATCAAGGGTAAATTCACCTTTCGCATCTTTAACCGTCACGGCGCTAGCGAATGCGGATACCATTAATAATGCGGAAGCTAAAGTAGTTTTGAATAATTTTTTCATGTTGTGTCCTCAATAATAAAAAGCATTTGGATTATACACTCAAACAATGTTATTGAGAATAGTTATATTCTAGCTATTTGGTCGGATTTCTCTATTTTGCCCGCATTCTGGCAAGTAAACTGACGGCAATAATAATGACTAATGAACCAATCCAGAAATTTAGGCTTGGTACGTTATCCCAGAAGAACCAGTCACAGATGCTGGAGAAAATCACGCCAGTAAAAGCAAAAGGCGTGATGACATTGGCAGGGGCGTATTTAAAGGCGCGAGTGAGTAATAATTGGAAAATAAGACCAAATCCGCCCACTAAAAGCAGTAATGTGAATCCATGTAGTGTTGGTATTTCCCATTGAGTAATAAAAAAGAGTGGCAATAAAATCGAGCCTAATAAGTGGAAGTAAAACACGATATTTTTAGGTGAGTTGTGTTTATTGAGCTCTTGTAAGCTGATAAATGCCATGGCCGCCAATACTGCAGCACCTAACGCATAGCCTACATGGATAGGGTTGATATTCATTGAACCGTTGGTCAGCATAATGATGGATACACCGATAAACCCCATAAAACTGCAAGCTAATACTTTTAATGGCGTTCTGACTTTAAAGAAAAACAGCAATAAAGGCACAAAAAGTGCGGACGTATTCATCAATAAAATCGCAATAGAAATCGGCAAATATTTAATGGCGTAGAAGGTTAACAACATACTGGCAATGCCGGCTAGATTACGCAAAACGAGAAACTTCCATTGCGACATATCGACTTTGAAATCCCCATCTTTAATCAAAAAGGGCAAGAGAAAAACAAAACCAATAAAGAAGCGGGAAAATAAAATTTCACTGGACGGTAATTCATCAGAGGCGTATTTTACAAATACACCCATTAAGGCAATGCTGATGTAAGCTAACACCATACAAACAACAGCTTTTTGATAATTATTGCGGATATGTATGTTTGGCATAAGGGTTCCTTGCATAAAGTGCGGTAAAAAATTGCCTTATTTTGTAAGAAAATGGGCTTGTCTTCGTCTAATGAAATGTAATCTGAAGATATTTTCTATAATAAGGAAAGAAAATGAAATATACAAAAACATTTCTCATATTGACCGCACTTTTTGGCGGTTTGCAAAGTAGTTTAACGTATGCTGATAATACAACCTCATCAAAGGAGCAAAAAATGACAATGGAAAGTAAACAAGAACAACGAATTATTTATCTTGCTGGTGGTTGTTTTTGGGGACTAGAAGCTTATATGGAACGCATTCAGGGCGTGACCGATGCCGTTTCGGGTTATGCTAATGGAAAAGGTGATACCACTAACTACCAATTATTGCATGCGACAGATCATGCGGAAACCGTGAAAGTCACTTACGATCCAAATAAAATTTCGTTAGATAAATTACTGCAGTATTATTTTCGTGTTATCGATCCAACCAGTATTAATAAGCAAGGTAATGATCGAGGCAGACAATATCGCACGGGGATTTATTATCAAAATGAGCAAGATAAAGCGGTTATTGAAGCGGCATTGAAAGCCTTACAAAGTAAATATCAAGCGCCGATTCAAATTGAAGTAGAACCGCTGAAAAATTATGTAGAGGCGGAAGAGTATCATCAGGATTATCTCAAGAAAAATCCGAATGGTTATTGCCATATTGACATCAAAAAAGCCGATGAGCCATTAATTGATGATAAAAAATATCCAAAACCAAGTGATGCAGAATTAAAGCAAAAATTGACCGCACTTCAATATGATGTGACGCAAGGTAAACATACTGAACGCTCTTTTAGTAACGAATATTGGGATAATTTTGCGCCGGGTATTTATGTGGATATCACCACGGGAGAACCGTTGTTTTCTTCCAAAGATAAGTTTGAATCCGGTTGTGGCTGGCCAAGTTTTACCAAACCGATTGCTGCTGAAGTGGCGGAGTATCAAAAAGACAATAGCTTTAATATGACTCGTATTGAGGTGTTAAGTCGCAGTGGCCATGCCCATTTAGGCCATGTATTTGATGATGGTCCACGTGATAAAGGTGGTTTACGTTATTGCATCAACAGCGCATCGATTAAGTTTATTCCATTGGATGAAATGGAAAAACAAGGTTATGGCGATTTGATTCCCTTTGTGAAATAAGAGGAAAAAATGAAAAAAATATTGACCGCACTTTTATTATTTTTGAGTCCATTGAGTTTTGCACAAGAAAAGGTGTCTTTGGCTGATGTTCCATTGAAAACATTGGATAATCAAACTGTATCTTTATCACAATATCAAGGCAAACCACTTTACATCAAAATGTGGGCATCTTGGTGTCCAATTTGTCTGGCAGGTTTAGCGGAAATTGACGATCTTAGTGCTGAAAAGAATTTGGATTTTAATGTGATTACGATTGCCTCACCTGGACAAAAAAACGAACAAAATAGCCAAAAATTTATCAATTGGTATAAGGGGCTAGATTATAAAAACATCACGGTATTATTGGATGAAAACGGTGAAATCATTAAACGTGCCAATGTATTAGGCTATCCGTTTAATTTGCTCTTGGATAAGGATTTAAATCTTATCAAAGTCCAACCTGGGCATCTCAATTCAGATCAAATAAAACAATTTGTGAAGGAATAAAAAAGTGCGGTCAAAAATGACCGCACTTTTTATATAGGCTTGATTATGCAAATGCTTGTAATTCAGGGTTGATTGGGGTTTCAGCAATGTTGTTTACATAGTTACATAATGTGGCGAGGCTAACCCCTAAAATCACATCAATAGCATTTTCTTGGGTATAACCAGCATCAAAGAATGCTTTAAGCTGTGTTTCCGTTAATTTTGCTTTTTGTAAAATAACGGTAAGGGTGAAACGCGCTAAAGTATCCAGTTTTTTATCACTTTCAATACGAGCTGTTGCACGAATTTGGTTTACAAGCTCTTCTTCAAGTTTTAACACTTTTAAAGCAATTTTCGTGTGGCCTGCTACACAGAAACCACAACCGTTAACTACTGCAGCGGTAATTTGCACCACTTCGCGTTCTGTTGCCGTTAGGCTGTTACGACCATTAATGCCGCCCACCGTGCGATAAGTTTCAAGTGCAGTAGGGGCATTCGCAAGAACACCAATTAAATTTGGAATAAACCCATTGGCATTTTGTACGGCTTTTAAAGCTTCTTGTGCTGCTTCAGGGGCTGATTCAATGGTGTGGATTTTAAATTGAGACATAAACTACTCCTAAGGGATAAATCATAAATTTCTGCTTGATAATACCTTTCTCACTCAAGTAAGAAAAAGAAGAAAAGCTTATTTCATATAGCTAAAAGTTATGATTATTTGGGAGCAGCTATGCTAAATGCGTTTTAATGACAGACAGCAATCTCTCCAACTCTTTTTTGCCTTTTTCGGAAAGGACTTTGTTGTCGCGCAACATTTGGGTGGCACGAGCTTCAATAAAGCGAAGGTAATCACTGTTTTGGGTTTCTTGGAATTGCTTCTCGGCTAATTGCATTTCAGTGAAATCTTTATTGGTTTGAGCAATCAGCATTTTTTGTCCGATTAATACAATTAATGCGGCAATTAAAGCGATGACGGCGCCATAGCCATTGGTTGGATAATAAAGAATGCCCGCAAGAACAAAAAGAGCGGTCACTAAATTGGATGAATTTTTAATATAGCCTTCAGCGGGTGGTGGCTTAATGAGATCTTTCAGGTTCATAGGATTTATATGTCATGCTAAAAAATTTGCCTTCCCTCAAGCGAAAGAGGGAAGGCAACATCATAATATATTATGCTAACACACCAAAATGATAGCCTAAAATACCCACGCCGAATAAGGCGAAGATGATGTACATGGCGTTGACTTTTTTACGTAATAAATACATACATAAGAAAGTTAAACCTAACGCCGCAAGGCCTGGGAGAAGGTCGTTTAACACGCTTTGTACGGTGGTCACCACTTCTTCGCCCATTTGGTTTTTATAGCGGGAAAGTTCTAATGGAATGTTGATACTCGTCCATTTCGATACCAGTGAGCCCATGACAAAGAGACCGAGGATAGACGCCCCCTGCGTCAATTTTTGTAAGCGACCGCCGCCCATATCGTTAACGATGGTGGTGCCTTTTTCATAGCCATATTTGAAGCCATACCAACGGGTTAAGCCGCGGCAAAGGTTGATACCGATGAAGAAAAGTAATGGCCCTAAAAGGCTACCGGTAATGGCTAAACCTGCACCAAGTGCGGCCAATACAGGACGTAATGTTCCCCAGAAAATTGGGTCACCCACACCGGCTAATGGGCCCATTAAACCGACTTTCACCCCGCTGATTGCTGAGTCATCAATATCGTTACCGTTCGCACGTTCTTGTTCCATCGCCGCAGTAACACCAATGATAGATGATGCTACCCAAGGTTGGGTGTTGAAGAATTCTAAGTGGCGTTTTAATGCCGCTGCTTGATCTTCTTTTTTGCTGTAAAGACGTTTAATGGCTGGGATCATCGATACACAGAAACCCATTGCTTGCATACGTTCAAAGTTGAAGGAACCTAGCAAGAAAGTTGAACGCCAGTAAGTGCTACGAATATCGCCTTTTGTTAATGATTTTTTAGTTTGTTCAGTCATAATTTCTTCCTTATAGTCCTTCAAGTTCATCGTCAGCTAATTCACGTTTTGCAACTGCTTGTGGTGCAGTAGATTGATGGAAACGTGGGTTTAATTGAATATAAATCATCGCTAAGCATGTGCCTAAAATACCGAGACCTACAAGGTTGTAATTGGTGAAAGAGGCGATCACGAAGCCTAAGAAGAAGAATGGCATTAATGCGCCTGCACGCATCATATTGATTACCATCGCATAACCGACGACCACGATAAAGCCACCGGCGATTTGTAAACCGCGAGTGACTACTTCAGGAATCGCGTTCAATGCTTCGGTCACCGTATCCGTACCTGCCACTAATGCAACGAAGAAGGTTGGAATTGCCACACGTAACGCTTGTAATGCAAGACCGCTGAAGTGACAGAATTCAATGCCGCGGAAGTTCGCTTTTGCGGCAAAATCATCGGCTTTGTGTTGAAGGAAGATAGTTAAAGTACGAACGAAGATGGTTAATACTTGACCTGCTGCGGCCACTGGAATCGCAATCGCTAATGCGCTCCCTTTATCTTGGCCGCCTTTGATGACGAGAATCGTTGCAATTACACTGGCTAATGCCGCATCCGGTGCCATTGCCGCACCCACGTTCATCCAGCCTAATGCCACTAATTCAAGGGTACCACCGACAATAATACCGGTTTCTAAATCCCCTAATACTAAGCCGATTAGGGTACAAGCAACTAAAGGACGATGAGTTTGACGTTCGTCCAATACACTCCCCATACCGCAAATGGCGGCAACGAGCGTGACTAAAATAATTTCCATTGTTGTCATAATGAATTGTCCTCGTAATTAAAATTGAATCGCATCAAGCTCTTTGTGCGTGAGCATTGATTTCGGGCTGCTCGCCACTTGTTGTAAGCTTAATTCCACGCCTTTATCTAAAAGCTGTTTAAATGCTGCTACATCTGTTGGGTTGACGGCAACAGCTTGAGAAATAAGTTTATCGCCTTCGCGATAGGTCATACCGCCCACATTGACCTTATCAATTTTCACGCCACCCTCGATTAAACGCAGGATGTCTGTTGGGTTGGTTACCAACCAAAGAATGTTTTTACCTGCATATTTCGGGTTGTGATACACCTTAATGGCTTTTTCTACTGGAATCACATAAGCTTTTAAATGTTCAGGGGCAATTTGAAGTAATAAATCACGACGAAGCGCATCATTCGCCACATCATCATTTACCGCAAAAATCGCTTCACATTTCACTGCTTTCGCCCAAGATGTCGCCACTTGACCGTGGATTAAACGGCTATCAATACGCAATAAGGAAATGTTCATATTGCCAGAAAGTGCGGTTGGATTTGGAGAGGTTTTTGGTGCTTCAGCTGGTTTAGCGGCTGGCGTTGGAGCAGGCTTGCTTTCTTTAGGTTGACGGAAGGATTTCACGGCAGCGACCCCGACTTCTTTCGCGGTTTCTACCAATTCATCTAAGCTGGCGCCATCTTTGGCATCAAGCACTTCTAGCAACATCGGTAGATTAATGCCGGTAACGATATCGGTATTATCCCTTTCACTGGCGACTCGGCTTGCCGCGTTATAAGGGCTACCACCAAATAAATCGACCAAAAAGAGCACCGGTTCATTTTCAGGCAGCATGGCAATAATCGCATTGTATTTTTCGATTAAATGCTCACCACCTTCACCCGGTAAGAAAGTCACGACATGGCAGTTTTCATCTTCGCCATACACCATAGCGGCGGAATTGACGATTTCTTCAGAAAACTTACCGTGCGTTGCAACGATAATGTGGGTCATGGATATTCCTCCCATTGAGTTGATAAAATCAGTCTATTTTGCTTTCAATACGCATTACGCAAACGATTGCTCCGAATGGAGCATAGTGTATGGATTTGAAGATTACCGTCAAATAAAGAATAGTCAAATAGTGATCAAGATCAAATAAACAGGTAAGATGACTTACAACTTTTGAGGTATTTGTGAATTAAGTACAAAGTGCGGTTGATTTTGGGGTGATTTTTGCCGAATAGAAAGCATTTCACGGCAAATTAGAAAAGGTTAAAATAAACCAAATTTTATGTTGGGAGTCTCGATGTTTTTTGTTTATCTCATCGTCGCTTTAGCGGCAGGCGTAGCACTCGCCACGCAATCAGCGATTAATACGCAGTTGGCGAAAGCCATGAGTGGCGAAGCGGTGATCGCGACCTTTATTTCTTTTGCCGTGGGAACGATAGTTCTCTTTTTTATTGCTTGGGTGAAAACCGATTTATGGGGAAATTTGTCTGCTATCCCTTCACAACCTTGGTGGAAATTAATCGGTGGGGTACTTGGTGCAATCGTCGTCTTCACAACGGTTTTGCTTGCGCCTAAATTAGGCATTACCGCGATGTTATTTTTTATCATCGTAGGGCAATTAATCACCGCAACAACCATCGATCATTTTGGACTTATCGGTATGCCAATTCGAGAAGTAAATATCACGAAATTCATCGGATTAATCATTGTTGCTTTTGGATTGGTATTTTATTTCTTTGGGGATAAGTTAGTTGAGCTATTTGGGGCGAGATAAGATAGAATACGCCTCTGTTCATTTATTTATCGCGTAATTGGGGAAACTATGCGAAAGCGTTGCCTGTGGGCTTTGATTATTTTGTTGCTGTTGATCGTAGTAAGCGTTGGCTTAGTGCGCGTTTTTGCGACCCCGAAACGTGTGGAACAACTCGCAAATCATTTTTTAGCACCGCATTATCACATTGAATTAGCGGATGACTGGCAATGGAAAGCGACAGGTTTAACGCTACCTGAGCTAAAAGTGAAAACAGACCAATGTACCCTTGTAAACCTCGATAATACGCAACTCACTTGGTGGAATAAACGTAGTCTTGATGTTGAAAAGGCGAGTTTGAATTATGATTGTTTAACTCATTTACCAAGCGATAACGCTGAAAAAACACCACCAAATTTGACCGCACTTTGGGCGGCATTACCTATTTCTGATGTCAAAGTTAAACACTTTCAATTAACAAATACCGATGCACTGAAACAAGCCGCATTGCAGCCTTTTTTATCGGCTGATTGGGCGTTAGATGCCAACTATAATGGCAACCAATTAGCCCTTGAAGCTCAAGCGAATAATGATGGGCTTGAGCTGCATCATCAATCCACTGTCACGCCACGAGATGGGATCTTCCAATGGACAGGCAATACCGATATCAAACAATCAGGCGATAAAACCTATGATCTTCAGTTCACTGCAAATTTTGAGCCCGATCTTTCTCAACTTCCTCAACAAGGAAATGTTTTATTCAATTGGAATAACCCTGAACTTGCTGTAACCAAAGGCGAGGCAAAAGTGTCGTGGCAAGGTGCGGATGGTCAATTAAATGTTCAAGATTTAACAGCAAATTCGCCGTTGTTGGATGTGCCTTTTGTGTTCACCAAAGACGGTTTGGATATTTCATGGGGGAAATTTTATTGGACCTTTGACAGCTATCAACCGATTAAAGGCTTCCTTGGCTTATCTATTCACCGTGCGGCAGAAGGCTTGTTGCCATTAAGCATTGATATGAACGTGATCTTGCAAACCTTTGGTGAAATGGGCAAAGGGGAGATCGTGATTTCAGGTAAAAATGGTGAAATCGGTGGTGGCGATGACAATAATGAATTGGATTTTGAGCTGAAAACCCGCGGGGATTTACGTTATAACTCGACTGTGGCTCTCACCAATTTAACTTATCATTTTGGTGGGATTTTTACGCATCCCGTGGTGTATTTTTATCCGGGCTCCGTCTTTAAAATGGATACTGTGCAACCCGATACCAAATTACATGTTCGTTTACCGTTAGATGACATTATTATCGGTCGTTATGGCTTAGAAGGGCGTTTGCAAGCAACGTTGAATGGCACAACCCCGCAGTTTGAAAATCTCAATTTAAAATTAGACGGAAACGCCCACGAGTTTATTGCGGGTATTAAAACCGTGTTTGACTTCCGAGATGAAGAACATAAGTTGCAGTCGGTGGAAAAACAAGCGACAAACCGTTGGGATTGGATTATTAATGGCAGTGCAAACTGGAAATCCTTAAATACGCCAGTCAAAATGGAAGGTAAAGGCTTTTGGGAAGCCGATCATATTGAATTAAATCAACTTTCTGCCCATTCAAAAGAAGTCAAAATGAAAGAGGTAAAAATGGCACCGCTTTCGTTGGAACTTAAAGATCGGCTTCGTTGGGATTATGAAGAAGAACATATTCGCGGCTTGTTGCAAGCGAAAACTGATTGGATTGAATTTGCTTATGGCGGTCGTTTTGTTTCGCCAGTTTTTGGCTTAGGCATTGATGGTAAGAGTATCGGTAATTTCAATTTTGCAGGTGATTTAAAGGCGGGCTCGCTTGGGCCATTAGATGTCTTAGGCGTATATCAGAATAGTGCACTATCAGGTGAAATCAGCTGGAAAGAACAATCCGCAAAAGTATTCCAATCGCTCTTCCCACAAAAATGGAACTGGTTAATTCATGAGGGAAGCATCAAAGGACAGAGCAAATTTGTGATTAATACCAATGGTGTGAAAATGGGGGGAGAGCTGAACCTGAAAAACGGTAAAATCACCATGCCAGATGGCGAGATTTATGGCTTGAACATTCGCTTCCCGATGAATTATGAAAATGAGGCATTACAAGTGGCTTCGGGCAAACCCATTCATATTTCGACTAAAAATATTCGCTATGGCGCGCTTTCTGTCGCAAATGGGGAATTAGATTTATTCGGTCGTTATCCGAATACCATGAAAAATCCACTTATCTTAAAAAATGTGAAAGTTTCCTTATTTGATGGTGAATTGACGGTACCTCAGCTCACTTTTCCACAAAGTAAAATGGCGACACTTTCTTTTACCAATATCGATTTAGCCAAAGTGTTAGCTTTGGCGCAATATAATCAAGTAACCTTAACCGGCCGCGCCAATGCAGTGATGCCATTTTGGCTTGGGCATAAGGAATGTTTGATTTGTAATGGCACATTGGAACAAGTGGGGAATGTGTCCATCAAATTAACCGATGAAATGGTGAAAGGATTGAAAAAAGGCGGGTGGACAGAGAATATCTTGGTGGATTTATTAAAAGAAATGGAACTGCAAAATTCCCATGCAGCGGTGACGCTCGATCCTAAAGGGCAAATGACGTTGCGTGCGAGTATCAGCGGATTTAATCCAACCAAGCGAACCAATAATCCGATAACGTTAAATTATACGCACCAAGAAAATATGTTTGAATTGTGGAATATGATTGACTACGGCTCGCAATTTGAACAAAATCTGCAATATAAACTTTATAAGCAATTAGACAAAGACAAATGATAAAACACCTTAAATTTCAACCGCACTTTTTTATTTTTGCGGCTATGTTTACACTTACGGCTTGCACACCGACCATTCAATTGGACACACCAAAGGAAGGCATCACCATTAATATGAATGTGGTGGTGGACCACAATATTAAAGTGGAAATGGATGAAAAATCTCAGAAGGCTGTGGGTGAAGTAGAGCCAGTGAAGAAATAATCGAATAAAAAAAGACAATCTGAAAAGATTGTCTTTTTTTATGCCTGACGATCACAAAAAAATAAATTTCATAACAAATTATAAAAATGTAGATATCTACAAAAAAAATGTTGACACTTAAATTTTATTGTATAAAATGTAAATAAAGAATGTGAGCAACAAGGAAAATTTATGAATATTACAAACCATATCCAACAAAGAATGAGCCAAAGAGGTATCACTAAAGCTATGATTGACTGTGTGATGAATTTTGGTGATTTGGAGCAAGATAGATATGTCATTAATAAAAAAATGGCTAATGCTTATATCTATTCAATTCAACAAGAATTAATGAGACGCCAACATAAGGAGTAATCGATGAAAAAGATAAAACATTCGTTATGTACATTATCAGACTTTACACAATTCACAACGGCTCAGCTGATGGATTTACTTAAACAGATGAAGAAAATTGCGGATAAGCAAGGTGTAAGTATGATTATGGCGGATAATACTCTTATTACAACCTACAATACTTGTAGTTATAAACGTAAATAAAGCATTAAAACATTATTACTAAAGAAATATTATGATTTCATTAAATTATCAAACATTAAATAGCTTTCAAGAAGCTTTAAGAAATAAAGGACTCCCACTAGAGGAAGTCAATGAATTAGCATTAAAAGTACTCGCTTTAGTTGTACTTCATCCTCATCAAGTTTTAAATAAAAAAGAGGATATATTTCAAGCGATAGAGTCAGTTGAAAAGAATTATCCTACTGTTTTTATTGAAAATAGTCGTAATGCTTTAAGCCAATATTTGGAGCCTCCTGTATTAGACTTAATTGCGTACCTTAGTGAAAGCCAAGAAAAAGGTTTATTAACAGCAGAAAATAAGTATCAATGGATTCAGAAGCTCCTTTATCAAATAGAGACTAGACCTCATTTCTCTAGCCTAATTTTTGATACCAGTTTTTATGATCTATGCAACAGATTATTGCTTGAAGTAAATCATGAAAGTGTTTACATCCCTTTTGAATCAATGGGATATCACAGCATTATGTTGGGACGAGCTCAAGAGGTGATGGCAGAGGGGGTGATGCAAACAGCATTAACTGCATTACTAACATGTATTTTAGGAAGTATTCACTACAAGATTGGAGATGCGGTGCGAGATCCCGCCTATCTACAAGATGGGAAACTTCAAATATTTAGTAAAGGTTTCTTATCCGGCCCGTGGGGAATGAAAGATAATTTATTTGAGCAAGAAACCCATAGGTTTGCTATAAAAAGTAATAACTACCAAAATTACTTAATTCAGCATCTTTTCAGTCAGGTAAGTGATTTTGCTTTAGTTGTAGTACCTGTGAATAGTTTGTTTTCAGCTGTAAAAAGTGAAGAAAATATGCGTCAGTGGTTAGTAGAGCTCGGGCATTTAAAAGCTGTGGTGACGTTACCTAGTGGCATTATACAAACAAGCAATATCAATTCTGCCCTTTTAATATTTGATCTACGCCAGAAATATTCACAGGTTCGTTTCTTTGATCTCAAAGATAGCGAATTTATAGAAAAACAAGGAAGAACTGTGCAGCTTTGCCGTTTAGATAAGCTTATTGATTGCATTAATGGTAAAGATGAACACGATAATATGGTTGTTATCAGTCACCAAACTTTATCGCAAAATAATTATGTTCTCTCCCCTGAACGTTATCTAATTAATGATGAGTTACAAAGTGCTTTAGACTTATTAAAAAAATATCCTAGTAAAGCATTATCTAATGTCGTCAGTATTATTCGTCCAGAAGCGATTACTAAATTTAAAGATGAAGGTAAAGAACCTGTTTTTGAAATACAGGGAGGAGATTTACCTGACTTTGGTTATATTGATGAAGCCAGTAAACAAAGTTTAGTTAGCGAAAATAATTTATCAGAGCTACAAAAAGGATTTTTACAAGCTGATGATATTTTGCTGACTGTGAGAGGAACAGTTGGCAAGGTAGGCTTAGTATCCCAACAATTAATTGACGCTTATCAAGGACGAATTCTTGCTGGGCAAGCGAGCCTCGTTCTACGCATTAAAAATAAAGCCAAGACTAATCCTATCGCATTGCTAATGCAGCTTCGCTCTACATTTTGCCAAGCAAGATTACAGCAACTGACTGGAGGCGCAACCATTGCGACGCTTTCCTCTAAAGATTTAAAAAACTTCGAAATTGTGGAACTAACACTTGAAGAACAATCAAAATTAATCGCTGATTTTGAAGAACAAACTCAGATCAAACAACAAATTCAGTTGCTGCAAAATCAGCAACATCAACTTACAAATGCCTTTTGGCAAAATCATTAATAAACAAGGAATAATCCGTATGGCAAAAGCAGCCTCAAAAAACAAAATTGAAGATATTTCTTTAGAAAGCGTCATGATGAACTGTCGCAACGCCTTGCGTGGCAAAGTTGGAGGGAATGAAAAGAACCGAGATACTGTTATGGGCTTGGTATTCTTAAAATTTGTAGGCGATAAGTTTTCTGCTCGTCGAGCTGAAATAATGGCGCAATACCCAGAGATTTTTTGGGAAAATGAATCTTTCTATCGTAGTATTAGGCTGAAATTCTGATTGAACGGGTTTTCTTTATCTAACACATTCATCGGGCTGCCATGCCCAACAAACAATACAGGCATTTTTTTCATTATTTTCTCCTCAATATTTGATGGAGCAGATTGTACGGTTAAATCTTTGTGTGAAAAATACTACTTTATGAACAACATCTTTTACTAATCAGAAATAATGAATGATAAGGTTTAGAGAGATTGATGTGTTAAATAAGGTAAATATTACAAAGTGCGGTTAAATTTCACGAAAATTTTACTTAAAATTTACTTCATTCACAGTTTATTATCTTTATATTTAGGCGTATGATGACTATCAGTTTTACATAACCCCTAAATTTATTTAGGTAAATATATTATTTCTATTTAATAGGAGATTGAATGATGAAAAAATTATTCACAGCAGTACTAGTACTTTCTGCGGCAGCCATTGCTGTACCTTTTTTTGCTTCTGCGAATACTGCGCCACAAACAGAACAAAGTGCAGTACAACCGGAAAAAGCAAAAGGCGTTTGGATTGATGTGCGTTCTGCTGAGGAATTTAATGCAGGTCATTTACAAGATGCGGTGAATATTCCACACGATAAAATCGTTGAAGGCGTTAAAGCGCTTGGATCAGATAAAGATGCACCAATCAATCTTTATTGTCGTAGCGGTCGCCGTGCGGAAGCCGCACTCACTGAGTTGAAAAATGCAGGCTATACCAATGTTACTAACCATGGTGGTTATGAAGATTTGGTTAAAAAAGGTTTGAAATAAACAACGCATCATTTAACGTAAAAATCCCCTAGATTAAGCATTTAGGGGATTTTTATATCAACTATCAGTACAAAAGATAAGAGCAAAAAACAGTAATCTATGATTTATTAAAGCTTCAGATTGCTGAAAAATGATTTCTAGAACAACCTTTAGGTTTGTTAGAAAATTATATAAAATATCCCCAATACTCAGCATGTTTATTTCTGTAAGAATTCCATCTTCCTACATTCTCTGGTTTTTGTCTTTCTCTGGAATAAGTTACTAATAATCTTTGTTTTGCACGAGATACTCCCACAAAGAATGCACAACGTTCAGCATCTTTATCTTCCCCCCAAAATGTTTCATTTTCTACGGCCAACATAATCACAGAGTGAAATTCCAGTCCCTTGCTCTTATGTATAGTCATAATCCTAATTGCCTGATCATCTAAAAAGGATTTTAGCGCTTTAATTAAACTAGATTCTTTTTCTATTAATTCTTGAATTTTCGTTATTGTTGAATTTACGATTTCTCTTAATCTAGATGCTGATTCATAATCGGGAGATAGTGCAGTTATTGTTTCAATACCAAGTTGCTCTATAAAAGAGCTTATAACTTGTTTCCAGCAAGTAAACCTCCCTGATACACTTTCATCTTTTTTAATGATTTTCTTTTGGTTAATAATAAAGTCTTGAAGATGGTGTCTTTTGCTAAATTCTAATTCCTCACCATCAACAAATGGTAGTATTTGCTCTTGTAATCGCATCCAAGATTGAGGCTCCCTATCTCCATAAAAACAAAGAAGATAATCTATTATTAACTTTGTTATTGGTTCTGTTGATATATCCTGCAATCGCTGTTCATTACGATAGGGAATATTTTTTTCTTCAAGATTTTTCATAATAACTGCAGCATATGATTCAGCTTGTTTGGACACTAATATTGCAATTTCATGTAATGGGATTTTTTCATCAGATATCCATTTGCTAATACATTTAACTATACTTTCGGCTTCTTCAATATCATTTTCAAATTCATAAGATAAAATTTCTCCTTCATCGCCTCTCAATAACTCTTCAGGCATAGCAGAGTTAGGATCCAGATTTTGAATAATTCTGTTCTGTAACCTTAATAGTCGAGGTTTAGATCTAAAATTACGATACATATTTAATGCTTCAGCTGAAAAGTCTTGAGCAAATGTTTCAAAAATTCCTTCCAATGCACCAGCCCAGCCCATAATTTTTTGCTTCGTATCTCCTACAGCAGTTAATCTGGCTGAAGTTCCCTGAAAAGCTAGTTTAATTAATTTATATTGATCGTCAGTACAATCTTGAAACTCGTCTAAAAATACATCTGAATAAGTTTGACGTATAACGTTTCTTGCTATGTTTGAGGTTTCTAAAATTTTAATAGCCAAAAGAACAAGATCTTTAAATGTAATTTGTGTTCCTGTAATTTTTTCATCATCAATAGAATAATTTTCCGACAACGCGTCATCGCCGGTTAATACTATTCTAAATCTATCAATAATCCGTTTAGCAAATGCATGAAAAGTATAGCTATCAAAACGAGAAGCTAATTCAGAACCACATCTGCGTTTAACTCGCTCTTTTAAATTCGTGCTTGCATCTACTTTAAAAGAAATTGCAAGAATTCGCTTTGGATAACGGCACGTACCTGTACGAAAAAGAAAATCAGCTCTTTGAGCTAGCATTTCAGTTTTTCCCGCACCTGGACCTGCGGTCAATGCTAAGCATTTTTCTTGCTCTTTTGCAGCGTTCATCGCATTAGGTTCTAGCGTTAATCCATCTGCAGGTATCCATTGTTCAGCTGAAATCATTCCGGAATCTCCAATAATTTAGTTTTCACAGCGTCCGCCAAGCGAGAAAGAGATTCTGGCATATTATTTAATAATTTTTCATCCGTTAAATTTGCAAGTGCCTGAATGTGATTTACTGGCTTACTACCTAATTTAAATAATTTATGATAGCTAGAAAAAAGTTTTCTTTCTTCTTCGGTATATTGTTCAGGATTATGATGTTTTTTACCTAAAACAGATTTAATAAGATCTTGGTCTGGTAATGTATCCATATCTGTTATTTCAAATTTATTAGGAAATGCTTTTAACATGGAGAAATCTAGATCCATTGGACAAGAGTAGAATATCCCTCTTTCCTCCAATTCATCTAAATAATGTTTATATTCTAATATAGGGTATTTACTGTTATTCCATTCAGGTATCCCATAGTTATTAGGAAGAATATTTTCCGGATTAAATATTTTTAATTGATCATTAACATATTTAATTCTTCCCCATCCTCCATTAAATCTAGCCACATCAAGATCTAATAAAGTTATGTGAGGGATTTCTAATTGAGACAGTAATCTCCAAAAATGATTCACATGTCGTCCACCAAGTGGAGCAATCGTGATAGCTGATGAATCAACTGGAACCCCTTTAGCACTTAAGATACGAGGCAATACAATTTCTTCACTATCTCCTTCGCCTAATACAACTAAACGTGAAAAATAAATTTCAGGGAATGCTTGAATTGCTTCTCGAACAAATTTATGTGCATCATCTGATTTATCTGGTAAACAAATTATTCTAATAATTGTTGTTCTTAGGTTATTTAAGCGTAGATAACGAATATGTTCAGGGGAAACTCTGCGTAACATTGCAGGCGCATGAGTTGCAATGATAGCTTGAGCGTCATTATTCTGTGTCGTTTGTTTCAACGCTTCTATTACTCTCCCTAAATAATGAGGAGATAAACTATTTTCAGGTTCTTCTAACGCAATTAAGGTAAAGATAGGGGGGCGTAGTTTTTCAACATCAAAAGAGTTGTTTTCATTATTCCTAACAGAATGGTAGATTGACTGTGATGTTAAAACTAATGATAGGTATAACATAGATTTTTGCCCATCACTTAAGCGAGAAAAATCGACAATCTCTTCATCAAAACCAGGTGTAAATGAAACAGACATGTGGCGCAAGATATTTTCAATTTCAGAATGAGCAAAAGAAATTTTAGGCTCTTTAAAATAGCTTCCTTTATGAACAATTTCCCAAGTCTTTTTCAAAGCCTCACTTATAGTTTGAACGGATATATTATTTTCAAGACAAGTGTTTATTTGTTCTGTTAGAGTTCGCACATTTTCAGACTCATTTTTCCAATTTACTGCCCGTAATAGTCGACCTAATAAAGCATTTGTATTATAAGCTATATGATCTGATGGGTTTCTTTGAGCAGGTAGATAATGTAGTTGGATAAGGCTTCGATCAGCTTTAGAAACTGATTGTGTTGTTTTTCCATCCTGGGTTAAAACATATTCAAATTTTTCTTCAATTTCTCCAATAAAATCCATTGTTGCAGTTAAACGAAAACGTACACGGGGCAAACCAGTTACTCCATCTAGCCTCATATGACTAAAGAAAGGAGCTACTGTTGAATTATCGTCAGCATCTGCTGTTTCAGGAAAAATAAAATCAGCTTCAATACACAGCGTTCTTTGATCTGGGGGGGAGCCTTCATTCTGAGGAATATGGAAATCAGTTCGCTTAACTCGACGCAAGGATGAATCAAAAGCAAACAATCTGCATAGCGCTTGTAAAACCGCTGTCTTCCCTGAGCCATTTGGGCCAATTAGGTAGGTAATTTCTTCTAATGTAAATTCTGTTGGTTCTCCTCCAAAACTTTGGAAATTAGTAATTTTTATCGAATGTAATTTCATATTGTCTCCTTATTTTTGAAAAATGATTTACTATAATATATTTATTTTAATTAATGCGTTATTGTAATATCTCTGTTGTTCAAATCAATTGTCTAACCCACTTTAATATTCTTCTTTTAGTGTAAGTCGGCAATTTAACCTTCCATTCAAAAGCGCAGTACAACCAGAACAACCAGAAAAAGCAAAAGGTGTTTGGATTGATGTACGTTCAGCCGAGGAATTTAACGCAGGTCATTTACAAGATGCGGTGAATATTCCACATGATAAAATCATTGAAGGTGTTAAAGCGATTGGCTCAGATAAAGATGCACCGATCAACCTTTACTGTCGTAGCGGTCGCCGTGCCGAAGCAGCACTCACTGAGCTGAAAAATGCAGGCTATACCAATGTCACCAACCATGGCGGTTATGACGATTTGGTAAAAAAAGGTTTGAAATAGATAACATCTTATTTAAAGCAAAAATCCCCTAGATAAGCATTTAGGGGATTTTTATTATAAAGAGCAGGCAGATTTTCGTTTACTAAATACAATAATCTTCTTTTAATAAGTGACGATAAGCATAAAGATAAGATGCGCCGACAAATGCTGCACCACCCGTGACATTGCCTAAAAAGACAGGAATCATATTGAAGAAGAATTGGCTCCAAGTCACATTAGCACCAGCAAAAATCCCGGCAGGAATAATAAACATATTAGCGACAAAGTGTTGTAATCCGATAAGCACAAAAATCATCACTGGGAACCATATGGCGAGGATACGACCGGAGGTTTGTTTGGCGCCAAAATAGAACCAAATCCCCATGCAGACCATCCAGTTACAGGCAATGGCAGAAACAAAGGCGCGACCAAAATCCATTTGCACTTTAGCCTCAGCGATAGCAATGGTTTTAGCAGAGGCAGCACCTTCTGATAAACCAACATAATGCCCTAAGAAATATGCCATAAACAGCGCACCGAGCAGGTTGCCCAAACTCACTACAATCCAGTTACGAAATAATTTTTTAAGGCTTACTCGTTTTGTTAAACGGCCTAATGCCATCATCATCATATTTCCCGTGGCTAATTCACCACCACCGATTAGAATACAAATCAAACAAATAGGAAACACGGCTGCACCAAGTAATGTTGATAGCCCACTCCACTCTGGAGGAATACCGCTCACGACTTTTAAATAGGCCATATAACCAAAACTCACATAGCCGCCACCTAAAAAACTTAAAATAGCCAGTGTTTTTAGGTGTCCTTCCGACTTAGCATAACTTTTGTCAATAACATCTTGTAAGATTTCGTGGGGATAAAGATCGCGATGCTGCATAGTTGTACCTCTAATGAAAATAAGACGGTAAAAATGTAGCAAAGCACATAGCAAAACCGAAAGAACTGTTAACTATATATGCTGATTTTTAGTTATAACAAAATTGAATAATAATCCGAACCTAAAATTAGCTTTTTTGTGGAGGAGAAAAAGAGCGGTCAAATTTTAGGGTATTTTTGTAAAAAGTTATAAAAATCTGACCGCTTGCATGTATAGAAAAAGCGTTGCTCTAGTGGTATAGAACAACGCTTTTGTTTTTTATTTTTTAAATTATATGTAACTTAGAATGGAATGTTGTCATCAAATGCATCCATTGGTGGCTCAGCTTGTGGTGCTGGCGCAGATTGAGCTGGACGAGATTGATAGCTTGGTTGTGGTGCTGATTGTGCAGGTGCATAACCGCCCATCTCTTGATTGCGACCACCTAACATTTGTAAGTTATCGCCTTGGATTTCAGTGGTGTAACGATCTTGGCCGTTGTTATCTTGCCATTTACGGGTTTTTAAACGACCTTCAACATAAACTTGTGAGCCTTTGCGTAAGTATTGCCCCGCAATTTCCGCTAAACGACGATATAACACGATACGGTGCCATTCGGTGACTTCACGACGTTCGCCTGTGTTTTTATCTGTCCAGCTTTCACTTGTTGCCACGCTGATATTTGCTACCGCTTCGCCATTTGGCATTGTGCGGATTTCAGGATCGTTACCTAAATTACCCACGATGATTACTTTATTAATACCTGCCATAGAATCCTCTATATTTTAGAAATAAGGTGAAAAATTTTGGCTATTTTGCCTTAAAAGAAACAAAAGATCCATAAAAATTAACTGGATATTTGCACAGATATTGAAATATGCGATAATGGTCGCAATTTTTGAATTTATTTTCTTAAGGCAATCGCTTTTTTTATGGATACTATCGACATTCGTGGGGCTAGAACTCACAACCTCAAAAACATCAATTTAACCATTCCACGCGATAAATTAATTGTGATTACAGGTTTATCTGGTTCGGGCAAATCTTCTTTAGCATTTGATACGCTTTATGCGGAAGGGCAGCGCCGTTATGTAGAATCGCTCTCTGCTTATGCGCGTCAGTTCCTTTCTTTGATGGAAAAACCGGATGTGGATTCGATTGAGGGATTGTCGCCGGCGATTTCTATTGAGCAAAAATCTACGTCTCATAACCCGCGTTCAACCGTGGGCACGATCACCGAAATTTACGATTATCTGCGTTTGCTGTTTGCTCGCGTAGGGGAGCCGCGTTGTCCGGATCATGATGTGCCATTAACCGCGCAAACCATCAGCCAAATGGTGGATAAAGTCCTAAGCTTGCCTGAAGAAAGCAAAATGATGTTGCTTGCACCTGTGGTGAAAAACCGTAAAGGTGAGCACGTTAAGTTGTTAGATAGCTTGGCTGCACAAGGTTATATTCGTGCAAGAATTGATGGTGAAATCTGTGATTTATCTGATCCGCCTGAACTTGCTTTACAGAAAAAGCATACCATTGAAGTGGTGGTGGATCGTTTTAAAGTGCGGTCAGATTTAGCCACACGTTTAGCAGAATCTTTTGAAACGGCTTTGGAGCTTTCTGGTGGTACGGCTGTGGTGGCTGATATGGATAATCCTAAAGCTGAAGAATTAGTTTTCTCGGCGAATTTTGCTTGTCCGCATTGTGGCTATTCTGTACCAGAATTAGAGCCTCGCTTATTCTCATTTAATAACCCGGCAGGGGCGTGTCCAACTTGTGATGGCTTAGGTGTTCAGCAGTTCTTCGATGAAAGCCGTGTGGTGCAAAATGAAAGCATTTCCCTCGCAGGTGGGGCAGTGAAAGGTTGGGATCGCCGTAATTTCTATTATTATCAAATGCTTACCTCGTTGGCGAAACATTATAAATTTGATATTGAAACGCCATACGAAGATTTGCCACAAAAAATTAAAGATATTGTGATGCACGGTTCAGGCAAGGAAGAAATTGAATTCCAATACATGAACGACCGTGGCGATGTGGTGATCCGCAAACATCCTTTTGAAGGGATTTTGAATAATATGGCACGCCGTTACAAAGAAACGGAATCCATGTCTGTACGCGAAGAATTAGCAAAAAATATCAGCAACCGTCCTTGTGCAGATTGTGGTGGCTCGCGTCTTCGCCCTGAAGCTCGAAACGTGTATATCGGTAATATTAACTTGCCACAGATTTCAGAGAAAAGCATTGGTGAAAGCCTTGAGTTTTTCCAAGGGCTTACTTTAACCGGTCAAAAAGCACAAATTGCAGAAAAAATCCTGAAAGAGATCAGAGAGCGGTTAGAATTTTTAGTGAATGTGGGTTTGAATTATCTTTCCCTTTCTCGTTCTGCCGAAACCCTTTCGGGTGGTGAAGCGCAACGTATTCGTCTTGCGAGTCAGATCGGTGCGGGCTTAGTAGGCGTCATGTATGTGTTGGATGAGCCTTCAATCGGTTTGCATCAACGCGATAATGAACGTCTGTTAAATACGCTGATTCATTTGCGTAATTTGGGTAACACCGTAATTGTGGTGGAACATGATGAGGATGCCATTCGAGAAGCGGATCATATTATTGATATTGGCCCTGGAGCAGGTGTACACGGTGGTCAAGTGATTGCACAAGGGACAGCCAAAGAGATTATGGCAAACCCAAATTCGATTACAGGTAAGTTCTTATCGGGTGAAGAAAAAATCGAAATTCCGAAAAAACGAACTGCACTTGATAAAAGTAAGCTCTTAAAATTAAAAGGCGCGACAGGGAATAATCTGAAAGGTGTGAATTTAGAGATTCCAGTAGGCTTATTTACTTGTATCACGGGGGTGTCAGGTTCAGGCAAATCAACGCTAATTAATGATACGTTATTCCCATTGGCACAAAACGCCTTAAATCGTGCGGAAAAAACGGATTTTGCGCCTTATAAATCCATTGAAGGCTTGGAATATTTCGATAAAGTGATCGATATTAACCAAAGCCCAATAGGCCGTACACCGCGTTCTAACCCTGCAACTTACACCGGTTTATTCACGCCAATTCGTGAATTATTTGCGGGCGTACCAGAAGCGCGTGCGCGTGGTTATAATCCAGGACGTTTTAGCTTTAACGTACGCGGTGGTCGTTGTGAAGCATGCCAAGGTGATGGTGTGCTTAAAGTTGAAATGCACTTCTTGCCGGATGTGTATGTACCTTGTGATCAATGTAAAGGTAAACGCTATAACCGTGAAACCTTGGAAATCCGATACAAAGGTAAAACCATTCATCAAGTGTTGGATATGACAGTAGAAGAAGCACGCGAGTTTTTTGATGCCATCCCTATGATTGCGCGTAAACTACAAACCTTGATGGATGTCGGCTTGTCTTATATTCGTTTAGGTCAGTCTTCTACCACACTTTCAGGTGGTGAGGCACAACGCGTTAAGTTAGCAACGGAGCTTTCAAAACGCGATACCGGTAAAACCCTTTATATTTTGGATGAACCGACAACTGGTCTGCATTTCGCCGATATTAAACAACTTCTCGAAGTGTTACATCGCTTGCGCGATCAAGGCAATACTATCGTGGTGATCGAACACAATTTAGATGTGATCAAAACCGCAGACTGGATAGTGGATCTTGGTCCAGAAGGGGGCAGTGGCGGTGGTCAAATTATCGCAACAGGCACACCGGAAGAAGTCGCCAAAGTCAAAGGTTCGCACACCGCGAGATTCTTAAAAGACATCTTGGCAAAAGGCTAGAAAAATCAACCGCACTTTTGAACATCATCAAAGTGCGGTTATTTTTTTGAGATTTTTTAATGGCGATTTCCAAAAGGTGGTTTAGCAAACCAGACGATAATAAATAATGCCAAGAATGTGATAGCCGATAACCAGAAAATTTCATTAGCGCCAATAATAAAGCCCTGAGCAGTGATTTGTCTGGCGAGATATGATGCCGTTTGTTGTTCGTTTAAACCAAAACTTGCCATCGTTTGGAAGAACTGTTGGGAAATCGGATTATATGGGTTAATCGCTTCCGTGAGTTGAGTATGATGCACGGCTTCGCGGTTATACCACATGAATGTCGTGAGGGATGTTCCTATCGAGCCAGCAAGGGTTCGAAGGAAATTAAATAAGCTCGATGCTGAAGCCATTTTTTCGGGAGGTAAACCAGAAAGTGTGATGGTTGTCAGTGGCATAAAGAAGCAAGCGACCGCTAAACCTTGCACAAATTGTGGCAAGGCAACATCGGCAAAGGTCATTTCAGGCTCAAAGGTCACAGCTCGCCAATAAAAGGTCAGGGCATAAACCATAAAGCTGATTGTGACTAAAATTCGCATATCAATTTTATGCCCTAATTTACCGATGATTGGCGAAAGTAAAATCGGGAATAATCCCACTGGGGCGGCTGCGAGCCCTGCCCAAGTTGCGGTGTAACCATAAACTTGTTGGAGTAGAAGTGGGATAAGTACAACCGATCCCAAATACACTAAAAAAGCGAGACTAGTTGAAAGGCAGCCTACGCTAAAGTTGCGTGATTTGAAAAGTGAAATATCTACAACGGGATTGTCATCCGTCAGTTCCCAAATAGTGAGCGCGATCAAACACACAACCGCAATCACGGTGAGAACAATAATCTCCGTTGAATTAAACCAATCTTGCTCTCTTCCTTGGTCCAGCATTAATTGCAAGCAGCCTACGCCAAGAACTAATAAAACAAGCCCAACTGTATCAATAGGTTGATGAGATATTTGGCTTTCTCTATCGCCTAGAATTTTCCAACTCATTAAGACGACGGCCAATCCAATGGGAACATTGATGAAAAAGATCCAACCCCAATGAATGTTATCGCTGATCCAGCCGCCTAAAATGGGCCCAAAAATAGGAGCGACCACCACGGTCATTGACCAAAATGCCAGTGCCATGCCGCGTTTTTTAGGCGGATAGTTATTGAGTAGTAAACTTTGTGAAAGAGGGATGATTGGACCGGCAACCGCACCTTGGATGACGCGGCAAATAATCAACATTTCCAAACTGTGTGAAATGCCACAAAGCCAAGAAGCAAGGACGAAAAGTAAGGTTGAGATTAAAAATAACCGCACTTCGCCAAAACGTTTTGCCAGCCAACCGGTGATAGGAATTGAGATCGCATTGGCCACACCGAACGAAGTGATGACCCATGTACCTTGGCTGGATGACGCCCCTAAATCACCTGCAATAGTAGGAATGGCAACGTTAGCGATGGTGGAATCCAACACCTGCATAAAAGTGGCAAGTGAGAGCGCTAACGTGAGAATAACCAGTGCACCGCCTTGTACCGGCGTAAAATGAGATTGCGACATCGTGAAACCTAATAGCTATTGTCGCGAATAATGGATTCGATCAAATTATTGACCGCACTTTCATCATATTGCAGCACATTCGTGGAATAAAGCGTTGTAGCTGGCGCTTGGTCACGCAAGGTTTCACCTTGGCTATCACTCACATCCACTTTCACGGTGGCAGAAAGCCCAATGCGTAATGGGTTTTCAGCTAGTTGTTGCGGATCTAATTGAATACGCACAGGCACACGTTGCACCACTTTGATCCAGTTACCGGTCGCATTTTGAGTAGGCAATAATGAGAATGCACTGCCTGTACCCATTTCGATTCCCACCACTTTACCATCAAAGGTTTTATCTTTTCCGTAGAGATCGAAGTGAATTTTAACCGGTTGACCAATTCGCATATGGGTTAATTGTGTTTCTTTGAAGTTGGCATCTAACCACATTTGATCGGTAGTCACCACTGCCATTAATGCCCCACCAACAGAAACCGCTTGCCCTACTTGCGCATTACGACGAGCCACATAGCCTTTAATTGGGCTGCGGATTTTTGTGCGTTCTAAATTCAACCAAGCTTGTTTCAAATTACTGACCGCACTTTGAATTTGCGGTTGTTCACTTAAAGGACCGTCTAACAATAAGGCTTGATTGGCTTCAAGTTGGTTTTGTGAGGTCGTTAAGTTTGCTTTCGCCAGTTCAACCGCTTCTTTGGCGTGTTGGAAAGATTCTTTATCGATCGCGCCATCTTTCACCAATTGAACGCGACGGTTTAAATTTCCTTGTGCTTGAGCAAGGGTAATTTCATTCGATCGAACAGCAGATTTCAATTGTTTTACGGTGTAATTCAGTTGAGAAATTTGGCGAACGGCATTGGCTAAATTGCTTTTAGCCTGTTCAAAACTTAATTTGGCGTTGGTGTCATCCAGTTCCAATAACACGTCACCCGCTTGTACGGGATCCATATTATCGACATTAATTTTCGAAATATTTCCCGCAACTTGTGATGAGACCATCACCTGATTGCCGCTCACATAGGCATCTTCGGTTTCTTCAAAGCCTTTAATAAAGAAAAACCAATAAGCCGCAGAACCGATTGCAATCAGAAGAAGCAAAAGAATAAAAATGGAAAGCCCTTTTTTACGTTGTTGAGATTTATTATTTGAGGAAGTTTGTGTATCTGTTTGTTGATCGGACATAATGCGAGCCTTATGAGAAAATGCTGAAGTAAAAAAGGCTTCAGTCTATAAAATATGAATGTTTGTTCATTATGAACATGAATTAGAATTATTTCAAGAATTACCGCACTTGTTTAGATAAAAGTACGGCCAATTTCAATGACGTTTTTTCATAACAAACAGGTGTCGGTATTGCTAAAGCAGAGAGTGGGATTTTGTTATGGTTTCTGAGTATAAAAATAAAATAATTATGTATTTGTTTTTTTAGGATAATTTATTTACATACTTTTACATAAATTATATTGAAAATGCCTAGATTTTATTATGCGGGTGTTAGATAATGGGGATTTGTCTCTGCTTGGGCATTTTGAGGCAGGCTCATTGTTTTATATAAGTTAAATTTATACAAAGGAGTTTCATTCTTTATGAATAAGATTTTTAAAGTAATTTGGAATCGTACGACTCAGTCGTTGGTGGTGACGTCTGAGTTGGCGAAAGGTGCAGCTAAAGCATCATGTGAGAATAACAACCAGGAAAATAAAACTTCCTTTGGAAGAATTTTCAAATTATCAACTCTTGCGATAGCTTTAACTAGTGCCGTTAATTATGCAAATGCTGCGTATACAGAAAATGGTTTTGCAAAGGCTGATAGTATTGCAATTAGCGGTAATACTGATATAAGCAAAAAAGCTGATGCACGAGGGCAAGGTCAAAATACTGATACAGGGAATATTGCCATTGGTACAGAAGCAGCTGCTCAGGGTGGTAATTCTGTAGCAATTGGATATTTAGCTAAAACCAGAGGTAATGGTGGTACAGCTGTTGGTCAAGGTGCTAAAGCTGGTGTTTCAAAAGATGATGGCTCAGCATCTTCAGCTTTTGGTTATTATGCAAATGCTGCAGCAAGTGGCTCAACCGCATTAGGCTTTCGAACTGTTGCTTCTACTCAACAGGCTACAGCAGTTGGTTATCAAGCAGCAGCCTCTGGCCAAGGTGCAACTGCTTTGGGGTCTAATGCAACCGCTTCAGGTCAAAGTACAATCGCTATTTCTGCAGGCGCTAATACCACGACTGCAAGCGGAGTTGGTTCTATCGCGATTGGTACAAATGTAACTTCGAATGGAACTGGAAATATTGCAACTGGTGCGGGTGCTAATGCCACTGGAAATGGTGCTGTTGCAACCGGCTCAGGTTCGGTTGCGAATGGAAATAATGCAGTAGCACTTGGAACTTCTTCAAATGCAACAGGTGCTAAGGCTATTGCAATTGGTTCTGATGCTAAAGCTTCGAACAATCAGACAGTAGCTATTGGGGAACTAGCAAATGCAAAAAATGCTAACGATGTTGCGTTAGGTGCAGGTTCAGTCACTGGAAATCGTAATGCATTAACTTCAATTACAATTAATGGAACTGAAGTCGGTAATAATGGTAAATCGAACGGAACAGCTGTTTTAGCTGTAGGTAATAGTACTTCGGCTAGACAGGTTCAATATGTTTCAGCTGGTCTAATTAGCGCAGATTCTACTGACGCGATTAACGGTTCACAGCTTTACAACGTGATCACAGTCGTAAACTCAACGGCAAGTACGGCAACAGCCGCAAAAACGGCTGCAGATAATGCTCAGACTACAGCAGATAATGCTCAGACTGCAGCAACAGCTGCAAAAACGACTGCAGATCGTGCACAAACTACAGCAACAGCGGCAAATACTACCGCAAACAATGCATTGGCTTTAGCTAAGGAGGCATCGTCTACCTATTTCCATGTAAATAATGGAGTTGATGATGTAGATAAACAGCCTTCAGCTGAGAGTTTAAGGACTAATGAAGGTCCAGTTAGTTCATATGCTGGTGCACAAGGCACATTTTCTGTTACAGCTGGTGTACAGGCAACAACAACCGTTGATGGAAATGATTCGGTTGTTATGGGGCATGTGGCTTCATCAGCATCTCCATTTGCAGTTGTAATTGGTTCATATAGCTCAGTCCAAGCTAATGCGGCAAATGCAATAGTAATTGGTTCAGATAGCTCGGTCCAAGCTAATGCAGCAAATGCTACAGTAGTTGGTAGAAACTCAAGCATACAAGCTAATGCCACAAATGCCACTGTATTAGGTGCTAATTCTGTTGCACAAGCAAATTCAGTCAATGCCACTGTAGTGGGACAATTCTCTGCAGCGGGTGAAAACTCTACCAATGCGACAGTTGTGGGATCTCGAAGCTATGTTCGTCCAAATACAAATGATGGCACAGCATTAGGTCATTACGCCGGTGTGGATAACAGCACAACAAATGGTACATCAGTTGGTGCTCGCACTTGGGTTGGCGAAAATGTGAACAATGGTACCGCGTTAGGTGTGTATAACCTTGTTGGTAATAATACTCAAAATACCATTGCTGTAGGTGTTGCAAATAACGTAAAAGATGGCGTTAAAAATAACACGATTATTGGTCACGGTAATACTATTGCATCAAACGGTACAACTGTATTGGGTAATAACTTAACTATCGCTGCGGGTTTAGATGAAGCGGTAGTATTAGGTAATCATTCAACTACAACTGGCTCTCATGCTATTGCAAATGTAACTGAAGCAACTGTAGGAAATTTAACCTATAGTGGTTTCAAAGGAACCGTTGCAGGTGCAGGTGGTTTCGTAAGCGTCGGTGCGGTAGGTGATGAGCGTAAATTGATCAATGTAGCAGCAGGTAATATTTCTGCAACTTCAACAGAAGCGATCAATGGTTCACAACTTTATGCAGTAACTTCACAATTAGATAAAACAAACGAAACAGCGAAAACAGCTGCTTCAAGTGCGAGCAGTGCAATATCTCTAGCTTCTGCAGCAGCTTCAGCTGCAACGTCAGCAGCAGAAGTGGTTACCAGCAACTTAAGTAAAATTGAAAGTGCAGCCTCAGCAGCTGTAAGTGCAGCTTCATCTGCAAATAGCTCAGCGACTGCAGCAAGCTCATCAGCTTCAGCAGCAGACAGCTCTGCAAAAGCAGCAAGTTCATCAGCTTCAGCAGCAGATAGCTCTGCAACTGCAGCAAGTTCATCAGCTTCAGCGGCAGATTCTTCTGCGACTGCAGCAAGCTCATCAGCTTCAGCAGCGGACAGCTCAGCGACAGCCGCAAGTTCATCAGCATCAGCAGCAGATTCTTCTGCAACAGCCGCAAGCTCTTCAGCTTCAGCAGCAGATAGCTCTGCAACCGCAGCAAGCTCATCAGCTTCAGCGGCAGATTCTTCTGCGATTGCAGCAAGCTCATCAGCATCAGCAGCAGATTCTTCTGCAACAGCCGCAAGCTCTTCAGCTTCAGCAGCAGATAGCTCTGCAACCGCAGCAAGCTCATCAGCTTCAGCGGCAGATTCTTCTGCGATTGCAGCAAGCTCATCAGCATCAGCAGCAGATTCTTCTGCAACAGCCGCAAGCTCTTCAGCTTCAG
>CAUPWR010000007.1:0-133701 GCA_963515445.1 Parahaemophilus parainfluenzae | reverse complement strand
TACGTGAACGTTCAGGTAAATCAGCTCGTATTAAAGAGCGTTTGGGCGAATAATTTCGCAAAGAAAAAGGCTTGGGATCCCAAGCCTTTTTTGTTAGGTTATTTAATCCGTTCTTCGATAATCCCACCGCCCAAACAAATTTCACCAAGGTAAAATACGGCAGATTGTCCTGGTGTGACGGCTGATTGAGGTTCATCGAAAATCACTCGAATAGTTTCATCATCAATCGGTTCAATCACACAAGGAATATCTTGTTGGCGATAACGTGTTTTAACCGTGCAACGTACTAATTCACGAATTGGCTCGCGATCAACCCAATGTAATTGGCTAGCAATCAAACCTTTTGAAAATAAACGAGGATGGTCATGCCCCTGAGCGACAATAAGCTCATTATTTTCAACATCCTTATCTACCACATACCAAGCCTCATCACCCGCATTTTTTAAACCACCAATGCCTAACCCTTTACGCTGTCCCAACGTGTGATACATCAAACCATCATGGCGACCAATAATTTCACCATCAACAGTACGAATATCACCAGGTTGAGCCGGTAAGTAACGAGCTAAGAAATCCTTAAATTTACGCTCACCAATAAAACAAATACCGGTAGAGTCTTTTTTCTTCGCCGTAATTAAGCCAAGCTCTTCAGCAATAGCGCGAACAATGGGCTTCTCAATTTCACCAACGGGGAATAAACTTTGTCCCACTTGTTTATGGCTTAAGGTATAAAGAAAATAACTTTGATCTTTATTAGCATCTAAACCACGTAATAATTTTGCATTTTCATCATCACCAGCCCTACGTACATAATGCCCTGTTGCAATGTAATGAGCACCAAGATCTTCAGCTGCATATTCTAAAAATGCTTTAAATTTAATTTCTTTATTACACAAAATATCTGGGTTCGGCGTGCGCCCTGCTTTATATTCAGTTAAAAAATGCTCAAATACATTATCCCAATATTCTGCAGCAAAATTAATTTTATGTAGTTTAATCCCCAACTTATCACATACAGCCTGAGCATCTGCAAGATCAGCTGCTGCAGTGCAGTAATCCGTATCATCATCTTCTTCCCAGTTTTTCATAAACAGGCCTTCCACCTGATAGCCTTGCTGTTGAAGAATAAAAGCTGACACAGAAGAATCCACTCCGCCAGACATACCACAAATGACTTTTTTTGTCGCATTTCTCGCAAGCTGTTCTTGCGTCAATTGAGGAAAGTATTGATTATAAGTATTTGAAATTAACATAGTTCTCCCGTAACTTCGGTTAAGGCGAAGCACATTGGTCATTAAATGAGAAAACGGCAAAATAATTTTGCACATAAAGTGCGGTCATTTTTGATGCAAGTTATTTCACTTCATAAAATTGCGAATCACCATCTTTTTTCGCAAATTTTTGCTCATATTCGGCTTTTGCTTGTTTATCGCCCGCATCTAATTTTGATTGAAGCGTGTCGCAAGGTTTATCACAATCACAAGCTTTGGCAATACCAAGGGTAGATAAACCACCGCAGCTGCCTTTTAAACTTTGTTTTTTGATAATAAATCCGATAGACATCAACAATATAATTGCGACGAAAGCGATTAAAGTAAAAAATAAAGTTTGCATAACTATTCTTTTGTTTCTGTTAATTTTTTGAAAGCAGAGGATGATTTTGTCACAAAACCATTATCTGTTTTAATGATTAAATAAACGGCAAGATTATTTTTCTCAGCCACTTCTAACGCCTTGTCTTCACCCAGCACAAATAACCCTGTTGATAAACCATCTGCAGTCATTGAGGTTGGAGCAAGGACCGTAATTGAGGCTAAATGATGCTGAATTGGGTAACCTGTTTTCGGATCAATTTCATGAGCAAAGCGTTTACCATTTTCTTCAAAGTAAATACGATAATCGCCAGAACTTGCCATTCCCATATTGTCTAATCCAATGACAGCTTCAACCGCTCTTTCACCTGTTGTAGTTGGTTTTTCAATTGCGATCTGCCAAGGTTTGCCTTCAATATTTTTTCCTTTCGCACGAATTTCACCGCCGATTTCAACCATGTAATTCTGAGCATTTAATTGTTCTAACTTTTCAGCCACCTGATCAACGCCAAAGCCTTTAGCAATCGAGGACAAATCGATATAAACTTGAGGAAGTGCTTTGCTTAATGTCGGTTTTGTACCACTCATATCGAGGGCAATTTTATCAATACCAACCCATGCTTGGCGTTCAGCTAATTGTTCTGGTGTAGGTTGTTTTTCCGGACGTTTTTCAGGACCAAATCCCCATAAATTCACGACAGGACCAACAGTTACATCCAATGCACCTTCAGTCACTTTATTTAAACGAATCGCTTCGGCTAATACTTTGGCAAAATCTGCTGAAATCTCAATCGGTGTGTTCACTTGGGTATTTTGATTGAAACGGCTCAGTTCCGAATCTTTTTTGTAAGTGGACATTTTCGCGTTCACATCTTTTAAGATAGCTTCAATTTCTTCATGCGTCTTTTCAGATGTTGCTTTCATTGAGCCTTCATCAAGGTATTTAACATGATAAGTTGTTCCCATTGTTTTACCACTTAATGAGATAACTTTTGTTTCTTTTTGACAGGCAGCAAGACTTAATGCCATTGCCACCGCCATGATACCGCTTATTAATTTTTTCATCTGGATTTCCTACATCTGTGAATTACCGGCAAACTCAACAAAACTTACCTGTAATCATAGAAAATTTTCTAAAAATACCTTAAATATTGACCGCACTTCATCACAAAGTGCGGTCAGTTTTCATGATGTTTGGGTTAACTAAAATCAACCACCGAAGTCATCTAATAAGATGTTTTCATCTTCAACACCGAGGTCTTTCAACATTTTGATTACCGCCGCGTTCATCACCGGAGGTCCACACATATAGTATTCACAATCTTCTGGTGCTTCATGATTTTTTAAGTAGTTTTCATAAAGTACGTTGTGAATAAAGCCGGTGTAACCTGTCCAGTTATCTTCCGGTAACGGATCAGATAATGCCACATGCCATGTAAAGTTTGGATTTTCTGCTTGAAGCTGATCAAAATCTTCTACATAGAACATTTCACGTTTAGAACGTGCACCATACCAGAATGACATTTTACGTTTAGAGTGTAAACGTTTTAATTGGTCAAAGATATGAGAACGCATTGGCGCCATACCCGCACCACCACCGATGAAGACCATTTCGTTGTCGGTTTCTTTCGCAAAGAATTCACCGAATGGACCTGAAATTGTCACTTTATCACCTGGTTTTAATGACCAAATGTAAGAAGACATTTGACCTGGAGGTGCATCAGGTTGACGTGGTGGAGGCGTTGCAATACGCACGTTAAGCATAATAATTCCTTTCTCTTCTGGGTATGAAGCCATAGAGTAAGCACGGATAATATGCTCATCCACTTTAGACACATAACGCCATAAATCGTATTTGTCCCAATCTTCGTGGTATTCTTCTGGAATATCGAAATCTTTATAGTAAACCGTATGTGGATCAGCTTCAATTTGGATATAACCACCCGCACGGAAAGGTACTTCTTCGCCTTCAGGAATCGCTAATTTAAGCTCTTTGATGAAGGTTGCTTTGTTATCGTTAGAAATAACAGTACATTCCCATTTTTTCACACCGAAAATTTCTTCTGGAAGTTCAACGTCCATATTGCCTTTTACATTAACTTGGCAAGCTAAACGATAGCCTTCTTTTGCTTCACGTTTATTAATATGAGAAAGCTCGGTTGGTAGAATTTCACCACCGCCACTTTTCACTTTCACAATACATTGGCCACAAGAACCACCGCCACCACAAGCAGAAGAAACGAAGATACCTTTACTTGCTAAAGCACCAAGTAATTTGCCGCCAGCTGGTAAAGTGATCGCTTTTTCAGGATCGTCATTAATAGAAATGGTGATATCACCAGAATCCACTAATTTTGATTTAGCGAATAAAATAATCGCAACGAGCACTAAAAGGATGACCGTAAATGCCGCAACACCTAATAATAAAATTGAAGATTCGCTCATTTATGCCTCCTTATAACTGAATACCAGAGAATGACATAAAGCCAAGCGCCATCAAGCCTGCAGTGATAAAGGTAATCCCTAATCCTTTTAAGCCTGCCGGTACATCGGCATATTTCATTTTTTCGGTTAAGCCTGCAAGCGCAACGATTGCTAACATCCAACCAAGCCCCGCACCTACACCATAAACTGCAGATTCTGCAAAAGTGTATTCACGTTGTACCGCAAAAGATACACCACCAAAGATCGCACAGTTTACGGCGATAAGTGGAAGGAAGATACCTAATGCGTTATAAAGTGCCGGGAAGAATTTATCTAAAGTCATTTCAAGTAATTGAACAAGACCCGCAATAATCCCGATAAAGGTAATGAAGTTTAAAAACTCAAGGCTTACACCTTCTACCAATGCGCCATCTTTTAATACATGTTCATACACAAATTGGTTCGCAGGTACCGCAATACCAAGTACTACTGTTACCGCAACACCAAGGCCAAATGCCGTAGAAACTTTCTTAGAAACCGCAAGGAAAGTACACATCCCTAAGAAGAAAGAGAGCGCCATGTTTTCAATGAAGATCGCCTTCACGAATAGGCTAATATAATGTTCCATTGATTATTTCTCCTGTTGCTCAGGTTTCCACGTTCTTAAGCCCCAAATAACGAAGCCGATAATAAAGAACGCACTTGGTGCAAGAAGGAATAAACCGTTTGGTTGATACCAACCACCGTCTTGAATTGTTTGGAATACAGGGAAACCAAATAAACGACCAGAACCGATTAGTTCACGTAATGTTGCAACAATTAATAAGATCGCACCATAACCTAAACCGTTACCGATACCATCAACAAAGCTTTCTAGCGGAGGTGATTTCATCGCAAACGCTTCTGCGCGTCCCATTACGATACAGTTTGTAATGATAAGACCAACGAATACAGAAAGTTGTTTAGATAAACCATAAGCATAAGCTTTTAATACTTGGTCAACCAAAATTACTAAAGACGCAATAATCGCCAGCTGCACAATGATACGGATACTATTTGGAATATAGTTACGAATCAATGAAATGAACAAACTGGAGAAACCGGTTACCAAACTTACCGCAATCGCCATAACGATCGCTGTTTGTAATTGGGTTGTTACCGCTAATGCAGAACAGATACCCAAAATTTGCAAGGCAATCGGGTTATTTTTAACAATAGGATCGAATAAAAGACCTTTTAAGTTTACTTTTGCATCAGCCATTATTTGATTTCTCCTGCTTTAAATTTCGCTAAGAATGGACCAAAGCCATTTTGGCTGAACCAATAATCAAATGAACCTTGAACACCGTTACTGGTTAACGTTGCACCTGATAAACCATCTACACCGTGCTCTTTATCTGCAGCAGAGCTACCTTTGTAGATTTTGAATTTTTGGTTACCTTGTTCATCGAATAATTTTTTATCAACGAACTGTGCTTGCCAACGTGGGTTCGCAATTTCGCCCCCAAGACCAGCTGTTTCACCTTGATCATAGTAAGTAATACCTTTGATGGTATTCGCATCTGGTGCAACAGAAACAAAACCATACATGGTTGACCATAAACCACGGCCATACATTGGTAATACAACTTGGGTTACATTGCCTTGTTCATCTTTTACAAGATAAACACGCGCTTGGTTTGCACGAACCTTAATTCCTGCTTTATCTGCCTCAGCTGGGATAGCTTGGCTTTTAGCTGGATCTTTAACGGCATCTTTAGGTTCAAATTTATTAATTTCTTCTGCTGAAGCTTGAACGTAATCACCACTTTGCAAATCCACTAAACGTGGTTCAATAAATTTGCTGTAAGTGTCTTTAATTACTGATGCATTATCTTCTTTCATTAAGCCAGCAACAGTTAAAATGTTACGTTGAACGTCGAGTGCTTTTTGTTCATCTTGTTTGGATTTTAATGCTACTGCAGCACCAGAAACCACGATAGAACACACTAAACTTAGCAACACAACAACGGTAACTGTACCGCTAACGCTATCTTTATTAAATTTAGCCATTTGTTCTTGCTCTCCGACGTTTGATATTTGCTTGAACCACGATGTAGTCGAAAATTGGTGCAAATAAGTTTGCAAATAAAATCGCTAACATCATCCCTTCTGGATAAGCTGGGTTCACTGTACGAATTAATACAGCCATCACGCCAATTAACGCACCGTACCACCATTTACCCGTGTTGGTAAATGAAGCGGATACAGGGTCTGTAGCCATGAAGATCATACCAAGTGCAAAACCACCTAATACAAAGTGCCAATGCCAAGGCATTGAGAACATTTGGTTAGAATCAGAACCGATTAAGTTGAATAAGGTTGCAGTACCAATCATACCGATCATGACACCAGCCATAATGCGCCAAGAAGCAATTCGAGTGAATACAATCACTGCACCACCGATTAATAACGCAAGGGTTGAAACCTCACCCATTGAACCAGGGATATTACCAATGAATGCATCCATCCAAGTAATAGGTTGACCGGTTACAGTGTGTTGTAATGCAGCTTGACCACCTTGAGACCATTGTGAAAGTGCGGTTGCGCCTGAGAAACCATCTGCAGCAGTCCATACTAAGTCACCGGAAATTTGAGCCGGATAAGCGAAGAATAAGAATGCGCGACCAGCAAGTGCAGGGTTCATAAAGTTACGACCTACACCACCAAAGATTTCTTTCGCAACCACGATACCAAAGGTGATACCGAGTGCCGCTTGCCATAATGGCAATGTTGGTGGAACAATTAACGCAAATAAAATGGTTGAAACGAACATCCCTTCATTTACTTCATGACCACGCACCACTGAGAACAATAATTCCCAAATTGTACAAACGGTAAATACCACTAAGTAAATTGGTAAGAAGAAGATCGCCCCTAACGCCATTTTTGAGCCCCAAGTTGCATTATTGGTTAAATCTAAACCTAATGAACTTGCAAGCGCATAGTGCCAATCGTTAGCAATTAATTGATCTAAATTGCCTAATTGATTTAAGGCAGGGATCGCTTGGTTACCCACATTGTACATCCCGTAGAAAATCGCTGGGAACAACGCAAGGAAAACCGTAATCATCATACGTTTTGAGTCTAACGCATCACGAACGTGTGTGTTTTTGTGCGTTACCGTACCTGGTGTATAAAGCAAGGTATAAATCGATTCAAAGACCGGATAAAGCTTGCTGTATTTACCACCTGGTAAAAACGCGGGTTCCATTTTTTCAAAAAGATTTTTTAAACCCATTTTTAACCTTCCTTCTCAATCTTATCTAATACTTGACGCAAGATTGAACCGTATTCATATTTGCCCGGACAAACGAAAGAACATAACGCTAAGTCTTCTTCATCTAATTCAAGACAACCTAACGCTTGCGCACCATCGGTATCGCCCACGATTAAATCACGTAATAATAATGTCGGTAAAATATCCAACGGCATCACGCGCTCATAGCTACCGATTGGTACCATTGCACGCTCACCACCATTTTCTGCAGTAGTGAAATTGAATAATTTCTTACCAAAGTGACCTAATACGGTACGGGTAATCGAATATTTGTTCGATTGTGGTGTGATCCAACCTAAGAACTCTTTCTCATTACCTTCTGCAATCACAGAAACTTGTAATGCATAACGACCTAAATAGTCGTGAGCATCTTTTGCTGTTTGACCACAAAGTACTGAACCAGAAATTACACGGTTATTACCGTCTTTTAATTCACCTGCGGTTAATTGAGAAAGGTTAGCACCGATTACGGTACGAACTAAACGAGGCTCTTTCACTTGCGGACCAGCAAGAGAAATAATGCGTTCTACATAAAGTTCGCCCGTGGTGAATAATTTACCTACAGCAATCACATCTTGGTAATTGATATGCCATACGGTTTTATTCACACCAACTGGATCGATAAAGTGAATATGAGTACCCACTAAACCAGCAGGATGGACACCGCCAAAATCATGTACTTTTAGGTTAGGTAAATCCACAGTTGGAATATTGCTATCACCAGCTTTACATAGATTTAATGGTTTATTTGGGAATAGACGACTTAATACTGTTAAACCGTCAATAAAATCTTGCCAATGCTCTTTTAACACCACCTCTGGATTTGCAGCCAAAGGATTGGTATCCATCGCATTTACAAACAGAGAAGAAGGTTCTGCATCTAAGGCAGGCACTTTGCTGAACGGACGGGTGCGGAACGCTGTCCACAAACCGGATTCAACGAGGTGTTGTTTAACTTGTTCAGAAGAAAGCGTATTGAGCTCACCTGCGTTATATTTAGCGAAAGTAACTTGGTCGTTACCTTGCACATCAATGACCACAGATTGTAATACACGTTTTTCGCCACGATTAATTACAGTGATAGTACCACTCGCAGGGGCTGTGAAAACCACTCCAGGGTTTTTCTTGTCTTCAAAAAGCACTTGGCCTTTTTTCACGACATCGCCTTCGCGTACCTTCATAGAAGGACGCATACCCACATACTCTTCACCAAGAATCGCAACCTGATTCACAGCTTTACCGCTATGGATTACTTGTGCTGGCTTTCCTGCAATAGGAAGATCCAAGCCTTTTTTGATTGTAATCATACTGTTTGCACTACTTTTCTAGGTTAAAAACACGATTGCAATCAAAGCATATGCTTTAAAAGCAATCTCGCGATTGAGCGTGACAGAAAATACTTTGAGATCAAAGCATTATTAACTGACACATAAATTTAAAAACTCAAATCTGTTTAATTTCTCGACGAGTAAGGAATCGCTCACTTATCCAGAAATTGAAATTCGAAAATTAAAAGCGCCTTATTTTATCGGAAAATGGGCTTTTATTCCACTTTACGCCCTTATTTTTTGTGAAATATTTGTGAACTTTTTAGACGGATATTTATCTGGAGTAAAAATTAAATCTCCATCAAAATAAAAAGAGAGAACGCTTATCGCTTTCTCTCTTCTCATGAAAATCGAATATAGGGAACGTAAGGGAATACTTACTGTCCAACACCAAGACAATTTGGTGATTTTGGAAATGCTTTACCCAGGCTTTCCCATTCGTTTTTTGTATAAAGATGAAGGGCTAATGCGTGAATGCCATTTTTTAAATCATCAGCAAAAAGTTGGTAAAGTTTTTGGTGGCGTTGTACTTTACGCATACCTTCAAAAGCATCACTTACGATCACCAACTTAAAATGAGAATCGGCTCCACGGCCAGAACTGTGCATATGACTTTCATTTTCTACCGTGGCAAAGTGCGGTTGAAATTCGGCTTGAATTCTCTCTAATAATTCTTGCTGTTTTGACATAAATAAACTCCCTAACTTTTTGCTATACATTCAGCGTTAAGTTTGTAAGAATAACACAAATTAACCTAATTCAATGAGGAAATTATGAAAGTAACAAACAAAATCAAAGCATTATCAACAATGACGTTGGCGGCTGCGACATTATTTTTAGCGGGTTGCCAAGCGCAATCTAATACCTTAACTTTTGCGCCTCAATCACCAACTGCATCAATGAATATTAACCAATCCGCAGTGGTAACAGTTAATACTCGTGATTCTCGTCCACAACAAGAAATTGCAACTTATACTAAATCAGGCGAGCTAATTAAATTAAATGCATCACCAAGTGTTACTCAACTTTTCCAACAAGTGATGCAACAAAATTTAGTCAGCAAAGGTTTCCGTATTGGACAAGCTAATAATGCAAATGCTGGTGTAACCGTTGAAGTGAAAGAATTCAACACTCACGTAGATCAAGGTAATTTACGTTATACCTTAAACAGTAAAATCCAAGCAGTTGTTTATGTACAAGGTCCACGCGGACAATACAACAAAACCTTTAATGCAACCCGTTCACAATCTGGCGCATTTAATGCGAGCAATGATGAAATTCAAAAAGTGTTAGGCGAAACCTTCAAAGATATTGTTAATAATATTTATCAAGATCAAGAAGTTACTAACGCCATTAATCAATATACTAATTAATTAAAAGTGCCGTGTCCTTTTCAATAATACTTGACGAAAGCGCCTTTCAAGCGTAACATTCGGCCGATTTTTTAACGAGAAGGACACACACTTTGGACAGTCATAGTCGATACCGAATATCGCTTTAGACTCTCGCCTCTTATCAGCGAGAGTTCGCTGGTAATCAATTTACCTTTCTTCGGCATCTTTTATCGAACGAAACCCATTTTTAAAACATACAAAAATTTGACCGCACTTTTCTCTAGTGCCAATTTCGTTTGATCTTTTTTTGTTCACAGTTGGATCTTCATAATCCCAAAAGGAGTATGACCAATGATTAACGCTTTTGCCATTAACGATTCCCGCTTGCTTCGTATTGATGACGAACCAGCCGATCTCAGCTCTGCCATTTGGTTAGATTTGCTGGAGCCGACAGGGGAAGAACGTGAAATGTTGCAAGAAGGCTTAGGACAAAGTCTCGCCTCATTCCTCGAATTGGAAGACATCGAAGCATCCGCACGTTTCTTTGAAGACGAAGACGGCTTGCACTTGCACTCATTCTTCTATTGTGAAGACGAAGAAAACTACGCTGACCTCGCAAGCGTGGCGTTTACTATTCGTGATGGCCGTTTATTCACTCTGCGTGATCGTGAATTACCGGCATTCCGTTTATATCGTATGCGTTCCCGTAGCCAACGCTTATTGGAATGCAATGCGTATGAAGTCTTACTCGACTTATTTGAGACCAAAATTGAGCAATTAGCGGATGTTATTGAAAACGTTTATGCCGATTTAGAAAAATTAAGTCGTGTGATTTTAAACGGTACGCAAGATGAAGCTTTCAATGAAGCCTTAAATACCCTAACAGAACAAGAAGATACCAGTTCTAAAGTGCGTTTATGTTTGATGGATACACAACGCGCGTTGGGTTTCTTGGTGCGTAAAACTCGCTTACCGCCAAATCAGTTAGAACAAGCACGAGAAATCTTACGAGATATCGAATCATTGCAACCGCATAATGAATCATTGTTCCAAAAAGTAAACTTTTTAATGCAGGCGGCAATGGGTTATATTAATATCGAGCAGAATAAAATCATGAAATTCTTCTCGGTGGTATCGGTTATGTTCCTACCGGCAACACTTGTGGCATCTACTTACGGGATGAACTTTGAATTTATGCCAGAGCTCCATTTTAAATATGGTTACCCAATGGCTATTGGATTAATGATTGGTGCGGCGCTTACGCCTTATATCTATTTTAAACGGAAAGGTTGGTTATAATGGAAATTTCCCAAACTGCATTATTTTTAGGATCGATTATCGATCTGTATTGTTTAGTGTTAATTTTACGCGTATGGCTCCCCTTAGCGAACGTGGATTATTACAATCCTATTTCTCAATTTACGCTGAAATTTACCCAACCGGTTATTGCACCATTACGTAAAGTTTTTCCAGTGGTGAAAAAAGTGGAAACGGCGGCACTGTTTTTAGTCTTCTTGCTTTGCGGACTAAAATCGATTCTCTTTGGCGGATTAAATCTCAGTTTCTTCTTACTATTGGGCATATTAGGACTAATTAAAAATATCGGTGTGGCAATTTTCTATGTGTTAATCGCCAGTGCAATTTTAAGTTGGTTTAATCGTGGCAATAATCCTGCATTCTATGCGTTATATCAACTTACCGAACCATTATTGAAACCCATTAAACGCATTTTACCAACTATAGGCATGATTGATTTTTCACCAATGGTGATCGCCATTATCCTATTATTTTTGAATAATCTCTTTTACGATTACTTTAAACTTTTATGGGCAATTGCCGCTTAAATTGCGGTCAAAAATAATATTATTTTTTCGGGCTGGATTTTCCAGCCCTTATTGTAAATGTGATAAGTAAATTTAGTTATGTCAGCAATCGAACAAACACCTGAAGGACTACGTCTTAAAATCATTCTGCAACCCAAAGCCAGTAAAGATCAAATTGTGGGATTACATGATGATGAACTCAAAATCACGATCACCGCACCACCTGTTGATGGTCAAGCAAATGCTCACTTGCTAAAATTTTTGAGTAAAACATTCAAAGTACCTAAAAGCTCGATAGTTCTAGAAAAAGGTGAATTAAACCGTCATAAACAAGTTTGGATTCCTTCACCCAAATTAATTCCATCTGAAATTCAAAATCTCTTATAAAATCAGTAAAAAAATCACCGCACTTTCTACCAATTTTCCCCGTTTTACGCTATCCTATATCACATTTTATAAAGCAAAATATGCCGCAAAGTGCGGTCAAAATTTAAGGTGATTTTCTATGCAACAACATTACCGTCCTGATTTGATTGAACCCGCTGTTCAACAATATTGGGCTGAAAATAAAGTCTTCAAAGCCATCAAAGATACGTCTAAAGAAAAATATTACTGTCTTTCAATGTTCCCTTACCCATCAGGTCGTTTACACATGGGTCACGTGCGTAACTACACCATCGGTGATGTGGTTTCTCGTTATCAACGTATGAACGGTAAAAATGTTTTACAACCGATTGGTTGGGATGCATTCGGTTTGCCAGCAGAAGGTGCTGCGATTAAAAATAAAACCGCACCGGCAAAATGGACTTACGAAAACATCGAATACATGAAAAAACAGCTCAAAATGTTGGGCTTTGGTTATGACTGGGATCGCGAAATTGCGACTTGCCGTCCGGAATACTATAAATGGGAACAATGGTTCTTCACTGAGCTTTACAAAAAAGGCTTAGTATACAAAAAAACCTCCACTGTAAACTGGTGTCCGAACGATGAAACCGTATTGGCTAACGAACAGGTGCACGAAGGTTGCTGCTGGCGTTGTGATACTCCTGTGGAACAAAAAGAAATCCCACAATGGTTTATTAAAATCACTGATTATGCAGAACAACTATTAGGCGGATTAGACCAACTGCCACAATGGCCGGACATGGTAAAAACCATGCAACGTAACTGGATCGGCCGTTCTGAAGGGGTGGAAATTACGTTTGATGTGGCGGATACCGCAGAAAAAGTTTCAGTTTATACCACCCGTCCAGATACCTTCTATGGTGCGAGCTATTTAGGTATCGCGGCAGCGCACCCATTAGCAGAATTAGCGGCAGAAAAAAATCCTCAATTGGCTGAATTCATCCGTGAAGCGAAAAATGCCAAAGTGGCAGAAGCAGACCTTGCTACTATGGAGAAAAAAGGGATGGCAACCGGCTTATTCGCTATTCATCCATTAACCGGTGAAAAATTACCAATTTGGGTCGCTAACTTCGTGTTAATGCATTACGGTACTGGCGCGGTAATGGCGGTTCCAGCACACGACCAACGCGACTTTGAATTTGCTCAAAAATACAATTTGCCAATTAAACAGGTAATCGCACCGCTTGCCGATGAAGAAATTGATTTAACCAAACAAGCTTTCGTTGAGCACGGTAAATTAGTGAACTCTGCTGAGTTTGATGGTTTGGATTTTGATGCTGCATTCAACGGTATTGCGGACAAATTAGAAAAATTAGGCGTGGGTAAACGCCAAGTTAATTATCGTTTACGTGACTGGGGCGTTTCTCGTCAACGTTATTGGGGGGCACCAATTCCAATGCTCACCTTAGCAAACGGTGAAACCGTACCGGCACCAATCGAAGATTTACCGATTATTCTGCCGGAAGATGTGGTCATGGATGGCGTGAAAAGCCCAATTAAAGCCGATCCAAACTGGGCTAAAACCACTTTCAACGGTGAGCCTGCATTAAAAGAAACCGATACCTTTGATACCTTTATGGAATCATCTTGGTACTACGCGCGCTACACCTCACCAAGCTATGCTGAAGGCATGTTGGATAAAGAGGAAGCGAATTACTGGTTACCTGTGGATCAATATATCGGTGGTATCGAGCACGCCACAATGCACTTGCTCTACTTCCGTTTCTTCCACAAATTATTGCGTGATGCAGGTTTCGTAACGAGCGATGAGCCAGCTCAAAAATTATTATGCCAAGGCATGGTATTAGCGGATGCGTTCTACTACACCAGCCCGACTAACGAGCGTATTTGGGTAAGCCCAACGCAAGTCACTCTTGAGCGTGATGAAAAAGGTCGTATCATCAAAGCCACCGATCCGGAAGGCCGTGAATTGGTGCATACCGGTATGACCAAAATGTCGAAATCCAAAAACAACGGTATCGACCCACAAGAGATGGTGGAAAAATACGGTGCAGATACTGTGCGTCTCTTCATGATGTTCGCATCTCCTGCAGAAATGACACTTGAATGGCAAGAATCCGGTGTAGAAGGGGCAAAACGTTTCTTAGGTCGTGTATGGAATTTGGTGTATGAATACAGTCAAAATCCTGCAAAAACTGCTTTAGATGTGACCGCACTTTCTGCAGACCAAAAAGCGCTTCGCCGTGATGTGCATAAAACGATCGCGAAAGTGAGCGATGACATTGGTCGCCGTCAGACTTTCAATACCGCTATCGCGGCAGTAATGGAGTTAATGAATAAATTAACCCGTGCGCCATTAGAAAGTGAACAAGATCGTGCTGTGATGGCAGAAGCATTAAGCGCAGTCGTGCGTATGCTTTATCCAATCACACCACATATCTGCTTTGAATTATGGAAAGCCTTAGGCAACGAAAGTAACATTGATCATGCCGAATGGGTGAAAGCTGACGAAGCAGCGATGGTCGAAGATGAAAAACTTATCGTGGTTCAAGTCAATGGTAAAGTTCGTGGTAAAGTCACCGTTGCAGCTGATGCGGATGAAGAAACCGTGAAAACGGTTGCATTTGCAGATGAAAATGTGAAGAAATTTACTGACAATACACAAATCGTGAAAGTGATTTATGTACCAGGTAAATTGTTAAATGTGGTGGTTAAACCGCAATAATCCATAAAATAACCGCATTTTATTCTAAGTGTTGCATAAACAGCTCTTAAACAAAATAAAGTGCGGTGAATTTTACAGGTAATTTTTATGATGAAATCAATCAAAACGATCTGCTTTGTTGGGGCAACAGCCTTTTTAACTGCTTGTGGTTGGCACTTCGATAATGGTGCGGCTGTTCCTGCAGAATTAAAAACAATGGCTCTTGAAAGTAGCGACCCATACAGTGAAATGTCTATGGCAATGCGTAAGCAACTGCTTAGCAACAACGTGAACCTGGTTCCTGCAAAACAAGGTGTACCAGTGTTACGTTTAAATAAACAGACTTCAAGCGACAAAGTCGCATCAGTCTTTAAACAAGGCCGAGAAGCAGAAAAAGTATTAACCCTTGATGTTGAGGCTAGCGTGCGTTTAGCAAATGGGGAAACCTATCCAATCTCTGCAAAAATCAACCGCACTTTCTTTGATAACTCACGTGCTGCATTGGCAAAATCAGCTGAACGCGATGTGATTTGGAATGATATGCGCGAACAAGCGGCTCGCCAATTAATTAATAAAATGGCTGCCTTGCAACATCAAGTTCAAGGAAAATAATGAACCGCATTTTTCCTGAGCAACTGGCCTCAAACCTGAACAGCCATTTAGCGAAAGTCTATTTTTTGGTTGGGAGCGATCCCCTGTTGCTCAGTGAAAGTGAAGATCTGATTCATCAATCTGCTCTTCTTCAAGGTTTTGATGAAAAAAATCAAATCACTATAGATACTAATACTGACTGGCCCGCATTAATCGAGACCAGCCAGTCTATGGGACTCTTCTTTAATAAGCAAATTTTCATTCTCAATTTACCCGAAAATTTGACCACACTTTTACAGAAAAACCTTCTGCAATTTATCAGTGGATTAAATGAAGATAGCTTGCTTGTCCTCACCTTGCCTAAATTGTCTAAAGCAGCCGAAAAACAAGAGTGGTTTATTCAGGCAAATCAACTTGAGCCACAAGCTGTTATCGTGAACTGCCAAACACCGAACTCAGAACAACTTTCTCGTTGGGTGAAGCATCGTACAAAAAATATGGGATTATCAGCTGATGAGGAAGCCATTCAACTACTTTGTTACAGCTATGAAAATAATCTACTGGCATTGAAACAAGCGTTACAGCTTTTAGATTTGCTTTACCCAGATCACAAACTTACGTATAACCGCGTTAAATCAGTGGTAGAGCAATCTTCTGTCTTTACCCCTTTCCAATGGATTGATGCCTTGTTAGCAGGCAAGGCAAATCGCTCAAAGCGAATTTTGCGAGGTTTACAAGCTGAAGATGTGCAACCTGTCATTTTATTGCGTACTTTACAGCGTGAACTACTCACGTTGTTAGAATTAACCAAACCACAGCTGCGTAATCCCTCTCTTAACACGAGTTTGCCTACACAGACACTCAAAGCGGATTTTGACCGTCTCAAAATTTGGCAGAGTCGTCGTCCTCTTTATACAACTGCGATACAACGACTTACCTATCAAAAGCTTTTTGAAATATTGCAAGAATTAGCAGATATTGAGCGCACAGCCAAGCAAGAATATGGTCAAGACGTGTGGGTAAAATTGGCAGACTTATCGGTTAAAATTTGTTTATAAAAAATCTCGGCGTTAACCGAGATTTTTTATTATTGCGCAATTTTTAAATCTTGATACAGATAATTTCGATAGCTATTCACTAAATCCACATCCTCTGCATCTTCGAGCTTACCTTGGCTTAGCTGACGCATAGCGATATTCGCTCGCATAAAGTCATCTTTCGGTGATAAACCTGCCACATCAAGTAATACACCACCAACAAAGGCTAAATCTAAGAAATCTTGCTGTTGAACAAAGTCAGTCCTACGATTAGTTCTAACCACAAATTGAGTCACATAATCTGGATTCGCAAAGTTACCTTTTTTCGGTGGGAGCTGATTATCAAAAGCGACTTGGTGATCACCAAAATAACCGAATACATAAGGTGTTTCTCGTGATTTCAAATAATCATTCAAGCCTTCGATTGCCTCATTAAGGCTAGCAATGCGATCAATATAATCGTTCAAGCAAGAAATCGCTTTTCCCCCTAAGCGTTTACTCGCCAAATTAAAATGATTTGGCATGTTCGTGTTGTAAGGGCCATGCTCTTTCATGGTGAGAACATAAACAAACATGGGCTGTTGTACATTTTCCAATGATGGATGTTGTTTCTGCAGAATCAGTTTGGTGTAATACATCATCTCTTCACTGGTGATGTGCCAGAGATTTTTGCTGATTGATGCTGGATAGCCTAAATCTTGTGGTTGCAACATCAAATCAAAACCAAAGTGGTCATAAGCTGGTTTTGCGTTGTAGTTACCTTTCGTAAAAGGCGATAACGCCACACAAAAATAGCCTTGCTCACGAAGGTTTTTAATAAAACCCGTCTGTAAGTGTGGCACAACCGAATAAAACACCCCACTTGCCAAAGCACCAAAATCGGTTGACGGCACCCCTGCAAGAAAAGCAAATTCAGATTTCCACGTTGCACCGCCCACCGTATGTACACGCAATGGACTTACAAACGCAGTATCGTCTTGCTTATTAAACATTGAAAATGGCGGGATGGTTTCTGCATCAAAATCAAATTGATGAGGATTTAAAGTTGATTCTTGTAGACACACCACTATATCTGGCTTTTCTGCACTTTCAGTTTTACTCTCAGACTTTTCATTTAAAAGTGCAGTCAGTTTTTCTTTAAATTTTTCGCTATTACCTTCAAATTCTGGCACTTTAAAGAATACACCACGACAAGACATTGGCAGGTTTAAGAAAACATCTCGACCATCATCCGGCAATGAATCTAGCCAGACTTTTGTCGCATCTGGATCTTTAGAATAATGCCACATTAAACCAAAGCTTATTGCTGCGAGTATTGCTGCAAATACGCGAAATCCAACAGATGCAGTTTCAACATCTGACCAGCCAAAGATAGCATAACCCAACAGACCTAATAGCCCTAACACGCCGAAAATGGCCCCTTTATAATGTAAAAGGGTTTCCCAATTTCGCCAGTCTGTCACAAGCCAAAAATCTGAAATGAGTAAAGGCTGTTTGTAGTAATGAATTTTCATTCGATGGAATAGCATCAACACCACAAAAAGTGCAGACGCAAAATTCAATCCGCGTTGCCATTGACCGGTTATCGCAAACATTGAACTAAACAATAAGACGAATAATGCAATCGCAAAAAAATATGTCCAACGATAATGCGAATTGACGATAAAAATCACCGTCGCAATAAAAAATAAACTCAGAAAAATACTTGGAATCATAATAAATAAATTTGATTAAATGTTATTTGACACTTTCAGCCACTAAACGCTGAATCAGCTTTAAATTGGCTGGTGGGAATTGCCCTGCATCAAGCTCACTTTGTTCAAGCCAAAAACCTTCCTGACCTTCTCGACCAAACGGCTCGCCAATCCATTCAGTGACCAGATAAAAACTAAAATCTAAAATTTTGGTTGGATATTCAAATTGAAAACGTTCGTACAGCTCAGCATTTAAAATGTGAATGCCAATCTCTTCTTCCAATTCTCTTTTTAAAGCTTCTTCAGGTGTTTCACCTGCATCAACTTTGCCACCTGGAAATTCTAATGCTTGCGCAAAATCTTGCCCTTCTAAACGCTGGGTCAAATATAGCTGCCCAAATTCATTACGAATAATCCCTGCCGCAACTTGAATGATAGGCTTACTCATCGTTTTTCCTTATCTCGAAAGTAGAAAGAGCGGTCATTTTTAGCGGTGTTTTAAACACGCAAAAATTTAACCGCTCTTTACCTTAACTAAGCATATCGGGCTTTACTGCCGTGACAATGCTTGTATTTTTTACCTGACCCACAAGGACAAGGTTCATTACGTCCAATATGACGATCAGAATAGTCCTCGCTTTGAGCTTGCTCTGTATTTTCATCTACAGGTTGATGAGTTAATGCTTCACGTTCAGCCATTTCTTGACGTGCACGTTCCGCTTCTTCAATCTCTTCCTGTGTACGGACTTTCACGCGAGTAAGTGTCGTAATCACATGATGTTTTAAAGAATCCAACATTTCAGTAAACATACGGAAAGATTCTTTTTTGTACTCTTGTTTTGGATCTTTTTGCGCATAACCACGTAAATGGATACCTTGACGTAAATAATCCATTGCCGCCAAGTGCTCCTTCCAAAGCTCATCAAGAGTTTGTAACATCACACCTTTTTCGAAATGACGCATGGTTTCTTCACCCGCAAGCGCTTCTTTCGCTTTGTATTCATCTTCGGCTTCTTGAATAATGCGCTCACGCAAGTTTTCTTCATGAAGATTGTTATTTTCTTCTAACCAATGTTCAATTGGTAACTCAAGACCAAACTCTTGCGCTAAACGCTCTTCTAAGCCTTTAATATCCCATTGTTCTTCCAATGATTGTGGCGGAATATATTGGTCAATCACATCATTAAATACATCGCTGCGAATTGCTTTGATAGTCTCTGAAATATCATCGTTATCGAGCAAGTAATTACGTTGTTCGTAAATTGCATGACGTTGGTCGTTAGCCACATCATCATATTCAAGCAAGTTTTTACGACCATCAAAGTGGAAGGCTTCTACTTTCGCTTGCGCCGATGCAATCACTTTAGCGAGAAGTTTAGACTCCATCGCTTCACCTGGTTGGGTGAAGGCTTTACGCATCATATTTAATTTACCTTCATTCAGATAAATACGCATTAAGCCATCTTCCAAAGAAAGGTAGAAACGTGAAGAACCTGGGTCACCTTGACGACCTGAACGACCACGCAACTGGTTATCAATACGGCGTGATTCATGACGTTCTGTCCCGATAATGTGTAAGCCACCAGCTTGCATCACGATCTCGTGATTTTTCTCCCACTCAGCTTTAAGTGCCTCAATTTGCTCTGGAGTTGGGTTCTCTAATTTTGCCGCTTTTGCTTTCCAGTTACCACCGAGGATAATATCGGTACCACGACCCGCCATGTTAGTTGCAATGGTTACTGCACCTGGCGCCCCTGCTTCCGCAACAATTTCCGCTTCTTGTGCGTGGAATTTTGCATTCAATACGTTGTGTTTGATACCCGCTTTATCTAACGCTTGAGAAAGCATTTCAGATTTTTCAACTGATACGGTACCGACAAGAACTGGTTGATTGCGAGCGACACAGTCTTTGATATCTTCAATAATTGCATTGAATTTGTATTCTTCATTCTCAAACATGACGTCCGTACGATCATCACGAATCATTGGACGATTGGTTGGGATAACGACAGTTTCCAAGCCATAAATTTGTTGGAATTCAAAGGCTTCGGTATCTGCTGTACCAGTCATACCCGCTAATTTGTCATAAAGACGGAAGTAGTTTTGGTAAGAAATCGACGCAACAGTTTGGTTTTCACTCTTAATTTCTACGCCTTCTTTTGCTTCGATTGCTTGGTGTAAACCATCAGACCAACGACGACCCGCCATAGTACGACCAGTATGTTCATCGACGATCACGATCTCACCATCTTTCACGATATAGTCTACATCGCGCTCAAATAAAGTATTCGCACGTAACGCTGCCATAACATGGTGTAGCAATACAATGCGCGCTGGTGAATAAAGAGAATCACCTTCTGGCATTAAACCTTGTTCAATTAACCAATTTTCAACTTTTTCTTGACCACGTTCAGTCAAATACGCTTGTTTGGTTTTAAGATCTAAGGTGTAGTCGCCTTCACCGGTATATTCTTCCGTATCTTCTTTTTCTTGCTTAATTAAATTCGGAATTAGTTTATTTACCGCAATATAAAGTTCAGAGCTGTCTTCTGCTTGGCCTGAAATAATCAATGGTGTACGCGCTTCATCGATTAAAATTGAGTCAACTTCATCCACTAAGGCATAGCCTAAATGACGTTGGAAACGCTCTTCTTTGGAATGGGCTAAGTTATCACGAAGGTAATCGAAACCTAACTCGCTGTTTGTCGCGTATGTAATATCTGCCGCATAAGCTTCACGTTTTGCTTCAGGCGGTAAACCAGGGATATTCACACCAACAGTCATCCCCAAGAATTCAAATAATGGGCGGTTAGTTTCCGCGTCACGACGTGCTAAGTAATCATTCACAGTCACAACGTGCACGCCTTTACCTTCCAACGCCATCAAATAGCAAGGCAAGGTTGCGGTTAAGGTTTTACCTTCACCTGTACGCATCTCTGCGATACAACGATTGGTGAGCACCATACCACCAATTAATTGCACATCGAAATGGCGCATACCGAGTACACGTTTACCCGCTTCACGCACGGTAGCAAAAGCTTCAGGTAAAAGTTGTTGTAAAGTTTCACCATTAGCTAAACGACTACGGAATTCTTCTGTTTTTGCTCTTAATTCATCATCACTTAATGCTTCAAAAGCTGGCTCCATTTTGTTGATTTTCGCAACTTGTTTTCTTAATCTGCGTAAAATACGTTCGTTACGGCTGCCAAAAATTTTTGTTAAAAAACTCATAATTTCTCTTTCAAATAAAAAATAAAAAGGATCATCCGATTAAAAAATCGGTTCGTTCAAAGATAAAAGAAAATTAAATAATAGCAGGACCGGCCCGAATAGGGGCAAAAACAGGAAACTCTGCCGCGATAAAGTGCGGTTGAATTTTTTCGTGTTTTTGATTGGAATGGGTTTTGTGATTTGTTGGCTGAGGTTGAACCTGCAATGCTTGACGAATTTCACGCACTGCAATCAACATATGTTGTTCAGATGACGTTTGGTAATTTTCGCCACTCATATTTGATGAAGGCGGTGCTTCTAATCCCTGAGCGACAGGTAAAGCAAAAATCGCAATCATGCTTAACAGCAACTGCGACCAGAAATTTGTTTTACCTTTGTTTGATTTCATCATCTTATTGTCTCTGACAAAATTTGTGTGTATTGTATCGGAAATTCAACGTAAAGTCATTATTGGGGTATTTTTGTGGAAAACAAGCATGAGCGTTATCAAAAAGCCATGAATATTATTGATGTGCTAGAAGGATCACAATTTGCCAAAATCATGCAGAAAGGGTTAATGTTGAATGAACTGAACCAAAATATCAGCCGCCTTTTCCCGCAAGAATTTAAAGGACTTTTTCGGTTAGGCTCCATCACAGATGGGAAACTCTTTATCGAAGTCAAAAGTGCGGTCGTCCGCCAAGGAATTTTATTTCGCCAAAGCGAATTACTCACTGCAATTCAACCGACCTATCCCGAAGTAAAAGGCTTTGAGATAAAAATTAATCCTGAATTAACCTGCTAAGTTAACCTTTAAAGATAGCGATTAATTCTTTTACCTTAACTCGTTTTTCTGAAGATTGGCTAATCGAACGCTGTACTTTAACGCGTTTGAATTTCGCCCCTTTATAAATCTCACGCGTAAATTTTGTATCGTGGTTAGAAATCACGACGGAAATTTGCTTTTCTTTTTGCGCTTTCTTTGCACATTCCGCTAAATTCTTTTGATGTTCAAGTCCAAAAGCATTCCCTGCATATCCAGTAAAATTGGTATCTTGCGGAAGCGGTGCATAAGGCGGATCACAATAGATCACGCTGTGTTTATCCGCTAATTCAAAGGTCTGTTGAAAATCAGCGCATAAAAAGACCGCACTTTGTGCTTTATGGGCGAAATAGCGCAATTCATCCTCAGGGAAATAATGGGTTTTATAAGCGCCAAAGGGCACATTAAACTCATTTTTACTGTTATAACGGCACAATCCATTAAATCCAAAACGGTTCAAATAAAGGAACAACACCGAGCGCTCGAAAGGCTCGCTTGATTGATTAAAGGCATCACGCTGGGCGTAATAATAGTCGGCTGTATTGGCATTTTCGGCGAAGAAAATTGGCTTACAAGCCTCAATATAGATATCTACATTTTCCTTGACGATATTAAACAAGTTAATCAAATCAGGATTAATATCTGCCAAAATATAACGCTCAAAATGAGAATTAAGAAAAACAGCACCCGCCCCCACAAAAGGTTCGATCAAACACTGTTTTCTTTTAGGAAAGACGCGGTTGAGATCGTCCGTTAAACGAAATTTACCGCCCGCCCATTTTAAAAACGGGCGGTGTTTAATTCGGGGTTTCGTTTTATTATTTTTCGGACGCAACATGGAGCAATGACTGTTAGTCATGTTGTGTGCAACGCTCAATCGCGTTTAGCACAAGAGATTTGTCAGTATCAGTCGCCACATAGGCTTGACCAAGGGCTTTTAGCAACACAAGACGCAACTTGCCTGCCAGCACTTTTTTATCTCGCATCATATGCGGTAAATAATCATCTGGTTGCATGGTATCAGGCGAAACGGTCGGCAAATTAGCACGCGCTAAAAGCTTTTCTAAACGAGCAACATCTTCAAAAGAAAGATCGCCTAATTGTTCAGATAATACCGCTGCCATCATAGTTCCAGCTGCAACAGCTTCACCATGTAACCAGTTTCCATAGCCTAAATGTGTTTCGATCGCATGACCAAAAGTATGACCGAGATTTAATAATGCACGATCGCCTTTTTCAGTTTCATCGCGTGCAACAACATCGGCTTTGATTTGACAACAACGCGCAATGCAATACTGCAGTGAATGTTGATTTAACGCGACTAATTCATCAATATGCGCTTCAAGCCACTCGAAAAAGGCATAATCTAAAATCGCCCCATATTTAATGACTTCCGCAAGTCCTGCATTTACTTCACGTTTTGGCAGGGTATTGAGTGTAAGGGTGTCAATGATCACCGTAGAAGGTTGATAAAACGCCCCAATCATATTTTTGCCTAACTCATGATTAACGGCAGTTTTGCCACCAACAGAAGAATCCACTTGGGCTAATAATGTGGTAGGAATTTGAATAAAACGCACACCACGCTGATAACTCGATGCAGCAAAACCTGCTACATCACCAATCACGCCACCACCTAATGCAATAATCGTGGTATCTCGCCCATGATTATGCTTTAAAAGCGCGGTAAAAATGAGATTTAAAGACTCAAGCGTTTTATATTTTTCGCCATCAGGCAATAATACCGATTCAACCTGACAACCTATTTTTTCTAATGTTTCTGTAACGGGCTCAAGATAATATTGTGCGACAGTTGGATTAGTCACAATCATCACTTTATCCCCTTTCTTCAGCGGATAACAGGTTTCATCTTTAAGTAAACCTTCGCCAATATAAATAGGATAACGACGTTCTTTTAATTCAACATTTACGCACAACATTTTAAATCCTTAGAGTGAACCGTTTAAGCCGTTTAGATTATCAATTAAATCAACAATTTGATTAACCATTACTTTGGCATTTTGCTCATCTGTTGGCAAAGTAATATCTGCAATTTCTTCGTATAACGGATTGCGTACTTTGGCTAAATCTTCCAACACTTGGCGCGGGTTATCTGTTCCTTGTAATAAAGGACGTTTTTTATCACGTTGCGTACGTTGATATTGTTTATCTACTGAGGTTTCTAAATAAATCACAATACCACGAGCAGAAAGATAATTACGATTTTCTTTTGACATCACTGCTCCACCACCAGTGGAAAGCACAACGCCTTGTAATTGGGTTAATTCATTGATAATACGCTCTTCACGCTTACGAAAACCTTCTTCGCCTTCTAAATCAAAAATCCAGCTAATGTCTGCGCCCGCACGTTCCTCAATTACTGCATCTGAATCGACAAAGTCCATATTCAATTGTTGCGCAAGCTGACGGCCAATGGTGCTTTTACCTGCGCCCATTGGACCGACTAAAAAAATATTACGTTTTTCAGCCATTGTTATTCTTCTAACTTACTTAAATAATGTTCAATTTAATCTTTCCTAATAAAAACTGGCCACCTGAAAAAATGGTAGCCCGAAAGATCACCCAAAAAATAATGGGGATTATCGCAATAAATCCCCCTATGTTTCAACCTTTAGCAGGAATTTATTTTAAGAAACCCAAAAGTGCGGTCAGTTTTGTGGGATTTTAATAAATGATAAAGTCAAATGTAGCATTGAGATAAAACATCCTAAAATTTAACCGTACTTTACAAACAAAAAGGCTATTCAAACGAATAGCCTTTTCTTTTATCTGTTAGTTATTATAGATAACCAAACAAGCTTGTGAAAATGTAACCAAAGATACATGAAGTGATTACACCGATTAAGCCCGGTAAAATAAAGCTGTGGTTAATGACAAACTTACCAATGTGGGTTGTGCCTGAACGGTCGAATTGGATTGCCGCAAGGTCACTTGGGTAAGTAGGTAAAATGTAGTAACCATAGCAAGCTGAAGCAAAGGCTAAGATAACAGCTGGATCAACACCGATACCTAAAGCAAGTGGAACGAATGCAACTAATGCTGCTGCTTGTGAGTTTACGAATTTAGAGATTAATAACAACATCACGGCGTAAGTCCAAGGATGTGCTTTTACCACATCACCAAGTGCTGCTTTCATCATTGGTGTGTGAACAGTAAACATGGTTTCTGCCATCCAAGAAATCCCGAATACAGCCACTAATGCAATCATACCTGAACGGAAAATTTCATTTTTACTGATTTTACCTGCATCAGTTTTCGTAAAGATAACAATTAATGCACCCGCTAATAACATGAAGATTTGAATAACGTGAACCATACTTAAATTCACTTTTTTCTTCGCGGTGTCTTTTAGTACGATTGCAGCGTTATCGATAGTTTCAGTTTTATCACCCGCAGTGATGACAACATTGTTATCTTGAGTGGTAATTGTTTGAGCGACTTCACCTTTATCGTTATAAATTGCAACGTTATTGTAGGCTGTTTGAGCTTTCGCTTTGCTGTCTTTAACATCAAGTACCAATGTACCATCTTTTGCTAATGCAACAATTTTACCGTCTTTAACATTGAAAGATTTCACGGCTTTATCGGCAGAAACAATTTCAACCACTTGAGCTGGTGCTGATTTTTCGAAAGCTGGACGTAAATCTTTAAAGTAACCTAATACCGCTACCACTAAAATTGCACCAAAGAAGATCCACATCGCATTCCAGCTAGATTGTGGTAATTTTTTGTCTAACAATGATGTGCTATCACCATAAACATATTTTTTGAATTCAGGATCTTTTAATTTCTCTTGGAATTCTGGGTCTTTATCTAAATCTTTACCGCGGAACCAGCTGAAAATACCGATAGCCAATACACCGCAAAGGGTTGAAGGCACGGTAATTTTTAATAAATCTAAATAACCATCAAAACCTGCTAATGGGGTTTTAGCATTCACTAAGAATGTGGTTAAAGTTACTACTGCCACAGAAACAGGTGATGCGATGATACCCATTTGAGAAGCAATTGAACTTGCCGCCATTGGACGTTCAGGACGAATATCATTTTTGATCGCGATATCATAGATGATTGGTAACATGGTATAAACCACGTGTCCTGTACCACATAAAATAGTTAAGAAACAAGTGACGAATGGTGCCAAAATACTGACATATTTCGGGTTACGACGAAGCATTTTCTCTGCAATTTGTAACATTACATCTAAACCACCACTGGCTTGTAATGTTGCCGATGTGACCACTACCGCAAGGATGGTTAACATAACATCGATAGCTGGCTTACCTGGTTCAATGCCGAAGCCGAAAACAAGAACAATTAAGCCTACCCCACCGAGCATACCCAGTGCGATACCACCTTTTTTTGCCCCGTAAAACAAACAGATAAGAACGATAACAAGCTGAATAGCAAACTGGCTACCTTCACCGAGGTTCATTAGAAAATCCATAAGATACTCCGAATCATTTTATGGTTAATTAGAAAAAATTTTGATCGAATACTAGCATCAAAATTAACTCATAATAAGTACTTTTAAGGTAAATCTTGTTTTAAATCAAAAAATAAAGGGACTAAATAATAAAAGCAAATCTGAGAAAGATTAAAAAAGGAAAGTGCGGTTAGAAATTTAAAAATTTAGAGATATCTTTTTTATTTGAAAATAAAGAATTTAGAGAAGAAATTTAAAGAAAAAAATTAGGCGACCTAAAAGATCGCCCAACTTAAAAATTACTGATTGTTTTGAACGTAGTCAATCGCAGATTGAACAGTTGTGATTTTTTCAGCTTCTTCATCAGGAATTTCGATATCGAATTCTTCTTCTAAAGCCATTACTAATTCAACTGTATCTAAAGAGTCCGCACCTAAATCTTCAACGAAAGAAGCTTCTGGTTTTACGTCTTCTTCTTTAACACCTAATTGTTCAACGATGATTTTTTTCACGCGTTCTTCAATACTCATTTGTTTTTCCTATTGTTGTTTTAACTCATTTAAGAGCGGTTAGTGTATGCATTTTTGATAAAGTTGCAACTATTTCTTAGGTGGTCGCACCACAAAAAAATAGGCAATGTAAAAACACATACAGAGAAAAAGTTACATTGCGGTTGGGATTTTATCATTAACTAAACTGCTTTGCTATATTTTATAGACAAAATCCCAGATATATATGCCCTAAAGGGTTAGCTCATATATAAGCCGCCATTCACATGTAATGTGGTACCGGTAATATAAGCTGCATCGTCAGAAGCTAAAAACGCTACCGCTTTTGCGATATCTTTTGGTTCACCTAAACGGCCTGCCGGTACATTACCAAGAATACCTGCTTTTTGTTCTTCAGTAAGCACTTCAGTCATATCTGTTGCGATAAAGCCGGGTGCTACAACGTTTACGGTAATGCCACGTGATGCCACTTCTTTCGCTAAACCTTTAGAGAAACCAATCAAGCCTGCTTTTGCTGCACAATAGTTAGATTGACCTGGGTTACCCATTGAGCCCACCACTGAACCGATAGTAATGATACGACCGAAACGTTTTTTCATCATTGAGCGTAACATTGCTTTAGAAAGATGGAATACAGAAGTTAAGTTAGTTTGCATAATATCGAACCATTCTTCATCTTTCATACGCATTAATAAGTTATCGCGTGTGATACCTGCGTTATTCACAAGAATATCAATATCACCAAATTGCTCTTTAATTTGTTCTAATACGGCATCAATGCTTTCTTTGTCTGCCACATTTAATACTAAACCTTTGCCTTTATCGCCAAGGTAATCAGAAATTGTCTCTGCACCTTTTTCAGAGGTTGCGGTACCAATTACAAATGCACCTTTTGATGCTAATTCTTCTGCAATTGCGCGGCCAATACCACGTGTTGCACCTGTCACTAATGCGATTTTATTTTGCATTTTTAATCCCCTTTTATGCTAATAATGCTTCAACAGCATCTAATGATGCCACATCATTTACTGATGTTGCTTGTAATTCTGCTACGATACGTTTTGTTAAACCGTTCAATACTTTACCTGGGCCGATTTCAACTAAAACCTCTACACCATCTTGTGTCATTTTCTCAACGGTTTCAGTCCAACGAACAGGACTATATAATTGGCGAATAAGTGCGGTACGAATTTCTGCACTTTCTGTTTCCGCTTTAACATCTACGTTGTTTAATACTGGTGTTGCTGGCGCATTAAGCGTAATCCCTTCAAGTGTTACAGCTAATTGATCAGCAGCTGGTTTCATTAATGCACAATGTGAAGGAACACTTACCGCTAATGGTAAAGCACGTTTTGCGCCCGCTTCTTTACATAATGCAGCAGCACGTTCAACTGCCTCTTTCGCTCCAGCAATGACTACTTGACCTGGTGAGTTAAAGTTTACTGCAGAAACCACTTCACCTTGCTCTGCTTGTTTACATGCATTGATAATCGCTTCATTGTCTAAACCAATAATCGCATACATTGCACCAGTACCTTCTGGTACTGCTTGTTGCATTAATTTACCGCGTAATTCGACTAATTTAATCGCATCTTTAAAATCAATGACACCTGCGCAGACTAATGCTGAATATTCACCTAAACTGTGACCAGCCATCACACTTGGTTGTAATTGTGGGTATTTTTCTTGCCATACACGGAAGATCGCAACGGATGCCGCTAATAATGCAGGCTGAGTTTGCCAAGTTTTATTTAATTCTTCTGCCGGACCTTGTTGAACCAAGTTCCATAAATCATAGCCAAGCGCTTCTGATGCTTGTTTAAAAGTTTCGGTGACTACCGGATATTCGTTAGCAAGATCAGCTAACATACCAACCGCTTGAGAACCTTGTCCTGGAAAAACCATTGCGAATTTTTTCATGTTTTCTTCCTATTTCTTCATCGTTTAAATGTTGAAAGTGCGGTCAAATTTAACCGCACTTTTAAATTCTGTCGGGATTCTAACAAAATAATTAGAATCGCACCAATGCTGAACCCCAAGTCCAACCACCGCCAAAAGCTTCGAGTAGAAGCAATTGACCGCGTTGAATTCGGCCATCTCGTACCGCTTCATCTAAAGCCGTTGGCACAGTCGCCGCACTGGTATTCGCTGTACGATCAAGCGTTACCACGACTTGCGACATATCCATCTCTAATTTTTTCGCTGTCGCCGTAATAATACGTAAATTTGCTTGATGTGGCACAAGCCAGTCGATATCTGTTTTTTGGAGATTATTAGCAGAAAGGGTTTCTTCCACCACATTAGAAAGCTCACGTACCGCTAATTTAAAGGTTTCGTTACCTTGCATTTCAATATAACCAGATTTCTCCACACCACGCTCAGCTTGTGGAAGTAGTAATGCCGCATTGTTATCTGGCGATGCATGTAAATGCGTTGAAATAATGCCTTCTTGCTCCGATGCCTCTAAGATCACGGCACCCGCACCATCACCAAATAACACGACAGTGCTACGATCGGTTTCATCTAATTTACGCGAGTTAAGATCTGCACCAATCACAAGGGCTTTTTTCACGCTACCTGAACGAATAAATTTATCCGCTACGCCTAAAGCATAAACAAAACCGGTACAAGCCGCTGCTAAATCAAAAGAAATCGCGTCTTCAATACCTAATAAACCTTGAACTTGGCAAGCTGAACTTGGATAAGCGTGAGAACCACTGGTTGTCGCAACGATGATCAACTCAATTTCTTGAGGATCAAGATTGGCCATTTCAAGTGCTTTTTTGGCTGCTTCACATCCCATTGTTGCGACAGTTTCATCTGCTGCTGCAATACGACGTTCACGAATGCCCGAACGCGTCACGATCCATTCATCTGAAGTATCAACCATTTTTTCCAAATCCGCATTGGTACGAATGTGGCTCGGCAAATAGCTACCGGTGGATAAAATTCTACTATTCATCATATCAAAACTTATTAATTAATAACGTTGTAAACCCGCCAAGATTTTTTGTGGAATTTGCAAACGAGCTTGCAAAGCTGCATCCGCAATTGCACGAGCAAATGCATCCACATTTGCGCTGCCATGGCTTTTCACCACAACAGCCGTTAATCCGAGTAAAGACGCCCCATTATATTCATCAGGGTTAATGCGTTTCAAGCGATGATAAGCATCTTTAAAGAAAAAACGCAGAATAAATTTGGCAAGCGATTTAAAAATAGGCTGTTTTTCTTTTCCTTTCAGAAGAGATAACAGATTTTTAGCTGCCCCTTCAAGGGTTTTTAATGCAATATTTCCCGAAAACCCATCAGTCACGATCACATCAGTCACACCATTTAATAAAAGGTTACCTTCAATAAAGCCGGTATAATTAAGTGCGGTCGATTTTTCTAATAAATTCGCAGCTTCACGAATGGATTGATGCCCTTTAATTTCTTCCACACCAATATTGAGTAAGGCAATGCGTGGATAAACTACGTTCAATCGGTTTTCGGCAAAGATCGAGCCCATGACGGCAAATTCATAGAGATTTTGAGCAGAACATTCTATGTTCGCACCTAAATCTAACATCACGGTTTTATCACCCGTCATCGATGGTAATAAGGATACCAACGCTGGGCGTTGAATCCCCTCTAAAGGCTGTAAGAGAACCTTTGACAATCCCATCAATGCCCCTGTATTTCCTGCGCTGACACAACCTTGCGCCTCACCTTTCTGAACCATTTCAATAGCTAAACGCATAGAGGTGCCTTTGCTATGACGCAATGCATGAGAAATACCTTGATTGTTATCAATAGTCTTCGTGCAATGATGAATTTGAATACGTTCTAAAAGGGAAGAAGGTGCATTTTCCAGTAAGGGAGAAATTTGTTGGCTATCGCCAAACAGCACTAAAGAGAGCCTTGGATCTGCTTCCAAGGCTGAAAGAGATGCGGGGATAGTAATACGGGGACCAATGTCCCCGCCCATCACATCTAACGCTAAGGTTAGACGGTTCAAGTGAATACCTTATAAGTAAAATTACTTATTGATCACTTTGCGACCACGATAGTAACCATCAGCAGTTACGTGGTGGCGTAAGTGGGTTTCACCGCTTGCTTTATCCACTGATACTGCAGCAGTAGTTAATGCATCGTGTGAACGACGCATATCACGACGTGAACGAGATTTTTTGTTTTGTTGAACAGCCATTGGCTATACTCCTAAATTTAATTTACTTTTGCTTTAAATTAGCTAATACAGCGAACGGGTTCGGTTTTTTTGCCAATTCTTCAGGCAATTCACCAAAAACCTGTTCGTGCGCGGACACTTCACAGTGTTCAGATGAATGCATTGGGACAAGCGGTAGAGCTAAAATAAGTTCGTCTTCCACTGCACCAAGTAAATCTATTTCACCAAACTCATTAAATTCGATTGGCTCATAAATTTCCGGCAAGTCATCAGCCTGATCCCAATTAGCCACTGGACTATACATAAAATGACATTCCAATGTTTGTTTGAATGGCTCGCCACAACGTTGACACTCTAATTCAACGTCAACTTGTACTTGCCCTTTCATCACCACTAATTTTTGTGGATCAATATAAAACGATAATGTTACCTGTGCATCGCTGAGCACTTTCCCCGTAGATTCAGCTAAACGCACTAACTGACTAGCGGTATAGTAACCATCATAATCAATTCTTTGTTGAGCGTCTTTAACCGGATCAACGGTTAGGGGTAGTTTTACCTTTTGCATAGGGTGCGAATATTACCTGTTGTCAATAAAATAGTCAAAGGAAATTCGCACTAATTATGAGAAAAGTTCAATCTCTATCTAAACTTTCTCAAGATTTGCACCTTTGCAAAGTGCGGTCATTTTTTCCTGTGTTTTACTCAGCATGCTCACTCAAGAAGCCACCACTTTGGTGTTTCCAAAGACGAGCATAAAGTCCATTTTGTTCAAGCAATTCTGCATGAGTCCCTTGCTCGACAATTTGTCCTTTATCTAACACAATTAAACGATCCATTGCTGCAATAGTAGATAAACGGTGAGCTATCGCAATAACCGTTTTATTTTCCATCATTTTGTCGAGACTTTCTTGGATCGCCACCTCTACTTCTGAATCTAGCGCACTGGTCGCTTCATCCAAGAGTAAAATTGGCGCATCTTTTAACATGACACGCGCAATCGCAATACGCTGGCGTTGTCCACCCGAGAGTTTCACCCCACGTTCACCAACATGGGCATCATAGCCTTTTCTGCCTTGAGCATCGCTGAGATAAGGAATGAAATCGGCTGCTTCGGCACGTTTAGCCGCATTGATCATTTCTTCGTCCGTCGCAGTTGGGCGACCATAAATGATGTTATCGCGAACAGAACGGTGTAAAAGCGAGGTATCTTGTGTTACAAGACCAATCTGACTACGAAGACTTTCTTGGCTTACATCTAAAATATTTTGACCATCAATGGTAATTGAACCTTCTTGCGCTTCATAGAAACGTAAAAGTAAATTCACAATGGTTGATTTACCTGCACCAGAACGACCAATTAAGCCCACTTTTTCACCCGGTTTGATAGTGAGATTAAAATGGTTAAGTAACGGTTTATTTGGATCATAGGCAAACGAGATATCGTTAAATTTGATTTCGCCTTGTTTTACTTCTAACGCAACACAATTTGGCTTATCAATAATGGTGTGTGGTTTGGTTAGCGTTGCCATACCATCATTCACCGTCCCGATGTTTTCAAATAAGCGAGCAGATTCCCACATAATCCAACGAGAAAGTCCGTTCACACGTAATGCCATCGCGGTTGCAGTTGCCACTGCTCCCACGCCTACTTGACCGTTTTGCCATAACACCACACCTAAAATTGCAGTGCTTAACGTTAAGAAGATATTGGTTGCGTAAGTTAAGGTATCTAATGAACTTGCCAAACGCATTTGTGCATGCACGGTGACCATAAATTCTTCCATGGAACGTTTTGCATAATTCGCTTCTCTCGTATCATGTGAAAATAGTTTCACCGTTGCAATATTTGAGTAAGCATCCGTAATACGACCCGTCATGAGAGATCGCGCATCAGCTTGTCGTTGTGCTGTTTTCGCTAAGCGTGGAATAAGCAAACGTAAAATAGTCACAAAGGCCACAATCCATAAGAAAAACGGCACTAAAAACCAGGTATCTAAAGCCGCAAGCACCAAGCCGGAGGTAATAAAATAGACGGCAATATACACCAACATATCCGCAATGGTCATGACGGTATCACGCACCGCAAGGGCGGTTTGCATTACTTTCGCCGATACACGACCTGCAAATTCATCTTGATAGAAGCTTAAGCTTTGTCCTAGCATCAAACGGTGGAAATTCCAACGCAAACGCATTGGAAACACCCCTTGTAGCGTTTGTAAGCGCACATTTACGCCCACAAATGACCATACAATACTGAAAATGAGCAAGGCAGCCATGCCAGCAAGCAAATGCCCTTTTTCTTGCCAAAGTGTAGTTGGTGTATAATCGCCTAGCCAATCCACTAACAATCCCATGAATTGGAAAAGTAAGGCTTCCATCACCCCTGTGCCGACCGTCAATACCGCGAGTAAAAAGATCCAGCCTTTCATGCCATCAATGCTTGACCAAATAAAACGGAACAAGCCTTTTTCTGGCGTCGTTGGATTGCTTTCCGGATAAGGATTTAAACGGTTTTCAAACCATGAAAATATTTTATTAAACATAACAATACCTTAAAAAATTAAAGGCGACAGAGCCGCCTAAAGTGCAGTCATTATAACGCAAGTTTTAAACGATGGGCTAGGTTTTGCGAAATTGGCTCGGTGAAAGCCCATAAATTGCTTTAAATGCCTTACTAAAATGTGCTTCTGATTGATACCCCACTTCAAGAGCGATCGCTAAAATGGTCTTTTGCGTATTTTTCAATAAAACAGCCGCCATTTCTAACCGCACTTGTGTGAGAAATTTTCCTGGTGGCATCCCGAGTTGCTGTTGAAAAATCCGCATAAAGGTCGCACGAGACATGGAGGCCAACTCTGCTAATTGCTCAATATTCCAATCTAATTGAGGTGAAAACAGGATTTTTTCAAGGACTTGATTCAGCCTTTTATCCTGCAACGCGGCTAGTAAGCCTTGATTGAGCAAACCTATTTGCTGAGCATGACGCAAAATATAAATAAACAATACGTTTGATAATGCATCAATCACCGATTTTGTGCCTTGCTCCGGTTTCTCGGCTTCTTGTAAAAAAAGTGAAACCAAGGGCTGTACAGGCGTATTTTGTAGCGAAAGATGTAAATAGTCTGGTAATGAATCAATTAATAATGACGGTTTTTGATAATAAAACGTCCCACAAAACATCTTCAGATCGGGTGTACCTGCACCTATTTGATGGACATTAAAAAGTGCATTTGATTGCGCTCTCTGTAGACTGTTCTCTCTTTTTTGTTGAGAACTGCCCAAAAAGTGCGGTCGATTTTGAGGGAGAAAAAAGAGATCACCTTTTTTCAAATGAAATTGTTTTCCCGCAAAGGTTACCCAGCACTCACCTTGCTCGATTAAATGAAATAAACCTTGATATTCCGCCGCATCTGACTTATGTTCAACTTGCCAATCCCCTTGAAACAAGCAGCGAATATTAATTTCCCCTCGCACTTGCGCCAGCTGTGTTAATTTATCTAAATAATCCATCGTGAGATTTTCCATCTAAAAGTTAAGACAATTTGACAAGTATCATACGCTAATCTGCTTATAATTCCTCTCGAAATTTGTACTAAATTTAAGGAGAAGAAATATGTTTGCAGATTGGAAAAATGATGTAGCACACGTTAAAAAATCATTCGGTGCATTAGGTAAAAAATACCCTAAAATGTTACAAGCTTACGGCGCATTAGGTGCTGCGGCGGCAGAAGGTAACGTATTAGATGCCAAAACCCGTGAATTAATTGCATTAGCAGTTGCAGTAACCACTCGTTGTGAAAGCTGCATTGGCGTGCACGCTGATGAAGCGGTGAAAGCAGGTGCAACTGAAGAAGAAGTGGCAGCAGCATTAGCGATGTCTATCGCATTAAATGCAGGTGCAGCTTACACTTACTCTCTTCGTGCATTAGAAGCTTACAATGCACAAAAAGGCGAATAATTCGCAAGGAACTTTATGATTCTTTTAGCCCTCATTTGAGGGCTTTTTTTTATCTCTAAAATTGACCGCACTTTAAAATAAATTCAAAGCTCTCATCTGAGCCACCACTTGCTCCACCTGAATTTCATCCATTAAATTTTTGCCTTTTAATTTAGTCGCCCAAGGCAATTCACTTGAAGACTTTCCTTGTTCTTTTTGCACATTTTCTTCATATACCGACACCACATTATCTAGATTATGATAAGGTGCGGTGCGCAATGGATTGTGATAAGCATACAATCCAATAACCGGCGTACCTTGCGTGGTCGCAATATGAGTAGGACCAGAATCAGGCGAGATCACTAAATTTGCTTGATGAATTAATGCGGCAAGTTGTTTCAAACTGGTTTTTCCAGAGGCATCAACTGGTTGAAAATTACAAAGTGCGATAATTTTTTTCACCATTTCTAATTCGCGTTTTGCCGGCGAGCTACAAAAAATTACATTCACATTATGTTGATGAGCAATATTTGCCACTTCCGCATAACGCTCCACCAACCAATCTTTCTCAGATTTACTAGAGCAAGGAGAAATAATCAGATTTTTACGTGTAGGATCAATAAACTGTTTGGCGTATTCCCGATCTGCATCAGAGATCGCTAATTGCCAAGAAAGCATTTCTACCGGTGGAACACCAAGATAATCGGCAAAAGCCATGAAACCGTCTAGCACATGAGGCGTTTCAGGATCTTGAACTCGACGGTTTACAAATAACCACTGCCCTTCTCGAGAACGTTTTTTGCCAAACCCAATTTTATATTTCGCTTGAATACCAAGAGAGATAATCGAAGCACGAAATGCTGTCTGCATATTTAAAAGCGCATCAAATTGATTGTTTTTCAAAAACATCCATAAATTCCACACGCCTTTCCAACCGCTCTTTTTATCGTAAGGAACCAGTTCCACGCCTTCAATGCCAGAAAGCAGGCCCATTTCTGTTTTACCCACAATCCACGTTAATTTGGTTTGCGGCCAATACCGTTGAATATGCTGTACCACAGCAAGTGCATGACAAACATCACCCACCGCAGACAAACGCAAAATACAAAGTGATTTAGGGGGAGAGGTAAAAAGTGGAGAATGGGACATTTGAGTTCCTCGCGCATTTAATTTCCGTCTATTTTAAAGTAGAATGAGGGCATTTTCTATTATTCGGTTCAACTAAAATGCTTGAATTCCAACAAGATAATCAATTCTTTCTTTTTAATCTCACAGAAAAACCAACAGAGCCCGCTTCATTTTTTGAATCGGCTTTTTGGAAAAAACAACAACGTATTACCGGTTCAGCCAAAGGACGAGGCACAACCTATTTCCTGAACACAAAAGATCTGTTTGGTGTAAACACTGCCCTTCGTCATTATTATCGCGGTGGTTTATGGGGGAAATTCAACAAAGATCGCTATCGTTTTCAATCATTTAGTGAAACTCGTAGCGTGGCAGAATTTCAGCTTTTAAATCAACTCCATCAAGCAGGCGTTGCTGTGCCAAAACCGATCGCTGCGCGAGTCAAAAAAGGTAAATTAGGTATTTGCTATCAAGCGGATATCTTAATTGAAAAGATCGAAAATGCCCAAGATCTGACCGCTCTTTTACAAACCCAACAATTGCCGAATGATGTCTGGCAAGCCATCGGTAAATTAATTCGTCAGTTGCATGATTTGCAAATTTGTCATACAGATCTCAACGCTCATAATATTCTCGTTCAACAACTCGAAAATGAACAAAAATGTTGGCTTATTGATTTTGATAAGTGCGGTCAAAAATCAGGAGATTCTTGGAAACAAGGCAACTTGGAAAGATTACACCGCTCTTTTATCAAAGAAGTCGGCAGAATGAATATTCAATTCAATGAAGAAAATTGGACTGAATTGTTGAAAGGTTATAACGCCTAAAACGCGTTAGAGAAAGGCAATAAAAAAGACCACCTAATGCGATCTCTGAGAATGGTCCCCCTTGCCGGACTTGAACCAGCGACCAAGCGATTATGAGTCGCCTGCTCTAACCGACTGAGCTAAAGGGGGAAAGTGCGGTTGATTATAGAGAAATAATCATTTGAAGTCTATATACAAAAGGATGGTCTTTGGAAAATTGACCATCCTTTTTTAGATCCATTATTGCAATACCGAAATATCCGCCACTTGTAAGAACAAGCCTTGTAACGTGTTTAAAATCGCTAAGCGGTTTTGGCGCAATGCTGGATCTTCAGCATTTACCATTACGTTATCAAAGAAACTGTCTACTGGCGCGCGTAAGTTCGCTAATTTATCTAATACTGCGGTGTAATCGCCTTGTGCGATAAGCGGTTGTACTTCAGTGCGTAATGCAAGTACGGCTTCAGCAAGGGCTTTTTCTGCTGGCTCGACACAAGCAGTCAAATTGATCTCGCCAATTGCAGCATCTGCTTTGGCTAAGATATTACTTACACGTTTATTAGCTGCCGCTAACGCTTCTGCTGAATCTAAAGTACGGAAATGTGATACCGCACGCACACGGGCATCAAAATCAGCAGGGCGAGTTGGACGACGCGCTAATACTGCTTGAATCACATCCACCGCAATGCCTTCATCTTGATACCATGCACGGAAACGACCAAGCATAAAGTCCACCACATCAGCAACCACGTTTTGATTCGTGAGTTTATCACCGAAAAGTGCAGCTGATTTTTTCACTAAATCATCTAGATCAAGTGGTAAGTTTTTCTCTACGATAATACGTAATGCACCTAATGCTGCACGACGAAGTGCAAATGGGTCTGCGCTGCCTTTTGGTGCTTGACCGATACCGAAGATACCCGTTAAAGTGTCAAATTTATCCGCTAAAGCGACCGCACTTGCAACGAGTGATTTTGGTAATTCATCACCCGCAAAGCGTGGCATATATTGTTCGTTTAATGCTACTGCGACTTCTTCGTCTTCACCATCATGACGAGCATAGTGCATACCCATTACGCCTTGTGTATCGGTGAATTCGAACACCATGTTGGTCATCAAGTCACATTTTGACAGTAAACCCGCACGTTTTGCTTTTGCTTCGTCTGCACCGATTTGTTTTGCAATTTCGCCTGCTAGTTGCTCAATACGGTCTGTTTTGTCTTTTAATGTACCGAGTTGTTGTTGGAATAACACAGTTTCTAAGCGAGGTAAACGATCAACCAGTTTTTGTTTTAAGTCGGTTTTGAAGAAGAATTCCGCATCGGTTAAACGTGGACGAACCACTTTTTCGTTACCTTCAATAATCGCCGTTGGGTCTTCCGGGTTTATGTTCGAGACGAAAATAAAGTGCGGTAATAATTTGCCGTCTTTGTCATAAATCGGGAAATATTTTTGGTCACCTTTCATGGTGTAAACCAAGGCTTCCGCAGGCACCGCTAAGAAACGTTCTTCAAATTTTGCTGCTAAAACGTTTGGATATTCCACCAACGAAGTCACTTCTTCAAGCAAACTTTCTTCAATGTCCGCTACGCCGCCAAGTGCGGTCGCTTTTGCTTGAGATTTTGCAAGAATTTCTGCTTTACGCTCATTGAAGTCCGCTACCACAGAACCTTTTTCACGTAATAATTGTGGATATTGGTCTGCATGTTGAATTTCAAATTCTTTTTCACCTAAGAAACGGTGACCGCGAATAGTGCGCGCACTTTCCACACCTAAAATTTCGCCTTCGATTAACTCATCGCCCAATAACAAAGTTACCGTGTGAACTGGACGAATAAACTGCACGGTTTTGTCAGCCCAACGCATTGGTTTTGGAATTGGCAATTTTGCTAAGGCATTAGCCACAATGTCGTTAAGTAAGTTTTTGGTCGGTTGACCTTCAATTTTCGCACGGTGAACGAGCCATTCACCTTTATCAGTCGCAATGCGCTCTGCTTGCTCAACGGTAATCCCACAACCGCGCGCCCAACCTTCAGCCGCTTTAGTTGGTTTACCTTCCGCATCAAACGCAGCTGATACTGCAGGTCCGCGTTTTTCGATTTCTTTGCTTGGCTGTTGTGTCGCCAAGTTCAACACTTTCACCGCCAAACGACGCGGTGCCGCAAACCATTCGATTTTATCGAATGATAAACCCGCTTGGTTTAATTCCGCCTCAACGTTATCCGCAAAAGAGGTTGCTAATGTTTTGAGAGCTTTTGGCGGCAGCTCTTCTGTGCCGATTTCTACTAGGAAGTTTTGGGTTGTCATTTTGTTTCTCTTATAAACAATTAAACTATGGGCTTTGTTCTATATTTGTGATAAATCCATTTAATTTATCCTCTGATAAGATTATTTCAAATTTAATATTTATATTTATTTTAGATAATGGTAAAAAGCATTTTTCTAAAGTCTCTCTAATAGATTTTGTTCTCAAATTATCTATATCAGATGAACTTTCTCTAGCAACTATATCTTGTATCACACTGTGTACAGGGTTATTAATTATATTTAATTTAGGGTTGCAAACTAAATACCACTCTATATTAATACTTTCTACTGGATCATCTAATAAATATGATAGTAAAGATATTCCTTCATATATTTTTCCTTTTACACCTTTCTGTATTTTATTTCTGCTGCACTTATCATTAACTTTCACGCATGAAATCTTTCTATCTTTAAACTCAATGAAAACAATATTATTTTTTTTAAACCAAAGGGCATCTGGAGATCTAAAAACGTCCCCAAATTGCTTGGCAACTTTGTCAAAGTTAATGAGCTTAAAATCAGATTCAATAAATTTTGGTTTATCATCTGCTTTAGATATTTCTGATATTGGTTCTAAAAAAGAAGAACACTTATTAATAATTCCATCAAACATAATCTAATCTATTTCATTAAATGCATCCGCAAATTTTTGCACTATATTTTCCATAATAGAAGATGTCTCATCTTCAAAAATCACTGATTCACTATAGTCTTTTCTAGCCCAATAAAAATTTTTATTTTCTATATCCTTAGAATAGTGTTCTAAAGCAGAGATCATATATGGACTATGTGTGGCAATAATTATTTTTATATTAGACTTGACAAGATTGCACAATAATTTTGCGTATTCATTTTGCCACTTAGGATGCAGATTAGTTTCAGGTTCATCTAGAATAAGGAGGCTTCTTTCATTAACAAATCCACCCTTTAGAAGAGAATTAAAAAGTCCTAGAGCCTTTATCCCAGATGCTATATTCATTGATGAAAAAACATGTCCATTCCTATTCAAAATAAAATCATCTTGTTCTTCATCATAATAAAAACTCCCATCGATAAGTTCAGAAATATTATTTGATAATTTCTGAAGCTTATTTTCTGAAAACTCTATTGTTTTAGGGTCAAGAACACTTAGTTTTCTAGCCAAGTCTTTTAAATGTAAAGATACTTTTTCTCTGACCCAACTTCTAGTTGTATTACTTTCATCAAGCAAAGTAATTGCATTTAAAAACATTCTTCTAAACTGTAGAATAAATGGATTCTCAATATATGTTACATCATCTAGTAGCATTGGCTTATCAAAAACAATATTTGAAACACCTTTTTTATCAGAATTAAACTTTATAATAGTATCGTTATTTAAATCATTTAATTTAATTTCTGATGATTTATGACTGAAATTTTTGAATTCAGAATATAATGCTTTTTTTAAAGCATTCTCTTTAGCTTTTTTCTCATTCGGAGTATTTTGAATTAATATATCTATCTTTGAAATATATTCATAAATTTTATTTTTTAAAGATAAATCTGAAACATTATCATCTATTATAGAATATAGAGACGATAAGTCTTTTGTTAACAATATTTCATCTGGGTCTAACCGTCTAAAATAAATGCTAATGTTCCTTAAAGATTCATCTCTATCTCCCTGCAATAATAAGACACTAATTCTTGATAAATTCAAAAATATTTGCGATATTACTCCTTCACCAAGTTCCTCTTCATACTTTTGGCTAGCTTTAATCATTGCAAATAATAGTTTTCCGATAGTGCTTTTACCAGAATCATTTTCACCACATATAACAGTTAGTCCGTTTATATTTACTGATGCTGATTCAATTATTCCAAAATTTTGGATATTTAGTCTCATTTAACTTCTCCTATTAGAATTCTCATTCTATTAGATAACATGGCTAGTTCATTAAAATTTTTTATACTATAAATTATTGTTCAGATGTTTAGGCATACTTTACTTTTTAAAAATTAATATGCTTTTAAAAGCTAATAATCCTAGATTTCCCACTACAACCATTTACTATTTGGTGCGTTAAACTAATACAATAATTTCATTAGTAAAAGCATTTTCTACATTTGCCATGCATTATTTATTTTATAATCGTTTTCCATTCTCAACGCTCTCCCTCAACACCTGTTGAAAACGTTCGTAATCACAGAAGCCCTTTTCATCTTTTTCACAGCCTTTGAGAGTTAAGGCGGTTTGGTTTGGTGGTGTTGATAAACTTAATGGCGTGATATTAATCAGCTGTTCAGTGGTTTGATAAACATAATCCAACTTAAATTTGAGCTTACCACTGGGTTTGTGTTTCCACACTTCAAATAGCAACTTGCCACCGATTGGGATATTTTCCAACGAATCATCCAACTCATAAGGCTCAACACCCAGTGCGGCAAGCAGAGCGACGATATTAGAATCGTGTCCAACCAACAAGTTAATTTTGTTTTCACTATTTAGCTGTTGCTGAATAAATGCCAATAGCGGGTATGATGCATTTTGTGCTAACGCTTCGTTATTTTTAAATAACGTGCGGTAATATTCATTTTTAATTTCGTTAATTGCACGCCATTTTTCTTGGCTATCCACACGACCATTTGCAATTTCTGAATCAGGCTTACCCACATAATGCGCGAGCAATAATGCACTGACAATTTTCTTCCCGGTGCTGATAGAGCCAGTAATCTTGACCGACTTACCGTCTTTAATACTGTATTCGCCAACTTTTCCACCTAAATCACACTCGCCTTTTTGCAAGCAGTTTGGTGAGTTTTTGTAATCGATGATTTCACTTAATAGCGCATAATTTGGTGCTAATTTTTGCTGTAAAGCGGTTAAATCAACATTATTTTTTGCAGATTCAATCAAGGCTTGACTTGGATTATGCGCCTGCGTATTAAAAATTGGATCTTTTTCTGAACCAATTTTACCGTGATGTTGCAGTTGAACATTACAGCCCGCAAATGCACCAGAAACAATCGCTTGCCCTGTTGCAATGGTGCGTTGCACACCATTTGCATAAGCAAAAATGCCTTCGCCCGATGCACAACGTTCTGTTGTTAGTAACCCTTTATCTGCAAGCCATTGACCTAAATACTGTCCGAAATAGGTTTCTAGCACCGTCCCTTTTGCAGTGAGATAGCCAGATGGTACATTCCATTTTGCCCATTCATAAGGGGAATATTTCGCCATTTCTTGCGGATCTTTTTCCACTGGTGAACGCAATCCGTGTCGGCTGAAAATCAATACTTTCTCTAATTCATAATCAGAACTTGAGGAAGTTTGACCATTTTCTGTTGCAAACGCACTACTTGCTAAAGCTGAGCCAAGCAAAAGTGCGGTGAATTTTAGGGTTATTTTTTTCATATTCGATACCTAATCATTTAATGTTGAAATTGAGCTATAAAAATTCAAGGCATATTTGGTGCCGTAAACTAACACCATAAATACTGCAACAATATTGACTACCGCAAAAAAGATTAGTTGTTTACTGTTGCTCTCCACCCAGAGCATTTTAAATAATGCGAGCGTACCAATATTTTCATCAAGTTCGCTCTCTCCACTCAGTGTTCTTAAGGTTTTGAGCATTTTTCGTACAAAAGCGACGGTATTGATTGCCATGACGCTGAGTGCAATAAATCCTGAAGCCAAACTTAAAAACAGCACGAGCACATTACTCCACGCCCAATGTGTCCAATTCAGCTCAGAATACATAAATAACGCGAGTGATAAAAACAACACAGCGGGTGTTAAATTTCGCAAAAACATTAAATAGTCATCACCAATGCTAAATAAAAATTGCCAAAAACCGACTTTCTTCATTACTTTAAAAAATCTCTTTTAATTTGGATTCATCTAAAATAACACGGTCATCATCTAACAATAATGCCGGAAAGCCCGCATAGCCTTGTGCTTTTGCATCATCAAATGCGGCATGACGATCACGCAAACGCAACCATTGTTTCAAATTCGGGATGGAAGATAGTACTTCCACTGCCTCATAATCCACGCCCAAGCGTTTTAACTCTGCCACAAATGGCACAGTATCAGGGCAATCTGCTGCATAATAAAGGATAGGTTTCATTATTCACCTCCTTGTTCTGCTGCCGCAGTTGGATTTAATTTCGGGTCAGCAATTTTCGTTAAACGGTTACGATCGCGATGTTCAAATGGCGCATCATAATTCGGGATAATCATGGTTGTGGTTTGATCATATGACCAAGAGCCATCATCATGGAATTTTACCGTCATTTCAAAACTTTCCGTGGTAAATGAACGCTCTAAGAACGGATTCGAAATGATACCGTTTGTTAGTGAACCGCGTACTGCTTTTACCGTAAACTCTTTCGCATCAGCCGGTGCATTACCGACAGCAATAAACGTTTGGCCTCGTGGAATGCTGCCAGTTAATAAAATATTGCCTGTTTCAGGTTCCCATAACCAATAACCCACTTGATCATGGAAGGTTTCTACCTCGCCCGGTTGTACAATATGAGCGTGATAACGCAATCCATAATAGAGTTGCGGACCATTAGTTTGACCATCAGTTGGATGAGCTTCGTAACGCTCGATATAAGGATCTTTTTCTGGCCCTTCTGCTTTCGGATTGATATCCACACCACGCTTACCTTCCCAAACACCTGCTAATCTAGCCAATGGGCCTAAATTCGCGAGTGTATTAGGATCAGTTTCTGCTTCCGTGTAGATATCGTCTGGGTATTGAAAATCTTTCATCATTTTCTCCTTATATCGTTGGGTTAATGCTTAAAGTGCGGTCGTTTTTCGCTTTATTTTTTACAACCAGGGAAACCTAAGGCTTCACGGCTTGCATAATACGCTTCTGCCACCCCTTTGGTTAATGCACGAATGCGTAAAATATAGCGTTGACGCTCTGTGACCGAAATCGCTTTACGTGCATCTAACAAGTTGAAGCTGTGTGCCGCTTTTAAGATACGCTCGTAAGCTGGTAATGGTAATGGACGCTCTAATTCTAATAAGCTTTTCGCTTCTTTTTCGTATTGATCAAAGCAGTAGAATAAGAAATCAGTATCCGCATATTCAAAGTTGTACGTGGATTGTTCAACTTCGTTTTGATGGAACACATCACCGTAAGTGGTTTTACCAAGCGGGCCGTCAGACCAAACTAAGTCATACACAGAATCTACGCCTTGAATGTACATCGCTAAACGCTCTAAACCATAGGTTACTTCACCTGTTACTGGTTTACATTCTAAACCGCCCACTTGTTGGAAATAGGTAAATTGGGTCACTTCCATACCGTTTAACCACACTTCCCAGCCTAATCCCCACGCCCCCAAGGTTGGGTTTTCCCAGTTATCTTCCACGAAACGGATGTCGTTTTGTGTTGGATCAAAACCAAGCATTTCAAGAGAACCTAAATAGAGTTCTTGAATATTATCTGGGGACGGTTTAATCACCACTTGGAATTGGTAATAATGTTGTAAACGGTTTGGGTTTTCGCCATAACGACCATCGGTCGGACGACGTGAAGGTTGCACATAAGCGAATGCCATCGGCTCTGGGCCTAATGCGCGTAATGCGGTCATTGGGTGAGAAGTTCCTGCGCCCACTTCCATATCAAAAGGTTGAACAACGGTACAACCTTGATTTGCCCAATATTCTTGCAAGGCTAAAATCATGCCTTGGAATGTTTTTACGTTGAATTTTGTACTCATAATTTTTTTAATAACAATGTGATGAAAAATACAGGCATTATACTTGAAACTATAAGGCGGATAAAGGCGAAAAAGTGCGGTCAGAAAAATCCTTAAATTTTTTATTTTTCTTAAATTTTATTCATTTTGATGATGAGTTATTTTCATCATGATAGGTTTGCACGCCAAGCCTCAAATGTGTAAACTGCTGGCGCTTTTATACAGACTTTTATCCTAGGGATTTTAAAATGAAAAAAAATGTGATTACTTCAGCGATTTTATTAGCAATTCCAGCATTAGCGGCGGCTGAAGACGTGGCAAAATTAGATGTGATTAACGTCTATTCTGCCTCAGCTACCCCAACTAGCCTTCATCAAACAGCTTCATCTGTTACCGTTTTAACCGAAAAAGATTTTGCACAACGTGGTGCGACTTATGTCAGCGACGTATTGAAAACCGTACCAAGTTTAGCTGTTAGCACTTCAGGCGGTCGTGGCACATTAACTAATGTATTCTTACGTGGTGCGGATGCAAACCACACTGCAGTGATTATTGATGGCGTGAAAGTGAACCCTGTTTCTGGTTATGGCTTTGATTTCGGTGGCTTAGCATTAAGCAACATTGACCGCATCGAAGTATTACGCGGCGAGCAATCTGCTCTTTGGGGAAGTGACGCCATGGGTGGTGTGATTTATATCACCACGAAGAAAGGCCTAGAAAAAGGCAAAACCTTCAACGTTAATTACGATTTTGGCACAGGCTCTAATCGTACGGTAGATGGTTCATTAACCCTTTCAGGCTCAAATAACGGTTTCTATTACGCTTTACACGGTGATAGCCACCACACCAAAGGCATTTCGGCACTCAGCAAAAACCGCTTTAACTACACCGCGCAAGATGGTACAGCTGTAAATACCGGTGGTTCAAGCGAACGCGATAAATTCCACCGTGATAATGCTTCTCTTCGTTTCGGCTATGACGATAACCAAAAAGGTTTTGATTTCTTAACCTCGCACAGCAGCCAAACCGCTAACTTTGATAACAGCGCAACGGATGAAAAAGGTCATTACACCCGCACACGTGACACCTTATTCAAATTAAGCGGTTTCTTAGGTAATGATGATGAATTGCTTAAACACAAAGTGGGTGTCAGCCATCTCAAAACTGACAGCGATACCGTTGGCTACACATCGGCTTACGATGCGAAAAAACTCAACGCAAACTATCAATTAGATGTCAATTTCGATCGTGAAGGCACTCTCACGCAAGGTTTAAGCTTCTTGACTGACTATCAAAAAACAGATTTCAACTCATCTTATTTCAACAATGCAGGCAATAAAAAACTTGTTGAGAAAAGCTTAGCGGCAGAATATCGCTTATTGCACGATGCAGATCATAGTTTAAATATTAGTGGTCGTTACACTGACAGCTCTGAATATGAAAACTCATGGACGGGCCGTATTGCAGGCGCTTACCGTTTACACAATAACGTGAAAGCACACGCAAGTTTAGGTTCGGCGATTCAAAACCCAACGATCACTGAATATTACGGTTACAATGCACGCTATATCGGCAACCCGAATTTACAACCAGAGAAAAGTTTAGGCGGTGATGTTGGTTTCTTATTTGAAAGCAATGACAACCGTCACAGCTTTGATGTGACTTATTTCGCTCGCAACGTGAAAAACGCAATTAGCAGCGAAGTAATCAACTTTACCACTTATGCAAGCCGCGCAGTAAATCTTGAAGGCAAGAGTAAAGTAAAAGGTGTTGAAGTAGCATACAACGGTAAAGTTACCGATGCATTAACTGCTTATGCTAACTACACTTACACGCAAACTCGAGATAGTAAAGGTGCTGAATTAGCTCGTCGTCCAAAACATTTGGCGAACGCGGGCTTAGCATACCAAATCACTGAAAAATTGGGTGCGGATGTAAATGTATCTTACACAGGAAAACGCATGGACACCTACTACTCACCAACTTACAGCACACATAAAGTGAAATTGCCATCTTACACCTTGGCAAACTTAGGCGTGAACTACAAAGTAGCGGATAGCTTGACGATTTATGCGAACCTTAACAACGTATTCAATAAAAAATATGAAAACGTACTGGGCTATGGCCAAGAAGGTCGTAATGTTTACGTTGGGTTGAAAGGCTCGTTCTAATTATTACTCACTAACAAGGGCGTGCTAAGCACGCCTTTTTACATTATTGATGGCGTAGCGTATCATTATCTATATGCAAAAAACTCGCTTAATTTTAACCGCACTTTTCCTTCCGTTTACCGCTCAGGCTTCGAAACAATTTGTCTCGCTTACGCTTTGCAGTGACCGACTGCTTATCGAACTGGCAGAGCCTTCGCAAATTGCTGCACAGTCGTCTTATTCAAAAAATCCGTTGATGATGTTAGACAAAATCAATACCGACAAACCTGTACTGGAGCCGCAATTAACGGAATTATTGCCCTATTTGGATAAAACGATTCTGATTAACGAAACCTTTTATCCACAATTAGTCGCGGAGCTGAAAAAACTCGGTGTGAAGATTATTCCCATTAACGACACCCCACAAACGCCAGATGAATTATTTGCGCTGATTCTAGACTTAGGCAAGCAACTGGATAATGAGCAAAAGGCGGCAGATTTAGTAACAAAACTCAAATCGCAAAACTTTCACTTAAATCGACCGCTTACTGATACACTGATTTTGTCAGAAACTGGTGTGGTAGAAAGTTATTATCCGCAATATCCCGTGCTGTTAAGTTTACTCGGATTAACACCGTTAAAAACACCACTTACCGCACAAAATTTCTCGTTAGAAAAAGTGATTTTAAGCCAACCGAATGTGCTCATTTCACTGACTGACAAACAAGGTTACAATGCACAAGCTGAATTACTGCACCACCCTATGTTGCAAGATTTCTTCAAAAACCAACCGCTTGTCAGCATCCCGATGAAATATACCTATTGTTTCGATCATGGCGTGTGGCAAGGGGCGGAGAAGATTTATCAACAGTTAAAATAACCTATGACCAAAACACTAAAATTAAATACCGCACTTTTCTTCGCGTTGCTGTTGATTAGCGGCTTTGCGATTTATCATCAGCTAGGAGACTTTGCCCATCTCAAAAATGCGGATGGCGTGCTCACCGATATGCGTTCTATGGTGCTGTGGGATATTCGTTTTCCACGCATTGGTTTAGCTTTATTGACTGGCGCTAGCCTAGCGATTGCCGGCAATGCGATGCAAGGCATTTTCCAGAATCCATTGGCTAGTCCAGGCCTACTTGGTAGTAGTTCTGGGGCAACAGCGGCTAGTGTATTTATCCTTTATTATTTTGCTGTGCCATTTTCACTGCTTTTAGCAGGTGGCGTAATTGGTGCGCTTTTAAGCTTTTTCATCGTGTATTTGATCGCCAAAAACTACGGCACCACGATGATGATTCTAAGTGGTTTAGCGGTCAATATGTTGCTTGGGTCAGCAATCGCATTACTGCTCTCCAACGCTGAAAGCCCATGGGCATTAGCTGAACTTTACCGCTGGCTACAAGGCTCATTGATGTGGGCTAAATTAGATACCCTGCTTATTTCACTCCCGATTGTTCTGGCAGGGGTTTTCTGCTTATACCACACTCGCCGATACTTAGATTTGCTCACCTTTGGTGAAGAAACAGCGAGCACCATGGGCGTAGATCCCAAACGTAGCTTTTTCATCAGCACCTTTGGTGTAGCCTTATTAGTCGGTGCAACCATTCCACAGACCGGTACTATTGGTTTTATTGGCTTAATCGCGCCACACTTCGCCCGTATCTTACTGAAAGCTCGCCCATCACAGCTTTACCTTACTAGCGCGTTAATCGGGGCATTATTGCTGTTACTAGCCGATTTAGCAATTTTATATATCCCGCTGTTCTCACATATTTACATCGGCACATTGACTGCGATTATCGGCGCGCCTTGCTTGATTTGGATGTTATTAACGCAACAGAGAAAAATCTATGATTAGAATTGAAAAACTCACCCAATCTTATTGCTTAAATGACATCAACTGCACGCTTCTATCAGGTAAATTGATTGGCATTATGGGCGCCAATGGTGCGGGAAAATCTACCTTATTGAAAACCATTGCGGGTATCTTGCCCCTCAAACAAGGGGAAATTTGGTTTGATGATCAGCCATTAAGCAACATGAATGCAACTGAAAAAAGCCAACACATTGCTTACCTTGCACAAAATACGCAAATTCATTGGGATTTATCCGTTTATGATGTGATTGCATTAGGCTTGGCAGCTCCGTTACCAAAAGAAAAAGAGCGGTCAAAAATTCAAATGTTTTCAGAAAAATTTGCGGTAACGCATTTGCTCGATAAGCCATTTCAACAACTTTCAGGTGGCGAGAAAGCACGTGTACAACTTGCTCGTTGTTGCATTAAGGAATCCCCTGTTTTATTGGTCGATGAGCCGATTGCGCCTCTCGACCCTTATTATCAAATTGATATGATGGAACAGCTTAAATCACTCACACCGGAACATACGTGTGTCGTCGCCATTCATCACCTGTCGTTGGCTTATCAATTTTGCGATGAAATTGTTCTATTAGATAAAGGAAAATTGTTAGCAGTAGGTGAAACACAAGCCGTGTTAAATGCGGAGAATTTGGCGAAAGCCTTTCATATTCGGGCTGAAATTGATCCAATGAAAAAGACTATCTCAAAAATTGAAAAGCTATAAAAATAAAAGCACTTAGCGATTCACTAAGTGCTTTTTTATAAGAGGTGAATTATGACTGGATTTCTGAATCTACGAAGAAATAAGCAATTTCTCGTTTTGCGCTTTCAACACTATCAGAACCATGGACAGAGTTTTCACGCTGACTTAACGCAAAGTCTTTTCGGATAGTGCCTTCTGCCGCCTCAGCCGGATTCGTTGCCCCGATTAAAGTGCGGTAATCTTTCACGGCATTTTCTTTTTCCAACACAGAAACTACCATCGGGCCAGAGAGCATATACTCCACCAACGGATCAAAAAATGGTTTACCTTGATGTTCCGCATAGAAACCTTCCGCTTGTTCTTTGGTTAATTGCACCATTTTAAGTGCTACAACACGGAATCCCTGAGATTCAAAACGCCCTAAAATAGCACCAATTAAATGACGCTTTACTGCATCGGGTTTGATAATTGAAAAAGTACGTTCTGTCATAAAATCCTACTTAACTTGCTTTCGTTACTAATAAATTTGCTAAAGTTTTCATACCGATTCCGGTTGCACCAACTGCCCATAAATCACTACCAGATTTACGATAAGTGGCCGAACAATCAATATGCAACCAACATTGTTGATAGTTTTTCACAAAATACGATAAAAATGCCGTTGCAGTACTAGCCCCAGCCACAACCGGCGCTGTACCTGTATTTGCAATATCAGCAAAAGAAGAAGTGATTTGGCTACGATGGAACGCTTCAAAAGGCAAACGCCAGAATGGTTCATTTTCTTCTTTCGCAGCTTGGAATAAGCTATTTACCAACGCATCATCCATAGAAAGCACACTGTGGTAATCATTACCCACTGCCACTTTTGCTGCACCGGTTAAGGTTGCACAATCGACAATAAATTGTGGATTTTGACTATCGGCTTCAATTAAGCCATCCGCCAATACTAAACGGCCTTCCGCATCAGTATTTAAAATCTCAGCGGTTACACCATTTTTATACGTGATGATATCACCTAATTTAAACGCATTACCGCTCACCAAGTTTTCCGCACAGCATAGATAGAGTTTTACACGTTGATTTAGACCGTGCGCAATGGCAAATCCTAACGCACCTGTTAATAATGCAGCGCCGCCCATATCAGTACGCATCGTGCTCATGCCATCACTTGGTTTGATGCTATAACCACCACTGTCAAAAGTAATACCTTTACCAACCAAGCATGCTAATACAGGCGCATTTGGATCATTAGTTGGGTTAAAATCTAATTGCAACATAGCGGGTGGATTAACAGACCCGCGACCCACAGTAAAGATCCCGTGGTAACCTTGCTCTTTTAACGCTTCGCCAGAAATGATTTGAAAACTGACCGCACTTTTATCGGCATAACTTTCGGCTTGTTTAGAAATAAACTCAGCCGCGCGTTCAGCTAATTTAACCGGCGTAAGGGTTTGTGCTGGCTCATTAATAATTCCACGAACAAAATCACCACACTCAATACGAGCTAATAATTCATCTTGTGGCTCATCATCTAAATGAGGAAATTCAATCGAATAATCTTGCTTCGCCGAGTAAAAACCTTGATAAAATGCCCAACAATTTTCTAACTCCCATGCATCCCCCACAAGCTCTACATCTTTAATACCTTGTCCACGTAATTTGCGTGCCGCTTTTTGAACTAAAATAAGGTTCGATTTTTCATCATCTTTAAGATGAATAACGGCTTGATCTTGATTAAAACTTAAAATGGCATTTTTGCCCCAACTCTCCGAAGCGGGAGCCGTTGATAATGTAATTTGCATGAGGTTCTTCTCCTTTATTTATCTATTATTCTCTAGGTACCATTTTACCGTTTGACGAAGTCCTTGTTCAAAGGTTATTTGCGGTTGCCAACCTAATTCTGCATGAATTTTAGAACAATCCAATGAATATCGCACATCGTGACCAGGTCGGTCTTTTACATAGGTTATTAAATCTTCGTAATACTTAATGTGATTAGGTTTATTTGGTGCAAGTTCTTCGAGTAGCTTGCAAATCATTTGAACCACTTCAAGGTTCGTTTTTTCACAATTTCCGCCAATATTATAACTTTCCCCTACTCGACCTTTTGTTAAAACTAAATATAAGGCTTGAACATGATCTTCCACAAATAACCAATCACGAATCTGCTGCCCATCACCATAAATTGGCAAAGGGTTTCCCATCACAGCATTTGAAATCATTAAAGGGATAAGCTTTTCAGCGTGTTGATAAGCCCCATAGTTATTGGAACTGTTTGTGATAATCACCGGCAAACCATAAGTGCGATGCCAAGCGTGTACCAAATGGTCACTCGCTGCTTTTGAGGCGGAATAAGGGCTGCTAGGATGATAAGGGGAATGTTCGGTAAAGGCGGGATCAGAAGAGGATAAATCCCCATACACTTCATCTGTAGAAATATGGTGGAATCGAAAGGTCGTTTTTTTAGCTTCGTCTAAGGTATGCCAATAATTCTTAGCAACTTCTAACAACGTATAAGTACCAACAATATTGGTTTGAATAAAATCAGCCGCTCCCGTAATAGAACGATCGACATGACTTTCTGCAGCTAAATGCATCACCGCATCAGGCTGATATTTCTCGAAAACGCTTTCTATCGCCTTAAGATCACAGATATCAACTTGCTCAAAAGTATAGCGAGGATTATTTTCTACCTCTTCCAAAGCTGATTGATTTGCCGCATAGGTCAGTTTATCAATATTGATAACAGAATCTTGAGTCTGATTAATGATATATCGAATAAGGGCGGAACCGATGAAGCCAGAACCGCCGGTAATAAGGATTCTTTGGCTCATAAAAGGAAGCACAAATTATTCAGATGTAGTAGCACTTTCATTAACCATGAATGCATAAAAAAGGAACAAAACAAAGAAATAAAAAATATTACCAGAATTATGTATAATAAAAGCCTGCGTTAAACAATAAGCCATAGTCGATAATATATGAACAATAGCCAACGTTGTGATAAATTTTACTCTCTTATTATCTTTCATATTATTTTTCTTTTTATAAAAAACATATAAAGGAATAAAAAATACACCTAGAATGGCCAATCCACCAAGAATTCCTTTTTTAGCTACTTCATCAATAAATTGATTATGCAAATGTGAATAGACTATAAACTCTTGAGAAACAATCCCCTTTTCTACCAAACTCATCTTATAATTATCTAACTCTTGTAAATTCCAACCTGAAAAAGGATGTTCGAGAAAAGCATTAATTCCTATTTTCCACATATCTAATCGAGCACCAATACTCCCATCTTTTACCCCTTCAAAATAATAAGTTAAATTATTTTTTGCATCCAATATTCTATCTACAAATTGTTCATTTAAACTTAGTGCAATAGCACTAGCAAAAGTACCTAAAATCAATGCAATAAGCAGCTTTTTAGATATCATATTCTTATAAGTATAAAGTACTATTAGAAGGATTATAGGGACACCAACCCACCCACCTCGAGCAAAAGATAGGATACTGGCCAAGATCCCAAACAACGCCCCAATAATAGAAAATAAAGCTAATTTATTTTTCTTTAATTCCAATAAATAGAGTGAAATAACAAAACTGAATAAACCTAATGACATCGCAATATCACCAGATTGAATTTTCATCTGTTCATTGAAAGCGCTTGGTAGATGTAAAATATAGTATTGATAAAGAGCAACTAATCCAGCAATAACCCCACCTAATGGAATACTATATAACAATACATCAAATTTAATTTTACTATAACCTATAAAAATTATTACAGAAAGGAATAAATACGCCCTGAATGGGTTATCTATTAACTTCAATCTTTCCCCATGAAATAAAACAAAGAAAAGAGCAACAATAAAATAAAAAGAAATAGCCATAAAAATAAGTTTATTCTGTCTAACCAAATCAGAAAAACCTACTTTTTTATAGATAGAATAAAATAAAAATAAAAGACTACCAACTAATAACATAGTTGAACCATAGTTATAGCCTCTTGGAAAAATCAGCAGTAAGCTAAAAAAGAAAAATATAGATGTTTTAATAAAAATTTGATGATATCTTTCTACATTCTGCATAAATCTTAATCCTTATATAATACATCTACAATTTCTGTCGTAGGCTTAAAGCCTGTAGGGGCATTTAACAATGTTTGACGAATAGCAATATAATCTGCAGCTTTACAAGCCTCCTCTAATTCAAGCAGCACGTCTGATAGTTGTTCAAATGGTAAATAAACCTCTTCAGCTGTCATAATACGAGGATGACTTGTTTTACGAACGTTATCACCACTAATTAACAACTCTTCATACAATTTCTCTCCTGGTCGCAACCCAGTATAAGTAATTTCAATATCACCTTTCGAGTTGTTTTCATCCTTAACCGATAGCCCTGACAACTGAACTAAGTTTTTAGCTAAATCCACTATTTTAACTGGTTCTCCCATATCTAAAATGAAAACATCACCACCTTTTGCCATTGCTCCAGCCTGAATAACAAGCTGAGCTGCTTCAGGAATAGTCATGAAATAACGAATAATATCAGGGTGTGTAATAGTAATAGGACCACCTTTTAGAATTTGCTTTCTAAACAAGGGAATAACTGAACCTGATGAGCCCAATACATTACCAAAACGAACCATACTGAAACAAGTTTGATAGTCTTTCAATTGTTCTGATAACGCCTGTAAACACAGCTCAGCCATACGCTTACTCGCCCCCATCACATTTGTTGGGCGAACTGCTTTATCTGTTGAAATGAGTACAAACGATTTCACATTATGTTCTGCGGCGCATCTTGCAACATTATATGTACCAAATACATTATTTTTAACACCTTCAATCACATTATACTCAACCAAAGGAACATGCTTATATGCTGCAGCATGATAAATAGTATCAACACTAAAATGAGATAAAACGCGATCTAGGCGTTCAATATCCTGTACATTTCCTAAAACAGGATAAATTTTAGTGTTTGTAATATTATTTTTCTTCGCAATCTCTAATAACTCTTGATGAATGGAATAAAGAGAAAATTCTGAAAGTTCAAATAAAATTAAAGCATTTGGCTCATTTAAAATAATTTGACGACATAACTCAGAGCCAATTGAACCACCAGCTCCTGTTACCATAACAGATTTACGAAGAATATTTTTCTGTAATAAATCTTTATTTGGTAATACTGGCTCTCGACCTAACAAATCCTCAATGTGAACTTCTCGTAGCTCATCAATTTTTGCATTCCCTTGCAAGATATCTTCCATATCCGGAATAGTTTGGACCTTAATTTTTAAAGGAATTAAGCTATCAATTATTGTCTTACGCTCGCTACGTGACGCACTAGGAATCGCTAACAAAATAACTTTAACATTATATTTTTGAACAAGTTTTGAAATATCATTTGGCGAAAATATTTTATTTCCTAAAAGATAATTTCCATGTAGCTTAGTGTTATCATCAATAAATCCACGAATGCGATAGCGATAAGCATGTTTAAGTAACACAGCTAGTTGACGCCCTGTTGCACCGGCGCCATAAATCAAAACAGATTCATTATCTTTATCTAAAATTAAACTAACATAATAGCGAACCAGCATTCTTGCACTACCACATAGCAAGAACACATAGGAAAAATAAATAATAGGTACAGTTCTAGGTATATCTGAATCAATGAAGAAAGAAAAGAAAATAAGACTAACAGCTGAAACAAAAGCACCTCCAGCCACCATTGCTAAAGCCTTAAAAGATATGTAACGTAAGACCGCACGATAAAGCCCTAATTTAATAAATGTAAAAAGAGTTATCGCAATTGTGCATAATAGAGTTATCCAAATTTCTGTATTGTCAAATGCAACTATGCCGCCTAGTCGAGTCCAGTAAGCTAGAAAAAATGCAGATATCAATAAGACCACATCAATAAAAAGACTAATTACTCTCTTTTTAGTTCTCGACATTCCAAATACTAGAGAATAAATCATACAAATATCCTTAAGTTAGTAAAACTGGTTAAATAATCTACCTAACAATCTTCAACAATGTTAGAAAGATTATTTTAAAGTATTCTGATACATTTTTATTCTGAATGTACTTCATATTATATTTAATCTTCTCAGGCATGATCTCTTCAATATATGTTTTCTCAGGATCGCTTGATTTCCCCAAAATCTCATTTTCATCCATATATTCAATTGAAGCATAATCTGTAATACCTGGTTTTACAGAAAGTACTTTTTGTTGCTCATCAGTATACAAGTCAACATATTTTCTTACCTCTGGACGAGGACCAACTAAGCTCATATCTCCAACTAGTACATTAATCAGCTGTGGTAACTCGTCAAGTTTATACTTACGAATAAAATAACCTGAACGGGTAATTCTAGGATCTCGACCACCTACAGTGATTAACCCTTTTTTATCAGCATCAACCACCATTGAGCGAAACTTAAACAGGCCAAAATCGATACCATTCTGTCCAACTCGCACTTGCTTATAAAAGACGGGACCTGTTGAATCAATCTTAATCCAAATAGCTAATACAATGAAAATAGGGGCTAGAACAACTAGCCCAACTAAACTTAGAATAAAATCAAAAAAACGAATCACTTTTACTTAACCTTATTATAGGCATTAACAACAGTATCAATTACAAATTTCACCTGCTCATCTGTTAATTGAGGATAGATAGGAAGAGAAATCTCACACTTATAGTTATTATATGCTTGCGGGTAATCTTCAATTTTATACCCTAAGTTCTTAAATAAAGTAAGCATTGGCATTGGGATAAAGTGAACATTTACAGCCACTTCACTCTTAGCTATTTCATCAATCATCGCATCTCGTTGCGCTTCAGTAAAATCTTTAATACGTAAAGCATATAAGTGATATGAAGTCTCTTTTTCATCTTGTTTTGATGGTGGTAAAATTGCCCAATCATATTGTTTAAATGCTTCGCCATAAGTATCAAAAACACGTTTACGTTCTTTCAATAAATCTTCGTAAATACGAATTTGTGCTAAGCCGATCGCTGCATTCACATCTGCCATATTAATTTTCATACCTAGGCCAGTAATATCGTATCGCCAACCACCGGCTTTACTCTTAGAGAAAGCATCTTTAGTTTGACAGTTTAATGCCATTTGGCGAAGCTCACCATAGAGTTTAGCATTATCAAAAGGTGCTGGTAAGTTAATACAAATTGCACCACCTTCAGCTGTTGTAACATTTTTTACGGCATGCAATGAGAAAATAGCAATGTCGGTTTCACTTCCTGTTCTCATGCCCTTTTTGTACCAAGCACCTAAAGAGTGTGCTGCATCATTCAATACTAAAATACGGCCAAGTTTTTCTTGATTCTCGCTTTCAGCCTTAAAGAGCGGTCGAATTTCTGAAGATTTTACCAAATCCATAATTTCATCATAATCACAAGGGAACCCAGCAATATCAACAGGCATAATAGCTTTCGTTCTTGGTGTAATTGCTTTTTTAATCGCATCCAAAGAAATATTAAAATCTTCTGAAGTATCTACCATTACTGGCTTAGCTCCCGCATGCAATACCGCTAAAGCTGTTGCACTATAAGTATAAGCAGGCACAATCACCTCATCACCCTCTTTTACTCCAAACCAACGAAGCATCATTATCGCTGCAGAAGTCCAAGAGTTTACACAAAGTACTTCTTTAGCCCCTGAGAATTGTTTAATTTCTTCTTCTAAAGCTTTAACTTTAGGTCCCGTGGTAATCCAGCCTGAACGTAAAGAATCTACAACTTCATTGATCACATCTTCATTAACGTATGGAGGGGAAAATGGAATTTTCATATTTTTATCCTTTTAATAAATTTAGTTATTCTACAAGAGCATTCTAGCATATTAAAAACGAGAGATGAAAGAACCGATTTTTTGTATGCAAAGTGAAACAAGCTCCTCTTTAAGAAGGTATAACACTAACAAATACGATGCACTCCCTATAAAAAAAGATATGGCTAGTTCCATTGTATATTTTAGTTCTAAAGCGGATATAAAAAATATTGAAATCAACATAATTGAACTAGCAATAAAGTACTTTAAAAACTTAAATGAAAACAACTTAACACCCTCAATAAAACGTCGACTATAAGAATACAATACTAAAGCTTTTAATATTTCAGAAAATATTGTTGATATAACAACACCATTCTCCCTATACACAGGAATGAATAGGAAGTTTAATATAATATTTATTAAAAGCGTAACAAATATCACTAAAGAATAAATTTTTTCTTTATTATAAGAATAGAGTATTTGAAGACCAAAAAAATTATTTAAAGCAACAAGAAGTATAGTTACAGAAAAATATCTGAACGGTTCTTGAGCATCTAAAAAAGAGTCACTAGATAACATCAAAGTTATTTCCTTTGACATTACCATAATATAGCAAATAATAGGCAATGCAAAAAATAATATATACTGCAAAGAAAGAACTGAGTATTTATCCACAACATCATAATCTCGCTGATTTATAGCTTGAACAACTTTTGGCATTAACACAGGAACTAATAATGTAACCAATACTACAATAAAATAAATAACTTGATTAGGTATAGAAAAAAAAGCCACTCTATCGGGATAATAACTTGAAAGCATGACAATATTTAACTGATTATAAATAATTATAGAAATACTACCAACAAAGATCGTTAATAGCGGCCTAATATGTTTCCTTAAGTTTAATTTTCTAAAATCAATTCCAAAGTTAATCCTTTTAGGCAAAAATAACATATTTAAAATACCCATCCCCCCCTCAATAGAGGTGTACAGTATAACGTAAATAATAAAATCATTTTCATTATGAACTAATAATAATAATAATATAGCAACAACAAAGCGAACAATAACAAATCTAATTGTAATAAAAGTTTGCTCTTCTATTCCAATATAAAACCAATTTATACCTAAATTCATAAGTAAAATATTTATACTCATAATAAGCAACAATGTCTTTATATTAGAGAAGAAACCAAATCCATATATCATCAGAAATAGTACAGCATACCCAATGAGAGTTGTAATGAATATAATAAGGAGAAGCTCTATTGTCGAATATGATAGCCTTTCCTTATTATTTGACACCAATGCCGTCTCTCTTATACCATAATTATTAACCCCTAATGATGCTATGGAAGAAATATACAATATAATCGTATTTGCATAATCTATCTCGCCAATCTCAACTGGAGAAAAAATATTAGTTGAAAACTTTAAAAGAAAGAAGGTAAATACCCCACCTATGAGAATTCTAAGCATTCTCATAATAAAATTAATTGTTATACTTACATCCTTCACTACCCAAGTCCTCTTTCTTTATCAAACTCATCTATAATATACTTTCTTTTATCATAAGAATCTTCTTGAAATAATATATTTTTATATTCTAAATATGGAAATTTATTAATTGTGTATATTACTCTTGAAGATGTTAAAATTAAAAATAATAACAAAAAAAACATTTTCAAATACGACCTTATGCTTTTAATCAAAACAGGAATTAATATCCAAAAAGTAAACATAAAAGTTAAAACATAAACTCTAAACCAAACTACCAAAAAACCAACTGTATATATAGAAATCAACCAAGATAAAATATATATATTATATATAAACCTTACATTATCAGAAAATCCAATTATTCGCTTTCTAAACAACAAGATAGGGAAAGAAAGTAGAATAGGAAGAGATAACCGTTTCCAGGCATCAAAATATGTTCCGACATAATGTTCAGTATGAGCATAATAATATAGTTTATCTACTACTCCAAAATTTCTAAAAATATCAATGTTAGAAACAAATTCAGAAAAAAACACTATTGGTGAAATATTAAGCAAAAAAAGAGTTATCCCAATTAAGAATAAAAAATAAATTAGAAAATTCCTATTTATAATACTAGAAGTAGCTTTTTTAGAAAAAAGATAATGGTATAAAAAATACACCACCCATAAAAGAATAGCCATTTTATGAAAAAGAATTCCGATCAACATACATATAGTATATGACTTTAGATCTCTATTCTTGATAAACTCCAGAGAATATAAAAAAATTATCAATAGAAAATTATGTCTAATGGTTTCAATCTGAATATTTAATGCTGATATAGAAATACATAACCATAAGGAAAGTATAGGATAAGGAGAATATCTCTTGAGAATCTTAAAGAGAAAAAAACTTTGTAAAAAAGTAATTATAAAAATAAAAATAAAAAAATCTAAATCTAAATATCTAAAAATATCAACTATAACTGAGTATCCAACCTCAAATGTATCATGTTCATTATATTGATAATTCGCATAATAATTAATAACATCCCAACCAACAAACCCTCTAAAACCAAAGAAGAATAAGTAAATAAAAAAAACAAAAGGATAGAGTAGCTTATTTACTCTACCTTCTGTGTAAACCTCTGTGAAACAACAAAAAATTAATAAGGTAAAAAAAACATAATATGGAAGCATAAATTAATCTTCATAAATTGCTTTAAGCATTTTATAGTCAATAGGAGTTGTCACTTTAATATTAGTCGTATCACCTAATACTAGGTGTAATGGATAACCGTAATAGTGCATCATTGAAGCACTATCAATAAAATCTAATCTAGAATCTTGAATAGCCTTAGTATGTGCATCCAAAATATTCTTTAATAAAAAAGATTGAGGTGCTTTAGCCATAACACATTTCTTGCGATCGAGAATATTAATTATTTTATTATCATCTTCTCTAATCTCAACTACAGTCTCTATTGCTTGCGAATACGTTATTGCACTACCTTTTGATTTAACCATATCAATATTATCGCGAATAAGCTTCTCATCAATTAATGGACGAACACCATCATGAATTAATACCACATCATTCTTACTATTTGAATGCTTACTAGCTTCTAGCAATCCAAAATATTGGGATTGTTGAGGATTAACGCCACCAGGAATAACTTTTACAACCTTAGTAATATTATTATTAGCTATAGCCTGACTAAGATAATCTACCCATGATTCTAAACAAACACAGATAATCTTGTCGATATCACCCGAATGCTCAAATACATCCAATGTATGAATAATGATCTCTTTATTTCTAACTTTTAGAAATTGTTTAGGAATATCTTTATTCCCCATTCTCTGTCCGGTTCCACCTGCAAAAATTATCGCAATGTTCATTATTTTTCCCCCTTCAAATAATAAATACCCTTATAATTCAGATATGAATTTTCGGTATCAATAAATACTGTCTTATGTTTAGGCTTTCTAGAATTTTTATCTGGCAAAGACATATAATCTCCAAAGCAAGATTTTAAATACTGATCATAACCTGCGGGTACAGGGAAAAGACTATCTTCAAATTTAACATCAATAGTTTTATCAAAAATAGATAAATCATGATATCGGAATAATGCCTTAACGTTTGTAACTAACTCTACCATTTTTGTTGTTTTATCAGTCTTATTGATAATCATCAATTTCTCAAAAAATTTAGCAATTCTATATTTAAATGCTCTTCCTGGTACACTAGCTAAAATTACTAATGTTAAAAAATACATAAATTTTCCTTGATTTCTTGCAGGTCTCTGAACAATAAATAAATCGTATAGAATAGCACTAATAGTTTGTTTAAATCGCCCTAATTTACTAGCTGCGACATAATCCATGGGCATAATATCTAAATAGAAACCATGCATTATATCTTCATTTTTTGAGTGCTCATTAATGAATGTTGTTCTGAGGTCATGTAATCCAATACACGTAAAATGGTAGTTTTCTCGTGATGTTGTTTGAGCCAAAGCATAATGAGGATTCACATTATTATTTTCAAACAATTCTATAAATTTTTTATAATCTTCCCTTGGCATAAAAACATCAATGTCATCATCCCATGGAATAATTCCTCCCTCGCGTATAGCCCCAATCATAGAACCACCAGCAAGCCAATATTTTAAATTATGCTTTTTGCAAAAAGAATCATAAAACTTCAATAATTCTAATAATTTCTCTTGTACAACTCTTAGTTCTTGATAACTCGCATCTTCGATATTAAATAACTGCATATTACACACCTTCTTCAACGAGATAAGACACAAGTTCTTTCATAGACTGCTCAATTGTAATTTTAGGAATAAATCCTAGCCTATAAAACTTATCAGAATTTAAAACCCTTTTTGAGGTGATATATTTCTTATTAATCTTACTATCGATATTAAAGCATACCTTAATCTTATTCTTAGCTATTACGTTAGCTGAATATTCAGCAAGTTTTCTAATAGTATCTACCCCTCCAAAATTACTACTATTTATTATATTAATAGCTTCGCCATTAAGATTTGAGAATAAAACATAAAAGATTCCTTCTAGTAAATCAGCAATATGAATAAATGCTAACTTCTGAGAACCATCAGTATTTAGCTCGATATCAGAATTATAAATAATAGACTTTGCAAATTGATTAAATACTCTATTATCATCAACATTAACTCCTGGACCAATAACCTGGACTAATCTTAATGAAACAACATTTACATTAAATTCTTTGCTATACAAATAGCAGTAATGTTCAGCCATTCTCTTAGATACTGGATAAGAACTACGTTCTTTATATAAATCTAAATGACATAAAGATTCTTCTTTTTGTGGGGTAGTATAATCATCAGTATCTCCATAAATTTCCATTGTAGAAAAGTTTAATAATTTCTTTACATTATTAACACGAGATAGCTCTAAAACTTTCTTTATACCGAAAACTATGCTATCAGCAGTTTCAACTGGATAATCTACAAAATATTTGGATTGAGTTGGTGCAGCCAAATGAAAAATATAATCAATATTCAAATCCTCAAGTTCTAGATCTTCAACAGGCTTCTCAAGAACTTGAATAAAATCAGAGCACTCGCTATTACCTTTGAGCAAAGACAATTTTGATTTATCTCTAACATTGAGAATTAGCTTAATGTTATAGCCAAATTTTTCATTTAGATATAAAAATAAATTAGCTAACATTGATCCAATAAATCCTGAAGCACCTGTAATCATTATGGTTGATTCTTTGAGTTCTGAAATATTAATTTTATCTCCATTAATTAAATTTTTAGATACAGAATCCAAGAGATTTATGACTAGTTTATTCATTTTTACCCTTATAATATTCTTTAGTTAATATAAATAAAATTGACAAAATAAGACCTACTAAAAAGGCGGCCAAAATAATTAACAATGTCTTAGGCTTATCTTTAATCACAGGATAGTCTGGCTCACTTAAATAATAATATCCGCTAACAGCACCTTCTTTCTCCACTTTTTTCTCTAACGTACTTAAGAGATTAGCTTGTTTTTCAATATTATAGTAATTCAACGGATAAACTAAAGGCGCATTTTTTAAGGTATTAACTTGAGCTTGCAAATACTGTTCCCCAAGCATAAATAAATATGTACCATCACTCAACTTTGAGTCAGTAGATGGGACTCGTGTATCACCGAGAGAAACTTCTAGTAAACTTATATTTCCACTTAACGACTTGGAATAATCTTTAATCCCTGCTGATTTAGCAATATCTAAAGCTGTTATAAGATTTTCTAATTGAATTTGGCGAGCATTTTCAGCATCCTGCTTAATCTTGTTCTTTTGTATTTCTAAACCACTACGTACTACACTAATATCAGCTAGAAAATCTTTTTTATTTTGAATAACCACCCATTGATTTACAAATTGGATATAAGCTGATAATACATCCTGTGCTTCTTTTGGCGTCTCGGCAGAAAAACTAACATTCACACCAATTGCATTTGGATCTTTTTTAGGATCTGGTACGGTAACAATCAAATTTTTATCGACCAAATTAGATAACAGTTTTAGTCTAGCTTCTTCAGAATTGACATTCTTAGCAGCATAAGTGTCAAACCATTTTGATTGAAAAAAGAATGCCTCTTTCAAACTACGTGAAAATAAAGCCGTTTTAAAGTCATTAAATACTGATTCTGAAACTTTATCTTGTGAAAAATCTTTAATATCCAGAATAGATGCATATTCACCGCGAAATAACAAATAATCACCTAGATTGGCCACCTTGGGTGCAACTACTACAGATCTAGATGTCCATTGTTCTTTAGCTGTAAAAGCATAGCCTGCCGCAATGGTGGTACAAACGAAGGCAGATAAAATAATCCATAGTTTTTTCTTCCACAGATTTTTAACTAATTCAACCAAATCAATCTCATCCGACTCATTTAGTTTTTGATAACGACTATCATTCATTATTAATCCTTTTATGTCAATTGAACATACTACAAACCTGCTGCATTCTACCTGAGTTCCCCTACTCTAACAAGGGAATTTAAATAATCCTAATGAACAATGGTTAACTGTAATAACACTATAAATTATTAATACAAATAAAAAAGATACCACCATGAAAGCGATATCTTTTATATATAAAAAAATCAAACAATTATATCTTAATTAAGCATAATACATCTCAAACTCAACCGGATGTGGTGTCATATTTAAACGTTCTACTTCTTTACGTTTAATATTAATAAATGCTTCGATAAAGTCTTTCGTAAACACACCACCTTGCGTTAAGAATTCATAGTCTTTTTCTAATGAATTCAATGCTTCTTCTAGCGAGCTCGCGACTGCTGGAATATCTTTTAATTCTTCCGGTGGAAGATCGTAAAGATTTTTATCCATTGCATCACCTGGGTGAATTTTGTTCACTACGCCATCAAGGCCCGCCATTAATAATGCAGCAAATGCAAGATATGGGTTTGCCATTGGATCTGGGAAACGCGCTTCAATACGGATTGCTTTCGGGCTAGTTACTGCCGGAATACGAATTGAAGCTGAACGGTTACTTGCAGAGTAAGCTAATAAAACTGGTGCTTCAAAACCAGGTACTAAACGTTTGTATGAGTTAGTACTTGGGTTGGTAAACGCATTTAATGCTTTAGCGTGCTTAATGATACCGCCGATGTAATAAAGTGCGGTTTCAGAAAGACCTGCATACTTATCACCTTGGAAAATGTTTTTGCCATCTTTGCTTAATGACATATTACAGTGCATACCAGAACCATTATCACCCGTAATTGGTTTAGGCATAAAGCAAGCGGTTTTACCGTGTTCTAAGGCAACGTTTTGAACCACATATTTATAGATTTGTGTTTCATCTGCTTTTAAGGTTAAGCTGTTGAATTTCGTTGCAATTTCGTTTTGACCTGCTGTTGCCACTTCATGGTGATGAGCTTCGATGACTAAGCCCATTTCTTCTAAAATTAAACACATTTCAGAACGAATATCATGGGCTGTATCAATTGGTGCCACCGCACAATAACCACCTTTCTTCAATGGACGGTAAGCATTGTTACCGCCTTCATATTTTTTATTGGTGTTCCAAGCGGCTTCAATGTCATCAATGGCGAAAGAAGCACGGTTCATTGATACATCAAAACGCACATCATCAAATAAGAAGAACTCAGGTTCTGGACCAAAGAATGCCTGATCTGCAACGCCTGTTGAACGCATATAGTTTTCTGCTCGAATAGCGATTGAACGCGGATCACGATCATAGCTTTGCATGGTTGTTGGCTCATAAACGCTACAACGAATTGAAAGTGTTGGGATCTGCGCAAATGGATCGACTACTGCAGTTTCAGCAATTGGCATTAAAAGCATATCGGCTTTGTTAATGGTTTTCCAACCTTCAACAGAAGAGCCATCGAACATTTTGCCATCTTCAAACATATCTTCATCAACAAGGCTAACCGGGATAGAAACACCATGTTCTTTACCTTTAATGTCGGTGAAACGAAGTAGCACGAACTTAATATCGTTCTCTTCGATCAGTTTGAATACGTTGGCAATTGCATTTGCATTTGGCATAAGGAGTCCTCTATTTTGCTATGTGTATAATCTTTAATAAAATTAAAAGAGCATTATAACGCAATCGCTTGCTTTTTTCATAAGATTTATTTTATGTCCTGGCATAGCAGAGCAGCGAAATATCGTGTATAATTTTTGCCCTTTCGAGATTCTCGTAGAGTGAGTTTACTCACTAATTCAAACTACTTGGACTATTCGGTGGCATTAAAATTCCACCCTACAAAACTTAAACTTTAAGAACGTAATAAATGAAAAACGACATTGATATTAATAAATTGCGCAATATCGCAATTATCGCTCACGTTGACCATGGTAAAACCACCCTCGTTGACAAACTCCTTCAACAATCTGGTACATTTGAATCAACGCGTGGTGATGTTGATGAACGCGTAATGGACTCAAACGATCTTGAAAAAGAACGTGGCATTACCATTCTTGCAAAAAATACCGCAATTAACTGGAATGGTTATCGCATTAACATCGTAGATACCCCAGGACACGCCGACTTCGGTGGTGAAGTAGAACGTGTACTTTCTATGGTGGATTCTGTACTTTTAGTCGTGGATGCCTTTGACGGCCCAATGCCGCAAACACGTTTCGTAACCCAAAAAGCCTTTGCTCACGGTTTAAAACCAATTGTAGTTATCAACAAAGTTGACCGTCCAGGCGCACGTCCTGATTGGGTGGTTGATCAAGTCTTTGATTTATTCGTTAACCTTGGTGCAACCGATGAGCAATTAGACTTCCCGATTATCTATGCATCTGCATTAAATGGTGTTGCGGGTCTTGAACACGAAGAATTAGCGGAAGACATGACCCCATTATTTGAAGCGATTGTTCAACACGTTGAACCGCCAAAAGTGGAACTTGATGCCCCATTCCAAATGCAAATCTCACAATTAGACTATAACAGCTATGTGGGTGTTATCGGTATCGGTCGTATCAAACGTGGTGCAATCAAACCAAATCAACCTGTGACTATCATTGATGGCGAAGGTAAAACTCGTCAAGGCCGTGTAGGTCAAGTATTAGGTCACCTTGGTTTACAACGTTATGAAGAAGATGTTGCTTACGCAGGTGATATCATCGCGATTACCGGTTTAGGTGAATTAAATATCTCGGATACCATTTGTGATATCAACGCCGTTGAAGCCTTACCTTCATTAACCGTTGATGAACCAACCGTAACCATGTTCTTCTGTGTAAACACTTCTCCGTTTGCGGGTCAAGAAGGTAAATATGTGACTTCTCGTCAAATTCTTGAACGTTTAAACAAAGAGTTAGTTCACAACGTGGCATTACGCGTAGAAGAAACACCAAACCCAGATGAATTCCGTGTTTCTGGCCGTGGTGAATTACACCTTTCTGTATTAATTGAAAATATGCGTCGTGAAGGTTACGAACTTGCGGTTTCTCGTCCTAAAGTAATCTACCGTGAAATCAACGGCAAAAAACAAGAGCCTTACGAACAAGTGACTATCGACGTAGAAGAACAACACCAAGGTTCTGTCATGGAAGCATTAGGTATCCGTAAAGGTGAAGTTCGTGACATGATGCCAGATGGCAAAGGTCGTGTACGTTTAGAATATATCATCCCGAGCCGTGGCTTGATCGGTTTCCGTGGTGAATTCATGACGATGACGTCAGGTACTGGTTTACTTTACTCTAGTTTCGATCACTACGATGACATCAAACCAGGTGAAATCGGTCAACGTAAAAATGGTGTATTAATTTCTAACGCGACAGGTAAAGCATTAGCTTATGCGCTATTTGGTTTACAAGAGCGTGGTAAATTAATGATCGAAGCTAACGTAGAAGTTTACGAAGGTCAAATCATCGGTATTCACAGCCGCACAAATGACTTAACCGTAAACTGTTTACAAGGTAAAAAACTCACCAATATGCGTGCATCAGGTAAAGATGATGCCATCGTCTTAACCACGCCGGTGAAATTTACACTTGAACAAGCTATCGAGTTTATCGATGATGACGAGTTAGTGGAAGTCACACCTGAATCGATCCGTATCCGTAAAAAACTCTTAACAGAAAACGATCGTAAACGTGCAAACCGTACGACAACCAGTACGAGTACACACTAATTAAAAACGTGCGGAAATTTGACCGCACTTTTAAACAAACAAAAGGCGAACATCATGTTCGCCTTTTTTATTTTATGATTAAACTAACCTAATCTGACTTTCTCACCACCAAATTCATCGAGTAAGTTTTCTGTTAGTTTAGATAAAATGCCCGTCATCAATACAAAATCAGCATCAAAGCGTTGCGCATAGTCTTCTTTTAAAATATCGGCATTTTTCTCACGCACTGCATCAGCAAATTTTAAACGTTTGAGCGTGCAATCTTCATTAAATACAAACGTCAGCGTATCTTCCCACTCCAATGCGAGCTTGCTCACCACTTTTTTACCATCTTGTAAAAGCGCTAAGATCTCCTCATTTTCCAAAGGCTGTTTCTTACAACGGATCACACTGTCTTCTTGGCTTCCTCGCAGTTCAGCTTCTTCTAATGCTACCAACCAATGCGGGATTTTTTCCTGCACAATCCAATCCGTTAAAATGGTCGAAGGTTCATTTGCAAAAGCTAAGGGTACAACGGGTAACGAACCAAGTGATTTACGTAATAACGCCAAGGCATCTTCTGCACGTTTACTGGATGCAGCATCAACATGTACAAGGTTATTTTCGGTATCAATCCACACGGCAGTTTGCTGATTTTTACTGAACGCACGCGGCAATAAATTCATCACCACATCATCTTTTAACGTTTGTTTTTCCGTTTTCTTCAATTTACGGTTTTCTTTTTGCTCAAGGCTTTCAATGCGTTCATCTAATTCACGTTTCACCACATTCGCCGGCAACATTTTTTCTTCTTTTTTCGCAACCAATAAAATGTGTTTACCGACAGAAAAATGCAATAATTCACTGCCTTTCAAGGGATTAGTCCAACCGAATTTACTTTGCTCTTGTGAGCCACAAGGATGAAATTCACAATCTGACAACTGGCGTTGTAATTCATTAAGATCCCAATCTAAGGGCTTCGTCAGCCTATATGACATTAAATTTTTAAACCAAAAATTAACTTTATAACTCATAACATTTCACCATGTACAATTTTATTATCAAATCAATAATTTACTTATTTCAAAACACCATTTATAATTCATAGTATATCATCATATTTCAATTTTTTAGTAACCATAATGGTAACTTATCATAATCAAGCTAGATTTCTTGGTTACTAAAAAACATATTAATACCTATTTTTATATACATAAACAGATGTCTTATGGCTAAAAAAGTAAAACCACTTGTTGACACTGAAATCAAGAAAGCAAAAGCATCAAACAAACCATATACATTGACTGATGGTTATGGACTATTTCTAATCATTTCACCAACAGGTTCAAAATCTTGGAGGTTTAATTACTATCGACCTCTAACAAAGAAACGAGCAAAAATTTCTTTAGGACTATATCCAGCAATTACACTATCAAAAGCAAGGGAATTGAGAGAACAATATCGTCAATTACTAGCTAATAAGATTGATCCGCAAGAATACATAAAACAGCATGAATTACTGCAATTACAACGACAAAACAATACATTTTTTGCCATATCAACTCAATGGAAACAAAAAAAAGTTTCTGAAATCAAGTCTGTAACACTTAAAAGCCGATGGAGAACGCTAGAAAAATATGCATTTCCATATTTAGGCGATAACCCTATTGCTGAAATTACACCACAACAGTTACATGATACAGCTATACCATTATTTGAACGAGGAGTTTCTCACACTGGGAAGCTTGTTATTGCATTAGTTAATGAAATCATGAATTTTGCTGTTAACAAAGGTATTATTGAGTTTAATAAATGCATCAATGTATCAAAGGCTTTTAATGTAAACAGAACAACACATCATCCAACTATTAGACCTGAAAAACTACCTGAATTCATGTCTGCGTTACGTCATTCACATATTGACCTTATGGTGAAATATCTTATTGAATTCTCCCTTTTGACTATCACCCGTCCAAGTGAAGCTGCAAATGCACAATGGAATGAAATTGATTTTGAGAAATCGCTATGGAATATTCCTGCTGAACGCATGAAAATGAAAAAAGCTTTCACCATTCCATTATCACCACAAGTGCTTAAAATACTTAATAAGCTAAAAAACATTTCAGGCCGTAGTCGTTTTATTTTTCAAAGCCAACGTTATCCTGAAAGACCATTACATTCAAGCTCTGCTAATGCAGCAATTAAACGCGTTGGTTATAAAGATCAATTAACATCACATGGGCTACGTTCTATCGCAAGCACCTATCTTAGCGAGACATTTACCGAAATGAATCTGGAAATTCTTGAAGCTTGCCTTTCTCATCAAAGCAAAAATCAAGTTCGTAATGCCTACAATCGCTCAACCTATCTTGAACAACGAAAACCATTAATGAATGCTTGGGGAGATTTTGTTGAAGAATGTATGAAAAAAAGTATCTAAAAATAAAGGGAATCAATACTGATTCCCTTTATTTACCTAACCTTTCTTCAATAACTCTACCATTTCTCTCAGTAGCTTTATTTCATTATCTTTTTGCTCTACTAGCTTGTTCAACAAACCTTCTTTTTCTTCCAATAATTGCTGACAATGTGATAACGATAATTTTAGCTTTTCAATCTCAATCAATAGAGATTTCTCATTGTCTCCCTGAAATGACGAACCAAAATGAGAATTCTCATTGAATTGAACGAAGACATTTCGCTCACCAGAATTAATCAATTCAACAATATCTATATCTAAAATTTGTGCAATTTGCTCTAGCTTATCCAGATGTAATTTCGTTTCACCACGTTCAATTTTTGCATAGCCATTCAACGACATACTCATTTTTTCAGCCATTTCTTCTTGTGACCAATGCTTTGTTTCACGTAGTTTTCTGATCTTTTCATGTACGTTCATTCTTATACCCATAAATAGGTTAATTTTTTACAACAAACTGTGTGCTAACTATACATCGATTGTTGGTAGAACGCAAAATCTCTCTTAGATAAAATTTACAGATACAACTATACTGGGGATATTTATGCTTAAATCTATACTTAAACCAATAGGACATATACTAAAACTTCTAATAAAAACTGCTTTATTCTTACTTTCATTATTATTCATACTAATGCTAATTATCGGATTCGTTGATAATAAAAAAATTCCGACCGAATTTATTGTTTTTGGGATTCTAGGTATTTGTTACATTTGCTACACATTTAATTCTTGGGCAAATAAGCCTGAAGTCTGTCCAGTCTGTAAATCAGGCAAAATTGAATTGGATTCAATTAAAGAAATTGATCGCTGGCTGGGAAAAACTAAAGTGCGCGAAAGAATGGCATCTGGAAAAACACGAGAACGATATCTTCAATGCACGAAAGTAAAAAAACGATATACATATTGTTGCCAAAATCCTAATTGCAAGCATACGTACACTAAAATACGGGAAGAAGAATTATAGGTGTAACTATGTTTTCAACCGCTATAATTGAAAAAATTAATTATTACATCTATTGTCTTGTTGACCCTAGAAATCAAAATATCTTCTATATCGGTAAAGGTATTGGCAATAGAGTTTTTCAACATGCACAAGGTGCATTAACTTGCAAAACTAATGAAAATGATAAAATATCACTAATCAATGATATACATAAAGATGGGCTTGAACCCTTATACTATATTTTAAGACATAATATCAAGGAGGAAAAACAAGCACTTGAATATGAGGCTTTAGCGATCGATTTATTATCCATTGTAAAACCTAATCAACAACCATTAACCAATATTCAAGGTGGCACATATTCTTCTGAAAAAGGTTTAATGTCATTATCAGAACTAAAACGTATATATGACCCACAAGAATTAAAAACAGATTTACCTGTTGTTTTAATCACAATTAATAAAAACTATAAAAAATTAAAACAACAAATAAAATCAGGCGAAATTGATAAATCGCAAATTGAAAAAGAAATTTACGAACGCACTCGCGGCTATTGGAAAACGGGTTTACGCCGTGAAAAAGCCAAATATGCTATTGCAGTTTATCGTGGCTGGACATTAGCAGCCTACGAAATTTCATACTGGATTGAAGCACCTATTGAGCGTCAAGGTCGTTGGGGTTTTATCGGTAAACTTGTGCCGAAAGATTCTCCAATTTATCAAGAACTTGTTAATAAATTAACCTATTCATCAAATAATGATTACAAGGCGCCACAAAATCCAATAACTTATCGTAATTGTTAATATTTACTTTAATGGAATCTTAAAATGAATAAATTTTTAATTACATCTATATTTCTAATAACAAATATTACATATGCAGGAATCCGTACTATTGAATTTCCGCCAGAACAATCCGGTTCAATAGCTATGAAATGTGGAGACTATATTTATTTTGGTGAAAAACGTTCATCTTACGATGTCTGCATGATAACAGGCTTGTTAAAAACATATGAAAAAGGTCAATGTATTACTCATGATGAATACAAACTTTTAAACAAAGCATGTAGCACTAAACCTGACAATGTTCCACAAGCCTACAAAATGAGAGATTCATCTTACTATGTTGAATACTCACCAGAAACTGATGGTTTTGTACCAATGAGTAGTGAAAACTAAAATCGTCATAAAGAGCTCAAAAATGAGCTCTTTTTTCATTTTATGTATTACCTATAGGTTTTATCATTCTAATCAACTAAATGCATCTAGACATCATTTAGAATTATTCTGGCTTACATTAAATACCTATATACATTTATCAAGTACAGTGAACTTAAAATGATGAAAAAATTTCCAAATTTTAAACCGCATTCTGATACGGAAACTGAAGAATTAATTAGCTTACTATTTAGAAAACTCGACATTGATGAACTAATCTTTCTGCTACGTGTTTTACAACGTGATATCCGTGCAAAATATACACTCACAAAAATAATTAAAAAAAATATCAATTTAAAGTTAGATTCATAAATTCCTGTGTTAAGCTCCTAAAAAGTATGTACGAAATAGGAGATAATTATGAAAATACAAGATAACGTCGGCTATTACTTCACAATTCAAGATCTTCAAGATCGTTTACGTGTAAGTCGTTCAACTATTCTACGATTAATTGAATCGAAAAAATTAACATCTATCAAATTTGGACGACAAGTTCGTATTCCTGAATCTTAGATTCTAAGTTACCTTGAAACTTGTAAAGTATAAAAAAATAAGCCACCAAAAACATGGTGGCTTTTATTTATTATCTTTTATATCGTTTAAAACACATCTTAGCACTGCCTTCTGATATTGATAAACAGGTTGCTATTTCTCGCCATTTCAGACCTTGTGTTCTTAACTATACTATTTTCTCATATTTACTTTTTAAGTCATTTTTTGATTTCACCCATCCGAATTCTTCTGCCCAACGATTCAATGAACTTATACTAATACTAAATTGTTCTGCTATTTGCTTTAACGACATATTAGGTTTATTAGCTCCAAATTGATTAAACAACTCTTTCTTGATAATTTGTTGCTTTTCCCATCGTTTTCGAGAACGATTCGACTGAATTTGTTGAAACGATGATTCAGAAAATCTTTCCCAGATCCAACGAGATGAACTTCTAGCAATTCCTTTTAACTCCCTGTATGGTAATGGTGGATTATGATTCTGATTTAATAACTCTAATGAAGATAATAAATACTGATTAAATTGTTCTAATTGTTTACCTGAACATTTAAACTTCAGAATCTCACGATAACCAATTTTTTTGATCTGATTAAATAAAGAACAATTCCGACCTTCAATATCTTCATTATCATTTAGATAAAATACAGGTTTATTTGATAAATCAACAAAATCAGCTAAATAATCCAAAGTATATTTAGGTACATTAAATACAAATGTTCTCCAAAAATTTGAGTTTGGATTTTTAGTGAATACACCAACATAGTGTTGATCTGCTCCTAACTTATCAATATAAGCCCGTTGTATCTTTTTAAAATAACTTATTGGCTTAAATCGAGCATTCTTTGTGTTACAAATAGGTACTTCTAACGCATAGATATAATGACATCGACCGTTTAATCTATTTTGTACGACTATATTGGGACTTGGAAGTCCTAACAATTCCCAATCCATTGCAGAATTTTCCCGATCTAGATCTAACACCATAAATTTAATAAACAGATCATTAAACTGAATATACTTATGAGTTAATGCAACATCTTTAGGGTATAACTGCACCCCATTATCAAAATTATCTGTCTATTTTATCCGTTCAGCTAAGCTTTGATTAAAATCATCTAATGTATATGCTGATTCCATATTTACCTCGTGATATATGATTGAAATTATGTGGTAGACATATCTAGCTAATATGTCTTAACTGAGATTAATACAAAAAAAGCATTTTTTAACTTAATCTGATTGTTTTTTAGACACTTGAAACATAAAAAAGAATCGAATGCCTAAATCTTAAGCAAAAAATATAGATTCGTAACAAAATATCATCCCATATCAGATATTAATAATTTAGAAGTAATATAAAATGAAATAATATCTAATTAAATCAGATCGCAACAACTTGATGGTAAAAACATTGTTTAAGACATATTACAAATTGAATAGATAAAAATTAGAGATTTTTTGGATACATCGGATACTTTTTGATGTATTGTATATACTAGAGGTAATATTACATATAATTAGTGAACAAGTAATAAACAGCTACAGTGTACACGTCTAAAAATAGTAACCAATTTGGTAACCAATTATCAAAACATGAAAGAAGATTGATTATATTTGCAATGGTTCAAGACAATCTATTTAATTTTTAAACCACATCGTAACACTTCCTTCATAATAGGGTAAAATACGCGACATTGTAGCCCATAAACTCACGGGAAAAAATGATGCAACAGAAATTAATTGCCTTCATCGGTGGTGGCAATATGGCACAAGCGATTGTGTTAGGCCTATTAAAACAAGGTTATCCTGCTGACAAAATTATTGTTAATGATCCTAATGAAGAAAAACGTGCTTTTTTTACGCAATATGGCGTCGCGGCTTCTACGGATAACAAGCAATCCATCACTCAATCTCAAGTTGTGTTATTTGCGGTAAAACCACAAGTGCTAGCTGATGTTTGCAAGCCATTAAGTGCGGTTGATTTTTCTGATAAATTAATCATTTCTATTGCTGCGGGTATTTCGACTGCTCGATTAGCCGAACTCATTCCAACAGCAAAATCCATTGTTCGCGTGATGCCAAACACGCCTGCATTAGTGGGTGAAGGCATGACAGGCTTATTTGCCGATAAAAACACACCTGAAATTGACCGCACTTTTGCGGAAGATTTACTTTCAGCTGTAGGGAAAACCACTTGGGTGACGAATGAAGCCCACATGCATGCGGTAACGGCAGCATCTGGCAGTAGCCCTGCTTACTTCTTCCAATTTTTAGAGGCTATGCAACAAGACTTAATAGAAATGGGCTTAGATGAAAATCAATCTCGTGCGTTGGTACAACAAGCCATGTTAGGCTCGGCGAAGCTGGTGATTGAAAACCCACAGACTGCGCTTTCCACGTTACGAGAAAATGTTACCTCAAAAGGCGGCACCACCGCAGCCGCATTAAATGTGTTCAATCAACATCAATTTAACAACATCATTAAACAAGCGATGCAAGCCTGTGTGGCACGCTCACAAGAAATGGAAAAATTATTCTAATGCAAGTTCGTCCTTTTACTTGGCTCGCCTTGAGCTTTTTTGGCTACTACTGTGCCTACGGTGTGTTTCTTCCCCTTTTCCCGGCATGGTTGAAAACGCAATCTTATAGCGAAGAAAGCATCGGCTTATTGCTTGCCTGTGCCTACATTTTCCGTTTCAGCGGCGGTATTTTGTTTTCCGGCTTAATAAAACGCGTTTCCCTCTTAGTAAATGGGTTGCGTTATTTAGGCGTGGCCAGTGCCATTACAATGGCTTTAATTGGACTGATGTCGCACAATTTCTGGCTCTTGTTTATTGGACTTGCGTTGTATTCCATGGTGAATGCGGCCGGTATGCCGATTGGTGATAGCCTTGCCAGTACATGGCAACAACAAATTCATTTAGATTATGGCAAAGTGCGCTTAATTGGTTCCTTTGCGTTTGTTGTTGGTGTGATGGTATTCGGGTATTTTGTTGGACTCGTGGGTGAGCAATATATTACTTGGATGATCACAGGCATACTCGTTTTTTACTGTATTGTGCAATTACTTCATCCGAACCCAATGCCGCAGGACGAACCTCAAAGTGCGGTCGAAAATTCCGTTGGATTTTTAGACTTACTGAAAAATAAAACGACCCTTCGTTTGTTTATTGCGATTTCACTCATTCAAGGATCGCATGCAGCTTATTACTCATATAGCACTATTTTTTGGACAAATCATGGCCACTCCGTTTCCGATGCGGGTTTATTTTGGGGAATCAGTGTATTAGCTGAAATCGTGGTCTTTTTCTTCTCCACTCGATTATTCAAAAACTGGAGCATTACAGCCCTTTTCTATCTCACCGGTATTGCGGCTATCGTGCGTTGGCTCGCTTTCGGTTATGCCGATACCTTTGTTGAGATTGTCTTACTGCAATGTTTTCACAGTCTTACTTATGTCGTAGGCCATTACGCGACCGTGCGTTACATCACCACTCAACCACAAACCCATATTGCGAAATTACAAGGCTTATACAATGCCTTGGCGGGATGTGCAGCCATTGCGATTTTCACTGCGCTTTCTGGCGTACTTTATCCAATTTCGCCAGTTTATGCCTTTAGTTTAATGGCCGCCTTTGCTTTCATTGGGTTATTTATCACTCCACGTGGCGTGAAAGCTTTTTTGATACATAGAGTATAAACATGAATAACCTTACGCTAGTCGATTTGTTCTTGAATGAATATTGGATCGAAAAAGGATTGTCAGAAAACACCGTGCAGTCTTATCGTCTCGATTTGACCGCACTTTGTGATTGGCTGGATAAACAAAATTTATCCCTCGAAACTCTCGAACCCTTAGATCTGCAACAATTTCTAGGCGGCCGTTTAGAGCAAGGCTACAAAGCCACCAGCACTGCACGAATGTTAAGTGCAATGCGGAAACTATTCCAATATTTATACCGTGAAAAGTATCGTACTGATGACCCGAGTGCTGTACTGAGCTCACCTAAATTACCAAGCCGCTTACCTAAATATTTAACCGAGCAACAAGTCACGGATTTATTAAATACGCCAGATGTAGAAATTCCGCTCGAGTTACGCGATAAAGCTATGTTGGAATTGTTGTATGCTACAGGATTACGTGTCACGGAATTGGTCACGCTCACTATTGAGAATATGAATTTACAACAAGGTGTCGTGCGTGTGATTGGTAAAGGTAACAAAGAACGCATCGTACCCATGGGAGAAGAAGCCGCATTTTGGGTGCGACAATTCGTACTTTACGGTCGCCCTATTTTGCTCAATGGACAAAGTTCTGATGTGGTCTTTCCAAGTCAACGGGCTCAGCAAATGACTCGCCAAACCTTTTGGCATCGTATAAAGCATTATGCCGTGTTAGCAGGAATCGATACGGATGCGCTATCTCCACACGTTCTCCGTCATGCCTTTGCAACACATTTGGTGAATCATGGTGCGGATCTCCGTGTTGTGCAAATGCTCCTCGGACACAGCGATCTCTCCACCACGCAAATCTATACTCATGTGGCTAAAGAACGCTTGAAACACCTTCATGAAAGATTTCATCCAAGGGGATAAAATAAAAAAGTGCGGTCAAATTTATCGTTATTTTTGACCGCACTTTAGTATGAAAAGCTTATTTCAATGACAACAATCTCGCCACATTTTGAGCCGTTGAGATTAAATTCTGCTCGCCTTGCTTGAGAATTGTCGGTAAATCGTCCAGATTACGAATAATTGGAAACACTGCGTCAATGCCATGTTCATACACTACTTCATAATCCTCACGCAAACAACCTACAATCGCAATGACAGGCTTATTGAATTGTTTCGCCGTGCGCGCCACACCGATTGGAGTCTTACCTAAGATACTTTGCGCATCCATACGGCCTTCACCAGTAATCACTAAATCAGCCTCTTTAACTTGCTCAGCGAGTTTCAAATTATCTAACACGATCTGCACACCAGCTTTCAGTTGCACATTAGGTAAAAGCAATAAACCACCACCCATACCACCGGCTGCCCCCGCCCCTGGTTGATCTTGAATTTTTTTACCACAATCCCGCTCGGCAATTTCGGCGAAATGGGCTAATGCAGCATCGAGTTCCTTCACCATCTCAGGTGTCGCACCTTTTTGAGGGCCAAAAATTGCAGAGGCACCTCGTTCACCACAAAGAGGATTATTCACATCACAAGCCACTTCGATTTGTACGTGTTGCAATCGAGGATCTAAATCAACCAGTTGAATTTCAGCAAGATTAGATAATGCTGCACCACCAAAGCCAATGGAGTGACCTTTTTTATCCAATAAACGTAAGCCTAATGCTTGCAGCATACCCGCACCACCGTCATTTGTGGCACTCCCACCAATTCCTAAAATGATATGTTGTACGCCAAGATCTAGGGCTTGCTTAATCAGCTCCCCCGTACCAAAACTGGTGGTTTGACAAGGATTGCGTTTATCCATCGGGACAAGATGCAATCCCGATGCGGCCGCCATTTCGATAATCGCCGTTTTACCATCACCTGATAAACCGAAAAAACTTTTTACTTGGTTGCCTAACGGTGCCGTAACTTCTGCCTCAATTAAGCGCCCCTGAGTGGCATCTACCAAAGATTGTACGGTTCCCTCTCCCCCATCTGCCATTGGTAATTTCACATATTCAGCGTTTGGGAAAATACGTTTAAAACCAGTTTCAATCGCATTAGCCACTTCCAGTGCGGTTAAGCTTTCTTTAAATGAATCAGGCGCAATGACAATTTTCATATTCTCTCCTTAAACTAACTAAATACACCAAAAATTAAGGTGGACACAATGGTCATAATTAACCCCACTGCACTTTCATAAGGAATCAATTTTAAGCGTTCTTTCATGTCCATATTTACGCTACCACCAGTTGCATGGAAAAAAGAACCATGTGGCATATGATCGAAAACTGTCGCCCCCGCATGAATCATCGCGGCACCTGCCAGACTACTCACTCCCAACTCTAATAACGTTGAACTAAACACATTCGAAGCAACCGCTGTACCTGCTGTTGTTGATGCCGTCGCAAGCGACATGAGTGCACCTGAAATTGGCGCCAGGATATAAGAAGGTAAGCCCGAATGTTTTAAGCCTTCAATGAGCACATCTTTCATACCGGAATTGGCAATAATACCGGCTAAAGCTCCCGTACCAAGTAGCATAATCGCCACCGGAGCCATTTTCCCTAAACCGCTAATCGCATAGTTATTGGCTTGGCGAAGCTTGCCCATACATAATGCGCCAATCAGACCACCAAGTGGTAAGGCGATTAAAGGATCGACTTTAATATCGGCTAACGGACGAAGTGCCAGTAAGAAGATGGCAACCAAAGGCGCCACAAGTGCGGTCAAAAATGAGGGGAGATTCTGTGTTTCTACTGCGACAACCTCTTGGGATGAAACGCGCGAACCTTTATTTCTTAAACGTTTTGCTAAAAAATACGTCAATATTAAGCCAAAAATAGCGGGGATAATCCCTGCCATCATCACTGACGTTAAAGGAAGATGGAATGTGTCTGCCGCCGCGATTGCATTGGGATTGGGAGACATTAAGTTTCCTGCTTTTCCCCCACCAATCATCGCTAAGAGAATAGCGGGTTTTGATAAGTCAGTACGACGAGCAAGTGCTAAGGCGATTGGAGAGACCGTAATCACGGCAACATCAATAAATACACCAACGGCGGTTAAAATTAATGTGGCCAACGCTAACGCTAATAATGCTCTTGTTTCACCTAACTTGTTTGTAATGGTTTCAGCAATGGTATTAGCCGCACCGGATTCAATCAGTACTCCCGCCAATACCCCTGCTGCGAGAATTCGCATGACTGCGGTAGTGATACCTTGAGCGCCTCCGATCATGAGACTCACGGTTTGAGATAAATCAGCGCCGCCAACTAATCCCCCGACTAAAGCCCCGACTAACATACCATAGGCTGGTGAGACTTTTTTCAAAATAAGGAAAATAGCGACAATGAGTGCAATGAGCGCACCTAAGGCTGAGACTGTTGGCATAGCGTCCTCCTGTTGATATGAATATGCAAAAATCTTTCTCATTTATATCAGCAAAAGCAGAGGAATAAAATCTTGTCCGACTTCCACCTACAAAAACGGCTTATGTAAAACACATAAGCCGAAATTGTTACTGAAAATTGACCGCACTTTAGAAAAATAAAATACTTCCCCAAACCACGACAACAATGCAAAGTGCAATGAATACCGCTGCTGAGCCTTGGTCTTTGGCTCTCCCTGAAAGTTCATGGCGTTCTGTGCCAATACGATCCACCACCGCTTCAACTGCACTATTTAACAGCTCTACTGCCATCACGAGTAAAACCGATGAAATCATCAAGGCAATTTCAATTTTAGTGTCACCCAGCCAAAAGGCGAGCGGAATCATAATACACGCAAGAAAACATTCGTGGCGAAATGCGGTTTCATTTTTGAATGCGCTTTTTAAGCCTTGCAAAGAATATTTTGTAGAGTTAATTAAATGGGTTAATCCCGTGGTTTTATACATAAAAGTTCCTATGTTGTAATCTATAAACGTTTTGCTTCGATAACGTCGTCTAACTTCGCTAATCTAGCCAGTATTTTACTTAAACTTTCGACATTTTTCAGTTCAATTTCCATATCCATCGTTGCCACTTGTTTTTTGGTGTCCGCACGGCTTGAAACCCCTAACACGCTGACTTTTTCATTCGCGAGCACGGTCGTAATATCGCGTAATAAACCGTTTCGATCACTGGCCACAATGCGAATATTAATATGAAAACCAGCCGCATAATTATCTCCCAAAAGGGCTTCCACTACACGTTCCGGATGGGCAGCTTGTAATTCAATAAACTGTTCACAATCGCAACGATGAATTGAAATACCTCGTCCCATCGTAATGTAGCCTGCAATGGCATCACCTGGAATAGGCTGACAACAACGCGCCATATGGTGCATTAAATTACCGACCCCTTCAACGATCACATAACCTTTATTCTGTTGTTGCTCGGCTTTCTGTTGCGCCTTTTGCTGTGCAGTATTCGCGCTTTTACTCGCCACATGGCGGAGAATTTCTTGATCTGCTTCTTCAGCCGTCACTTTGATCAATCGGCTTTGCAAGAAATTCATCAACTGATTTAAGCGAATATCTCCGCTACCAATGCCCGCGTATAAATCTTCGAGATTTCTTAAGTTATAACGAGGCAAGGCAAGCTGCTCAACCTGTTTCAAACTGATATTCAAACGAGCAAGTTCATTATCTAACTGCTCTTTACCAGCTGGAACGTTTTTATCACGATCTTGTTTCTTAAACCACGCTTGGATTTTCGCACGCGCTTTTGAAGTATAGGTAAAGCCTAAGTTCGGGTTGACCCAATCTCGGCTTGGGTTAGGATTTTTCTGCGTGATAATATCCACTTGCTCACCCATTTGTAGGTGATAGGTGAATGGCACAATACGTCCCCCAACTTTCGCCCCAATACAACGGTGACCAATTTCACTGTGGATCGCATAAGCAAAATCGAGAGGGGTTGATCCCGCGGGTAAATCAACCACTTCACCTTTTGGCGTAAACACATATACTCGGTCATCAAAGACCTGGCTTCGCAATTCAGCCATTACTTCACCAGAATCCGTAATATCATCCTGCCATGCGAGTAATTTACGTAACCAAGTGATTTTTTCTTCGTAAGCGGAAAGGCTACCTGTCGTGCCCTCTTTGTATTTCCAGTGGGCGGCTACACCAAGCTCCGCATCATCATGCATTTGCTGAGTACGAATTTGCACTTCAATTGGCTTACCACCTTTTCCTAACACCACAGTATGAATGGATTGATAGCCATTTGGTTTCGGGTTGGCGACATAATCATCAAATTCTTTTGGCAAGTGTTTGAAATGTGTGTGGACGATACCGAGCGCCGTATAACAATCTTGCAATTTCTGTACGATCACCCTAACCGCTCTGACATCATATAAGCCACTGAACTCCAAATGTTTCTTTTGCATTTTTCGCCAAATGCTATAAATATGTTTAGGACGACCGTAAACTTCAACCTGATCGATATTTTCTTTTAAATAACCGGTTAATTCTGTGACGAAATCCGCAATATACTGCTCACGATCTAAGCGGCGCTCATGTAATAATTTGGCAATATTTCGATATTGTTCTGGATGCAAATAACGGAAGCAGTAATCTTCAAGCTCCCATTTCAATTGACCGATCCCTAAACGGTTGGCTAATGGGGCATAAATATTGGAACATTCTTTGGCTGCCAATACTTTTTCTTCTTCACAAAAGTGATTTTCCGCATTACGAAGAAACGTAATACGTTCAGCAAGTTTAATGATCACACAACGGAAATCGTCCACCATAGCAAGGAGCATACGGCGCACATTATCCACTTGAGACGCATTGGCAGAATGGCTGGCATTGAGCTGACGGATATTATCCATCTCCTCCACACCTTTAAGCAGTTTGGTGATTTTAGGCCCGAAATGCTCCTGAATTTGCTCCCAATCGACAATTTTGTTTGCTACTAAGGGGAATAGCATAGCGGTGAGTAAGCTTTCGCTGTCCATATTCATTTCATGCAGAATTTCAACCATTTCCACACCGGATTGCAATGTGAGGATTGCATTCTCCATTTGATCGGCATGTTCAGCTATTTTGGCTTGGGCATAATACCATGCATCAATCAGAGACTTTTCTACGGGGGCTGTAAGTTTAAGGCTCGAACACCATTGTTCGATCTCAAAATCATGTGGATTTGATAAGTGAGAACCACGAACTGCAACCATAATACCCCCTTGTTGATGAATATGGCTCGGCAACATCCTGTCCGCCGAGTTGTCTTTTTAAGACAACAAAAAAGTCTGACTATTCTATCAGAATTTACACCTTATTTGATAAATAATGTCACCGACTCCAAATGACTAGTATGCGGGAACATATCAATCATGGCGGTTTTGATGATGCGATACCCGAAAGAACGGAGAATTTCTGCATCTCGTACTAAGGTTGCAGGGTTACAAGATACATAAAGAATGCTTTCTGCACCCAGCTCACACAACGCATTCAGTGCAAATGCTGCGCCACTACGAGGCGGGTCGAGGAGAATTTTATTGAAATATTGTTTTGCCCAAGGTTGTTCTGAAAAAGCTTGATCTAAATCGGCTTGATAAAATTCAACATTATCGATGTGATTAAACTGTGCATTCGCTTGGGCTTTTTTCACCATATCCAAAACACCTTCAATACCAACCGCACTTTTCACGCGTTTGGCTAAAGGCAACGTGAAATTGCCCATCCCACAGAACAAATCTAAGACATGATCATCCTGATTCAAATCAAGCCAATCTAAAGCCGTCTCAACCATTTGCAGATTTAAGTGGGTATTCACTTGAATAAAATCGCGGATATCAAAAGATAAACGAATATCGCCCAGAGAATAATAAGGCATTTCACCATGCACAAATTGAATACATTGATCATCTTGTAGAAACAAATTTACGGCATTGACATGTGCAAACTCGAGTAACAAAGTGCGGTCAGCTTCTGCTAAATTACCTTTGTAACGTAACAACATGGCTACGCCATTATACGCTGAAACTAATTCAATATGCCCTAATTGTTTCGGGGCTGAATATTGAGTCCAAAGTGCGGTCAATTTGGGGATAAGATCATTGATTGCAGGCTCTGCGACTAAGCATTGCTGAATGCAGACTAACTGATTGGAGTTTTTCTGACGAAATCCCATTTCAATAGTTTTATTTTTAGCATTCCACAGCAAACTTAATCGTACACGACGACGATAGCCCCATTGTTCGCCATAAATCATTGGCATTAATTGAATAGGCTCTGCCTGCAGTTTACTTAATCGAGAAAAAAGGGCCTTCTCTTTCGCTTTACGCTGCATTTCCACAGGAATATGCTGGCCTTGGCAGCCACCACAACGCCCATAATAACGACATTGTGGCTCAACACGCTGATTACTCTTTTGTAGCCACTTTTGTGCCGTGGCTAAACCATATTGACGCTTTTCATCAGTCACTACCGCTTCCACTTTTTCCATTGGCAAAGCATTTTCAATGAACCAGGTTTTACCTTGAATTTTAGCGACACCTAACCCTTGATAATCTAAATCCTGAATTTCAGCGATAAATTTTTGGGTGGTTTTCTGTTTTTTTTGTGGAGCGTAAAGTAAAGCCATAATGGTGTTTTAATCTGTATGTATCAAAGAAAGGGATTATTTTAAATAAAGTACGTTTTGTGTAAATAATTCTCGGCTTTTCAGCGGTTTATCGCCTAAATAAGGTTTAAGTGCGATTCGAGTAAAGCGCTTTGCTGCTTGCAAGACGGACTCATCGGTGAATTCCAAACGGTCAAAAGCAAGTAAATCTCGGCCATAAAAGGTCAAGTTATCTTTCACTAACGAGGCGATAAATCCCTTTTCCGCACGGTATTGATAAGTCATCGATTCATCTACTGGTAAACCTGAACCTGCACAATGCAGAAAATCAATGCCATAACCTAAGATTTTAAGTAAATGAAATTCAAATAGACGTAATGTGGGCTCAACCTGTGGCTGAGTGGCTAAGCCTGTTAAGCATTGAAGATAATGCTGAAAAAGTTGTGGATTGGCCGTTTCGGGCTCGATCACTCGAGTAATCAGCTCATTTACATAAAACCCGCTGTATAAAGCCGTTTGCTGCAAAGGCAGCGTAATTGCTGCGGACTCTGCTTTCGTGAGTGTTTTTAATGCGCCTTTTCCTGACCAACGAAGAAGTAATGGAGTAAAAGGCTGTAAAACAGATTTCCATGCCGAACGTTTCGCACGAGCACCTTTTGCAATAACCGTCAAACGCCCCGTTTCTTCAGTGAATAAATCCACCAAAAGGCTGGTTTCACTATAAGGACGACGATGTAACACAAAGCCGCGTTGGAGATCCATACAAGAATTATTTGCCTGATTTTAATTCACTTGGTTGTTTAACACAGCGTTCAGCAAGCACTTCACCTACGCTAGTTTGTAATTGACTGAAGTCATCACGCTCCTGCCAATACCAACGAATATTCGCATAATTTCTCCCACGCTCAGAAATCACTCGTGTCAATTTTTCGGTTACATCATTAAAAGTAACGGTCACCTGACTGAGTGTTTTTTTACTTTTCTGTTTTTGCTTGGTATGAACCACACTCACTTCTTTATTGCCTTTACACAAATAAACCGTCGCTGAACCCTTTTGGGATTTTTTATCCACGGTTTGCACTTTCATTTTCTGTGGTGCGGGTTTGCTTAATTCAACATTTTGTGAACAAGCAGAAAGACAAAGTGCGGTCAAAATTACGCTTAATTTTTTTAACATGAATTCTATTTCCATCAAGGGTTGTTTATGATTGCTCACTTTGCGAAATGAGCAAGGATAAACAATCTTATCTAGAAAAATGGGCGATTACTCGCCCACTAAAAATTATTTTTTATACTGATATGAACCATCGGCTTGACGAACGAACTTACCGCCATTTGATAAACGAAGCTCACTCACTCGGCCTTGACTATTCACAGATACCTGGACTTTATCACCAGGTTTAAAACTGCTTAATGCATTACCTGCACCGCTTGCTTTTGTCATGGCATTCACATCTGAAATATTCAATTTATTATCACGGAATACTTGCATCAGTGAAACACCTTGAGGCACCGTTAATGTTTTTGTTGCACCTGTTGAAGCAGTTTGTGCTGTAGGTTCAGCAGCTTTCGCTGTATTTTGGGTTGCTGATTTCGCTTCCACAATTTGAACCTTACTGTCTTTAGTCGCAACAGGTTTAGCATCTTGAATCTTGCTTGACTCTTTTTTCACGGTTTGAGTCGGCTGAACTGTCGCTTTTTCAGCTACAGGTTTAGGTTGTTTTCTCTCTTGAACCACAGATGTCTGTTCGCGACGAGGTTCTGCTTTATGCTCAACTGTTGCGGTATGTTTTTCTACAGCTGGTTGCACTGTTTTCACAGGTTCTTTAACTGGTGCAGGAGCAACAGCCGGTTGAACCGGTGCAGGTTGAGTTGCTGGTTGTTGAGCAACAGTTTGTTGTGCAGGCTCTGCAGGTTGTGATTTCGCCGCATCTGCTTTATCACCTACATACTCCATGGCTGGAGGTGCATCTGATTTAGCGCCATTTGCTGTTTGCTCTGTTGTTGCAGGAGCCGTAGTATTATTGTTATCTAATACGGTGGTTTCAACCGGTTGAGACTGATCTAATGATTGGAATTGAACCGGAATTTCATTGCTGTTTTGCTGTTCAAAAGACTCCACCGTATCTGAGTTTGGTTTTAGAGTGAAGAAAATAATCAGTAAGACCACTAAACCCAAAATCGCAATAAATAAACGGCGATGTTTTTCTGGTAACATTTGTAGAACCTTCCATTTTTCAGGTGATTTCAAGCTTGCTGCTGCAGCGGCTGACGGTGCAACGGTTTCGGCTTGAGTTGTCACTTCTTCTACAATCTCTTCTGCAGGTGAATTTTCAAAAATCACTTTTTCTTCCGCTACGTTTTCTACTTGAACATTTTCAACAGGTTCTTGAGCTCCGAAAGCACTTGATTGCACTGACTGTTCAGTATTTTCACTTTGGAATGCTTGAGAAGGTGAAAAAGGTTGACTTGCTGCCGCACCAAAAGTTGGTTCGCGGCGAACATGGAATTGTGTATCTGGCTGTTCTTTTTTACCAAATAAACCTTTGGCTTTATCAAAAATTGAGCCACTTTGTTGAACCGGTTTTCTTGGTGTCACAGAGTCAGAGTGATTAAATCCTAAATCTAATTCATTTTGAGATGAATTGTCGTTAGGTTGATTTTTATTATCCACGGGATTACCTCGATTTGCTAAACTAAAGATCGCACAAAAGTGCGGTGAAAAATTGAGTCATATTTTATCGGATCTTAAGCGGTGTATAAAGTCTTATTTGGCTCTCCACCGATTTCTCGTGCTAATTTGGGCACTAAATAGCCAGATGTGAGCGCCTGTAATTCTTTGTAAATTTGTAATGCTTTCTCATCTGAGATATAAAAATGACTCGCCCCCTGCACTTTATCCAATAAATGCAAGTAATAAGGCAGAATACCTGATTGAAACAGCTTATCGCTTAATACTTTTAATATATGTGGGTTATCATTCACATCTTTTAAAAGGACTGATTGATTGAGTAAGGTCACTTTAGCGCCTGCCAGTTTTTGCATAGCGAAAGCAAGTACCTCATCAATTTCATTTGGATGATTGATATGCGTGACAAACACCGCTTTTAATCGGCTTTTTAGCAATAAATCACAAAATTCATCCGTAATTCGCTCCGGAATCACGACAGGCAAACGAGAGTGAATACGTAAACGCTGTAAGTGCGGTATTTTTTCAAGGCGTTCTAATAGCCATGCCCATTCACTATCCTTTGCCATCATCGGATCGCCACCCGAAAAAATCACTTCTTCAATTTCTGAATGGGCCGCAATATAGTCTATTGCTTGTTGCCAACTCGTTTTATTGCCTGGGTTTTGATCATAAGGAAAATGGCGACGGAAACAATAACGACAGTTAACGGCACAGCCTCCTTTTGCCATGAACAGCAAGCGATTTTGGTATTTATGCAGAATATTAGGCACCGCATTTTTTTGCTGCTCATCTAAAGGATCTTGGCTAAACCCTTCCGCTTCAATAAATTCTTGTTGAGCCGTCATCACTTGCAAAAAAAGTGGGTCTTTCGGATTCCCTTTTTCCATTTTATCAACAAAAGGCAAAGGCACTCGCATAGCAAAAAGTTTACGAGCAGTGATATCCTCGGCAAAATCTTCAACAGACAAATTTAAGGTTTTTAACAAGATTTTCGGATCAGAAATCGCATTTTTTAGGGTTTCTAACCAATTTTGTTCTTCTCTAATCGCAATATTTCGGGTTAAAATACGCACTTTCAAACAATCTCTATTTTTTTAGGATATTTTTAATATGGCTACATATACTACCAGTGATTTCAAACCAGGTCTAAAATTTATGCAAGACGGTGAGCCTTGTGTGATCGTTGAAAACGAATTCGTTAAACCAGGTAAAGGCCAAGCTTTTACTCGTACTCGTATTCGTAAATTAATTTCAGGCAAAGTATTAGACGTAAACTTCAAATCTGGTACTTCGGTTGAAGCTGCTGATGTTATGGATCTTAACCTCACTTATTCATACAAAGATGATGCATTCTGGTACTTCATGCACCCAGAAACATTTGAACAATACTCTGCTGATGCAAAAGCAGTGGGTGATGCTGAAAAATGGTTATTAGACCAAGCAGATTGTATCGTGACTTTATGGAACGGTGCGCCAATTACTGTCACTCCACCAAACTTCGTAGAATTAGAAATCATCGATACTGACCCAGGTCTTAAAGGTGATACTGCGGGTACAGGCGGTAAACCAGCAACATTAAGTACTGGTGCTGTGGTGAAAGTACCTCTTTTCGTTCAAATCGGTGAAGTAATTAAAGTCGATACTCGTTCAGGCGAATACGTTTCTCGTGTGAAATAATCTTTCATTGAGAGATAAAAAGAGCGGTCAATATTTGATAAATATTGACCGTTTTTTATTGCCTGCTCATTAGTTTCATAGAGATAAAAAATGCGGTTATTTCTAACCGCACTTTGATTGATTATTTCGCTTTTGAGCCTTCTAACTCTAAAGAAGGTTTTCTATCTGAGTTAACACAAATGATTTGTGCCGCCGCATAGAGGGTTGTATTAGGTTTTAAGCTAATGGTGTATTTCTCTTGTTTTTTCGGTGCCGCACGTAAACCTTCACCCCAGAAATCATCATAAAAATCAGTACGAACTTGAGTTAAATGGTAGTTCTTACAGTTTAAGATTTTATATTGGCGAACAGAACGTGCATAACGTCTTTTCTCATTTGGATACACATATAAACCTTTATCCAAATTCACCACGGCATCAAAATGCACTTGGTTTAAATCTTGGTTGTCCACCCAAATTGAATCGGTATCAATGTAGTAATTTTTATCTTTTACTAATCGAACATACCCTACTCTATCTTTTGAAGGGGGCGTTAATGTCACCTCTTCTTGTGTAACTGGCGATTGAACAGCTGAACAGCCTGCTAAAAGGGCTACACCTAAAAACGTTAATGCTAATTTTTTCATTTTTCCTCCTTAAAGCTTTCTAAAGCCTGCTGTTAATCTTTTTACACCTTAGCTTAATATTTTACCGTATGTCCATATCCTTCAAGGATTGTTTTTATATGCTCAAGTGATTCTTTCGTCGGTGGTAAAACATCTGCGAGCTCATATTCAAAGCCAAGGGTTTTCCATTTATGAGCGCCTAATCGATGATAAGGGAGAAGTTCGACTTTTTCAATATTGGTCATACCTTCAATAAACTGTCCGAGCAGATGAACATCATGATCGTTATCGGTATAACCTGGAACTACTACATAACGAATCCAGGTTCGCTGATTACGTTTTTGCAGATATTTCGCAAATTCCAACGTACGTTTGTTTGGCACTCCAATAAGATTTTGGTGCACTTGATCGTTCAGTTCTTTTAAATCAAGCAACACAAGATCGGTTACATCGATCAGTTCATCAATAATGTGGTCGTAATGACGTACAAACCCATTGGTATCTAAACAAGTATTAATGCCTTCTGCTTTACAAGCTCGGAACCAATCTCGTACAAACTCAGCTTGAAGAATGGCTTCACCACCTGATGCTGTTACACCACCACCGGTTGCATTCATAAAATGGCGATAGCTCACGACTTCTTTCATGAGTTCTTCCACACTAATTTCGCGACCACCTTCAAGATCCCAAGTATCACGGTTGTGGCAATATTTGCAACGCATTAAACAGCCTTGCATAAATAAAATAAAGCGAATACCTGGGCCATCCACGGTACCACAGGATTCAAAAGAATGAATTCTTCCTAAAACAGACATAAATAAATTTCCAAAAAATGAATATAGCTAAATTTTACCAAAAATATCATCTATAAAAAATGAGCCTGACTTAAATCAGGCTCATAATTTTTATGTTCCCGCTAAAGTGCGGTTAAATTTTATCGTGTTTTAGAACGATTCTGTGAATGTACGAGTGACGACGTCTTGTTGTTGCTCTTTAGTTAAAGAGTTGAAACGTACTGCGTAACCAGATACACGGATGGTTAATTGCGGATATTTATCCGGATTCTCCATCGCATCTAATAACATTTCACGGTTTAACACGTTCACGTTTAAGTGTTGACCACCTTCTACTGTTGCTTCATGGTGGAAGTAACCATCCATTAAGCCAGCAAGGTTGCGACGTTGTGCTTCTGCATCTTTACCTAACGCATTTGGTACGATTGAGAAGGTGTAAGAAATACCATCTTTCGCGTAAGCAAATGGAAGTTTAGCAACAGATGTTAATGACGCTACCGCGCCTTTTTGGTCACGACCGTGCATTGGGTTCGCACCTGGTCCGAATGGCGCACCTGAGCGACGACCATCTGGGGTGTTACCTGTTTTTTTACCATAAACTACGTTAGAAGTAATGGTTAATACAGATTGTGTAGGCACAGCGTTGCGGTAAGTTTTAAGTTTTTGAATTTTCTTCATGAAACGTTCAACTAAGTCACAAGCGATGTCATCAACACGGTTGTCGTTGTTACCATATTGTGGATATTCACCTTCGATTTCGAAGTCGATTGCTACGTTGCTTGCTACAACATTGCCATCTTTATCTTTAATGTCGCCACGAACTGGTTTAACTTTCGCATATTTAATTGCTGAAAGTGAATCTGCTGCAACAGAAAGACCTGCGATACCACAAGCCATAGTACGGTATACATCACGATCATGTAACGCCATTAATGCTGCTTCGTATGAATATTTATCGTGCATGTAGTGGATGATGTTTAAGGCAGTCACATATTGTTTTGCCAACCAATCCATAAAGCTGTCCATACGAGTCATGACTGTGTCGAAATCTAACACTTCATCAGTGATTGGTGAAGTTTTCGGACCTACTTGCATACCTAATTTTTCATCGATACCGCCATTGATTGCGTATAACAATGTTTTCGCTAAGTTTGCACGAGCACCGAAGAATTGCATTTGTTTACCAACAACCATTGGTGATACACAACATGCGATCGCGTAGTCATCATTATTGAAGTCTGGACGCATTAAATCATCGTTTTCGTACTGAACTGATGAGGTATCAATCGATACTTTCGCACAGAAACGTTTGAAGTTTTCAGGTAATTGCTCAGACCAAAGAATCGTTAAGTTTGGTTCTGGAGAAGTACCCATGTTGTAAAGAGTGTGTAAAATACGGAATGTATTTTTGGTTACTAATGTACGGCCATCTAAACCCATACCTGCGATAGTTTCAGTTGCCCACATTGGGTCACCAGAGAATAATTGATCGTATTCAGGTGTACGTAAGAAACGAACCATACGAAGTTTCATCACTAAGTGGTCAACTAATTCTTGCGCTTCAGTTTCAGTAATTTTACCCGCTTTTAAATCACGTTCGATATAGATATCGATGAAGGTTGCAGTACGACCGAATGACATCGCTGCACCGTTTTGTGATTTGATTGCAGCTAAGTAAGCAAAGTACATCCATTGAATTGCTTCTTTAGCATTGGTTGCTGGGTTAGAAATATCGTAACCGTAGCTTGCTGCCATTTGTTTCATTTGGCCTAATGCACGGTGTTGTTCTGCGATTTCTTCACGTAAACGGATAGTTGCTTCAAGATTTACGCCATCTTCTAAGTCTTTTTGTAAAGAAGAGAACTGTGCGTATTTATCTTTCATTAAGAAGTCTACACCGTAAAGTGCTACACGACGGTAGTCACCGATGATACGGCCACGACCGTAAGCATCTGGAAGACCAGTTAATACACCTGATTTACGGCAACGTAAAATATCTGGCGTATAAACATCGAATACACCTTGGTTATGTGTTTTACGGTATTCAGTGAAGATTTTTTTCACTTCAGGATTTAATTCACGACCGTAAACTTTACATGAACCTTCCACCATTTTAATACCACCAAATGGCATAATGGCACGTTTTAATGGAGCATCAGTTTGAAGACCTACGATTTTCTCCAAGTCTTTATTGATGTAGCCTGGAGCGTGAGAAATAATCGTTGAAGGCGTATGTTCGTCAAAGTCTAATGGCGCGTGAGTACGGTTTTCAACTTTGATCCCTTCCATTACGGTTTCCCAAAGTTTTGTTGTCGCTTCGGTTGGACCAGCTAAGAAAGAATCATCACCTTCATACGGGGTGTAGTTCTTCTGAATAAAATCACGCACGTTGACGTTTTCTTGCCAATCACCGGCAACGAATCCTGCCCACGCAACTTTTTGTGCTTCATTAAGTTCTGACATAGTCATTTCCTTTTTTAATTGATAAAAAATAAGTCTTGTTTAGTTCGTTAGTACATTAGTGAGCTTTGGTTAAATAACGTTGGAATAAGCCGATACAAACCGCACCACCCACAATGTTTCCTAACGTTACTGGAATCAAATTCTTCACAATGAAATGATAGAGATCTAAATCTGCATATTTCATTGGATCCACACCAATTTGTTGCCAAAATTCTGGCGTACTCGAATGAGCTGTGATAATGCCTAGTGGAATCATAAACATATTTGCCACACAGTGTTCAAAACCAGATGCGACAAATAAACCAATCGGCATGATCATAATAAATGCTTTGTCTGTAACAGTTTTACCGGAATAAGACATCCATACCGCTACACACACCATAATGTTACATAAAATACCAAGGTTAAATGCTTCAAACCAAGTATGATGAATCTTATGTTGCGCGGTTGCCAAAATGGTTAAACCCCATTGACCATTTGCTGCCATGGTTTGTCCCCCAAACCAAATCACTGCAGCAATAAATAAACCGCCCACAAAGTTGCCCAAATATACCACAATCCAATTTCGGATCATTTGAGTTGTGGTTATTTTTCCGCCTACACGGGCAACTAAGGTTAAAGTAGAAGAGGTGAATAATTCAGATCCTAAAATCACCACCATAATTACGCCTAAAGAGAAGACTAATCCACCAACTAACTTGGTTAATCCCCAAGGCGCTCCTGCGCTTGCTGTTTGTGTCGTCGTATAGAATACAAAGGCTAAAGCAATACAAGCCCCAGCACTAATACCAGACAGAAATGATAAAAATGGGCGTTTTTGCGCTTTATACGCAGCGACGCTTTCAGCATAATCCGTTGCTTCAACTGGTGTGAGAGCAACAGAAGATTGATTTAAATTTTCTGATGCCATATCTAACTCCAAATAGTTGGTTTATTATTTCTTATACTACAACATAGGTATTCCTATACCCATTTGGTATTCTACTCTCTTATAAAACCATTGCAAGAAATCCCCGACTTATTCCAAAAAAATTTGATATTTTGCAAGTTTTGGTAAATTTTATCTTCAAATACAAAAAAAGCGAGATATCACTATCCCGCTTTTTATGTATAAATAACGCAAATTAAAACGCGATACGATCGCGGTTTTTCTCTAACGTTGCTTTACCAATGCCTTGTACTTCAAGCAATTGTTCTGCCATAGTGAAATTACCGTGCTTTTCACGATACTGCACAATGGCTTCCGCCTTTTTCGCACCAATACCAATTAGTGCTTTTTGAATTTCTGATGCACTGGCGGTATTGATATTTAATTTATCACTCACTGCTTGTTGTGTAGTTTGTGATGCGGTTTGTTGCTGAACTTGCGCTTGAGGTTGAGCCTGTTCAGCCACCTTTTCTTCTGCAAACACTTGCGAGCTCAACATTGTGGTCGCAACAAATAATGAACTAAATAAATGTTTCATCAATTTCATAAAAATGCCCTTTATTAACAAAAAGTACCGTTGATTCATATCAACAGCGACATTTTTAAGAAACACCAAAAACACGCAAGAAATTGACCGCACTTTTGCGATCCTGATCGCAAAAATCACATTTAAGTAAATGAAAAAACGACCTTAGCGCACCACCACTGCCGTGCCACTTGCAATCACCATAAACATGCTTTTCGTGCCCACTGTTGTGTAGTTAACTTCCACGCCAACAATAGCATTAGCACCCAAGGCATACGCTTTTTCTTCCAGTTCTTTCAACGCATCTTGACGCGCACGACTAATACGACGCTCATAAACACTAGAACGCCCACCAATCACATCCGTAATGCCAGCAAAGAAATCACGCATGAAATTGGCGCCCGCAATCACCTCACCGAAGACGACTTGTTTGTATTCTACGATTTGTTTCCCTTCGACATTGGGGGTTGTTGTCACAATCATTTTGTATCCTTAAATTCTCGTTAAAAATTAACCGCACTTTAGACGCTTAATTTTGATTTTAAAACGGCCAATGCCTTCGCACGATGAGAGATTTTCTTTTTCTCTACGGTTTCTAATTCTGCAAAAGTACAGCCTTTTTCTGGGCTAAAAAAGAGCGAGTCATAACCAAAGCCATTTTCACCTTTTTCTTCATAAATAATGTGTCCTTCACATTCACCTTGAGCAATGATTGGAGAAGGATCACTTGGATGTTGTAATAAAACAATCGTACTCACAAATTTTGCTTGGCGACGTTCAGTTGGAACATCAGCTAATTCTGCCAGTAATTTTTCACGATTTTTCGCATCAGCTTCCTCACCATCTACTCCAGCATAACGTGCAGAATACAATCCTGGCGCACCATTTAAAGCATCCACAACAAGACCTGAATCATCTGCAATAGCCGGTAAACCCGACTTTTCAGCTGCATAACGTGCTTTCAAAATCGCATTTTCAACAAACGTTAATCCTGTTTCTTCTGGACTTTCAATGCCTAAATCGGTCTGAGCAATGACTTCAAAACCGAAATCGGCTAATACGTCTGCCATTTCTTTTACTTTGCCTTTATTGCCCGTGGCAAGCACAATTTTTTGCTTCATGATTCTGTCCCTCATATCAAATATTGTCTTATTTTAGCACCTCACCAAAAATTTTCGGAATAAATATTGACTTTAACCTTAGGTCAAGGTTTATGATTCGTGCTCATTCAGTTATCACATAGGAGAAAAACATGAAAAAACTTATGACTTTTATCACACTTAGCGCTGTTGCAATTTCAATTTATGCCCAAGCTAATGAACAACCGCATCAAGCACACATGAATATGCCAATGTCGACAGATTCTGCAATGCAACAAGAATTAATGCAAGGTATGAGTCAAATGCATCAAGACATGATGGCAGCTATGCAATATCAAGATCCTGATGTCGCTTTTGCAGCAGGTATGTTGCCACACCATATTGGTGCAGTAAAAATGGCGGAAGTTGAATTAAAATACGGAAAAGATCCTGAGATGCGTAAGCTTGCTGAGAATATTATTAACGCTCAACAAGCAGAAATTGAACAAATGCAAAAATGGCTTAAAGTGCACAATAAAAAATAAAATAACACAAAAAAAGTGCGGTAAATTAACCGCACTTTTTTAATAGAATTAGTTCACTTCTTTTATTCTTAACTCTTTTGGCACTTCAAAGAACATATTCTCTTCTAAGCCTTGAAGCTCTTCAATAGTATCGGCACCAAATTCTTTTAATCGAGCAATCACGGATTGCACCAACTCTTCTGGTGCTGAAGCGCCTGCTGTTACGCCAATTGTTTCAACGTCTTCAAACCAGTCTGCCGTCACATCATTTGGATCATCAATCAATTTTGATTTCACACCCATACGCGATGCCAACTCAGCTAAACGATTAGAATTTGATGAGTTTTTAGAGCCGACAACCACCACTAAATCACATTGTTTCGCTAATTCACGCACTGCTTCCTGGCGATTCGTTGTAGCATAGCAAATATCATTTTTATGCGGGCCTTGAATCGCAGGATATTTGTCTTTCAATGCACTGATAGTTTCCGCCGTATCATCAAGAGAAAGTGTGGTTTGCGTCATAAAGGTTAAATCATCACTTTCTTGAACCGGCAAACGAGCAATATCTTCTACGCTTTCAATTAAGAAAATGCCACCTTCGGCATTATTATACTGCCCCATTGTGCCTTCCACTTCTGGATGCCCTTTGTGTCCGATCAAAATCGCTTTTGTCCCTTTACGGCTCGCACGAGCTACTTGCATATGTACTTTGGTTACCAACGGGCAAGTTGCATCAAACACTTTTAACTGACGATCTTTCGCTTCTTGACGAACGGCTTGTGACACACCATGAGCAGAGAAAATCACAATGGCGCCATCAGGCACTTCACTTAATTCTTCGACGAAAATCGCCCCACGCTCACGTAAACCATTCACCACAAACCGGTTATGCACCACTTCATGACGCACATAGATCGGTGCGCCATGAATTTCAAGCGCTAATTCAACAATGCTAATGGCTCGATCGACACCCGCGCAAAATCCGCGAGGATTAGCTAAAATTATCTTCATTTTTGACCGCTCTTTTTATCACCTTTAAAGGCATCTAATGCTAATAAACCCGCACCAATACAAATCGCAATATCTGCCACATTGAATACCGGATAATGATAAATATCCCAATAAAAATCTAAGAAATCTACTACAAAACCGTTATACACACGGTCCACCATATTGGCTAACGCACCGCCAATAATCAGTGCATAAGCTGAGTTTTGTAATTTTTGCTCTGCAGAATTCTTTTTCATAAAGTAAACCAGCATTAAAGAAATCCCGATTGCTAGCACGATAAAGAAATATTTCTGCCAACCACCATGCTCAGCAAGGAAGCTAAACGCTGCGCCATAGTTACGCACATAGGTTAAATTAAAAACGGGCAATATGTTCACACTTTCATATAAATCAAAGCGTTGTACTACGATATATTTAGTCAGTAAATCAAGGATAAATGCGACCGCACTTAGCCAAAGGAATGAAAGTCCTGTTTTATGTTTTGTCATAGGAAATTATCTGTCTTTATAAATGGACGATGATTTTAACAACTCGAATAGCCTTTATAAAGCAAAAGGCATCAAATTATAAAAGGCGAACACATTGGTTCGCCTTGCAATGTTAATTACTTTTTCTTCACCGGTCTTTGCCAACCTTGAATATGGCGTTGTGGCACGCGAGTAATCACAAGCTCATCTTTCTCAATATTTTGAGTAATCGTTGAGCCCGCACCGATCGTTGCGCCATCGGCTACAGTAACTGGCGCAACTAACTGCGTATCTGAGCCCACGAATACATTGTTACCAATGATTGTTTTAAATTTATTTGCACCGTCATAGTTACAAGTAATCACACCCGCACCGATATTACAGTTCTCACCGATTTCGGTATCACCAACATAAGTCAGATGGTTGACTTTAGAGCCTTTACCCACTGTGGATTTTTTAATTTCTACAAAGTTACCCACATGGGTTTCAGCAGCTAATTCAGCACCTGGACGTAAACGAGAGAATGGACCAATCGCCGCTTTCTCACCAATTGTCGCATCTTCTAAAACAGAATAAGGCTTGATCTCAACATCATTACCAATAGTCACGTTTTTCAATACACAACCTGCACCGATTTTTACACGGTCACCCAAGCGTACATTGCCTTCCACAATTACGTTCACATCAATCTCAACATCTTTACCGTGCTCTAATGTGCCGCGTAAATCAAAACGCTCAGGGTCAATCAACATCACGCCTGCAAGTAAAAGTTTTTCTGCCTGTTTACGTTGATAATAGCGTTCCATTTTGGCTAATTGTAGGCGGTTATTTACCCCTTCAACTTCCATAAAATCAGTTGCTTGAACAGCTACAATCGGACAACCATCTTGATGAGCTAAGCCAATTACATCAGTAATATAAAACTCGCCTTGTGCATTATTATTATCTAAACGCGCTAACCATTTTTTGAAACTTGCACCATCTGAAACTAACACACCTGTATTAATCTCTTGAATTTTGAGTTGCTCAGGCGTTGCATCTTTTTGTTCAACAATCCCTACAACTTTGCCATTTTCACGTACGATTCGACCATAACCTGTTGGGTTATCTAATACGACCGTTAACACTGCGATACCATTTTCAGGTTTCGCATCGATTAATTTTTGCAATGTTTCCGGTGTAATCATTGGGCCATCGCCATACACCATTAAAACATTTTCATCATCACGGAAAAAAGGCATTGCTTGTTGCATAGCATGTCCTGTACCCAATTGTTCCGCTTGGAACACCCAGTTCACGCTTTCATTTGCCAAACGCTCACGCATTAATTCGCCACCGTGACCATAAATCAAATGTACGTTTTCCGCACCTAATTGATTTGCCGTATCGATCACATGTTTTACCATCGGTTTACCTGCCACTTTGTGCAAGACTTTAGGTAAATCAGAATACATACGAGTGCCTTTACCGGCTGCTAAAATCACCACGCTTAATGCTTTATTTGTCATAAATTCTTCTCTTCTTTATAAAAAATTTGGGCGTATTCTATCGTAGAATGGAGAATATGATAAGCCATTTAATTTTCATACATTCCTGACAAGACAAGATTGTATAAAAATCTCAAATCCTGTAAACTATCCTCCCGTCTTGATAGCTAATCATCTTTTTCTTTTATTTTTGACCGCACTTTTCAGTATTCTGCACAAATTTGCATAAAAGATGATTGGCTATAATCATTTTTATCCCAACATTTTAGGTCTCTCACTATGGCTACAAATTATATTTTCGTCACAGGCGGTGTGGTTTCATCGTTAGGTAAAGGTATTGCTGCAGCATCATTGGCAGCAATTTTAGAAGCACGTGGCTTAAACGTGACTATTATGAAATTAGACCCTTACATCAACGTGGATCCGGGTACAATGAGCCCAACCCAACACGGCGAAGTGTTCGTGACACAAGACGGGGCAGAAACCGATTTAGACTTAGGTCACTACGAGCGTTTTATTCGTACCAAAATGACAAAATGCAATAACTTCACGACAGGTAAAATTTACTCTGAAGTATTACGCAAAGAGCGTCGTGGTGATTATTTAGGTGCAACAATTCAAGTTATCCCGCACATCACTAATGAAATAAAAGATCGTGTGATTGCTGGTGCGCAAGGCCATGATGTGGTAATCGTGGAAGTAGGCGGAACTGTGGGTGATATTGAATCACTTCCATTCTTAGAAGCACTGCGTCAACTTGCCGTACAAGTGGGCCGTGAGCATACTATTTTTATGCACTTAACTTTAGTGCCATACATCCCAACGGCGGGCGAGGTGAAAACCAAGCCAACGCAACATTCTGTAAAAGAATTACTTTCGATTGGTATTCAACCGGATGTGCTTATCTGCCGTTCAGATCGCATGATTCCACCAAATGAGCGTGCAAAAATCGCCTTATTCTGTAACGTACCAGAACGTGCGGTCATCTCATTAAAAGATGTGAATTCAATCTACCAAATCCCTGCGTTATTAAAATCGCAAGGTTTAGATGAATTCATCTGCCAACGTTTCCACTTAGACTGTCCAGAAGCGGATCTTTCAGAATGGGAACAAGTACTTTATCAAGAAGCCAACCCTGTGGGCGATGTGACCATCGGTATGGTAGGTAAATATACTGAATTACCGGATGCGTATAAATCAGTGAATGAAGCTTTAAAACACGCAGGTTTAAAAAACCGTTTAAGCGTGCATATCAAATATATTGACTCTCAAGATGTTGAAACCAAAGGCACTGACGTATTAAAAGGCGTCGATGGTATTTTAGTACCTGGCGGCTTTGGCTATCGTGGTGTAGAAGGCAAAATTTTGACCGCAAAATACGCACGTGAAAACAATGTGCCTTACCTCGGTATTTGTTTGGGGATGCAAATTGCATTAATCGAATATGCACGTAACGTTGCTGGTCTTGAAAAAGCAAACTCATCTGAATTTGATCGTAACTGTGAGCAACCTGTTGTTGGTTTGATTACAGAATGGCAAGACGCTGAAGGGCACATTGAAACCCGTGATGATAATTCTGATCTTGGTGGTACGATGCGTTTAGGGGCACAACAATGTCATTTAATTGAAGGTTCAAAAGCGCGTGCATTATATGGCAAAGAAACCATTGAAGAACGTCACCGTCACCGTTATGAAGTGAACAATAACCTGCTTCCACAAATTGAAAAAGCAGGTCTTAAAGTGACTGGCTTATCTGCGGATCGTAAATTAGTGGAAATCATTGAAGTACCAAACCACCCATGGTTTGTGGCATGTCAATTCCACCCTGAATTTACATCAACACCACGTGATGGCCACCCATTATTCGAAGGTTTTGTCAAAGCAGCCAGAGAAAATCAGTTAAAAACTGAAAAGTAATTTACTGATAATTCAATAAACAAGTGCGGTCAAAAATCCTTGTGTTTTTGACCGCACTTTATATTAATAGGGAATAATATCATCTGTGCCTTATTCACTCATTTAATAATGGATAACTAAAAATGAAACTTGCTGTTATTTTACCCGCATATAATGCAGAAAATTTTCTCACTGAATGTTTAGATTCATTGTTGAATCAAACCTTTAGTGATTTTTGTATTCTGGCAGTTAATGATGCTTCTACCGATAACACAGGTGACATTCTTGAAAGCTATGCGACAAAAGATGCTCGCTTACGTGTTTACCATTTACCTCAAAACCAAGGTGAACCAGCTGTCATGCAATTTGCCATGAATATGCTTAACTATATGAATGTGGAATATGTTGCACGGATGGATGCCGATGATATTTGTGTGCCACACCGTTTTGAAAAACAAGTTCAACATTTAGACGAGCATCCCGAAATTGATATTTTAGGAAGTAACGCACTGCTCTTTAATGATGGGCAAACTGATAAAACGACTAAAATAAGTACACTTCCTCTTTTAGATAAAGATATAAAAGCACATTTTTCTTTAGCTCGCGACAATATCATTAATCCCTCTTCAATGTGGCGACATTCTAGTATCAAAGCGCTCGCCATTAATTATGCCCAAACAGCCACAGCGCCCGATTTTCATATGTGGGTACAATGTGCATTGCATCAAAAGAAATTTGCGAATTTACCAGAGCCATTATTGTTTTATCGGATACATCAAGGCCAAGCGAGTAAAATACATGACAAAATTAGCGAGTCTATTCAATACTCTATGGAGCTATGGATAAGCCATTTATTTCCAGAATTAACACCTAAAGAAGTCAGTTTACTGAGCCTTATACTGCACGGGAAAAGCATTAAATTACGCACTGAAGAGTTTGAAATCGCCTTTTCAGCTTATGACAAAGTTCGTTCAAATAATGAAATCTCACTATTTGGTGAAGATCGGGAAACGATGTTTAGTATTTTAGATGCACATACACAATTCTTGAAAAAGCTTTTGTATCAAAGAACGCAATAAAGCTTTTACTTCATCAGACTACTTCCCCAATCTGAATAGGATTAGGGAAATTTTTATCCGTTTTAATATCAAAGTGCGGTCATTTTTAGCCAAATTTTTTGCAATAACATCACCGTACTTTACATATCTAACCTATTTCTCAAAAATGGCTTCGACGGTTAATTCCTTGTAATGATAGCCCTTTTCTTGACTAAATTGCATTTCAAGTGAACCTAAATAGATAGCAAAACTTGGCGCATCAATTTTTAGTAAGTCTTTACGGATGAGTTTAAGATCTGATTCCGCCAGTTTTTTCATTGAGTCTAAATGATGTTGTTGAAAGGCCTGTTTAATATGCTGATCCATATCGGTACAATATCTATCATGCTCTTCAACAAAACAAACTTCGGCTCGTTCTTTTGACTCATTCTCTTCTTTTTTCGAGCTGTTATCGTCCACACGATAGAATTGATAGACTGGCACATGGATCCATTTTTTATACGAGCTTACATCAATTGACGACCATTCGAACTCCGCTTCTCTAATCGGACTATTTTGCTGCGCCATAATGTCGCTATCATTGATACGGAAAGAATGCTCATAAACATCCAATGAAATCAGTTCATTCGCTTTTTCACCATATCTTTGTACAAAGGCTTTTCGTTTCTCTTCATAATTAGAGCTGTCATAAGGCCCTAAGTCCAAACGATGGACTAAATAATCAGATACATCATCTAATTCATTCCAATCTTGGCGTTCGTTTTCTGGCATATTTTCTAAACGACTAAAAAAATCCACATCATCACGAATTTTTCCTTGCCCATCAGATAAATTAAGCTTTGTGAGTAAATGCTCAAAACGTTCCGTTTGGCTTTGATAAGCGATTTCTTTTGGTTTCACCACCCAAGTCATGGCAAAAATTGCGGCCATTACAACGACAGAAATCAAACGATATTGGCGAATTTTAGGGATGATTAAAATGGCATAAGCCACCGTAATCGCCGAGGCTAATGCCACTAAATAAATCCGTTGTTCAGTCCAAGCATAGGCACTAATTCGACGGTCAATTGCCAACCATAACAATGCAATTGGCACAATGGAAAGGTATGGGAAAAACTTAAAGAAACCATCCCAATTTGGTTTAACACTAATACTACGTAAAGCGTAAACACCTAAGCCACCAACTAAATAAGGCAACGCAATATTCGACACCATCCCTTTTGGCAACGCCCCTGCTAAGATAATTTTGCCAACGTAAGCATAAAGTAGAACAGTAAAAATCATTAAGGCTGGCACTAAGATCAAATTTACTAAAATTTCAATGCTACGATTTAGCGTCATCTCTGTATTTTCTTGGCGCTGTTGAAAGACCAAAAAGAACAAAGGAAGGCAAAATGCGGTAATTGAGGAATAAAGATGCTTTTGAAACCATTCACTAAAATCAATGTTAAATAATGCACTGATTGAAGCCAAAATTGCGGCTACCAAACCAGAGACGAGCCCCCAGCCAGCAATGGATGACGTGATGTAATATAGCGTCGTAAAATTACGATAAGTAAAGGCTTGATTGTTTCTAACAAATGGAAAGCCACATAATATCAATAATACAATAAATTGAGCGCCCCAAAACTTAGGGCTATAAGCATAAAAATCAGCATTATCATTCACTTGCCAAATGATGAAAACGGCAATAAGCGGCACAATCCACGAAAAACGATACCAGGCATAAGGGCGAGATAAATAAATAAAGACAAACAGCATCGGCTCAAATAGCCAATAAGCTAAATGATCTTTTTCTGAATTCATATCCACAAACCAAATCCCAAGAGCAAACGTAGCAATCATGAAGATTTCAATCGGATGGGTGGATATCGCTGATTTTATTCGTGTTTTGGTTTGGTGAAAAAAAGTCGAAAGAGACATAATGATTCCTTTTTCAATGCAATAAAGTCTCAATTAAGAATAAATAATTCGTCGTAAAATAATACGAAATTTCGTGCAACTGTAACCAACTTTTGAAGGCAATTCCACTGAAATAAAAGAAATAATTGGCGAAAAAGAGACAAAAACTTACCGCACTTGATTGAAAAATAAGATACAGATCAAAGTGCGGTCATTTTTCCAAGACAAATTTCTAAATTTGCTTTATTATATTCCCGTTTTAGGTTCGCCTAACTAATTTTAATTAACTTTAAACAGAGGAAAACAAAATGGCAAAAATCGTTAAAGTCATTGGTCGTGAAATCATCGACTCTCGTGGTAACCCAACTGTAGAAGCTGAAGTTCATCTTGAAGGTGGTTTCGTTGGTTTAGCAGCTGCTCCATCAGGTGCATCTACTGGTTCTCGTGAAGCATTAGAATTACGTGACGGCGACAAATCTCGTTTCTTAGGTAAAGGTGTATTAAAAGCGGTTGCGGCTGTAAATGGTCCTATCGCAGATGCATTAGTGGGTAAAGAAGCGTCTAACCAAGCTGAAATCGACCAAATCATGATCGATTTAGACGGTACTGAAAACAAATCTAACTTCGGTGCAAACGCAATCTTAGCGGTATCTTTAGCAAACGCAAAAGCCGCTGCAGCGTCTAAAGGTTTACCTCTTTACGCTTACATCGCAGAACTTAACGGTACGCCAGGCGTTTACTCTATGCCATTACCAATGATGAACATCATCAACGGTGGTGAGCACGCAGATAACAACGTTGATATCCAAGAATTCATGATTCAACCAGTTGGTGCGAAAACATTACGCGAAGCACTTCGTATCGGTGCTGAAGTATTCCACAACCTTGCGAAAGTATTAAAATCTAAAGGCATGAGCACGGCTGTAGGTGATGAAGGTGGTTTCGCACCTAACTTAGCATCTAACGCTGACGCTTTAGCATGTATCAAAGAAGCAGTTGAAAAAGCAGGTTATGTATTAGGTAAAGACGTCACTTTAGCAATGGACTGTGCATCTTCTGAGTTCTATAACAAAGAAACTGGCAAATACGAAATGAAAGGCGAAGGTCGTTCATTCACATCTCAAGAGTTCACACACTATCTTGAAGAGTTAACTAAACAATACCCAATCGTGTCTATCGAAGATGGTCAAGATGAATCTGACTGGGATGGTTTCGCATACCAAACTAAAGTGTTAGGCGACCGCGTTCAATTAGTGGGCGACGACTTATTCGTCACTAACACCAAAATCTTAAAAGAAGGTATTGAAAAAGGTATCGCAAACTCTATCTTAATCAAATTCAACCAAATCGGTTCTTTAACTGAAACTTTAGCGGCAATTAAAATGGCTAAAGATGCAGGTTACACCGCTGTAATCTCTCACCGTTCAGGTGAAACCGAAGATGCGACTATCGCTGATTTAGCGGTTGGTACAGCAGCAGGTCAAATCAAAACTGGTTCTATGAGCCGTTCTGACCGTATTGCGAAATACAACCAATTAATCCGTATCGAAGAAGCATTAGAACGTGCTGGCACGCCAGCTCCGTTCTTAGGTTTAAAAGCGGTTAAAGGTCAAGCGTAATTCACGCTGAATTTACTGTAAAATCTCACCGCACTTTGCACAAAAGTGCGGTGTTTTTTTATTAAATTGCAAAGCAATGGCTTGCCTACTATTTTTTATCTAAATATTATCTGATTAACTAATTAAACTCAGTAAAAATCATGAATGCAAAACTAGAGCTATACAGAAGATATTATTGTGTTGAAAGAAACATCAATGATTTTTCTGTATTAACTGAATGGGCTACTGCTTATCTCATACAACAAGAATATGAAGATAATATTTATGAATTGGCACTTGCAAAAAATAGAAAAGAAGCATTATTTTTATCTGATAAAATTCTAGAAAATGTTGCATTTAATGACCAAAACTTACAAATAGCAACTATAGATGATAATACATCTATGTTTGATGTATTACCTAATGATATCAATTCTGCTGTGCTATTAGGTGAATGGTATAATTGCCAAGAATACCAAGTCGATTCGATGTTGATTTATCAAATTGAATTTGAACATAAATTATTAAATAGAATAAATAAAATTTTCCATAAAGAAACAAACCTATTTACATTTAAATGTAATCAATGGTTTGAAAAAATTCATGAAAACAGAAATAAAATTAGACAGCATCTATTTAAATATCTAGGAATAGAATATGAAGAAGAGTTTAATCTTTATAAAGAATCCCGTGTCTTAGATTACCTTTATGGGATCACAGATATAAGTTTCAATATAAAATCAAACTCATCAATAATATCTCTTAGAAAAAGTGATTTTAATCCTGAAGAATATAATTTACCAGATCTACCAGCTGAGTATATAGAGATAGAATTAGATAGATATATTAATATCATATCAATATATGATTAACACATTAAAAAACTTCAATTCAAGAGGAAATACCATGCTACATTTAACCCTCGAAGATCAACTCTTTCTCGGTCAACCAAAACAAGTCGGTACACACTCGACTGTGCATGATCATCTGGCGGTGATGTTTGAAGATGATGGCGAAACCGGCTATTTTTATGCGTTAGATATGCGTCAAAATGCACAACCGATTGTCGATTGCTTACATGTTTATAACGTCGATAACACACGCAATCACCACGAAGCACGTAAATTAGAAATCTGCTGGGATGAAAGCGGTTATTTAGCCTTATTGCTTATTAACGGCTATCCACACGCTGTATTTGATTTTGCCCATTTGATCGGCTATAACACCAACAAGAATCCTCAGCCTGACTTAATGAGCATGTGGACACACGAAGAAATCACCAATGAACGTGCAACCGCATGGCTTGGTGTCAATACGATTAAATAGGATTAACTATGCGATTTTACCGCGGTCTTCAGCCTTTCAAGGTCATGAGTTTTGATCTTGATGATACCCTTTACGATAACAGTGATGTCATTCGTTTGGCCGAAGAACGCTTTCTTCAATGTGTGCAAGAGCACGCGCAACTGAGCGATCTTACCTCAGAATATTGGCGAAAATGGAAATGGCAACTGGCGGAGAAAGATCCATTGATTGCTGAAGATGTGATTGCCTGGCGTGTCGAAACGTTACGGCACTTACTGGCGCATCATGGTAAAAGTGCGGGTGAAATTGACCGCACTTTGGCTCTCGCGATGGAAGAATTTATTGAATGGCGACATAAAATTGATGTGCCCACTGAAAGCATTGAAGTATTAAACCAACTTAAAGAACGCTACCTATTGAGCGTGATTACCAATGGTAATGTGATTGCAACACGCATTGGGCTTGAACACTTTCAGCTGAGTTTACGTGGTGGAGAACAAGGCAGAGCGAAACCTCATCAAGATTTATTCCACCAAACCGCCGATCATTTTGGCGTAAAACCGAGTGAAATTTTACATATCGGTGACAACTTAACCACAGATGTTCAAGGCGCTATTCAAGCTGGCTGCCAAGCTGTATGGATTAATTTATCTGGCAAAAACCTCAATTCATTTACTGAAGCAAGTGTTTTGCCTACATTAGAAATCAATCATTTAACTGAATTATTAACACTTTAACCCTATGATGAAAAAGAAAAATCAAGTTCTCGTCAGCCTTTCCATTGTGGCTTTATTGGGCGGCTGCTCAGAAGAGCAAGTTCAACGAGATGTTTATAACAGTCTTGAGGATTGTTTAGCCGATTGGCAAAAAATCGAATTATGCGAAGCTGACCAATCTAATGAAAATAATAACAGCACGACTGCACATGCTGGATCAGGATCCTCTCTCTCGGGCAATTTAAATACACGTCCAAGCAATAATAGTGAATGGTCAGAAGACAATCAGACCGTTAAACAAACCTTAAATCCTGATGGTGTAACTCACTCTGGCAACTCAAGCGGTTCTGAGGGAACAAGCCACACGAGCTCAGTAACAGGAGAAGGGCACGGCAGTATGGGCAGTGCGATTGCAGGTGCAGCAATGGGCTATATGATCGCGCGTACGATGGGTTCATTTTTAGGCCCTAGTTACAATCCAAGCAATCGTGCCGTTTCAACACCAACGGGTCAGGTTATTCAACCGCAAACTAATCGTTCTGTCGGTAAACCTGTATTAGTAAAAGGCAATGCAGGCAGCACTTACAGCAAACCGGTTTCACGCGGTGGCTTTAAAAGCTCAAGCTCAAGTAGCAGCCGTAGTTCAGGCGGTTAAATATGAAACGAATCACAGGCTTTCCTACTCGCCCCAATATGGTGCAACAATTATTAGATGTGGGCTTTGATTACTATAATCTGCCTTCCTCTGATGGCTCCCATTATTGGTCGGATAATGTGGCGTATGAATTTACCCTAGCGGAAATCGATCGTATTGAAGACGCCACCAACGAATTGCACGCGATGTGTATGGACTTTGTTGCCGATGAAGTGAAACAAGGTGATTATGCCCATTATCGCTTCACCGATTTACAGAAAAATCTGATTGAACAAACATGGGCTAAAAACGTACCGCACTTATATGGCCGTTTTGATTTTGGTTATGACGGTGAAAACCTCAAAATGTTTGAATACAATGCCGATACGCCTACTTCTCTGCTTGAAGCTGCCGTGGTGCAATGGCAATGGTTAGAGCAAATTGAAGGCTTAGCACATCGTGACCAATTCAATTGGATTCACGAAGAATTGCTTAATCGCTTTCAGTTTATTCAACAGCAAACAGGACTAAAAGATTTCCATTTTAGTGCCATGCAAGAAGCGGGGCGTGAAGATTGGGGCAATATTGATTACCTAGCGGATGTGGCTTACAACGCAGGTTGGCATATTCATCAGCTTGCCATTGAAGATGTAGGTTACGATAAAGACAGTCAGCAATTCCTCGATCTGAATAATCAACCTATTGATTGTTTATTTAAGCTCTATCCGCTTGAATGGATGACCACCACAGAATATGCACCACACATGCTTAACTCATCCACTACCTTTATTGAACCGGCATGGAAATTACTATTAAGCAATAAAGTGCTATTGGCGAAATTATGGCAAAAACATCCAAACCACCCATTATTACTACCCGCTTACTTTAGCAAGCATGATATTACCGATCGCCAATCGATATGGGTGAAAAAACCAACCTTAGGCCGTGAGGGCGCCAATGTTTCTTACTATGAAAAACGTAATGGTCTGGAATTTGTCGCCAAAGGCAGTGAACATTCAGCCTTTTACGATCAAGCAGGTTACATCTATCAACAAAAATTTGAACTGCCAAATTTTGATGGCATGTACCCTATGATTGGTTCTTGGGTAGTGGGTGATGTGGCTTGTGGCATTGGATTGAGAGAAGATTTCACCCCAGTTACCGGCAATGATAGCCACTTCATTCCGCATTACTTTGTGGAATAAAAACAACGCAAAAACTGACCGCACTTAACAGATAATAAGGAGATAAATATGTATCCATTTAGTTTTCAAAACCCTACTCGCATTGAATTTGGTCTCGATAAAGAAAAAGAGATGGGTAAATATATGCACGAATACGGTGCAAAAAAGGCCTTAATTATCTATGGTAGTGAGCGTGTCAAACAATCCGGTTTATTTGAAGATGTGGCGAAAAGCTTGCGTGAGCAGGGAATTGAATACATTGAATGTGGTGGGGTGAAAAGCAACCCGACAATCAGCAAAGTCCGTGAAGCCGTTGCAATGGCAAAAGCCTTCGGTGCAGACAGTGTGTTGAGTATCGGTGGCGGCTCTTGCCTTGATAGTGCGAAAGCGATCGCGGCCGGTACTTGCTATGACGGTGATACTTGGGACTTCTTTAAAGGCACACCGGTGCAAAAAGCATTGATGATTTTTGATGTGATCACCCTTGCAGCAACAGGCAGCGAAATGAACTGGGGCTCAGTTATTACCAATGAAGAAACACAGCAAAAATATTCGATTCACAGCAATCATTTATTCCCAAAAGTATCAGTCATTAATCCGAAATTACAATCTACTGTCAGTCGTGATTATTTAGTGTACTCTGCCGCGGATATTATTGCTCATTCTATTGAAGCCTACTTCACGGCGGAATATCGCCCTGAAATTATTGATTTCTTAGTAGAAAGCAATATTAAAACCGTTATTCGTACGACTGAAATCTTGCTCAGTGATCCACAAGATCTCAATGCGCGTGGTGAGTTTGCCTGGGCGGCTACACTTGCGTTAAATGGTTTAACGCATTTAGGTATCTCACCTTACGGGTTCCCAAATCATATGATTGAGCATTCCATGAGTGCGATTTCAGATGTGCCACATGGAGCTGGGCTTTCTGTGATTATGCCTGCGTGGATGCAATGGTATCAATCTCAAAGACCTGCTCAATTCAAACGCTTTGCTAAAGAAATATTTGGCTTAGATAAGGCTGAAGAGGGTATCTTCGCTTTAAAAGCCTGGTTTGATAAAATCGGTACACCAACTAGTCTTGAACTACTTGGCATTGATGATAAAACTTTAGCTGAAATTGTCGATAATGCGACTCAAACTGCAATCAGAGCGAAAGTGGAAAAAACGTATATAAAAGAAGCTATTGAAGCCATTTTCGCTTTCGCGAAGTAATCTCTCATAAGAAAGAGCGGTCAAATTCCATTGTATTTTGAATTCAGCCGCTCTTTTTTTATATTCTCAATATTTCGTTCAAAAGAATGCAAAAAATAACCGCACTTTAGTTACCCAAAGTGCGGTTAATTTGAATTAAGTTTTAACGCTTAATTATAGTGAAGCTTGATCAACAGCCACACCAGCACCCATAGTTGTAGAGATGCTTACTTTCTTGATAAAGATACCTTTTGCAGTAGTTGGTTTTGCTTTGTTTAAAGCAGCCAATAATGCTTGAAGGTTTTCTTTTAATTGAACTTCAGAGAAGTTTGCTTTACCAATTGTTGTGTGGATGATACCGTTTTTATCGTTACGATAACGGATCTGGCCAGATTTAGCATTTTTAACTGCTTCAGCAACATTTGGTGTTACGGTACCAACTTTAGGGTTTGGCATTAAACCACGTGGGCCTAATACTTGACCTAATTGACCAACAACACGCATTGCATCAGGAGAAGCGATAACAACGTCAAAGTTCATTTCGCCTTTTTTGATTTGCTCTGCTAAATCTTCCATACCTACTAAATCAGCGCCAGCTTCTTTAGCTGCATCTGCGTTAGCACCTTGGGTGAACACAGCTACGCGTACTTCACGACCAGTACCGTGTGGTAATACAGTTGCACCACGAACGTTTTGGTCTGATTTACGAGGATCGATACCTAAGTTTACTGCAACGTCAACACTTTCAACGAATTTAGCAGTTGCGAATTGTTTTAATAACGCGATTGCTTCGTTGATTTCGTATGCTTTAGTAGAATCTACGCCAGCTTTGATTGCTTTCATTTTTTTAGTCAATTTAGCCATCGTATTATTCCTCCACCACTAAGCCCATTGAGCGAGCAGTACCAGCAATTGATTTCATTTTAGTTTCGATAGTCGCGCCAGTCATATCTGCTGCTTTAGTTTCAGCGATTTGACGAACTTGATCTAACGTTACTTTACCCACTTTATCTTTGTTCGGTTTACCAGAACCAGATTTGATACCTGCAGCTTTTTTCAATAATACTGCTGCTGGTGGAGTTTTAGTAATGAAAGTGAATGAACGGTCTGCATATACAGTGATAACAACTGGAATTGGTAAACCTTTTTCAATGCTCTCAGTACGAGCGTTGAATGCTTTACAGAATTCCATGATGTTCACACCTTGTTGACCTAATGCAGGACCAACTGGTGGTGATGGGTTTGCCATACCAGCTGCAACTTGCAACTTAACGTATGCTTGGACTTTTTTTGCCATTTTTTAGTTTCCTCTAAATGGGTGATAACGCCGAAATCGGCTCCCCTGTTAATGAAAGGCTGTATTTTAATTAATCAGCCTCGAAATTTCAAGCAGAAAAACTACTCGAAAAACAACCGCACTTTATTTTTTAAGTGCGGTCATTAAATTTCTTATTTTGGAAAAGGGAAATTAACGTGTTTTTTCCACTTGACCAAATTCAAGCTCAACTGGTGTCGCACGACCGAAGATAGATACAGACACTTTTAAGCGGCCTTTTTCGTAATCCACTTCTTCAACCGTACCATTAAAGTCTGCGAATGGACCTTCTGTCACACGCACTTCCTCACCAGGTTGATATTCTTTACGATGACGTGGTTTTTCAGCACTTTGCTCTAAACGATTTAAAATTAAATCCGCTTCACGTTTAGAAATTGGTGCTGGTTTATCTGGTGTACCACCGATAAAGCCCATTACACGCGGTACACTTTTCACTAAGTGCCATGTGTCATCGTTCATTGCCATTTCAACTAATACATAGCCAGGGAAGAATTTACGTTCGCTTTTACGACGTTTACCTGCTACGTTTTCAACGACTTCTTCAGTCGGCACTAACACTTCGCCAAACTGATCTTCCATTTGTTGTTGTTTGATATATTCACGCAATGTGATTGCAACACGACTCTCAAAGCCTGAGAATGCTTGCAATACATACCAACGTTTTTTGGATACGTTTTCAGTTTCGCTCATTTTAGAATCTCAAATCAGTTAAGAAGTTAATCAATGCAATGATAATTGAATCAATTGCCCAGAAGAATAAAGAGGTAAGCACGGTTACCGCAATAACGATTAAAGTTGTTTGACGTGTTTCTGCACGAGTTGGCCATACCACTTTACGACCTTCAACTTTTGCTTCGCTAAAGAATGTACGAGCTTTTGTACCTTGGTTGGTAATTGCAGCGAAACCAAAGGCAATTAATAAGGCGACAACTACGCCAACTACACGCACAGGTAAAGAAAAGGCTTCTTTAAAATAAACGTTACCAATTGCTGCTGCGGTAAAAAATGCCACAGAAAGAATCCAAAGAAGCGTGTTTAAGCCTTTTGATTTTCCTTCTACGACTTGTTCTTGGTCGTGTTTCTTTTTCTCAACAATTTCAGTTGCCATAATTGAATCCGTATAAAATAAGGGATAAATAATTTTTAGATTAATTTCAGAACGTGCGATTGTAGCATTTTCTTTCGGAATTGCCTATGAAAAATGTCAGAAAAAACAACCGCACTTTCTGTTAATTTTTATATTCGAGTTTTGGTGGTTTGTTATCAACGATCGTTTCTTCATCCACAATCACTTTTTTCAAGTTTTCGATTGAAGGTAAATCATACATCGTATCTAACAATACAGCCTCAACAATTGAGCGTAAACCACGCGCACCGGTTTTACGTTCAAGAGCTTTTTTCGCCATCGCTTTCAATGCTTCTGGTGTAAATTCAAGCTCTACATCTTCTAAGCCAAATAATGCTTGATATTGTTTGGTCAGTGCATTTTTCGGTTGAGTCAGGATCTGAATCAACGCTTCTTCATCTAATTCGCTTAATGGCGCAATCATTGGAAGACGACCAATAAATTCTGGAATCAAACCAAATTTCATTAAATCATCCGGCTCAACTTGACGGAATAATTCAGAAAGATTTTCTTTATCTTCTTCCTTCTCTACTTTCGCATCAAAACCAATTCCAGTATCAGTTTGTGTACGCTTACCGATAATTTTATCTAAGCCAGCAAATGCCCCACCACAAATAAAGAGGATTTTTGAGGTGTCCACTTTCAACATTTCTTGTTGAGGATGTTTACGCCCACCTTGTGGCGGTACAGATGCGATAGTGCCTTCAATTAATTTCAATAAGGCTTGTTGCACACCTTCACCAGACACATCACGAGTAATAGACGCGCCTTCTGATTTACGGCTGATTTTATCAATTTCATCAATATAGATAATGCCCTGCTCTGCTTTTTCTGTATCATAATCGCAATTTTGCAATAATTTTTGCAGAACATTTTCCACGTCTTCGCCCACATAACCGGCTTCAGTTAACGTCGTCGCATCAGCCATAGCAAAAGGTACATTTAAACGACGCGCCAAGGTTTGAGCTAATAAGGTTTTACCACTACCTGTTGGACCAATTAACAAGATGTTACTTTTACCTAATTCCACATCATTGCTTTGGTGGTTCGTGCGTAAGCGTTTATAGTGATTGTAAACCGCCACTGACAAGACCTTTTTCGCATAATCTTGCCCAATTACATAATCATCTAAGTGAGCGCGAATTTCGTGTGGGGTTGGTAATTTTTCTTCAACTGTCAGTTCGCTAGGTGTTTCGATTTCACCACTGTCTTCTAACATACTGTGGCAAAGCTCGATACACTCGTTACAAATATAACCATCTGTACCCGCAATTAATTTACCTACTTCACTTTTTTCTCTTCCGCAGAAAGAACAGTGAAGATCGTTATCATTTGTTGTCATGTTAAATCCTTAACGTTTAATCAACACATCGTCCACTAAGCCGTAAGCTTTTGCTTCTTCTGCCGACATAAAGTTGTCACGATCGGTGTCTTTTTCGATACGTTCGATGCTTTGACCTGTATGGAAAGCAAGACGCTCGTTTAAGGTTTGTTTAATTTTTAAAATTTCTTGTGCGTGGATCTGAATATCTGATGCTTGTCCACGGAAACCACCTAACGGTTGGTGAATCATCACACGTGCATTCGGTAATGCCGCACGTTTTCCTGCTGCACCACCCGCAAGTAAGAATGCGCCCATTGAGCAAGCTTGACCAATGCAAAGGGTACGCACATCCGGTTTAATAAATTGCATGGTATCGTAAATTGCCATACCCGCAGTCACTGAACCGCCCGGTGAGTTAATATAAATATTGATGTCTTTTTTCGGATCTTCTGATTCTAAGAAAAGTAGCTGTGCCACGATCAAGTTTGCCATACGATCTTCTACTTCACCACTCAAGAAGATCACGCGCTCTTTTAATAGGCGGGAATAAATGTCATACGAACGTTCACCACGAGAGGTTTGTTCGACAACCATAGGAATTACACTCATTTTTGCCCCTAAATATGTGCTAAAAAATCGGGCAATATTCTACCCGAAAATCAGTAAAAACAAAAATGCGGTCGCTTTTCATTGAAAAAAACAACCGCACTTTTCGATGATATGCTTGTGAATTTAATTCACGTTCTATCAATTATTATGCTTGTGGATTCATGATCTCATCAAATGAAGACGCTTTTTCAGTCACTTGAGCTTTAGCAAGAACGGCATCAACGGCTTGTTCTTCTAATACTACGTTGCGAATGTTGTTCATTAACTCTTCATTTTTGCTGTAATATTCAACTACTTCAGCTGGTTGTTCGTAAGCAGAAGCGATATCCGCAATCATTGCTTTCGCACGTTCTTCATCCGCTTTCAATTCGTTTGATTTGATCACTTCAGAGAATAATAAACCGACTTGAACACGACGTTTTGCATCCGCTTCAAATAATTCACGTGGTAATTGTGCAGCTTGTTGTGCATTACCACCGAAACGTTGTGCAGCTTGGTTACGTAATACATTGATTTCTTCTTCTACTGCAGAAGCTGGAACATCAATTGGGTTTTGTTCGATTAAACCGTTGATTACTTGTTGTTTAACACGTGAAACTAATGCGTTTTTCAATTCACGTTCCATGTTTTTACGGATTTCTGCACGTAAATCTGCCACAGTTTTGGTGTTTGGACCAAATTTAGCAACGAATTCATCTGTTAATTCTGGTAATTCCATTTCTTCTACTTTTTTCAAGGTAATCGCAAATTTTGCATCTTTACCTTTTAAGTTTTCAGAATGGTATTCCGCTGGGAAAGTCACATTGATATCGAATTGTTCGCCTGCTTTGTGGCCTACGATACCTTCTTCGAAACCAGGAATCATACGACCTTGGCCCATGAATAGAACGAAATCAGTCGCTTTACCGCCTTCGAATTCTTCGCCATCTACTGAACCAACGAAGTCGATGGTTACGCGAGAATCTGCTTTAGCTGCTGTTTTGCTTTCAACCCAAGTTGCTTGTTGTTTACGTAATACATCGATCATTTTATCGATATCAGCTTCAGTGATTTCAACAGTTGGTTTCTCAACTTTGATGTTTTCTAAGCCTTTTAATTCAACTTCTGGGTACACTTCGAAAGTTGCAGTGAATGATAAATCTTTACCTGGTTCGAACGTTTCGATAGCGAAAGTTGGACGACCTGCGATATTGATTTTCTCAGCGATTACTGCGTCAAAGAAATGACGTGGTAATAAATCGTTTAATACATCTTGACGGATTGATGCGCCAAAACGTTGTTCAATGATGTGAGCTGGCACGTGACCTTTACGGAAACCATCAACACGTACATTTTTTGCTGCACGTTTGAATTCTTCACGAGTTGCTTTTTCTACAGCTTCAGCTGGAACGGTGATCGTCACACGACGCTCTAAACCTTGAGTTGTTTCAATATTTAATGACATTTGTAACCTCAATTAATGTTGCACTCGGTAAAAACCACACCGAACACGTTATTGTTTGTAAAAGTAAAAAACCGCCAAATTATAGCGAAAGAAAATCAAACAGTCGATAGAAACCGGAAAATTCACTGGAAAACCAGCTAAAATTGCACAATTTATCAACAATTTTAGATAAAGAAAAAAGTGCGGTCAAAAATAACCGCACTTTTTATCGAATTATAAACCTTTCGGTAAACGAATTTTTTGACCTGGGAAAATCTTATCCGCGTCTTTAATCACTTCTTTATTTGCTTCAACGATAGAGGTGTATTTCGCGCCATTTCCATAAGCTTTCTCAGCGATTTTCCACAAGGTGTCACCTTTTTGGATTACATAGAATGTTTCATCACTGCCTAAGGTTTCACCGCCATTGATGCTTGCATCGCTGGTTACTGAATGGATGCCTTGAATGTTACCCGCCATTAATACTGCTTTTTCTAATGCCGCCGCGTTTGCCGCCACACCTTGGATATTTGCTACACCATTTTCAACAGTAACAGATAAGTTTTCCACACCTGGATTATCTTCAGCGATGTGTTGAGTCACTGCTTTAGATGCATCTTCTTCTTTAGAGAAAACTTTCTTACCAATGTCACTGACAAAATCAAATAAACCCATTTTAAAGTTCCTTTTGTATGTTTGTTTAAGGGATTATTACGATACTGAAATTCCCTTAAGAAGTCTATAAATCAGAGTGTAAAGCTATGTAAATATTTCAAGAAAACTGATCTAAAATTGACCGCACTTTGATAGAATACGCCGATTTTTAATTTACTCACTGAAAAAGGACAAATTATGCGTTGGGAAGGTCGTAGAGAAAGCTCAAATATTGAAGATAGACGTGGCTCTGGCGGCGGTAACTTCGGTGGCGGAAAAGGCACCGGTGTGCTCGGTATTATCATTCTTTTAGTCGGCGCTTATTATGGTGTGGATCTTTCAGGCTTAGTGGGTACTCCTGATTTTTCAGGACAAAACTCTCAACAGCTAGAAACTCAAGAAGAACAGCAGCTTGCGAGTCTTTCTAAAGTTGTATTAGCAGATACTGAAACCGTTTGGGGACAATATTTCAGACAAATGGGCAAAACCTATAGCGAGCCAACCATGGTACTTTACAATGGTGTAACGCCAACCGCTTGCGGTACCGGTCAATCAGCAATGGGGCCATTCTACTGCCCAAGCGATCGCAAAGTTTACCTTGATTTATCGTTCTATAACGAAATGAAAAATAAACTGGGTGCAGCAGGTGATTCAGCCTTTGCTTATGTGATTGCACACGAAGTCGGTCACCACGTACAAAATATGCTCGGCATTCTGCCACAAGTAAATCGCGCACAACAAAGTAGCGATCGCAAAACCGCGAATCAACTTTCTGTTCAATTAGAACTTCAGGCTGACTGTTTCGCCGGTGTTTGGGCAAGCCAAGCGGTAAAAAGTGGTTTATTTGAACGCGGTGATGAAGAGAAAGCGTTTAATGCAGCAGAAGCTGTGGGCGATGACCGTTTACAAAAACGCAGCCAAGGTTATGTGGTACCGGATAGTTTCACTCACGGTACATCTGCACAGCGTCTAGAATGGTTTAGAAAAGGCTTACAAAGCGCCAACCCTTCTGTGTGTAATACCTTTAACCAATAAGATCTTTAAGACTGATTCACTTCAGCCTTTTTTATTTCTGTGCATTTCAATATAAAAAAAGAGCGGTCAAAATTGACCGCTCTTTTTCTTTATGATGTTAAGCTTACGCGAACTGACGTACTTCGCCGTTACCAGCTACGTTTTCCACACAACGTGGACAAAGTGTCGGATGTTCAGGATTCACGCCGATTTTGTCAGAATAATGCCAGCAACGTGGACATTTTTCACCGTTAGAACGCGCTACGCTTACGGCAATTCCCTCTAACTCACCCGCTGCCACATCCGCAGGTTTGTCAGCTAATGGTTTGACTTCTGCTTTTGAGGTAATTAACACAAAACGTAATTCATTGCCTAATTGCTCTAACAATGCACGATATTCATCGTTAGCATAAACCGTTACTTCTGCTTCTAAACCACCACCGATCACTTTATCGTTACGCGCGATTTCTAGTACGCGGTTCACTTCAGAACGAACTTTAATCAGTTGTTGCCAGTAAGCATCATCTAATTTCTCATTCTCGCCTAAACCAAATAAGCCTTCGTAGAATTCTTCAGTAAAGACAAATTCAGCACGTGGCGTCGCCGTTTGTGGCAAGTAGCCCCAAATTTCATCTGCAGTGAATGACAAGATTGGTGCCATCCAACGAACCAATGCTTCTGCAATGTGCCATAATGCTGTTTGGCAGCTACGACGCGCAAGGCTGTCTGCTTTAGTGGTGTATTGACGGTCTTTGATAATATCAAGGTAGAACGAGCCCATTTCCACAGAACAGAAACGCATTAAACGTTGTACCACTGTGTGGAATTGATAGTTATCGTACGCGTCTTTAATTTCTTTTTGAGCATCTAACGCACAAGCTACCGCCCAACGATCCAAGCTAATCATTTCTTCCGGTTTAACCGCATCACGTTGCGGATCAAAACCATTCAAGTTCGCTAATAAGAAACGTGCCGTGTTACGAATACGACGATAGCTATCCGCTGCACGTTTTAAGATCTCATCAGAAACGGTCATTTCCCCCGTATAGTCGGTAGACGCCACCCATAAACGTAAAATATCACCACCAAATTTATCCATAACTTCTTGTGGGGTCACGATATTACCGATAGATTTTGACATCTTACGGCCTTGACCATCCACGGTGAAACCATGGGTTAATACTTGTTTATATGGCGCTTTGCTGTCTGTTGCTGTAGAGAGCATTAAAGAAGACATAAACCAACCACGGTGTTGGTCTGAACCTTCTAAATACATATCGATATCTTGACCGTTAAATTCTGGACGATTCGCCACAACAGAAGAATAGGTTGATCCTGAGTCAAACCATACGTCAAGGGTATCTGGCACTTTACGATAGGTTTCTGCGTCCACACCTAATAATTCTTTTTCGTCTAAATCCCACCATGCTTGAATACCGGCTTTCTCTACACGTTTCGCTACTTCTTCAAGTAACTCTAAGGTACGCGGATGAAGTTCTTCAGTTTCTTTATGCACGAATAAGGTCATCGGCACGCCCCAAGTACGTTGACGAGAAATACACCAGTCAGGGCGGTTTTCAACCATTTTCTCGATACGTGCTTGACCCCAATCTGGAATCCAGCGAACTTGTTTGATTTCACCTAATGCTTGTTGGCGTAACCCCTGTGTTTCCATACCGATAAACCATTGTGGTGTCGCACGGAAAATAATCGGGGTTTTGTGGCGCCAGCAGTGTGGGTAGCTGTGTTTGATTTTCTCAACTTTTAATAAGTTGCCCACTTCTTGCAATTTTTCAACAACCAATGGATTCACTTCAAATACACCTTTGCCTGCGAAGAATTCAGTGGTTGAAATAAATTTACCGTCATTCGATACAAGACCCGCCATTGGTAAATTATATTTTTGTCCTACAATAAAGTCGTCTAAGCCGTGGTCTGGCGCGGTATGAACTAAACCTGTACCGCCATCAGTGGTCACGTGATCACCTAAAATCACTGGTACAGTGAAATCATAGAATGGATGGTTAAAGCGTACTAACTCAAGTGCTTGACCTTTTACTGAACCTAAAACTTCAACCTGTTCTACACCCACCGCTTTTGCCACAGACTCCACTAATTCAGCAGCTAAAATCACACGCTCATCGCCAAGTTGTACTAAGTTGTATTCTAAGTCTGCATTTACCGCAATCGCACGGTTAGATGGCATTGTCCAAGGTGTGGTGGTCCAAATCACCGCAGATAATTTGCCATGGCCTTTGCCTACTGCGTTAAATTTCTCTTCAATTTCTGCTGCATTTACTGCAGGGAAACGCACATAGATAGACGGAGAAACTTTGTCTTCGTATTCCACTTCTGCTTCCGCTAAAGAAGAACCACAATCCAAACACCAGTGCACTGGTTTTGAACCTTTGTATAAGTGACCATTCACAATCACTTTACCAAGTGTACGGATGATGTTTGCTTCGGTGTTGAAGTTCATCGTTAAATAAGGGTTATCCCAATCGCCTAACACGCCTAAACGGATAAAATCTTTTTTCTGACCTTCTACTTGTTCTGCAGCGTATTCACGGCATTTTTGGCGGAATTCAGCGGCGGTCACTTTCTCGTTTGGTTTACCCACCAAACCTTCTACTTTTAATTCAATTGGCAAACCGTGACAGTCCCAACCCGGGATATAAGGCGAATCAAAACCTAATGCAGTTTTGGATTTAACAATAATATCTTTCAGAATTTTATTAACGGCGTGACCGATATGAATGTTGCCGTTCGCATACGGAGGGCCATCATGCAAAATAAAGGATTTTTTACCTTTCGTCGCTTGGCGGATTTTTTGATACAACTGTTTGTCATACCAATTTTTTAACATTACAGGTTCGCGTTTGGCTAAATCGCCACGCATAGGGAAACCTGTTTCAGGTAAATTTAACGTGTTTTTGTAATCAACTGTCATGTTATTTTCCAATTTTATATTTCAATATAATTCTATTTTGCAAAAAATGCTTTTGCTGTTTTTACATCTTGTTCAATTTGAGCCTTCAACGCCTCAAAAGACGGAAACTTTATCTCATCCCGAATCTTATGGCAGAATTCCACCTCTACCATTTGTCCATAAATATTCTGAGAAAAATCAAATAAATGGACTTCTAATAATTGTATCGTACCGTTAATGGTTGGGCGTTTTCCCATGTTGGCGACGCCGTCAAAAATCTCACCCGATTTTAACCGCACTTTCACCGCATAAACCCCTTTTACAGGATTCACTTGACGATGTAAGCGAACATTCGCGGTAGGAAAACCAATGGTGCGGCCTAATTTATTGCCGTGGATCACTCGACCAAAAATACGATAAGGTTTACCGAGTAAATTTTGCGCATGCTGTAAATCATCTTTAGCCAGAGCTTCACGGATAGCCGTGCTACTGATACGTAACTCGTCTAAACAGAAGGTTCGGCTGTCTTCAACTTCAAAACCAAACTGCTTTCCGGCTTGTTGCAACATCGCAAAATTGCCTAAACGTTTCGCACCAAATTTGAAATCATCGCCAATGCTGAGAAACTTCACATTTAATTTGCGCACAAGCCAATCTTCAATAAATTGTTCTGCAGGAAGATCAGCAAAAGTGCGGTCAAATTTCGCGACGATCACCACATCCACCCCCGCCTGAGCTAAATAATGTAATTTATCTCTTAACCGCATTAAGCGCGCAGGGGCTTTGTCACCCATAAAATATTCGCGCGGTTGCGGCTCGAAAAGCATCACTGCCATGGGTAAATTCAGCGCATTCGCTTTCTGACGAAGATGACGCAAAATCGCCTGATGCCCCAAATGCACGCCATCAAAATTGCCAATGGTTAATGCGCACCCTGACAAATATGGCTGTGTATTATGAAGCCCACGAATTAATTGCATTACATCTTATCCAAAAAACAAAAAATAATCGGTGCATTATAGCGGTAACTTAATGTTTTGTCAGTAAATGGTGTTTACGAACACCCAATAGTACCAATACACCTAAATAAACGACCGCAGCCAGTCCGATTAACCAAGCTAGCCAATAGACACGCATTAAAAATGTCATGGCTGCCCATTCTTCGATAGACGGGCAGTTATACCAAAGCAAGCCGCCCATGGCTAAGGCTGCCCCTAAAACTTTCAGAAAAAAGACCGCACTTTTACGTGAAAAATGATACACATCTGCTTTCGCTAAACCACGATAAAGTAAATAAGCATTTAAGGTTGCTGACATCGCAGAAGCAATCGCTAAACCCACATAACTAAATGGAATCGCCAATACGTTAAAAGCCATATTGCTCACCATGGCGATGATCCCAATTTTCACGGGCGTTTTGGTATCTTGACGTGCGTAATAGCCATTAGCTAGGATCTTAATCAGCATAAAGCTAAGCAAACCGGCATTGAATGCCCATAAAGAATAAGAGGCTGCATGCACATCGGTTAAGGTAAAACTGCCACGCATAAACAATACCAGTAACATCGGCTGGGCTAACACGGCAATACCAATCGCAGCCGGCACGCCGAGTAATAAAATCATTCGTACGCCCCAGTCCATGGTGTTGCGAAAATCAACCGCACTTTGGGAAGAATTATCTTCTCTATTCACGTGATGGCGAGCAAGTGTCGGTAAAATCACAGTGGAAATTGCAATACCAAATAGCCCAAGTGGAAACTCTAATAGACGATCAGAATAATAAAGCCAACTAATAGATCCCGTCATTAAGAAACTGGCGATAACCGTATCAAGCAGCAAATTGATTTGACTTACGGAAACCCCGAACAAGGCAGGAATCATCAATCGACGAATTTTGGCTACCCCTTCATCATGCCATGCCCATTTTGGTTTTACGAGCAAACCTGCTTTCTTCAAGAAAGGGATTTGGAATAAAAATTGTAATAAACCGCCTAAGAAGATCCCGATAGCGAGAGCAAGATCGGGATTGTCTAATCTTGGTGCGAGGAAAAGTGCGGTCGCAATCATCGCGATATTGAGTAAAACAGGCGAAAACGACATCACGCCAAATTTACCTATTGTATTTAAAATCGCGCCGGAAAGTGCCACAAAGGTGACGAACCATAAATAAGGAAAAGTAATTTTTAAGAGTAAAGACGCTTGTTCAAATTTGTGCGCATCAGGTCCGTCATTTAACCAATCGGTAAACCACCCCATCCCAAAGATCGCCGCAACAACAGGTGATCCCACCATCGCAAGCAAGGTGACAATACTGACTAATCCACCCAGTGTACCCGATACTTTCCCGATAAATTCTCGCGTTTTAGAAAGATCGCCCGATTTTTGATATTCAGCTAATACGGGTACAAAGGCTTGAGAAAATGCGCCTTCCGCAAATAAACGACGTAAAAAGTTTGGGATACGGTTAGCGAATAAAAACACGTCTGCCGCCGCGCCTGCACCGATTAAATGGGCAATCACCACATCACGGACTAAACCTAACACACGGGACACTAATGTCATCCCACTCACGATAATGCCGGATTTTAAAAGTCGTTTACTCAAAATAGGGGTCTCTTCAAAAAAATTTGCCTTAATTGTATAGAATTTTTGTTTTTACGCTATATTCCAACGAAAAAAACTGATAAAATCCTGCCCACATCGTTTGTGTGAGCCAATAGAAAGCGCTTTTTTTAAATAACGATGCTTACTTTCGGTTGTGTCTCACCGAAATCAACACAAATTATTCATTGACAAAAGTATAAAAAATCGGCATATTCTACGCCCTTATTTTGTCATAATCATCTAACAGAAATTTTAGGAGTTTGACCTTGGCTAATATCAAGTCAGCAAAAAAACGTGCGGTTCAATCTGAAAAACGCCGCCAACACAACGCAAGCCAACGCTCTATGATGCGTACTTACATCAAAAAAGTATATGCTCAAGTAGCAGCAGGTGAAAAAGCAGCAGCTGAAGCAGCATTCGTTGAAATGCAAAAAGTTGTTGACCGTATGGCTTCTAAAGGCTTAATCCACGCTAACAAAGCAGCAAACCACAAAGCTAAATTAGCTGCTCAAATCAAAAAATTAGCGTAATTAAAGCACTAAAACAGCTTAAAAATAAAACCGCACTTTGGTGCGGTTTTTGTTTGCCGTAAACCGTCCTGCCACAAACGCCTGATAACAAGCTTGCATTCCCCCCTTTAACCTGTAAACTACCCCACAACTTAAAAATTAATCATAAAATAAATAATAAATGACCAAAAAATCTTTTAAAAAAGCGGATCCGAATTATCAAAAAGAATTAGCCAAATACGGTAATCCGATCCCAAGCAGAGACTACATTCTGCAAATTATCCGTGAAAATAATGCCCCGATGAGTCGGGAAGAAATTCTGACCGCACTTTCAATTAAAAGTGACGAACAACAAGAAGCTATGTGTCGCCGCTTGCGCGCTATGGAAAATGATGGACAGTTAGTTTTCACTAAACGTAAACGCTATGCCTTACCTGAAAAATTGGATTTATTCAAAGGTATGGTTATTGGCCACCGCGAAGGCTATGGTTTTTTACAAGTCGAAGGCAGAAAAGAAGATCTCTTTATTCCTAATCACCAAATGCAACGTGTAATGCATGGTGATTTTGTGTTAGCACAGCCTGCCGGCTTGGATCGTCGTGGTCGTCGTGAAGTCCGTATTGTTCGTGTACTTGAAAGTCGCAAAAAACAAATTGTCGGCCGTTTCTTCTTAGAAAATGGTTTTAGCTATGTTGTACCTGATGATAGCCGTATCGGACGAGATATCTTAGTCCCTAATGAACACCGCAATGGGGCTCGAATGGGACAAGTTGTCGTGGTTGAATTGCAAGAACGATCTGCCTCCTTTACTCAACCGATTGGCATCATCACTGAAATTCTGGGTGACAATATGGCAAAAGGGATGGAGGTGGAGATCGCCCTTCGTAATCATGACATTCCTCACCAATTCCCAAGTGCGATCGAAAAATACGTTAAAAAATTCACGGAAGAAGTGCCTGAAGAAGCGAAAAAAGGCCGTGTGGATTTACGCAATCTGCCACTGGTTACCATTGATGGCGAAGACGCACGTGATTTTGATGATGCCGTATATTGCGAAAAAAGCGGTAAAGGCTGGAAACTTTGGGTGGCAATTGCCGATGTCAGCTACTATGTGCGTTTACGTTCTGCATTAGACACAGAAGCTTATAACCGAGGTAACTCTGTTTACTTCCCAAATCGTGTTGTACCAATGTTGCCGGAGATTTTATCCAACGGATTGTGTTCACTGAATCCACAAGTTGATCGCTTGTGTATGGTGTGTGAAATGCACATTTCTGCCAAAGGTAAACTCACGGACTATCGTTTTTATGAAGCGGTAATGAACTCTCATGCACGTTTAACCTATACGAAAGTCGCGGCGATTTTAGACGGTGATGATGAGCTCCGCACGCGTTATCAAGGGCTAGTGCCACATTTAGAAGAATTGCATCATCTCTATCAAGCATTACTCAAGGCCCGTAAACAACGTGGTGCTATTGATTTTGAAACCATCGAAACCAAATTTATTTTCAATGCCATGGGACGAATTGAGCGCATTGAGCCTGTTGTGCGAAATGATGCCCATAAAATCATTGAAGAATGCATGATTCTTGCGAATATTGCAGCGGCAAACTTTATGGAAAAACATAAAGAGCCTGCACTCTATCGTATTCATGCTGCTCCGAGTGAAGAAAAACTGACGTCTTTCCGCGCATTCTTAAGTGAATGTGGTTTAAGCCTTGAAGGAGGCATGAAACCGACCACAAAAGATTATGCGAAATTGTTAGAGCAAGTGAAAGATCGTCCGGATCACGAGCTCATTCAAACCATGTTACTTCGCTCATTAAGCCAAGCGGTTTATCATGCGGATAATATCGGTCACTTTGGTTTGGCTTTAGAGGAATATGCACACTTTACTTCCCCGATTCGTCGTTATCCAGATTTAACTCTTCACCGTGGAATTAAGTATTTATTAGCAAAAGAAAAAGGCGCTAAACGTAAAACCACAGATACTGGCGGCTATCACTATTCCTTTGATGAAATGGATTTATTAGGTGATCACTGCTCGATGACCGAACGCCGAGCCGATGATGCCACTCGCGAAGTAGCAGATTGGCTGAAATGTGAATATATGCAAGATCACGTAGGGGCTGAATTTAGCGGAGTGATCTCATCTGTAACAGGCTTTGGCTTATTCGTACGTTTAGATGATTTATTCATTGACGGCTTAGTCCATATTTCTACTTTAGATAACGACTACTATCAATTTGATGCGGTAAAACAACGTTTAATCGGTGAAAATAGTGGTATGATTTATCGTCTTGGCGATAAAGTCAAAATTCGCGTGGTCGCCGTTCATTTAGAACAAAAAATGGTCGATTTCAGTTTAGTCGAAAGTGCCAGAAAACCACGTCGTGTTGGCAAAACGGCGAAACAAAAAGTAAAAAAAGTCTTTAAGGAACTGCCACCTAAAGCGTCAAAAAAACGTAAAAGTGCGGTCAAAAATAAAGACGTTTCTAAGAAATCGACTAGAAAACGGAAGAAATAATATTTTTTACCCAATCTCCCCTTCCCTCCCTCTTTGCTAAAGAGGGAGAATAATGACAAAAAATAATAAACAAGAGAACCCTATGTCAGAAAATATCTATGGTATCCATGCTGTAAACAGCATTTTAGCAAATAGCCCTGAACGTTTAATTGAAGTTTTTGTGCTGAAAGGCCGTGAAGATAAACGCCTACAACCCTTACTCAATGAGCTCTATGCTTTAGGTATTGCGGTGCAATTTGTAAACCGTCAAACATTAGATAAAAAATCCAACGGTGAAGTGCATCAAGGTGTGATTGCTCGTGTGCAAGAAGCAAAAGAACTAAATGAACATGATTTGGATGAACTTATTACTCGTAAACAAAATCCACTTTTATTGGTGCTTGATGGCGTGACAGATCCCCATAACCTAGGGGCCTGTTTACGTACTGCGGATGCAGCTGGTGTGAGTGCAGTCATCGTGCCAAAAGATAAATCGGCTCAACTTACCTCTATCGCACGTAAAGTGGCTTGCGGCGCTGCGGAGACTGTGCCATTAATTCGTGTTACTAACTTAGCGCGTACTTTGCGAGATCTACAACAAAATCATAATATTTGGGTAGTGGGTACAGCTGGCGAAGCAACAGAAACCATTTACCAAAGTAAACTCACGGGTTCTCTTGCCTTGGTAATGGGCGCCGAAGGTGAAGGCATGCGTCGTCTTACTCGTGAACATTGCGATCAGTTAATTAGTATTCCAATGGCGGGCTCAGTGTCATCTCTGAATGTTTCTGTTGCGACTGGCGTATGTTTATTTGAAATTGTGAGACAACGTCTTACCGCCTAAAAACGCGTGAAAACATAACCACACTTGATATAAAAAAATGCCGACAGATCATTGTCGGCATTTTTGTTATTTTGAAATGGTTTTCCCTAATAGTATGGAGAGCACTAAAGTACATAATGCAGGCACCAACCAAGCTAATCCTTGTGAGTAAAGCGGGAAATGAATCATGACTTGATGCAACCCTTCAGGTAAGACATCTAAGTTTTTCAAACTATCAACCAAACTAAAACAAACCGTCACAAAGATGGTCACGTAATAGCTCAATCGAATAGAAGGCAATTTATTACGCACAAGCTGTAAAACTACTAACATGATCGCCATTGGGTAAATCAACAACAAGGCTGGAATTGTCACTCGGAGTAATTTTGTTAAGCCATATTGTGAAATAATTGTCGTCATGGCGGTGAAGAAGACAATCCAAAATGGATAAGAAAAACGTGTCGAAAACTTGGAGAAGTAATCACCACAAGCACTGGTTACGCCCACTAATGTGGTTAAGCTTGCTAAAGTGATAATACCCGCCATAATCCAGGTTCCCGCCGTGCCAAATAAACTGTTCACATAACGAGAGAAAATTTGGCCACCATTTGTTGCACCTTGTGCCACAGCATCAGAAGTCGCCCCTAAATAGAATAAGGCAAAATATAGACAAGCTAATAAAATGACAGAGACAAAACCCGCTGAAATCGTATATTGAACAATCTTTTGTGGATTGGTCACATTTTTTGCAGACAACGCTCGTGCAACAATACCACCAAAGGCAATCGCAGCCAGTACATCCATCGTTTGATAACCACTAATTAATCCTGTAGTTAATGCTGAATTCTCAGCATACGCCTGCGACGGAGCAACAATGTCAGAAAGAGGTGAAACAAAAACCGTGATCCCAACAACGAGTAATAATACCAACAATGCCGGCGTCATCACTTCACCCACCGTTGAAATAATGGTACTTGGGCGAATCATGAATCCCATCGCGATAATATTAAAGATCACAGAGAAAATAAGACGTGTCGTCGCGCTATCTTCAACAAGTCCCAATGGCAACCATGCCATTTCATAAGCGACATTGGTAATTCGAGGCATCGCAAAGGTTGAACCAATGACTAAATAAAGAATGGTTAAAAAGGATACGCCTGCCCACTTGGGTAAGTCCTTAGTCAGTTCTTCACCACGTCCTAATACTGACACAACAACCAATGTAATAAATGGCATGAGTACGCCTGTTATCACAAACCCTAGCGAAGCCGTTGCCCAATGGTTACCTGCTGAGTACCCCTCCATCGGTGGGAAAATAATATTTCCCGCGCCTAAAAATAAAGCAAAAATCATCATACCTAGTACGATGATGTCTTTTTTTGAAAACATAAGTATTCTCGAATAAATAAATTTTAAGAATTTTACTATTAAATTGTTTTTTATTCCAAAAATGAAAATAAATTTTGTGAAATAGATCACGAAATCTATCACATTCCGATTAAATCACACATTATCCACAGCCTATTTTCCCTAAATTAGTAAATTTGTGATAGTATTCAGGCTTTATTATTTTTTATTACTTTTTTAGGAGAGAATGAATGAATAAACTGAGTTTGATTCAACAAATTCAGCGTTTTTTCAAATTGGAATCAGCTGGCGGAATTTTATTACTTTTTTCAGCGGTAGTCGCAATGCTATTAGCCAATTCACCGCTCAATCAAAACTATAACGACTTTTTAAACTTACCAGTCAGCATTCAAGTAGGGACTTTTTCTATCGATAAAACCTTAATTCACTGGATCAATGATGGTTTTATGGCTGTATTCTTTGTTTTAGTGGGAATGGAAGTCAAAAGAGAATTATTTGAGGGCTCCCTTTCCAGCTATCAACAAGCGGTTTTCCCTGCCATTGCTGCAGTTGGCGGAATGATTATTCCTGCCTTGGTTTATATTTTTATTGCACAACAAGATCCTACTTTAGCCGATGGCTGGGCAATCCCAATGGCGACAGACATTGCTTTTGCACTGGGCATCATGGCGTTATTAAGTAAACAAGTGCCACTCCCACTAAAAATCTTTTTACTTGCTTTAGCCATCATTGATGACTTAGGTGCAATTGTCGTGATTGCACTCTTCTTCTCCCATGGATTAAGCGTGCAAGCACTCGTCTTTGCTGCCATTGCAATTGCTGTACTGATTGCATTAAATCGCTTTAAAGTGACCGCACTTTGTGCCTATATGGTGGTGGGAACAATCTTGTGGGCTTCTGTATTAAAATCGGGCGTACATGCTACCCTTGCAGGCGTTATCATCGGGTTTTGTATTCCATTGAAAGGCAAAAATGGCGAAACGCCGTTACATGACTTTGAGCATATTCTTGCACCTTGGTCATCCTTTGTGATCCTACCATTATTCGCTTTTGCCAATGCGGGGGTAAGTTTTGATGGTATTGACTCAAGCATGCTTTCATCACCATTATTATTTGCGATTTCTTTAGGCTTAATTATCGGAAAACCACTTGGTGTATTTGGTTTCAGCTATCTTTCCGTTAAACTAGGCATAGCAAAACTTCCGCAAGGCATCAACTTCAAACAAATTTTTGCCGTGGCGATTTTATGTGGTATTGGTTTCACCATGTCCATGTTCCTAGCCAGCCTTGCCTTCAATGCTGATGCCGGTGAAAGCATTAACGCCCTTTCTCGATTAGGGATCTTATTAGGCTCCACGGTTTCTGCGATTATGGGGTATATGGCGTTGAAAGTGACTACCGCGAAAAATAAAGGGTAATCAAAACGATGGAAAAACTAACCTGTTATGTTATTTATGCATCTGAAAAAATAGAGAGACTGAGTCATTTTTTACAATGCGCCTCTGACTCTCATGTTGTTCCTATTTCTGCATTAACTAAAGAACAGGTTAGCTTACTCGGTCATTCTTCAGCCTTATTTAATTTAAAAAGAGCAGAAGAACTACTTGAGCGCACTCCCAATGACAAAGAAATCGCCCACACGCTATCTCATATTCAATGCTGGAAAGCGGTTGCTGAAAATGAACAGCTACAAAACAATGATTTTGCTTTAATTGCTGAAAGTGAAATTCAGCCTGTTGAAAACTTCATTCAGCATGCTATCAATTATGCTAATAAATACTCTTCTTACGGAATTATCAAATTACAGCGCGATGGTAAAACTCCTGCTTGTGAACGCCTATACCAAGCTAGTGATGAGCCTGATGCATTAATCTATGGTGATACAAATCAGTACAACTATGGTTGTTCGCTTTATCTCATCCGCAAAGATATCGCAAAAAAATTAACCGCACTTTTAAGTGAAACGAAACCCTACTGGCTTGCTGATCAATTTACTGCATTCCATGAACCTCAAAATATTGCTCAAGCACGTTATCTATTGGGGGAAAATCCAAGCCAAAAACAACAAGATAAAGTTGAAAATCCACTATTTAGTATCATTGTACCAATCTATAATGTTGAACGTTACCTCGAACAATGTATTGAATCTGTCTTAGCGCAAGATTATCAGAATTATGAACTTATTTTAGTTGATGATGGTTCGCCTGATAATTCCATCGATATCTGCACTAAATATGCAAAACAATATTCTAATATTGTTTTTATCCATAAAATTAACGGTGGAGTATCCGACGCAAGAAATGCAGGCATTCAAATTGCTCGAGGAGAGTATTTAATGTTTTTAGATAGTGATGATTATTGGGAAGGAACAGCTATTCTCTCTGATTTACAAAAGATAATTACTGAAAACAATCCCGATACTATCTTCAATTATATGAGCAGTGTCTATCCTGACAAAATTGTGAACCATTACATAAACCGAGATAAGCTAATAGGTTCTTTTAGGGAAGACTTTCAAGGTCTTTATCAAGATGGAATTTATCTTGGATTCCCCTTTACAAAAACAATAAAAAGAGAATTAATTTTAAAAAACCACCTCTTTTTTATAAAAGGGCGAGCTTTTGAAGATGTGGCATGGAGTTTTTTTCTTACTAAATATATTAGTAGTTATGCGATTTATAAAAACTGCTTTTATATGTATAGAAGAGAAAGAAAAGGTTCAATTAGTTCTGTTGCGACCTCTAAAAATCAAGTAAGTCTATTTCAAAATCTATCTGATGTAATAACTGAAATAGAAAATATGAAACTCAACAATGAGTTGTTGCCTGGATTTAAAAAATATGTAGATGATATTTATAGGTATGTAATGACATGCTATGAACTGCTACCAGAGAATGAAAAAGTAGATTTTCTTAATGTGAAAGAAAAATACGAAAAAGAATTTAATGCTTTGTGGTAAATATTATAGATAAACACACTATTAATACTAATTAAGATTTATAAATTGAATAAAAAATCCCTTAGCGCTCACTGAGGGATTTTCACAAGTCTTATTCAGAAAACAACCGCTTGATCTCTTTCTCATACAAATAAATATTCACAGGATTAGTTGGTAATTGCGAATCTAGATATTCATTTGCTCTTTTCACATATTCTTCATGATGCTTATCATGGTTATCAATCACATCAAGTAATACTTTTGCACCTTCAAACGCATCGAACTGATCGTAATAATACCCTACACCTTTCGGAATCAGTTTTGAATTATGAATAAATGGATAACCACCATACAAAGCATCATTGTAAGCATAATTCAAACCATTTTCCCACTGATGACTTAGCACAATATCTACATAGCGAGTAAGAAAATCAGGCATTTGATAACGCCCTTCTACCGTCATCACCCCATTTTTAACAAGATTAGTTCGACCTATGAAATTGAAAAAGGTTGGATTATCTTTTTTATCGTAGGTGTTGCACATATAGACGTTTTTAATTTTCTCAGGAGCTTCACGATAGGCTTGTTCAGCAATTAACACTGGTGTAAAACACGTTTTTACAATGTTAATATTGGCTTCAAAAGAAGCTATACGCTTAGCTTTTTTCTCAGTATCTGGTTTATACCCAAAAGTAAGATTATGCTTCTCTTTGATTCGCTTAATTACTTGATCACAGAATACTGGCGACCAAATTGCTGGTACAACATAAGCAGGGCAGCGATACATAATAGAAAAATAAGATTTACAGGTGTTCTCATGCTGTGGAATCATCCATACAGAATCAAATAACGTACCATTAAACACTCTTCCTGCTTTCTTATCAAAAAGGAAATTTTCCATATCCATAATAAAGTCATTACCCATTTTATAGCAAACAACTTTACCACCATGTTGATGCATTCGAGTAACTTGATGAGGTTCAATCACCAATGTTCCCTCAATCAATACGTCTAATTGATCAATTACATCCTCAATATAAGCGTATTTCAAATTTAATCCATCAAGCATAAACCCTTCTGGAGGTGTAGTGCGTTTCTCAGGTCCCCAAGAAACCAAAACCACATCTTCTACAATTGATGAATGTTGAAATAAATGATAAAGATGAATCACATTTTGGTTCGCACCATTTGCCCAAATATCTGTCACTTTTGCTTCTAAATTAAAAGTAATCCCAATTTTATATTTACGCATGCTTTCTTCCTTCTTCTATTACTTAAATTATCTAAAAGTGCGGTCAAAAATAAAACTGTTTTTTAAATAACTTAAATAATAAAAATCACTCGGATATTCCTACCCGAGTGATTTATCTAGTTTAGTTAGTGACTACCATTGATAACCTACACCGGCACCAACATTGTAATCACCTTGAGTGGTTGCAGCCCCGCTCACTTTGAAGATAACTTTATTGTTATCGCTCGCACGAGAGTAACCTACTGCAACGGCACTTTCACCTTTATAGTTACCAACACCAAGGCCAACCATTGAACCACCTGGTTTAGTCACTTGTGGAATATTCGCTGCAGCAGTTGCTCCTGCGATACCACCACGAAGTTTCTTATCAGTTTTTCTCAAGTCACTACGTACGGAACCAATTTTGCTATCAACATATTGTTTATTTGCCGCATCAGTACCACGAATAGGATCTGCGACATTTGTGATTCGACGTTCATTACCGACTGAACCAACTGAAACAGTATTTGCTTCATTTGCTACAGAGCCTTGACCTAGCGCTACTGAGTTAGCTGCAGTTGCTTTCGCACCTTGACCCACAGCGGTTGAGTTTTTACCCGAAGCTTGTGAGTTATTGCCTAATGCAGTGCCATTTTCGCCACTTGCATTTGAACCATAACCAACCGCAGTTGCATCTTTACCTTTCGCTTTCGCACTATCACGTTTGCTGGTGTTATCCGCTGCAAATGCTGTTTTACCATCTTTACTGATCAAGCCTGAATCTTCAATACGTTTTGCTGTACTTTCAGCTGCTGATGCAGAAGAGCTTGCTGCAGTTGCAGAAGAATCTGCCGCTGATGCTGATGAACTTGCTGCAGTCGCTGAGCTGTCTGCTGCTGAAGCAGAAGAGCTTGCTGCTGTTGCTGAGCTATCTGCTGCTGATGCTGAAGAGCTTGCTGCTGTTGCTGAGCTATCTGCTGCTGATGCTGAAGAGCTTGCTGCAGTCGCTGAGCTGTCTGCTGCTGAAGCTGAAGAGCTTGCTGCAGTCGCTGAGCTGTCTGCTGCTGAAGCTGAAGAACTTGCGGCTGTTGCAGAGCTGTCTGCTGCTGACGCTGATGAGCTTGCTGCGGTTGCAGAGCTATCTGCTGCTGACGCTGATGAGCTTGCTGCGGTTGCAGAGCTATCTGCTGCTGATGCTGATGAGCTTGCTGCGGTTGCAGAGCTATCTGCTGCTGATGCTGATGAGCTTG
>CAUPWR010000006.1:0-135788 GCA_963515445.1 Parahaemophilus parainfluenzae | reverse complement strand
GTCAATCAACAAGTGCCCACACAGATTGTCTGATATATTGTTAAAGAGCAAAAAAATAAATTGGTCGGCGAGATAGGATTTGAACCTACGACCCACTGGTCCCAAACCAGTTGCGCTACCAAGCTGCGCTACTCGCCGTCAGATTTCTCTAATGAAGAGAATATGGGGTGGCTAATGGGATTCGAACCCACGACAACTGGAATCACAATCCAGGGCTCTACCAACTGAGCTATAGCCACCATTGATTAGTTGTTTACCGCATTGACTTCTGGCGCGCTCGACAAGATTCGAACTTGCGACCTTTGGCTCCGGAGGCCAACGCTCTATCCAACTGAGCTACGAACGCGTTACTGCGTCGTTGCAGGGGCGTATATTAATGATTTCCAAATACCTTGTCTAGCACTTTTTTGAAAAAAAATATCAAAAGATAAATTTTTGTTCAATTTGTATAGAATTTATTATGTATTCGTTTATTTTTAGTGCTAAAACGTAAAAAAGGATAGCAAATTGCTATCCTTTTTATTTAATTTATTGCTTGTTACGACGTGCGCGGCGTTTCATTCTTCGTACCCATCGGGTGATTTTCCATGCTTTTGTAATTGAATAAGCATAAAGGAAGAATAATACAATAAACGCAATAAACATTGCCCATTCATTAATATAGAAGACTTCGCCTAAGATCCCAATTGTGGCACAAATGGCCGCAAAGAAAGTAATTAATAAAAAGGCTTGGCGAGAGGTTAATCCAGCACGAACCATTAAGTGGTGTACGTGTAAGCGATCCGGACGGAATGGACTTTTCCCTTTACGTAAGCGACGATAAATAATGGCCACCATATCAATTAAAGGAACAGCAATAATCCAAAGTGCGGTCACAGGATTCATCGGATGTCCTTTTCCTTGCGTACTTAAAAGTAGAATCCAAATAATAGTAAAGCCGATTAAAGTACTTCCTGCATCGCCCATGAACACTTTATATTTTGGTCCGAACGGAATCCCTAAGTTTAATAATAAATAAGGCAGAATCGCTATAATTAAACCAAAACTCCAATATGCCATATCCATTTGTCCATCACGGAACATCAATATACCAATGGCAGCAAATGAAACAATAGACAATCCACCTAACAACCCATCAATACCATCAATCATATTAAAGGCATTAATAATTGCGATTGTGGCAAATACGGTAATAATCAATCCGATAGAACCAAGCGTTAATTGGAATGGTCCAAGAATTTGGCCTAAATGATCTAAATAAACATTACCCAAATCGATCATCAAAATCGCAAGTACCGCTTGAATCCCTGCACGCAAGAAAGGGCTTATATCAAAACGATCATCTAAGATACCGATTGCGAGTAGAATAAAGATACTGAATATATAAAGATAAGGTAAACGAAGTTGATCCCACTCCATTAAATAATAGCAAAGGTTTCCCATAAAAAGAGAAACACCGCCAATCAGTGGAATCGCACCTTGGTGACGCTTACGATAATTTGGTTTATCCACCAAGCCAATTTTATTGGCAATTGGTCGCATCACAATCAAGGTTAAAAATGCTCCTAAGAAAGTTACAATAAGACTTAGCATAGTTTGTATCCTAAAAATTTTTTGCAAAGGATAACATAAAGAAAAATCAGCACACAAAGATTTTTCTCAAATTCAGTTTTTTAGTACAATATGTCCACTTTTAATATAAGGATTAAAAATCATGACAAAATCAACCGCACTTTTCTCTCGTGCACAAGAAGTTATTCCTGGTGGTGTAAACTCCCCTGTTCGTGCTTTTAAAGGCGTAGGTGGCACACCTGTATTTATTCAAAAAGCCAAAGGCGCTTATATTTACGATACCGAAGGCAAACAATATATCGATTATGTAGGTTCTTGGGGTCCTATGATTTTAGGTCACAACCACCCTGCTATTTTAGATGCTGTATTAAAAGCAGCGGAGAATGGTTTAAGCTTTGGTGCACCAACCCCCTCTGAAATTGATTTAGCGGAATTAGTCTGTGAAATTGTGCCATCTATTGAAATGGTTCGTATGGTGAGTTCTGGTACTGAAGCAACCATGACAGCTATCCGTCTTGCGCGTGGTTATACAAATAGAAGCAAAATCTTAAAATTTGAAGGTTGTTACCACGGTCATTCTGATTCACTTTTAGTCAAAGCAGGATCGGGTGCATTAACACTTGGTCAACCAAGCTCACCAGGTGTACCTGAAGATTTTGCAAAACACACTTTAACTGCAGAATATAACAATCTTGATTCAGTTAAAAAACTATTTGAAGAATTCCCTAACGATATCGCTTGTGTGATTATTGAACCAGTTGCAGGTAATATGAACTGTGTTCCACCAAAAGAAGGATTCTTACAAGGCATTCGTGAAATCTGTGATAAATATGGTGCACTTTTCATTATTGATGAAGTCATGACAGGTTTCCGTGTTTCACTTGCGGGTGCACAAGCTTATTATGGTGTAACACCTGATCTCACCACATTAGGTAAAGTTATTGGCGGCGGTATGCCAGTGGGGGCTGTTGGCGGTAAAAAAGTGATTATGCAACACCTCGCACCGACTGGTCCTGTTTATCAAGCAGGTACTCTTTCTGGTAACCCGATTGCTATGGCGGCAGGTTTAGCCTGTTTGACTGAATTGAAAAAAGCAGGTAACGGACAACACCTTGCAGAATTAACCACAAAACTTTGTGATGGCTTAAAAGCATTAGCCCAAAAACATAATGTGCCATTTGTGATTAATCATGTAGGCGGAATGTTTGGTATTTTCTTCACTGACCAAAAACAAGTTACCTCTTATGCAGAAGTCATGAAATGTGATACCGAAAAATTCAAAGTGTTCTTCCACAAAATGCTCGATCAAGGCGTTTACCTTGCGCCTTCTGCTTTTGAGGCAGGCTTTATGTCTTTAGCACATACAAATGAAGACATTGAAAAAACGCTTGCTGCCGCTGATATTGCATTTGCCGCAGTGGCTTAAATATAAAAAGTGCGGTTAAATTTAACCGCACTTTTTTATTTCATACTATAAACGTTCATAGAGTACGTTTTCTAACAATCCCCTTTCCTCTTCGGTTAATGCTGTGCCTTTTTCATTTGTCAGAATGAAGAAGTCTTCGGCTTTTTCCCCTACAGTCGTGATTTTTGCATTACAAATATTGAGTTTTAACTCGGTAAAAATTTGACTGATTTGAGCCAATAAACCGGGTTTATCTAAAGCCACCACTTCTAATTCTGTATGCTCTTTTTTCGTTTCTTTCAAAAAACGTACATCTGTTTTTACGGTAAAATGTTGCAACTGTCGATTATTTGCAAAAGACATGGATGGCAATTTTTCACCTAATAAAACAGAGGTTAATACCGTCTCTAATTCTCTGCGACGTTCTGAACGAACCAATTCACCATTTAATTCTGTGATGATAAAGCTATCGAATACATAGCCATCATCCGATGTTAAAATTTGCGCATCATGAATACTGAATTTTTTTGCACCAATGGTTGAAACCACTTTATTAAACAAATTAGCTTGATCGGGACAATAAACGAAAATTTCTGTTCCGCCGGAAGAAAAACGGTTACTGATTTTAACGAGTACTTCACCATCAAATTCAGCTAATAACTCTGTATGCCATGCAATTTGTTTTGGGCTATTTCGTAAAAAATAATCATCAGGACAACGTTGCCAGAGTGCTAAAATTTTTTCTTCCGATAATTCTGGTTGATCTTCGGATAAAATTGCCAGCGCCAATTGGCGATTTTCAAGGATCTTTTCGTTATTATCTAATAATAAATTCATCCCTTGTCGGAATTGTTGCGACGTATAATCATAGAGTGAGGCAAATAAAGAACGTTTCCAGCTATTCCACAAGGTACCATTTGTTGCACAAATATCCGCGACCGTCAAACAAGTGAGATAATCTAAACGCACATGATTTTGTACACTTTCCGCAAAGCTCATCACAACTTCCGGATCATGAATATCTCGACGCTGTGCAGTGATTGACATGAGCAAATGCTCTCTCACTAGCCAAGCCATCGTTTCAATTTCTCGACGATCAAAGCCATGCAAACGGGCAAAGTCAGCGATATCTTCAGCCCCTAACTCCGCATGATCACCCCCTTGCCCTTTCGCGATATCATGGAAAAGTGCGGCAACATAAAGCAAAGTGCGGTCAGAAATTTGACTAAATATTTGATGGCAAATGGGATGGGATTCTGCTTCGTCTTCAGTTAAGAAACTTTCCAATTTCAACATCACTCGCAAGGTATGCTCATCCACGGTGTAAATATGGAAGAGATCAAATTGCATCAAACCTTCAATTCCCTGCCATTGTGGCAAATAAGCCGTTAGCACACCATATTGGTGCATTGGAAGGAATGCTCGCTGAATGGCTTTCGGTTGATTAAATAACCGAATAAATTTCTCTCTTGCTTCAGGAATATCACACAATTTCTGCGTCAAACTTTCCAACGCAATCTGTAATTGGCGTAATGTTGAAGAATGAATTTCGGCTTGAGCATGCTGTGTTAGATAGAAAAAAAGATCCAAAATACGATCTGGATAACGTAAAAACAGATCATTTTTACGTAAACACAAACTTTGATTTACTAGCTCAAAATTATCATCCAAAGGATGAATAGAAACCTCTCCATCCGTTGATAAAAAATGTTCTTTATAATGCTTAATCAGGATATCGGTTAAACGAGAAATCGTGCGTAAAGCTTGGAAAAAACGTTTCATCATTTTTTCGACACCACGGTTTCCGTCGCCTTCAAAACCAAGCATCTCGCTCACTTTGATTTGACGATCAAACAACAAGCGGTTGTCATAACGTTTTAAAATCAAGTGTAAAGCGAACCGCACTTTAAATAAAAATTCTTGGCTTTCTAATAATTGTTGGTGTTCTGATGGATAAATAAAGCCACTTTTCAAAATGCCATCAAGGGTCATTTCCCCAGTGTGTCGTAATGCGATCCAATATAAAAGATGAAGATCCCGTAAACCACCTGGGCTGTATTTTAAATCAGGTTCTAGATTATAGCTGGTGTTGTGATAGCGCTGATAACGTTCAATTTGCTCTTGTACTTTGGCGTCAAAAAATGGTTTTATCGCCCAAAAATCTGGCTTTTTCAATATTTCCCCTAAAGCATTGAAAAGGGATACATCTCCCGATAAATAACGGGACTCAAGCAAATTGGTGGCAATAGTAATATCCTGTTTGCCTTCCTTTTCACATTCTTCTAAAGAACGAACACTATGCCCTACGTCAAATCCACAATCCCACAAGAACTGCACAAATTGAGCAATTTTTTCTTCCGTTTCAGACTCTCTTTCTTCTTTTGAAAGAATAAGAACATCTAGGTCAGATAAAGGAAAGATTTCTTGTCTGCCATAACCGCCTACTGCAATTAAGGTGAGATTAGCTTTATTTAATTCAAATTGCTGCCAAAGCTGTTTTAATAGATCATCACAAAACTGTGTACGGTTAGCGATCAGCTCAAAAACGGAATAATCAGTAAAGTGCCGACGTTCAAACTCCTTCAAATTTTCACGTTGAATTTTGACCGCACTTGGCGTGAGTGGAGAGTCGAAATGATAAGGAAAAAGCATAGGTATTCCACAAACAAAACAATTATAAAAAAAGCCCACTATCGTAGGCTTTTAGCTGAATTTAAAGGTTATTCATTATACGTTGAATTCGGCCTTCCGCAATTTCTTCATCGCGGATTGTCATCACTTCACAACCAGTTTCGGTCACGACAATTTGATGCTCATATTGCGCTGAATGGCTACGGTCTTTGGTTTTTACTGTCCAACCATCACCCATAATGCGCACTTCTTTCTTACCCGCATTAATCATAGGTTCAATAGTGAATACCATACCCGGTTTTAAAATCACACCGCCGTCATCCGCATAATAGTGTAAGACTTGCGGTTCACAGTGGAACTCAGTTCCCACGCCGTGGCCACAATACTCACGCACTACGCTAAAGCCTTGGCTTTCAGTATATTTTTGGACCGCTTTACCAATTTCATTTAAACGAATACCCGGCTTAACCGTACGTAATCCCACATAAAGTGCTTCTTGTGCCGCTTCAACCAATTTTTGGCTACGAATATTGGTTTCACCCACGACATACATTTTAGAGTTATCACCGAAATAACCGTCTTTAATCACAGTCACATCAATATTGACAATATCACCACGTTTTAATTTTTTATCGTCGCTTGGAATACCATGGCAAACCACTTCATTTATAGAAATACAGGTTGCTTTCGGGAAACCATGATAATTTAAGCAAGCAGGAATCACTTTTTGTACATTCACCATATAATCGTGACAAATGCGATCCAATTCACCTGTGGTCACCCCTTCTTTGACATAAGGTTCGATCATGACCAAAACATCAGACGCTAATTTACACGCTTCACGTAACTTAACAATTTCTTCTTCAGTTCTTAATGGAATACCCATTATTTCTCCTTATTTAATTCAGATTTATTCGCATATAATAGCACTAATTCCGTGAAAAATCTTGAATGAATTAACAGGTTATTAGATAATACAAGGATTATTTTTAGGAAAGTGGGGATAGAGATATGTCAGATTTAGATATGGCCGTACCGCTAACTTTTACTGATGCGGCAGCCAATAAAGTAAAAAGTTTAATTAGCGAAGAAGAAAACAACGAATTAAAATTACGCGTTTATATTACCGGTGGTGGCTGCAGCGGTTTCCAATATGGTTTTACCTTTGATGATAAAGTCAATGAAGGCGACCTGACGATTGAAAAATCCGGTGTGCAATTAGTCATTGATCCAATGAGCTTACAATACTTAATTGGTGGCACCGTTGATTATACTGAAGGCTTGGAAGGTTCTCGTTTTGTGGTGAACAATCCAAATGCAACCAGCACCTGTGGTTGCGGTTCTTCATTCAGCATCTAACATGGATTTTCAATTTACCCATTATCTAGGCAATGTACATGCTAAATGTTCAATGGAACACATTGCCCTAGCCAATTGGTTTAATTCAGAAGTGCGGTCAAATCCTCAAGCGTTTTTGACCGCACTTTCTGCCTGTGAGCAGATTAAAAATAATGATGAAGTCACTCTGATTGGTTCTGAATACACGCTTTTTATCAATACCGATGAAGTGATGATTCGCGCCAATAATCTTGCAATTGAAACAGATGAAATTTTAGAAGACGACTTCCATTATTATGATGAAGAAAGTATCGCCTTATGTGGTACAACAGACTTCATCCACTTTCTTAATGCCTATTTTGAATTTATTGCTTAACCTCATTCTCTGAAGCTAACTATTATGTCGGAAACGGAAAACACCTCATCAGAACAACAAGAAATACAAGCGCCAAATAAGCGCCGTTCTTGTAAAATCTTTTTAGCTAAAGCAGCCTTTACTTTAGGGACGCTCGCCGTATTTTATGGTGGCTATTTAGACTGGCAAATTCGCTCAAAAATGGATGGCCAGATTTGGCGTTTACCGGCTGAAGTGTATAGTCGCTTAGAAAGCGTAAAACTGTCTGATAACCTTTCTTTTGACGAAGTGATTCAAATCTTATTGGATAACGAATACCGTCAAACTACTATGATTGCAGCACCGGGCGATTTTAAGCTCGAAGACGATACCATCGTGTTACTTCGTCGTGCGTTCCCTTATCCTGATAAGCCTGAACCACAGCGCGTGTTGCGTTTACGTTTTACCGATAACAAACTTTCTCGTATTGAAGATTTAGTCAACGTCAAAGCGGTTGATGAATTCCGTCTTGCGCCTAAATTAATTGCCATGTTGGAATCGGATAATGAAGATCGTTTAGCGATTCCATTACAGCACTACCCTCGCTTACTCATTGATGCCTTATTACTCACTGAGGATCGCCGTTTTTACGATCATAACGGGATCAACCCAATCGGTATTATGCGTGCAATGATTGCAAATATTAGAGCGGGTCAAACGGTTCAAGGCGGTAGTACGCTCACTCAGCAATTAGTGAAAAACTTGTTCTTATCCAGTGAACGTTCTATTACGCGTAAAGTTAATGAAGCGTTGATGTCATTAGTATTAGATTGGCGATATGATAAAAACCGTATTTTAGAAACCTATCTTAACGAAATTTACCTTGGTCAAAATGGCGATATCCAAATTCACGGTTTCGCATTGGCAAGCCAATTCTATTTTGGTCGTTCTATCCGTGAAATTAGCCTAGACCAAATTGCCCTTTTAGTTGGCATGGTGAAAGGCCCATCCCTTTATAATCCATGGCGAAATCCACAATATGCACTCGATCGTCGAAATGTGGTGTTAAAACTGATGCTTGATCACCAAATGATTGGTGATGAGTTGTATGAGATGTTGAGTAAACGTCCATTAGGGGTGCAAGCTAAAGGACAAATTTCACGAAAATACCCTGCTTTCATCCAAACATTGCAAGCGGATCTTCGCCGTCAATTAGGGGAAAACAAAACCTCTGCTCTACTTGGTGCGAGAATTTTCTCCACCATGGATTTAAAACAACAGGCACAAGCTGAAAATGCCGTAGTGAATACGGTTAATCAGTTACAACTACAAACTAAAAATCCACATTTAGAAGGTGCAATGATTGTCGCGGATTATCACTTAGGTGAAATACGTGCGGTTGTCGGTGGATTACAAACAGAATATGCCGGATTTAACCGTGCCTTAATGTCAAAACGTCAAATTGGTTCTTTAGTAAAACCATCCATTTATTTGACCGCACTGATGAATCCGGAACAATTCCGTTTAAATACACCAATTCAAAACCAACCAATCACGATTTATGTTAAAGGTAGCCAACCTTGGCAACCTCGTAACTACGATCGCAAATATAGCGGTTCTGTGATGTTGATGGATGCCCTTGCTCGCTCGCTAAATATTCCAACGGTAAATATTGGGATGAAAGTTGGCTTAAGCAAAGTGATTGATACACAAAAAGCCATGGGGTGGGATAATGTTGCTATTCCAAAAGTGCCTGCAACCTTGCTCGGCTCTTACAGTATTTCACCTTATGATGTGACCAAACTCTATCAAACCATTGCAAATCAAGGTGGCAAAATTGAGTTAAGTACCATTCAAAGCATTGCTGATCGCCAAGGGAATATTATTTACGAACACAATACAGTGCCGGATCAAGTGGTACCGAGAGAAGCGGCTTATCAAACCTTATATGCGATGCAACAAACCGTAGAACGAGGTACCGCGCGTAGCTTGCAAAATGATTATGCGGATCTTCGTCTTGCAGGTAAAACAGGCACCACCAATGATGCCCGTGATACGTGGTTTGTAGGTATAGATGGTAAAAATGTCAGCACCATTTGGCTAGGTCGTGATGATAACGGTGAAACCAAATTAACGGGTGCCTCAGGTGCATTACAAATCTATAAAGATTATTTAAACCGTGTGGTTATTGAAAAACTGAAACTCGGACAACCTTCTACGATTAAATGGGTTGGTATCAATGCTTATGGCAGTTGGAGCTGTGGTAGTAATCGAACAATTCCAGTTTGGGCAAATAAAGATCAAAACTTCTGTGCGTCTGCGCAAACAACGAGTACGGCGACTGCTACCGCTGCACAAACTACGCAATCGCCACAACCTGAACAACCAGAATCACCAAAACAAGAAAGTGTATGGGATGTGTTAGATAATAAAGCGCCTGTTGAAGAAGCGGCTCCCGCTCAATAAATTCATTTATTTTTGACCGCACTTTTATATCTCCATAAAGCGCCTAACAAAGGCGCTTTATTCTTTTAAGCATACAATCACCCTCTAGACATTTCCGACTCTTGTAAATTTTTTGATCTCCATCACAAAAATTAAAATTATTTATTGTCATTTCACTGATATCAAAAGATAATTATAAATAGGAATTAATTTCATTTTAGGTAATGAGGTAAATAGACGATGCTACTCCGTTCTATTCGATTTTTCTTTTTAATTTTTTCACTCGCCTTCTCTTCTTCACTCTTTGCGCAAGACAACTACCAACAGTGGGTTAATGATATTACGTCGCGCTTAGACAAAACCGCTAAACTTGTCCAGCAAGGTAATACGGATGATGCGCGTACTGAAGTGCAAATGGCTTATTTTGAAGTGTTTGAAAATCTAGAAGGTCCGATTCGTATCAATTTCTCGGCACAAAAAAGTTACCAAATGGAAGCGACTTTTGGTGAGATCCGTAAAATGATCGGTGAAGGCAGTTCACAACAAGAGATTCAAGCTAAAATCGATCAGCTCAAAAAAGAATTACAAGAAGTGTTGCCATCATTGATTGAAGGTCATCAGCTCAATGCTGATGGTCAACATGGTGTTTATGATAATCAAGCGATTGCCCCTTATTGGCAACAAAGTTTTAAAACCATTGATGATTTGCTCGCTCAAGGGCTCGAAGCGTATCAAAATGGTGATCTCGCTAACGCGAAAAAATTGTTCCAGCAAGCACAATACGATGGCTATAAAAATTCAGAAATGGAAATGTCCATTCGCCAAAATCGCTCTGCTGAAACTTCAGCGGCGATCAATCAACAATTTTACAACATCATCCGTTTAAGTGAACAAGCCGATCAAATCACAGAAATTGGCTATCAAAGTACGCAATTATTACAAGATATTGAAGAAAACTTGCCTAACTTGCCAACGACACGTGAAGAACAAAATGTTCAATCCAATGCCGCGCAGCAAGCAACAGATAATCAACAAGAGCAAGATTGGAATAAGATTAAACAAGAGATCAATCAACGTATTCAACAAGCTATTGTGCTCTATCAACAAGGTGAAAGCAAAAAAGCAATTCTTTCTGTACAAGACACCTATTTTGATGTGTTTGAAAGCAGTGGCATGGAAAACAAAATTGGTTCTCGTGATAGCAATTTTAAAGCGGAACTTGAAGGCTACTTCACCCGTTTAGTCAGCTTAATGAAAGCTGAACAAGGTGATAAGTTACAAGCGCAAGCTGATGGTTTAGACCAGAATCTAACCAAAGCGGTTGAAATGTTACAGGGCGGAGAACAAAGCGATTGGTCTATGTTCTTATATAGCCTTTTAATCATTCTTCGTGAAGGTTTGGAAGCCTTATTAATTGTTGCGGCTATTGTGACTTACTTAATTAAAAATAACCACCAAGATAAATTGCCGGTTATCCGTCAGTCTGTTTATGTGGCATTAATTGCCAGTGTGATTACCGCATTTATCTTCCAACTTATCTTTGAAAATTCCGGTCAAAACCGCGAATTGCTCGAAGGCTTTACGATGATTTTTGCTGTAGTCATGCTGTTTATGATGAGTTACTGGTTATTATCCAAAGTCGAAGCACAAAACTGGAAACGTTATTTAGAAGGTAAACTCTCTACTGCCCTCACTACTGGCTCACTTATTGGCTTATGGCTTACCAGCTTCTTAGCGGTATATCGTGAAGGGGCGGAAACGGTATTGTTCTACTATGCCCTCGTGGGTGATGCGAAAAGTGCGGTCAGTTTTATCTACCTTTTCGCAGGTATCATTGTCGGCGCAATTATTCTCACCATTTGCTACTTCGTGATGCGTTATACCGTGGTGAAATTACCGCTTAAACCATTCTTTATGTTCACGGGTTCTTTCATGTATTTAATGGCCTTTGTATTCGCCGGTAAATCTGTTTTAGAACTCATTGAAGGCAAACTTTTCGAGCCAACGCTGATTAGCGGTGTGCCTGAAATTTCGTGGTTAGGTATTTATCCTTATATGGAAACCCTAATACCACAAGCAATCTTACTCATCGCAGCCGTATTTGCTCTGTTTATTATGAAATATCAAAGCAAAAAAGCCGCGTAATACCCAACAATCCCTTAGGAGAAAAACAATGAAAAAAGCACTTTTAGCAACAGCATTATTTGCGGGTATTTTCACCGCGTCTACTGCAAACGCATTCCAAGAGTATCCAATCGGCGAAGCGGTAACCATGAATGAAATGGAAATTGCAGCGGTTTATCTCAAACCAATCGATATGGAACCACGTGGCATGGGTTTACCTGCTGCGAAATCAGATATTCACTTAGAAGCGGATATCCACGCAGTAAAAGGTAACAAAAATGGCTTTGGTGATGGTGAATGGATGCCTTACTTAACTATCAACTACACTTTAGTAAATGCTGATACTGGTGAAAAACAAGAAGGTACCTTCATGCCAATGGTAGCAGGTGACGGTCCTCACTATGGTGCAAACGTGAAAATGATGGGCGTGGGTAACTATAAATTAACTTACCACATCGACCCTCCATCGAAAGCAGGTATGCACCGTCATACCGACTCTGAAACCGGTGTAGGTCGTTGGTGGAAACCGTTTGATGTAAGCTATGAATTCAAATTCACTGGCATCAAATAATCTCAGGTAAACATCGATTTTACCGACTTGCCTTCCCTTGTTTGTCAGGGGAAGGCAATAGCATTTCATTTAACCTTAAAATATCGTCTGTTTTATCCTATTAAATGGTCAAACTATGAATTATTTTTTTACTTTCCTGCTTCAAGCACTTTTACCTTTTTCATTATTGCTCGGTGTTTATCACAGTAAACAATCCTCTGTAAGTGCAAAAAAAATAATTTTGCTTAGCCTATTCGGTTTTATTGCCGGTATCGTACTGCGCCTTAGTTTATCTACGGGACAAATAACCAATTTAATCGGTTTACTTACGGGACAAATAACCAATTTATTAATCGCCAATGCGGTGATATTGGCGCTATTGATTATCTTTGCCTTATGTTTAATTTTCGGCAAAGGTCGCTTACCTGCCTTTTGGCAAACAGTATTAATGCTCATCGCAGGAAGCTTCTGGGCAAAAGATCCTAACATTACTGCCCTCGTTTCTACTGATGTTATCAATACCGATTCGATCTTACATATAAGTGCGGTCATTTTTGCCTTTGTTTTTTGTTTATGCTTACAAGGCTGGATCGATTTACTTCTAAAACAAGCGGTAAAAACACAACAAAAATCAACCGCACTTTTAAAAGGTGCCATTAGCCTTCTCTTAGTTTGCTTGCTTGTTCCACTTATCGGTGAACTCTTATTAATTTTAATGAAACTTCAGGTGCTTGAGCTTACCAAGCCTCGTTTAAGTTTTGTTGCGAAATCAGGCGAAATCACTCGTTGGTTAAATTACATCTGTGCCGCATTGCTCTTAGTTGTACTTGCCATCTTTTACGGCAAAATTCATTTATCACGCAAGCAACAAGTTAATACCACACAAGAACCGATTGAAAAACGCCAAAAATTAGCTGCATTACGTACGTCCTCTCACTTACTTGGTTGGGGATATTTAGCTTTAGCAATTACTTTTGCAACGCAACTTTATTGGGAGCAAATTGCTTCTCGTCCTCCTCAACTTTCAGAAGCAATTCCTCTGACTTTAGATGAAAAGCAACAAGTCCATATTCCGATTGAGCAAGTGAAAGACGGCAAATTACACCGTTTTGTTTGGATTGCTGATGATGGTAAAGCTGTGCGTTTCTTTGTCATTAATCGTCAGCCAGATAAATTGAGCTTAGCCGCAGTATTTGATGCCTGCTTGCTTTGTGGTGACCAAGGCTATGTTATGGAAGGTAACCAGGTCGTTTGCGTGGGCTGCGGCGTACATATGTTTATTCCATCTATTGGTAAACCGGGTGGCTGTAATCCTGTACCGATTGAAGATTGGCAACAAACTGAGACTGAAATTCTCATTAATCGAACCGGCTTAGAAGAAGGGCTGAATTTATTTAGTACCATTGTTGAAATCGATGTAAAAGATCCGATTAGTGGCACTCAAATGAAAAACACTAAAACGGAGCACAAATACAATTATGAAGGTAAAACTTACTTCTTTGAAAGCGAGAAAAACCTCGATTTATTCCGTGATAACCCTGAAAAATATTTAGGTAAGGGGGAATAATGCTAGCAAGAATGTTATTCCAATCTTGGCGTTTTAGCATAAAACGTAAGTTTTTAGCAGTGGTGACTATTTTCTTGGCTGCGGGATTAGTCTCTGCGCTATTAGCTGTTTCTATTGATATCGGCGACAAGATGGCGAAAGAGCTGAAATCTTATGGTGCTAATATTTTGGTTGAGCCTGCAAGCAATGCAGCCTTACCTGATGAGCTCAGTCACAACACAGATTTAAGTAGCCAAGATTTCCTCGATGAAAAAGAACTGCCGAATATTAAAGATATTTTCTGGCGAAATAACATTGTGGGATTTGCGCCATTATTAAGTGCAGATGTGAAAGCAGAAATTCTTTCTGCAAAAACGCATGAAAAATCGACCGCACTTGAACAAATTAATGTGCTTGGTACATTTTTCGATCACAACATTCCTGTACCAGATGAAGATGATTTCCATACTGGCCAAAAAATTATTAGTCCTTATTGGCATGTTGAAGGGGAATGGGTCAATGACCTTGAAACGCCTGAAGGTGAATTTATTCCTGCTCTCATTGGTGAACAATTAGCACAACGAACTGCTTTAAAACAAGGCGATAAGATCAAGCTCCACTATCAAAATGATAAACTTGATAATCAAAGTGCGGTTGAAATTACCGGTATTTTATCTACAGGTGGTGCTGAAGATAATCAATTAGTCATGCCACTCAGTGCTGTACAAAAATTACTGGGTTTAGAAGGGAAAATTCAATCAGTTAAAGTCTCTGCGCTTACCGTGCCTGAAAATGACCTTTCTCGTAAAGCGCGAGCCAATACCGATGCGTTAGATGCTGAAGAGTACGATCGTTGGTATTGTACGGCTTATGTTTCGTCTATTTCACATCAGTTAGAAGAAGCTATCTCTGGTGCCATTGTTCGCCCAATTTGGCAGGTTGCCGCATCAGAAGGTGTAGTCATTGGTAAAATCCAATTATTGCTTGCTGTCGTTACTCTCGCCGCTTTAATCGCGGCAGCTATGGGGATTGCCTCATTAATGAGTACAGGGATCATTGAGCGTTCAAAAGAAATTGGTTTAATGAAAGCGTTAGGCGCATACCAATGGCAAATCGCGTTATTGTTTTATTGCGAAGCCATTATTAGTGCCTTAATTGGTGGCTCGCTTGGTTGTATTGCAGGTTGGGGCTTAGCAAGATTTATTGGTTCGGCTCTATTTGGTGTTCCGCTAAGTTTTGCTTGGATTGTAATCCCTTGCGTATTAATGCTGTCTATTTTAATTGCTGTAGTGGGTACTTGGTTCCCTGCTCATCGTATTGCCAAACTTTACCCTGTGGAGGTGCTCTATGGCCGCCAATAAAAGTATGTTTTGGCGTTTAATCTTCCAAGCATTACGCCTACGTTTACAACGAGTATTTATTATCTTCTCCGCCCTGACTGTTGGTGCGTCCATTGTGACGGCAATGGCTGCGGTCTATTTCGATATTAATACCAAAATGAGTCAAGAGCTCCGTACTTTCGGGGCAAACTTTTACATCGGTGCAGCCAATGGTGGATTGATGAAGGAACGCCAATTAAAGCAAATTCTGCACAATGCACCGGATAATTTCATTACCGCTGCCAGTCCTTATTTATATGGTGTTGCGCGAAGTGATTTAGAAAAAATCGTGATTATGGGCGTCTGGTTTGAAGATATGCATGTGCTTGCACCTTATTGGCAAATTACCGGCTCAGCTATTAATGTGAATTTTGATGACCGCAATGCCATGATTGGTAAAACCTTAGCGGAACGCCTTAATTTAGGTGTTGGAAGTAAATTAACGCTGTCTAAAAATGCGGTCGAAAAACATGAATTCACGATAAAAGGTATTGTTGAGGCAGGTGATGCCACTGACAACATGCTGATCGTGAATTTAGAGTTTGCCCAAAATTGGTTGGATAAAGAAGGATTAGCAAACAACGCCTTGCTCAATGTAAAAAATGAACAAGGTAATGTCGCACAATTTGCCCAAGACATTATGCAACATCAACCTGATCTGACTGCACGACCGATTCGAAAAGTCTCCGCTTCTGAAGGGCAGATTTTAGATAAAATCAAAGGATTGATGGGGTTAATCTCATTGGTCATTTTGATTCTCGCCACCCTTTGTGTGAATACCACGTTGATTGCGATTGTTGGTGAGCGAGCAAAAGAATTTGCGCTACAAAAAGCTTTAGGTGCCAAACAAAGTGACATCATTAAACAGATTAGTACCGAGATTCTCATCATAGCACTTTGTGCAATTGTCGCGGGACTGATTCTCGGCTACATCTTGGCACAATTACTTGGATTAACCGTATTTAAATCTTACATTGATATGCGTCTACCGGTTATTCCAATTACTATCGTCTTATCGTTATTGGTTGCCTTTATTGCGGTGATTGTACCAACCAAACGAGCTTTAAATATCCAAACCGCAAATGTATTAAAAGGGGAATAAAATGAGTGAATTTGTAATTGAAACGCAACATTTATATAAACGATTCGGGCAAGTCACCGCTTTAGAAGATATTAATATTCAAATTCGCCAAGGTGAATTTATTGCGATAATGGGTGCATCAGGTTCCGGTAAAACAACGCTGATGAATATTCTGACCGGCTTAGATACGGCTAGTGAAGGTAAAGTTATTCTAGATGGTGTCGATGCGGCACAATTGGATGAAATCGGTCGTCAGCGTTTCCGTGCAGAAAAAATTGGTCTAGTCTTCCAACAATTCCATTTGATCCCTTATTTGACCGCACTTGAAAATGTGATGCTCGCACAGCACTATCACAGTGTGATTGATGAAGCAGCGGCTAAAGCGGTACTCGAACAAGTGGGATTGGGTCATCGTATTGATCACCGTCCAAGCCAACTTTCTGGAGGCGAACAGCAACGCGTGTGTATTGCTCGCGCATTGGTGAACCAGCCGCCTGTTATTTTTGCCGATGAACCTACGGGTAATCTCGACGAAAAAAATGAAGCGCTTGTGCTGGATTTACTACAAGAATTAAATCGCCAAGGTAGAACCATCGTTATGGTTACACACAATCCTGAATTGGGTGAGTTAACCGATCGTGTTATTTATCTCCATCACGGAAAATTTGTAAAAGAGGACATTAATGAAAAATAAATTCGTAAAACTACTCGCCATAAGTGCGGTCATTTTCGGCAGTGTTTCTTGTAAAGACGAAATCGCTGCGATTGGTCAAAAAGCACCAGATATTGCTGCCTATGATTTACAAGGTAAAGAGGTGAAGCTTGATGATTGGAAAGGCACTCGTCTACTGACATTCTGGTCTGAAACCTGTGGACGATGTGTCGCAGAGTTAAAAGAATTTGAAAAATTAGCTGAAGCGAATCCAGATAAAGTTCAACTTATCGCCATTAATGTAGATGGCGATAAAGTGGATACCAAAGCCGTGGTCGCCAAACGTCAGCTTACGTTGCCGGTTATCAAAGACCAATTACAAATCACAGCAGAACGTTATCAACTTATCGGTACGCCAACAAGTTTTGTGATTACACCTGAAGGCAATATTCAGGCTAAATATGAAGGGGCGATTCCTGCTGCAGATTTAGATAAATTATTTAAAGGCTAGCCAAAATGAAAAAACGAATTTACTTACTCTCTACACTTTTACCCGTTTTAGGCTTTTTATTTGCCCCTCCTGCCCTTTCTGCCGAAGCTGACTTAGTGAAAGCGGAAAAGGTATATAAACGCTCTTGTGCAACTTGTCATGGGAAACAAGGCGAAAAACCAGCAATGGGTGAGTCAAAAATTATTAATCAACTAAAACCAGAAGAAATTTTAACCGCACTTTCAGAACGAAAAGCGGGAAATATTACTGGTGCAGGAAGCCCTGCAAAACAACGTTTAAGTGAGCAAGATATTCATAATTTAAGTGAATATATTCAAACACTAAAATAGTTTTTGAATTTTTTTTAAACTAATTCTAAAATGTACGGTCTTAAAAGGGGCTTAGTTTTTATAAGCTAAGAAATTTTTTATATATCAATAAAGGATTGTTTATGAACAAATTTACTAAAATCAGTGCAACTGCATTATTTGCATTATTCTTAACTGCTTGTGATAAACCAGCAGATAAACCAGCTCCAGCGAAACCTGAAACTACTCAGCCTGCGCCAGAAGCTAAACAAGAAGCAGCAAAACCAGCTGAAGCGGCTAAACCTGCTGAAGCTACACCAGCTCAAGAACAAGCTGACTACAACAAATTACTTGAATGGAATGCAAGCCAAGCGCAAGCTCAAATGGCAGCACAACAAAAACTTCAATCTGATTTAACTGCTGCGGTTCAAGCAAAAGATGAGAAGAAAATTGAAGAAGCAATCAAAACGTTCAACAAAACTGTTGAAGATACAATTGCAAGCTTAGATAAATTAGATATTACAGCACCTTCAGTGAAAAGCATTAAAGATCAAAATAAAGAAGTGCTTTCATTATCAAGCGAATTATTAGTTGATCAATTAAACTTAGCAACTAAAGCGCCAACTGAAGAACAAACTAAAGCTTACCAAGCTAAAGTTGAAAAACTACAAGCTGCAGTAGCTAAATTACAAAAAGACGGTGCTGATTTAGCACAAAAATTTGCACCTGCAGCACCAGCTGCTCCAGCCGCTCCAGCTGCAAAATAATTAATCGTTAAGATGAAAAAAACCTTACTGTAAAAAGTAAGGTTTTTTTATGAGGTAAATTTACAATATCTTAGCACTTTAAATAATAAACTGTAGCTATTTACCTGGTTTACTTTATTTACTTTCAATATTTATATATATTTCTTCAAAGGCCTTATTCGCTTTTTCATTTCCATCATGGTAAAGATCCCAGTCAAACCCATACAATTCTGTTGGTTGAATAGTTATACATAGCCCATTACTTTCAATTCTTTTCTCCCAATCTAAAATATCACTTGAATTTATCACATTAAATTTAGATAGTTCCTCTAACACTGGAGTTAAATCTGATGGACGTCTGATAAGCACATAAATTTTATTTAGATGTAAATTGATAAATAATCCGAATCCAAAATATATATCACCATTCTTGTATTCAAAATCTGTTTTTTTAGCTTCTAGCAACATTTTTATTTTCTCTACTTTAAGTTATTTATCCTTTTACTTTGCAACTCTTTATCACATAACTAAATATTTAGAGTTTTTGTTTCATTATTCTTGTTTTTAAAACATCCACAAATCGCTCTGTCACCCCTTCCCAACGATCTAAATATAACGCAGGCTCAATCAACTCCAATTCATTTAATAAAAATGTACTGTCAATAATCGTTCCATCTACGCGTGCATAGACGGGCATTTCTGGCAATTTATGTAAAACATGGCGTGCTGTTTCAATAATATGACGATCAACCTCAACAGGGATAATTTCAACTTTATATTGTGAATTTGCTCGCCATTCATTTTGAGGTGGCTGTCGGCGAATAGCATGGCTAAATACGCCATTGAAAAAAATCAAACTGGTTTCACCATTTATTGCTACTTCAGGAATAAAGGGCTGTAACACAACTTGCTCACCATACGCAGAAAGATCGGGTAATGCTTCACCTTGTTTTAGTTTTGTCACCAAATTACCACTCTGCCCTACAGCAGGTTTAATGACAAATTCTGGCCAATCTTGGCGTTCAAGTGCGGTCAAAATTTCAGATGTTTTTGTTGAGCAAATAATAGTGGGAATAACATTGATGCCCCAATTCTGCAAATCACATAGATAGCCTTTATGGCTATTCCATAACATTAATTCCGCAGGATTGATAAACGCATGCTCATGCTGTTTCATCCATTGAGTAAATTCATCATAGAAATTCGCATAATCCCATGCTGCTAAAGGCAGAATAAAATGACTTTGTAATGTTTCTTGCCAAGGCAAAAATTGAGTAGGAATACCTTGATTAGAAAGTTGTGTTTGTACAGGAATAAGATTTTGAGGAGCTGAAGGATACGTTTTGCAAGTGGTGATTGTAAGCATAGTAAATAATAACGGATTTAAACATAAAGAAGATGCGCCAATTATTTAACTGGCGCATCGATTTCAGCGACTATTTTACTTGAGCAAAATATTTTTCAAGACGACCTTTATTCGTCATTGATTTCTTCTCAAGATCTTTCACCACTTTCTCAGCTTGTTCTTTGTTTGGTAGATTATCCCCCACTTGAATCACACCATTCATATTCATTGAACGATGTACTGGGCAGGTATAAACATAAACCCCTTCTTTATCTAAAGTGATCGTGAGTTCCTGATCTTCTTCAGATTGGAATTTTTGAGCACCTTCAGGAATCGCTTTACTATGTACAAAGTGACTTTTATTTTCTGCACGAAATGTCACCGTATCACCTGGTTGGACTTTTAAATAACCTGGTTCAAAAACCATTGATCCTTCACTGTTTGAATTCAACATTTTGATGTCATAATGTGCGGCCTGAGCAGCAAAGCTTAATCCTAATAGTGCTGTAAGTGCGATTTTTTTCATTTTCATTTCCTTCTTAAGAATGCGCTGATTTACGTTGTGGACGAACCACCGGCAAACCTGCACTACATTGTAATAATTCAACGTTTACACGATATAAACGATTAATCGTTTCCACTTGTAAAACATGATGAGCGTCGCCCACGCCTTGCACTTTACCTTCACCAAGTAAAATCAACTCATCTGAAAATTGAGCTGCTAGGCTTAAATCATGTAATACCATTATAGTAATCAGATTTTTCTGTTTCGTATAGGTGTAAACCTCTTCTAAGAGATTAAGCTGATGATGCATATCTAACGCACTCACTGGCTCATCCAACATTAAAATCTGTGGCTCACGTAATAAAACCTGGGCAAACATCACCATTTGACGCTGTCCCCCACTGAGATTCAGAATATCACGATGGGCTAAATGACCAATACCTAATTGAGCCATAATGCTTGCTGCTTCAGTAAGAAGTTCATCGCTTACTCGCATCGTTAGACTATCCATTCGTCCCAAAAGAACGACTTCAAGTGCGGTTAAGCTTGCATCTACTCGGCTATCTTGAGGCATATAGCCAATGGGTTTACGCCAATCTGCCAACTTTGTCCGTTCTAGCTGTTTGCCTTGATAGGTAATCATTCCTTCATGTGGCAATTCACCAAAAATGGTTTTTAGCATGGAAGATTTCCCTGTGCCGTTTGGCCCAAGCACCGTATAAACTTTGCCTTCTTCAAAACGGACATTAATGTGATCAGCAACGGTGAGATCACCTCGTTTTACCGTAAGATTTTTTAATTCTAACATTATTGTCCCCGCTTGTTATTTAAAATAATCCAAAAGAAGAAAGGCACCCCAATAAACGAGGTGACGATCCCCACGGGGAATAATGCGCCAGGGATAATGACTTTGGATAATACCGAAGAAAGGGATAAGAATGCAGCACCGACTAACATTGCCCCCGGTAAGAAGAAACGTTGATCTTCACCAAGCAACATTCGAGCAACATGTGGTGCAACTAAGCCGATAAAGCCAATCACGCCCACGAAACTGATTGCTGTCGCCGTCATCATAGCAACAAGAACTAAAACCTTAATACGTAATACTTGCAAATTGATGCCAAGACTCGCCGCTCGATCTTCCCCTAAACGAAGTGCGGTCAATTTCCAAAGCTCTTTTGAAAGTAATGCGACACAAATTGTAGTTACGACAATAATGATGATTAAGCTTTGCCACGTCGCTTTATTTAAACTACCAAATAGCCAGAATAGGATTTGTTGCGAGACTTCCGGCGCCGAAATAAATTGCACCAATGAAAGTAAGGATTGGAAAATAAAGAGCAATGCAATCCCCACCAACACGAGCATTTCAGAGCTAAAACGACGTTTAGAGGCAAATAAGAAAAGAATCCCCGAGGCTAGCATAGTCATGACAAACGCACCAATTGGCACTGCAACTTGTACGGGTAAACCAAAGCTTCCGAAAGCAATCACTATAGAGGCACCAAAACCTGCCGCAGCCGCAAGACCTAATGTATAAGGACTCGCCATAGGATTATTTAATAAGGTTTGGATCTCTGCCCCACCAACAGCCAATGTTGCTCCCACTACAAGCGCCATCAAGGCCATAGGTAAACGTAAATTATGCACAATATTGTTCGTCATTTTATCGACTTCACCAATGCCGAATAAGGCGTTCACAACTTCCGACACCGATAGCATCGCAGGACCTGTCATCACATCAAGGATAAGACTGACCACGCCAATAGCAAGAAAAGATAAAATAACAAACCAGCGTTTGCGTTCAAGCTTACGCTGGTTAGCCACAATATCTGCTACAAAAGAATTGTTTTTCATGAATTAACGTTTCCCTTATTTGCTTTCAGGGAAAAGATAAATCGTACCTTCCGGGGTAACCGGTAAGTAGTTTTTATAGAAGTTTAAGTAAGTTTGTTGCGGATCTAAATCTTTAAACAGATCAGGATAAGCGGCTTTAGCCACAAACTGAACAGAAGCACTGTCTGATAAAGTACGGGAGTTCGCATGATAGGCTGCATAAACACGGTTGTTTTTCACTGCTGGTAATTCAGCCCAACCCGCACGATGTTTGAATGCGTTTAAACGACGTTCCGCTTCTGCTTTTTCAATACCAAAGCCCATTACCATGCCTTCTTGATTTTTCTTCAGTTCAGTTTCACGGCCGGTAATAATAATCGCATCCGGTTTCGCAGCTAATACTTTTTCAGCAGCTAATGTGCCCCATTTGCCAATTTCTGCAGGCGCTACGTTTTCTGCACCAACAAGGCTAATCATTGAGCCCCACATGCTAGAGAAGAACGTCATCCCTTGTTCAGCTGGGCCACCACGACCAAACTCCACATACACTTTTGGTTGTTTTGCTAATTTTGCATTTTTAACCGTCGTCTGGATATGTTCAACAATGTCTTTGTATTCTTTCGCAATTTTTGCTGCGCGATCTTTCTGACCTGTTAATTCACCAATAATTTCAGTAGATTTAATGTGCTTATCTAAGGTTTGAGCATTGTAATCTAATACCACAATTGGAATGCCCGCTTCATTAATGGCATCTAAATCAGAACCTAACATTTCGTACTGCCAATCAGCTAAGACTAAAAGATCAGGTTTTAATGAAAGCACTTTTTCCACAGAGAATGTGCCTTCTTCCACTTCACCCACATCATCTAATTGATTCAATTTTGGCACCGCTTTGCTGAATAACTCCCAGCTTGCTGGTGCCCAAGAAGACCATACTTTCTTAGAAAAACCGACAACGTTATCTAACGCTTTGTCACCACCAACTGCCATATAATCCTGATAATAGAAACCAAGTACCACGCGTTTTGCCGGTAAATCAACAGTGACTTCACGATCAAGTATATCTTTTACTTTCACGGGGTCAGCATTGGCAAAACCTGCAGTTAAACCAAGAATGGTCGCAATCGCTAAAGTTGAAAAACGTTTTTTCATAAGAAAAATCTCCTGAGTAAAATTAAAAATAAATGATAATAATTATCTGTTCGAATAATACCGAAAACGATTGCTAAATTCAACTCAGGCGATTACTTATTCTTCGTAAGCTTCGTCAGTTAATGTTTTTAAGAATGCTTCTAATGCGTTAATCTCTTCATCTGTAAGCGGTTTTGCTTTTAAAACATCAGGATTGATGGTTTGAGCATATTCGGCTTTCTCCCACGCTTTTCCTGTTTCAGGATTGATTTTACGATTAGGATTATTGAAACTGTCTTTAAATAGTAAAACGGTTTTTAAATCGCGGAAAACACCGTTATGCATATAAGGCGCAGTAACACCAATGTTACGCAAAGTTGGCACTTTAAATTTGCCTTTTTGCTTTTCATCACCTTTCACCATCGGATTATCCAATAGCCCATTATCCACAAAATCGGCAGCTAATTTGTTGTGCTTAATTAATTCTTGATTACTTGGTACGCCGATATTGAAATAGCGGTAATTCGTAAAAGTTTCTTTTGCTGAATTCGCTTCACTTGATTGGTGGCAATTACTACAATTTGTGCGTGTTTTATCGAAAAATAATGCCTTACCTTCGGCTTCAAGTGCGGTCAATTCTGCTTCACCTTTTAAAGCACGATCATATTTTGAAGAGAATGGCGCAAATAATTCCTGTTTTTCGAACTCGCCAATGGCTTTTTCCATAATGGCATAAATCTTGTCGGTATCTGCCCAAATGCTTTCGCCATAAAGATCTGTAATAGGTTTGTAATAGGTCGGATCTGCTTTTAAACGTTCAACAATAGCTTTCTTATCTGGCATACCCATTTCTACTGGGTTTACTGGTGGTCCGCCTGCTTGCTCGGCTAAATCTTTCGCACGACCATCCCAGAACTGTCCGCCTACATAATCTTGAATTTTTTTATCGAAATGAAAATCCGGTGAGAACATCGCATAAAGCGCAGTATTGGCATTGCGATTACCATGAAGATGAGGATTATCCCCTTCTGAAACCATTTGGTTTGCAGAGTTTTTACGTTGATCCACAAAGGCAGTATCTGGGCTATGACAGGTTGAACAGCTTTGTGTTTTATTAAAAGAAATCGATTTATCAAAAAACAACACTTCACCGAGTGCTTTATAATCCAATTCTTTTTTCGCTGCTTGCTCAGCCAATACATAATTACTTTGCATCAGGGGGGCAAACAATAAAATAGAAAGCCATTTTTTTTGCATCGTTTTCTCCAAATATTCAAATTATAGATAAAAAATAATCCAACAAAGCTTTGTTGGATTATAAAAGGAAAATAATTTTCTACAAGCCGGTGGCCATCTTAATGCGATCAGCAAACATACCAATACTCACGCCAAAATAGTTCGATTTGTTCCAATCTAAAATTGTGCGGTAGTTATTGGAGACCAAGAATGCACGCCCAACTTCTTTATCAGGGCGAACTAGCCAAAGATCAGCTTGAGAAAGCGCGGCAAGTTTATCTTGTTCTTGTTGGCTAAAGCTCGCTAAAGTGACGCCTTTAGACTGCCAGTCGCTGAGTGAACGTGCTTTATTCTTCTCAATACCAGAAAGCGATAAATCTAATGGTTGATTTAATGTTACTTCAACGCCCCAAGGCAATTTGTTATCCCAACCTACAGTGTGAAGATAATTTGCAATTGAAGCAAACGCATCAAATTGGTTCGTCCAAATGTCCTTCACACCATCATTATTGCCATCTGCTGCATAATTTAAGAATGCACTTGGCATGAATTGGGTTTGCCCCATTGCGCCAGCCCAAGAGCCTAACATTTTATTGCGTTGAATATGATCACGTTCTAACATTTTCATCGCATTCACAAATTCTTTGCTAAATAAGGCTTCACGTCTGCCATCAAAGGCTAATGTGGCTAAAGCTGATAGTACATCATAGCTACCTTGATAATAACCAAAGCTACTTTCCATACCCCATAAAGCAAGGATATATTCTTGTTGAACACCATAGCGTTGGCTAGCTTGTTGTAATGGTGCTTGTACTTCCCAATAACGCTCTTCGGCGATATCTACTTTATTTTGGGTCAGTACTTTATTCAAATAATTCGTTGTACCGTTTGGATTCGGTAACTGTGGTTGATCCGCATTACGTTGGCTTCTCCCCGCTTGTGCACGATCCAAATCTACAGCCTTTTGCATATATTGAATATTATTTTGTGCATTCAATACTGACAACGATACGCCTTCAGCAGCCGCTTTGCCTTTTAAGAACTGAACATAATCATTAAAGTTATCTAAAGTTCTTGGTTTGCTATAAACAGCATTACTGCTTACTGACGGAATACTTTTGGTGGATGACGTTGTCGTTGTTGTCGTATTACTTGAACAACCCGCCAATAAAAGTGCGGTCGATAATGCAGTCATTTTTAACGTTGAGATTAAATTCATTTCTTTTCCTTTTTTAATTATCAAAATATCGCATTACTTGCGTAAAAATTTGTTATAAACAGCTTTCAATAATGAGGTTGGTAATAAGCGAGAACCTGAACGCAAGGCAAAGGTGAATAAGCCTGAAAATAAGCCTTGAATACCTAAGCGGTGCTTCAATTTAAATAAACGCCATTCTGCCTTGGCTTGGTTTAAACCACGACGACGCCCTACCATACCATTGCCTACGCGGGCATAAACTAAAATGTCCGGTAAGTTTGCCACTTTCTGTCCTTGTGCTACGAGCTTAATCCACAGGTAATAATCTTCCTGTAAATCCTCATATCCACCACAATTAATGACCGCATTTTTTTGATACGCTACCGTCATGTGATTGAACGGACAACGTTTTTGGGTAAATTTAACGATATCTTGTGCATCAGTCGGTACATTACGATATGCCACGATGTCTTGAATATTTTCGCCAAACTCAGCAATCTGCCCACCGAAAATAATTGTATCCGGATGTTGCTCAATAAACGCCACTTGTTTTGCAAAACGTTCTGGCACACAAATATCATCGGTATCCATACGGAAGACCCAATCGTGTGAACAATGTTTTAATCCTTCATTGAGTGCTTTACCTAAACCTAAATTTTTTGGCAGCTTCACTAAGTTTAAGGGTAATTTTGTTTCGAATTCAGAAACCACGGCTTCCAATTCTGGCGTTACCGCACCATCAAACACCAACAAGATCTCATCTGCTGGATGGGTTTGAGCCACTAAACTTTCAAAACATTCTCTTAAATATTGTGGGTTTTCCTTAATATATAAGGACATTAAAACTGAAAATTTCATACTTCTCTATCTAAATCTAATAAGTTATCTACATAAACCGTTTCAAATTAATTGCCAATTTAGGTGAAATCAGAACCACAAAGGCAATAATTAGCTGCTTAATACTTTTCGTTAATTTAAAAATCTCAAAATAGTAAAAAGCGGCTTTACGGGATAAATTCATAATATGTGGGTAAGCCAACATATATTGTGCGTTGATGGCAAAATTCTTTTCTTGCTCTGCCGTTTTCACATAATTTTCACGAATATAATCAATCGCTTTTTGCGTATTTGTGGTATCTGTTGATACGCTAGAACGCTTGGTATGGAACGTACAATAAGTCAACGGCTCAGCCACTTTGTACGCTTTAAACGTTGGATCTTGCACAAGCTTCAACAAGAAATCATAGTCTTCCAATGAACGAAGTGCTGTCGATAATCCGCCAATTTTTAAAAACAGATCTTTTTTCACCCCAATCATTGGCATACCACCGATTTTATTCGCCAGTAAAATTCGCTCTACGCTAATTTCTTGCGGCTCAATTGGGTTGGTTACATAGCTAAAACCTTCATTCACCATTTCACATTTAGCTGGATGATAAACAAAGTTAACATCAGCATGCTCAGCAATTACATCGGCTAATTTCTGACATTTATCATTTGCAAAACGATCATCGTCATCAAGAAATAACAACCATTCATTATCCGCATTTCTTGCCCCAATATTACGGCTTTCTGCCGCCCCTTGATTGGTTTCGTTACGAATCACTTTAACTGCAAATGGATAAGATTGTGTCACTTCAACGGGTTCTTTCGAGCAATCATCCACAATCACCACATCAAAATTATAGGTGGTTTGCTTGGTTAAACTTTCCAATAAGGCAGGAATTTCTTCTTTCCGATTATAAGAAGGCACGATGATACTAAACATCTTTCGGCTCCTGTTGTTGTTTAAATAAAATAAGTTGTTTGCCGTGAGTGCCAAAAAGCGATAAGAACATCAGCATGACAAACATAATGCCCGGGAAAGCAAAGGTGTCTGCTTTGATATTACAGAATGCTAAAATCACAAAGGCAGAAAGGATAAATTTCCAGCTGCCATCAAACCAGTTTAAGGCAACTTTGCGTACAAAATAGAATGTCACGGCAAAACACACTAAAGCATAAGACACGCCGCCATAAAGAATTTGGCGTAAGAAACCAGAGTCCGTATGCCCATAATAACGGCCAACTTCTAACTCACCTGTCATATACATACCATCGCCATAAATGAACTGCTTGAGCGTTGGCATAAAGAGGTGGTTTTTCATCAAGGTATCTGTTGACGAACTGACAAATCCTGCACCGTGTAATAAATTAATCACGGGCTCTAAAGCATGTGCCACATAAGGATTTTCAGGTAAGAAGTAGGCCAGTAATAATACCAAAACAGCAAACGCAATGAGTGATGGAACATAACGCCATTTGAAATACACTAAAATGCTCACAACGGATAACAGAAGGAATGTACGCCCTGAAATTAATCCGATACATAACATTAAAAATACCAGAATACTTGGAAGCGTATTATGTTTAGCGTTATAAGCCAGTAAGAAATGCAACAGCATCAAATAGAATAAACTCAATTGGAAAAAGGCGGTTGCGGTGATGTTATATAGTCGATATTCCTGTTCTGAACCATAAAAACGTGCGGGCAACACCGCATTGGTTGAAAGCAAGAAATCAATCATAAATGATGCACCGAGTAAGCCAATCACGCCCACGACAAACTGCACTACCACACCAAGTTGTAAATCACGCACCACGTTCTGTTGACCATTTACATTGGCATAGAAGGCATTATAAAGTCCCACACCAAAGATAAATAAAATCAGCTCTTTCACATACATGGTGATGACAGAAAAATCTCGCGTATCATTGACTAAAAGTGGAATCACACTAAATGCAATCAGCCCAATGATAACGGCTAAACTATCCACTGGCACGGTAATACCTTGTGGTTTCTGCTTTTTAAGATACTGATAAGCCAATACAGCCAATGCCGCTAAACCAGCGACGAATGACATTCGTACGACATGAAACAGCCAAGGATCGTAAAGATAAAAAAGATTAAAAAGTGCGGTCATTTTTACGTTATTTTCCTAAATTCTTTTTCACTGCTAAGATTTTTTTGAGTGGATATTTAATTAATTTCTTCACTAAATTATTAGATTTTGAACCACGAATCGCTTCCAAATTACTCACTAATTGTGGATTTTCAATGGCCATAAGTGGACGAACCACATTGTTATTAATCTGGAATTGAGTTTCAAATAATAAGAAATCATCAGCAAGCCAAAACGGTTTTTCTTGTTCGAGTTGTTTCAAAAATGCACGTGCCGCTGATTTTTTGATTAAGTATGCCACCGTACCTGCAAAATAACTTTTATATGGATAAGCCACGGTGACATCACCAATAGTTTGGCGTAAAAATGAAAAAGTGGTTGGATAATTAATTTCTAATTCCACATCATCAAATTCCGCAATTTTTGACTGCCCGATTAATACAATATCCGCATCACATTTTTCGGTTAAAAGTGCGATCGTTTTTGGCGATAAATTTGAATTGAATAACGCATCATCTTCACAGACTAACGCATAGTCATTTTCCGTCACATTTTGATCTTCTACAATCTGACGATAAACCGCTAAATGACTTAATGTACAACCAATTTCGCCTTTTGTGACGTTGCGTCCATAATGCTGTTCAAACTTCGTTGGATTGAATACTTCTGCCAATTCATCCCACTCTTTTTGCATGGTATTAATCGCTGAAAATACAACGAAATCTGCTGTATCCGGTTGAGCAAAAAACAGCTCACGACGCTGAATATCTTTATCTAGTGAAATCAAATATTTATTCATAATTATCTCAAATTTGGTTTTTGCAGTATTTTGATTACAACAAACGGAAATAGTTGCAAATTATACTAAAGAAATAGTCCTATGGCATGGCTTTTAACACAACTTTAAAAAGCCTTAAAAAAATAACCGCACTTTAAATGCTTAAAGCGCGGTCTATTTTAAATGGATTAATATGTTATTTCTTTCAATTAGAAAATTGCAGTCGCTAAACCGACTACAACACTTAAAGAAAGCACTACAGCTAACATTGCGTAACCAAAATCACTCATTTTAATTTCCCACTTGTTTAGTTAAAGATAACCCATTCTAACAATAAAGCACGTTTTTTCAAAAATTTTTTATAATTTACTTAACCTATTTGGTGACAGTCTTTATAATAGGAAAAATTCTCTAGAGGCAAAATTATGGCAACAATTAAAGATGTCGCAAAAATGGCTGGTGTTTCCACCACCACTGTTTCACACGTAATTAATAAAACCCGTTTTGTAGCAAAAGAAACCGAAGAAGCGGTGATGCAAGCCATTAAAAGCTTGAAATACTCACCAAGTGCTGTTGCTCGGAGTTTGAAAGTCAACACGACAAAATCCATAGGGATGATTGTTACCACCAGTGAATCCCCTTATTTTGCTGAAATCATTCATGCCGTTGAAGATCATTGTTATCGTCAAGGCTATTCACTTTTTTTGTGTAATACACAAAATGATCCTGAAAAAATTAAAAACCACGTCGAAATGCTTACCAAAAAACGCGTAGATGGTTTATTGGTCATGTGTTCTGAATACACACAACATTCACTTGATGTGCTTTCTAGTTTCTCGTCTGTGCCGATGGTGGTAATGGATTGGGGTCCAAATACAGATACCGATATCATTGAAGATAACAGCTTTACCGGCGGTTACCTTGCTACTAAGCATTTAATTGATTGTGGTCATAAAGAGATCGGTCTTATTGCGGGTGAATTAGATAAAACGACGGCAAGAACCCGTTACGAAGGCTTTGTAAAAGCCATGAATGAAGCCAATCTACCGATCCATGAAAATTGGATTATGGAAGGTTTCTTCGAACCTGAGGACGGTTACGAGTGTATGAATAAAATTCTTGCACAAGACAGCCTACCTACTGCCGTATTCTGTTGTAATGATGTGATGGCATTAGGTGCAATTTCTGCGATTACGGAAAAAGGCTTGCGTGTGCCTGATGATATCTCGATTATTGGCTATGATAATATTCACTCATCGCGTTTCTATGCACCACCACTCACAACGATTCATCAATCTAAGTCTCGTTTAGGTGCACAAGCGGTTAATCTTTTATTTGAGCGTATTGCCAATAAAGATAACGATAATCACGAAAAACACCGCATTGCAATCCATCCTGAACTCGTTATTCGAAAATCAGTTCGCAACCTTAAATAAACATTAAACTTTTTGACCGCACTTTGAATTTTATCTAAAAAAGTGCGGTCATTTTTTTACTTATTTTAGTCTTTTTTGATTTAATGCAAGTTTTTGACGTATAGCATTTGATCCCGATACATATTTTGGGTTATATCTCCCCTAGTTTTATTTTTTTCTTTATCGGAGTTCATATGACTGATGAGTATCGCACTCTCCGCCATAACATTAATATGTTAGGGCGTTTTCTTGGAGAAACCATTAATGATGCACAAGGCGAAGACATTCTCACCTTAATTGAAAATGTTCGCCAATTGTCCAAACAATCTCGAGCGGGCGATAGCCAAGCACGTAAAACATTGTTGGATACCCTTTCCACCATTTCAAATGAAAATATTATTCCTGTTGCACGAGCATTCAGCCATTTTCTTAATTTAACGAATATCGCTGAACAATACCAAACGGTCTCTCGCCAACACAAAGATTTACAATCTTCTAATCGTTCATTAAGTGCTTTATTCCAACGCTTAAAAGCATTAAATACTTCAAAAGAAGAAGTTTACAAAACCGTTGAAAACTTGCTCATTGAGCTAGTATTAACCGCACACCCAACCGAAACCACACGACGTTCGTTAATCCACAAACACGTTGAGATCAATAAATGCTTAAGCAAATTAGAGCACGATGATTTAACGCCTAAAGAACGCGGTATTATTGAACGATTGTTACTTCGTTTAATTGCTGAAGCGTGGCACACCAATGAAATCCGTACTGTTCGCCCTACGCCATTCGATGAAGCAAAATGGGGCTACGCCATGATTGAAAACAGCCTATGGCAAGGGGTGCCGGAATTCTTACGTCAATTAAATGAACATGCTCGTGAATTCTTAGGCTACGACTTACCTGTGGGCTTACGCCCTGTCCGAATTTCTTCTTGGATGGGCGGTGACCGTGATGGCAACCCATTTGTTACTTCAAAAATTACTCAACAAGTACTCTATTTTGCTCGTTGGAAAGCAGCGGATTTATTCTTAAATGACATTAAATCTCTTGCTGATGAATTATCCATGGTCAAATGCACACCAGAATTTACCGAAAAATATGGTGAACATTTAGAGCCTTATCGTTTTGTAGTTAAAGCGCTTCGTGCAAAACTTATCGCCACTCTTGATTACTTTGATGATTGTCTAGCAAATCGTCCGCCACGCGTAAGCCAAGCGGATATCATCATGGAAGATAATCAACTTTGGGAACCACTTTATGACTGCTATCAATCATTAATGGCATGTGGTATGCGTATTATCGCTAATGGTTCCTTACTGGATATTTTGCACCGCATTCGCTGTTTTGGGGTTACCCTTTCACAAATGGATATCCGTCAAGAAAGCACTCGCCATACCGATGCTATTGCTGAAATCACCCGTTATCTTGGCATTGGCGATTATGCACAATGGAGCGAAGCTGAGAAACAATCTTTCTTGGTGCGTGAATTGAATTCTCGTCGCCCGTTAATCCCAACCCATTGGGAACCCTCTTCTGAAACCCAAGAAATTTTAGAGACGTGCAAAGTCATTGCCCAACAAAAACAAGGCATAATTGCTTGCTATATTATTTCCATGGCGAGAAGTGCCTCTGATGTGCTTGCTGTGCATTTATTATTAAAAGAGGCAGGTGTGCCTTATCACATTCCTGTCGTGCCACTTTTTGAAACCTTAGATGACTTAGATGCCTCTGAAGTCGTCATGCGTCAACTGTTTAATATTGGTTGGTATCGTGGCGTAATTAACAATCATCAAATGGTGATGATTGGTTATTCTGACTCAGCTAAAGATGCGGGAATGATGGCGGCTTCATGGGCACAATATCGTGCACAAGAAGCATTAGTCAACTTAACCGAAGAACTAGGTATTGAGCTCACTTTATTCCATGGTCGTGGTGGTACAATCGGTCGAGGTGGTGCGCCTGCACATGCGGCATTGCTTTCTCAGCCACCGCGCTCACTTAAAAATGGTTTACGCGTGACTGAACAAGGGGAAATGATCCGCTTTAAACTTGGTTTACCCGAAGTTGCGGTTGAAACCTTTGATCTTTACGCGAGTGCGATTTTAGAAGCAAACTTACTCCCACCACCAGAACCAAAAGCAGAATGGCGTACCGTCATGGATGAGCTTTCTGCTACTTCATGCGACATTTACCGTAGTGTTGTTCGTGGTGATAAAGACTTCGTGCCTTATTTCCGCAGTGCCACACCGGAACAAGAACTGTCTAAACTACCACTTGGCTCTCGCCCGGCAAAACGTAATCCAAATGGTGGCGTAGAAAGCTTGCGTGCCATTCCATGGATTTTTGCTTGGATGCAAAACCGCTTAATGCTACCAGCATGGCTTGGTGCGGGTGCGGCAATTCAAAAAATTGTAGATGAAGGCAAAGGCCATATTATTGAAGAAATGTGTAAGGCTTGGCCATTCTTCTCTACTCGTGTGGGCATGTTAGAAATGGTGTTCAGTAAAACCGATACTTGGCTTTCTGAACAATATGATCATAACTTAGTGAAAAAAGAGCTTTGGTATTTAGGTGAAAATCTGCGTAATCAACTCAATGCGGATATCAAAACCGTGCTTTCGCTTTCTCACAAAGATGAATTAATGGCGGACTTGCCGTGGATCGCAGATTCTATTGCATTACGTAATGTTTATACGGACCCGCTCAATCTCCTTCAAGTGGAATTGCTCCGTCGTTTCCGTGAATCGCCTGAAAATCCAAGCCCTGATGTAGAGCAAGCCTTGATGATTACCATCACAGGTATTGCAGCAGGTATGCGAAATACGGGCTAGTTATAGCAACTAAAAATAAGTGCGGTCAAAAATAATGATAAATTTGACCGCACTTTTTATTTATTCATTAAATTTCGACAGATTTGGGAAAATTCAGACATTAATGCAAAAAGTTGAGTAGATTTCTCTTTTCCAAATACATTAAATGCGTTCTCAAACATCTCTGTGGTCGCCTCATAAATCGGTTCTGCTTGCAATTTACCTGCATTTGTTAATTGCATAATTCGCTCACGCTTATCCGTTGAACTCGGATAAAATTCAATCCAGCCTTTTTCTCGAAACTCTTTGCAAATATTAAACACGGTTTGTTTAGGTATATACCATTCATCACAAATTTTCTTTTGTGTGCATTGCCCATTTTCAGCTCCCGCTAAACAATAAAGCACTGCAAAATGATTGTAATTAAGTGAAAATTTCTGCTCAATCCATGTATCCAGCACCTCATCAATTTCTGAAATGTGCTTATCAAGCAACTCAAAATTATTCATTTCTATCCCTCCACTTTCTCTGTTTGTCTTATTCTATCATTTCAAGCATAAAAATATAGTCTTAAAATTTACTTTATTTTAGTAAATTTTAAGACTATAATTCATGTAATTTAGTAAATTATTGGACTATATTTTTATGACTAAAATGACTTCAAATGCGATAGAAAATATTAAATCAATCGCCAAAAACAACAAAAAACGTCTTTTCTTTACTTTCAGCTTGGTCACATTAGAGAACATTCTCTTTATTACTTATCCCGTTTTTGGGGGCTTTGCTGTTAATGCAATAATGAATGGAGATGTGTTGCTTTCACTTAGCTATTCCCTTTTAGTGCTTATCATTTGGGGAATTGGTGCAGCTCGCCGTGCAATAGATACTCGTAGCTTTGCTCGTATTTACGCAGAGCTTGCCGTGCCGGTTATCATTAACCAACGAGAGAAAGGATTAAACACCTCAGCAATTACTGCTCGTGTAGCATTATCACGTCAATTTGTGGACTTTTTTGAACAACATCTACCAACATTAATTATGTCGAGTTTTTCCATCGTTGGTGCGGCTATAATGTTATTGTGGCTAGAATTTTGGTCAGGCATAACGGCTTGTCTAATATTGGTATTTTTTGGTCTTTTATTACCTAAATACTCAAAAACAAATGATTTGCTTTATTTAAAGCTTAACGATCGGTTAGAAAAAGAAGTTAACGTAATTGAACAAAAAAGCAATTATCACTTAAATAAACATTATGACTGGCTTGCCTATTTACGTATCCGTTTATCTAATCGTGAAGCAACGGGTTATTTATGGATTGGCATTGCATCAGCTATTTTATTTGGTGTCACTGTAGTTAATTTAGCCACAACTAAAGGTGTGCAAGCTGGGCATATTCATGCAGTAATTACTTATCTTTGGACATTTGCGATTAGCCTTGATGATGCACCTCGATTACTCGAGCAATTTTCTAATTTGAAAGATATAGGAAAACGAGTTGAGGTTTAACTACTATAAGCAAAATATAGATGAATTTGACCGCACTTTTTGTTTTGTATTTCTTGCGGTATCATACGCGCAATTGACTTAATGAAGGAAAACCCAATGACAACTGATATTCAAAAACTCGATCCCGATGCAGCGATTGATCTTGCTTATGATATTTTCTTAGAAATGGCGGGGGAAAATCTCGATCCCGCTGATATTATGCTATTCAATCTGCAATTTGAAGATCGTGGTGCAGTCGAGTTTGTCGAAACTGCCGATGATTGGGAACAAGAAATTGGGGTGTTAATCGATCCTGACGCGTTTGCTGAAGTGTGGGTGGGTTTAGTGAATGAGAAAGATGAAATGGATGAGGTGTTTGCGAAATTCTTAATTTCACACCGAGAAGAAGATCGTGAATTCCACGTTATTTGGAAAAAATAGCACTCTTCTCACACATATCAATTTACAAACTAAAACCGGTTTAATTTTAAATTAAACCGGTTTTTGCTTAACAGATTCGTGGTAAAGGTTCGTTGCGTGGTAGGTCTAATAAACGACTTTGACCGAAAAGACCAACTGCTCGAACTTTACCATCAGTCGTTACCTCGCCGATTACGGTCGCATTTTCACCTAATGGATGGCTACGAAGTGCGGTCAGAATTTCAGCTGTTTTTTCTTTGTCCGCCACAATCACCAATTTGCCTTCATTAGCAAAATTCAACGCATCCAAACCGAGTAATTCGCAAATACCACGTACTTCCTGACGAATTGGTAATACCGTTTCATCAATTTGAATCCCTACTTTTTGTGCCTGTGCAAATTCGTGAAGTACTGCATTCACACCACCACGGGTCGCATCACGTACAGCTTTCACCCCTTCAATTGGACGAATGCAATCAATGAGCGGTGCAAGCACAGCACAATCACTGCGTAAATCTGTTTGAATACCAAGATTTTCACGTAAATTCAAAATGGTTGCTCCATGATCACCCAAAGTACCACTGACAATAATCTGATCACCTGGTTGAATGCGATGCACGCCCCAGTCGAGTCCGTTTGGAATCACACCAATACCTGCTGTATTGATAAATACTTTATCTATCCCGCCTTTTTGTACTACTTTGGTATCACCTGTTACCACTTGAATACCGGCTGAATGGCAGGCTTTTGCCATAGACTGGATCAATTTTTTTAAAGTTTCTAGTGGTAAGCCTTCTTCCAAAATAAACCCACAGGATAAATATTTTGGTACGGCACCGCATACGGCAACATCGTTAGCTGTGCCACATACAGCGAGTTTACCAATGTCGCCACCTGGAAAAAAAATTGGATCAATCACAAAACTATCGGTAGAAAACGACAATGTTCCACCTAAAGCATTTAATTCTTGTAAAGCAATACGAGCCTGATCTTCGCCTTGTGAAAGTATCGGGTTATCAAATGCCTCGACAAAATAATCGCGGATCAACTCTTGCATTGTGGCACCACCATTTCCGTGTGCCATTGTAATAAAATCAGTCATTGTTTTATTCCCGTCTATATTGATAATAGGCCGCACATGCTCCTTCGGAAGATACCATCAATGCACCATAGGCATTGTCAGGATTACATTTTTTAGCAAATAATGGGCAATCAGCAGGCTTACATTTGCCGATTAATACATCTCCACAACGAGAATCCGGATCATCGGCAACTTGATGTGGCTGGCAAGCAAAATGCGCTTCTGCATCAAAGCATTGATAATCATCGGTCAGTTCTACGCCAGATTCTGCAATTTCGCCTAATCCACGCCATTCACTGCTGGCTTTCAAGCGGAACACTTCACTGATTGCCTGTTGTGCTAACTCATTGCCATGTTGGTGTACGATACGTTTATACTGATTTTCCACTTCACAGCGTTTTTCAACAATCTGTGTCACCAACATTAAAATTGCTTGTAGGATATCTAAAGGCTCAAAACCAGTGATTACAAAAGGCTTATGGTAGGTATCACACAATTCCTGATAAGGTTCAGAACCAATCACCATGCTTACATGACCTGGTGCAAGAAAGCCGTCAATTTTGACTTGTCCTTGTGACAATAAGCTGTGTAATGTTGGGATGATAGTGATATTTTGACATACCACAAAAAAGTTTTTTACCTGCTGTTTTTTCGCTTGTTGCAAGGTAATTGCGGCACTTGGCATGGTTGTTTCAAAACCAAGTGAAAAGAATACGACTTTTTTATCAGGATTATTTGATGCAATATTCAATGCATCGAGCGGTGAATAAACGATTCGAACATCCGCCCCTTGCGCTTTAGCTTCTAATAATGAACCTAAACGTCCACGCACTCGCATCGCATCACCGAAAGTGCAGAAAATTACTTCTGGGCGACGAGCAATCTCAATACATACATCAATTCGCCCCATCGGTAATACACACACCGGGCAGCCTGGACCGTGAATAAATTCAATACTTTTTGGTAATAAGCGATCCAGCCCAAATTTAAAAATGGTATGAGTATGTCCGCCACAGACCTCCATCAGATATAACGGATTTTCTGGCGTAAAGTGCGATTGGTTTTCCATTATTTTTTGTAACCGCTGCAACAGACTTTTAGCCAGTTCAGGATCACGAAATTCATCAACAAACTGCATTTGATGCTCCTATCTTTCTTGCGCTTTTAACCAGTCTAGCCATTGCTGTAACCCTTCTCCACTTTGAGAAGACAACTGGATAACCTCAATTGTTGGATTCACTTGTTTTGCATAAGCAATACATTTTTCCACATCGAAATTTAAGTACGGCAGTAAATCCACTTTGTTTAAAATCATTAACTTCGAAGCCGCAAACATATGTGGATATTTGAGTGGTTTATCTTCGCCTTCTGTTACAGATAAAATCACTACTTTGGCGTGCTCGCCTAAATCAAACTCTGATGGGCAGACTAGGTTTCCGACATTTTCAATAAACATCAGACTATTTTCCTGTGGCTGCAATTTCACCAATGCATTGCCGATCATTTGTGCATCTAAGTGACAACCTTTCCCTGTATTAACTTGAATCGCCGGCACACCCGTTTGACGAATACGATCCGCATCGTTCTCTGTTTGCTGATCGCCCTCGATCACATAACAAGGATAGTCATTTTTTAATGCGTTTAGTGTGGTCGTCAATAAGGTTGTTTTGCCTGAACCTGGACTTGAAACGAGGTTAAGTGCCAAAATGTGTTGATTAGCAAAAAAGCGACGATTCATATCGGCTAATTGATTGTTTGCGCCAAGAATATCTTGTTCTACTTTCAGTAATCGTTGCTGAGTTTCATCTTGTTGTGGAGAGTCTGGCATGCGGAAGGCGGAGTGAGAAAAATTAGGTAGTTTTGTTGCATGTTGCGCATTGGAATCATTATGAACATGCGGTAATTCTCCGATTCTGACTTGGTCTGGATGGCCACAGCCACAGGTTGTACACATAAGTCACCTCAATAATGTTTCGTTTATTCTGTAAATACTTAGAATCCATGGTAATTCACATGCGTTAGAATACCATATTCTCTATCTTAAATATATTCTTTGAAGAGAGATAAATACATACTATCAAGTAGTTAGCGTATTTTATATTCAAAAGATAAGGTTAAATTTGCCAATTTAGATGTCTTGCTATTTTACGGCAATTTCTTTCACTCTAAATTCAGTACCACTTCGACGTTGTAAACATGCACTGTGACAATGTGGACAGCAATCTTGATAGGCTTCAATCTCAACTTCCTTTTGACATTGCCAGCACCATGCAATCGCAGGTAAATGAATAAAATGTAACTGACAGTTTTCAGCAACGGTATCTTTGCGCATAATTTCAAAGCAAAATTCTACCGCACTTTGCTCGACACAAGACAGTGCCCCAATTTCTAGCCAAATATCTGTCACTTCATGAATCTTATGCTTTTTCTGTTGTTGATCAATAATTTCCATAATATTCTGACAGAGAGACATCTCATGCATGATTTTCTCCTTAAAATAAAAAAGCAGTCTGTTCCAATTTTACTCTTTTTTGATGTTTATTTTCAGCGTTTCTGTGTTTCGTTGTTCGATATTTAAACGTTATTTGAAAAATTTTTACTGGTACTCGTACAAGAAATCATTTTAGCGGCACAAAATTAATGCCGCTATGTTGCAATAAAGTATTCATTAAATCATTGTTTTGTTCAAATTGGCTACATTTGCCTTTGAGCTGAATTAAGCGAATTCTCAAGTGAGCCAATTCATGGATCCGTTTTGATACTTCTCGAATATGTCGATCTAGCAGCTCATTAATTTCCCTTTCCTGCTCTTGAGTAGCACATTGAGGATTGAGCAACATTTTGATTTCTTTTAGTGAAATATCCAAACTGCGGCAATAGCAAATAAAAGAAAGTTGTTTTAAATGCTCTTCCGTATAAACACGAAAATTACCACTCGTCCGCTTGGCGGATTCGATCAATCCTTGTTTTTCATAGAAACGTACAGCTTCCACTGTACAGCCAACAATGTTGGCTAGCTGACCAATTTTCATTTTTTTAAAATTACACTTGACTCTGAAGTTACTTCATATTTTATACTTTATCACAGTGTTCACATGTTAGAAAAGGAGAACTTCCATGAAAAAAACAGCATTACTTATCACTGCACTATTCGGTGCTTCACTCGCTAATGCACATAATGTTTGGTTGGAGCCCGTTAAGGATGTAAAAGGGCAATATGTGGTTAAATTTGGTCATGAGGAAACCGAAACCTATCCTCAAAGCAAATTAAAAGCGGTACGCCTACTTGATGCTAAAGGCCAATTGCAAAATGCCACAGTAAATTTTAAAGAAGGCGAAGCACACTTTGCTGCACCTGATGCAGCCATCGCATTTATTCGCTTTGATAATGGCGTTTGGTCAAAATTGCCAAGTGGTAAATATGTCGAAAAAACCAAACAGCAAGCACCTGAAGCTGTACTCAGTGTTAATCCAATCAAATTCGGCAAAGCGATTTTACACTGGGATACGCAAGCAAATAAATCACACAACATGGATTATGAATTAATCCCACAAAGTGAACCGAAAGCGGGACAACCACTCGATATTCTCGTGTTAGTCAAAGGTAAACCTGTGCAAGGCATCAAAGTGGGTTTAGGCGAAGATCATCCATTCAACTTAACCAATGAAAAAGGTATTGCACAATTCACCCCTAAAGCTGGTTATAACAAAGTCTGGGCAGAATTTGACGAGCCGGTTAAAGGCAATCCTGACTATAACAAACGTAGTGTTGAATATATGCTCACTTTTGACGCGAAATAATGAAAAGAGTTGTATTTTTAACCGCACTTTTCACCTGGCTGTGCGCGCCATCAGCATTGGCTCATAGTTTGCATGTTTTTGCACAATATGATGGACGCACAGTCTCTGGTAAAGCCTATTATTCCGATATGACTCCAGCGGCAGAAACCTATATGGAGATTTTGCAAGCTGGCCAGGACTCCCCTCTATTGGAAGGCAAAACAGATCGAGATGGGCAATTTGCCTATCCGATCAATACCACTGCCGAAGGCGCCATTAAAGTAGTGATAGAAGGTGAAGAAGGACATCGAGCTTCAATTGTTGCCAACAGAGTATCTGCGCAAGCCACTAATAACAATGACAATGCATTGATGTTGGTCCGCGAAGATATTTCTAAATTAAAAGACAAAATTTACCTACACGATATTATTGGTGGTATCGGTTATATTGTTGGCATTTTCGGCTTATGGGCATTGATTAGAGCCTCAAAGATGACACGTGCGTCGCAATCTAAGGAAAGATAATATGCATTTATCGGAAGGTGTGTTGCATACACCCGTATTGCTTGGTGGTGCAGCTGTTGCATTAGTCTGCGTAATGATTGGTCTTAAACATCTTAATTCGCAACAATTGCCGCTAACGGCATTGTTTGCCGCTGCTTTTTTTGTTGCAGGTACCATTCATGTACCAGTTGGCATTGGCAGCGTGCATCTCATCTTAAACGGCATGGCCGGCCTGTTTCTCGGCTGGGCAGTTTTTCCTGCTTTTTTAATCGCATTGGTATTACAAGCCCTGCTCTTTTCCTTCGGGGGATTTGCTGTATTAGGTGTCAATTTATGCGTAATGGCATTACCTGCCCTTCTTGTACATTGGCTATTTGCAAAAAGACTTGAAAATGACAATTCCCGTCGAACTCAAATTACTGCAGGTATTGGTGCTGGCGTGATCGGCGTTGGCGGCTCAGCCTTGCTCGCCTCTTTAGTCTTGGCTCTAGATGGTGGTAAAGCTTACAGCGATCTGATCATGCTGCTGGTAATATCACATATTCCAGTGTTTATTATCGACAGTATCGTCAGCGTCGGGGTGGTCTTATTGTTAAACAAAATGTATCCAACAGCGCTCAGTGTGGTGAAATGAATTTTCTTGCTATTTTTCAACCGCACTTGCGATTAATTTATGTGTTTTTGTGTGGACTTATCGTCAGCACAATGACACATATTTCAACGCTTATTATCCTTAATCTGATCGTATTCAGCGGATTACTTATTACGCTAATTCGCTATCAAAAATCCCTTGCCGGTTATTTCAAATATTGGCTGAAACTAAATCTCTTTACTCTACTCGTTTGGTTAACCTTAAGCTGGAAAATCACCGAACAAGGCTTAACATTAAATCCAATGGGCATTCAGCTCGCGCTACTCATCACGCTACGTTTCAATTTAATTTTAAGCTTAACTCGCCTCTTGTTAATTGATATGAACGAGAGCCTTTTATTGCAAGCATTGTGTCGTTTGCCATTGCCTGAAAAACTACTTCACCTCTTTGTTCTCACTGTGCGCTATATTTCAGTGTTCAGTGAAGTACATAAAAAAATAGATATGGCAATGCGCGCGCGTGGATACCAGCCAAAACTTAACGGCAGAACCTTATTTATCGCCGCGCAACGTGTGGCATTATTATTAATTCATGCACTCGTTAAAGCAGAAAAAACAGAAATGGCGCTAAAAGCACGTGGCTTTCAGCTGCATGATATGAAAAAAACACAGGATAAATCTTGATGAACGTCCTCGAAGTCAAACAATTACAGATCATGCGTGACCAACGTGTGATTATTGATAACCTTTCTTTTGAACTCCCTGAAGGTCATCGCCTTTTTTTACAAGGTGATATTGGTTGTGGGAAATCAACCCTATTACACTGTCTATTAGGCTTTATCCCATACCAACAAGGAGAGATTAGCTGGTTCGATAACACCTGCCGCCAAGAAAAAGATTTTGTACCACTACGTGGAAAAGTCGGCATCTGTTTCCAACACGCGGGCGATCAACTTTTTGGTCCAACCGTACTTGATGATGTGGCGTTTGGTCCTCTTAATCAGGGCTTGAACAGAAATGAAGCCTATCAAATTGCATTACAGCAACTAGAACGTCTGAATATTGTTAGGTTAAAAGATCGCTCAGTAAATACCTTATCTGGCGGTGAACAGAATTTTACTGCACTAGCCGGTGTTCTGGCGATGCAGCCAAAAGTATTGCTGTTAGATGAACCAACCAATGGGTTGGATGTAAAAAATATTGCAAAACTGACCGCACTTTTACGTGAACTACAGTTACCAATGCTTATTGCCTCACATGATTTACGCTTTAGTGAAACACTTGCGGATTCCTGTTTATCTTTAGCTACGGATAACGATGGCTAAATGTGCTCATAATCATGAGAAAATAATTCAATAAAAAACGGGCGAATCATTTAAGTTCGCCCGTCATTCATTTATGACGCTAATCAAGCCACAAGTGCGGTTTCTTTTAAACGATTTTTTAATTTCGCGTATTCAGTTACCACATAGCGTTCAGCCCAGGCTTGGTCTTCGATTTTCTCAATACGAACCGCGCTGTATTTATATTCCGGTGTTCTAGAACCCGGATTCAAATGTTCAGCGGTTAATTCGTTACATTTACCGATCCACCATTGATAGGTCATATAACAAGCGCCTTTGTTGGTACGAGTGCTCACATCCGCACGAGAAATCACTTTACCGCGTGATGATGCAATCCAAACCAAGTCGTTGTTTTTAATACCCAACTCTTTGGCGTCTTGATCGTTCATTTGTACGAATCCCGGTTCATCCGCAAGTGCCGCAAGTGCACGGCAGTTACCAGTCATAGAGCGGCAGGAGTAGTGACCAACTTCACGTACGGTAGAAAGTACCAATGGGAATTCTTCTGAAAGATCTTCCATCGGTGGTTCCCAGTCGCATGCAAAGAATTCAGCTTTGCCGTTCGGACGGTCGAAGATTTGGCCTTTATACAAATATTGCGTACCTTGATCTTCAGGGCCCTCATCAGTACATGGCCATTGGATATAACCCATGCCTTCCATTTTTTCGTAGGTTGCCCCTTTGTAAATTGGGCAAAGTGAACGAAGTTCATCCCAAATTTCTTTGGTATTGTTATAGTGCATTGGGTAGCCCATTGCTGTAGCAAGTTCGCTAATGATTACCCAGTCATCCTTGACATCGCCAGTTGGCTCAACGGCTTTATAGAAACGTTGGAAACCACGGTCAGCGGCACTATACACACCTTCATGTTCAGCACAAGAAGTCGCAGGTAATAAAATATCTGCTTCTGCGGCTGTTTGAGTCATGAAGATATCTTGAACGATAAGAAGCTCAACTTTCTCGAAGGCTTTTTTAACAGCATTAATATCAGGCTCAGTTTGTAATGTATCTTCACCCATGATATAGAATGCTTTAATTTTATCTTCCATGATCGCTTCAGGGACTTCACTCAACGGCACACCTGGTTTAGTTGGAATAGATGGCACACCCCAAGCTTTCGCAAATTTTGCATTAATCTCTGGATTAGCAAAACTTTGATAGCCAGGTAATGTGTTGAATAACGCACCCATATCGCACGCGCCCTGTACGTTGTTTTGGCCACGTACTGGGTTCACTCCAACATTTGGTTTACCTAAGTTACCGGTAAGCATTGCCAAGCTTGCTAATGCACGCACGGTTTCTACACCTTGACGGAATTGGCAAACGCCCATACCCCATAAGATAGTAGCGGTTTCCGCTTTTGCATAAGTGCGGGCAATTTCACGCAACATTTTAGGTTCAATACCAGTGATATGTTGAGTGGATTCCGGTGTATAAGCTTTCACAGTTTCATAGAACGCATCGAAGTTTTCGGTGTGTTCATCAATAAATTTTTGATCTTGTAATCCTTCTTCTAAAATCACATTCATCATGGCATTCAAGAATGCGACGTTAGACCCGTTAGCAAGCGGCGCATAAATATCCGCAATACGGGCTGTTTCGATTTTACGAGGGTCACAAACAATGATTTTCGCCCCTTTTGCTTTGGCGTGGTTAATCCGACGCGCCACAATAGGGTGTGAAGTGGAGGCATTATAGCCAAAAATAAATACGCATTTGGTATCTTCAATCTCAACAATTGAGTTGGACATTGCGCCGTTACCGACCGATTTGAGCAGACCTGTTACAGAAGGGCCGTGTCACACGCGCGCACAACAGTCAATGTTGTTATTTCCTAATACCGCACGGGCGAATTTTTGCATCACGAAGTTCACTTCGTTACCTGGTCCACGGGAAGAGCCCGTCACCATAATCGATTCGTTACCGTACTTTTCTTTGATTTCACTAAGACGTTTTGCTGTGTAAGAAATCGCTTCTTCCCAGCTCACTGGTGTGAATGGTTCGCCACGTTTGTAGCGGATCATCGGTTGAGTTAGGCGAGGAGTCAGGATTTTTGTGTCATGCACAAAGTCCCAGCCATAATATCCTTTTAGGCATAGCTCCCCTTCGTTTGTCTTGCCGTTTGCACCTTCAGCTCCCACAATTTTATTGTTTTCCACCAAAAGATGGATTTTACAACCTGAGGCACAATACGGACATACGGTAATTACTTTTTTAATAGCCATAGTAACGTCCTTATTTTAGATACAACACGAGGTTAGAGATAGAATTAGAATAATTAATTCTGGGTATATATTACACCCAAAATCAGCTTATAGTCTTACAAAAAACATGGATTTATTGATATAAAACAGGTTTTCGTAATATTTTTAAATATGTTTAGAAAATCACCCTCACTTTTTCTACAAAACAGGAATCTCTTCAAGCGATCTTCCCTCTTTTAAAAAATCATACATAAATTGCACAGACTCTTTTACGCTTTCTGTCATTGGAAAACCAAAAGAAACCAGATCAGGTTGAAGCCCCACAAAAACAATTTGTTTAATATCTTGTTCCAGTTGCTCGATAAGGTAATTGAGCGGCATATTATGCGTACTCATGAAAAACATTTCCGCAATGCTCTCTTTTTCAATGATTCGAATTTTGCCTGGTGCTAATTCCATATCAGCCGCATCAAAAATTAAAAGCAAATCGGGTTTCATGTCTCGCACGATATGGGCAACATTTTCCGGTGCTGAACCACCATCAAGTGCGGTCCAATTTGGCAATGGATTTTCACTCAATAATTGATAGAGATAAGGCCCTGCGCCATCATCGCCCATCATGCTGTTGCCGACGGTTAAGATCACATTATTCGTCACGTCGTTTCACCATAATATACATCACAGGTTCACGCTGAATGGATGCTAACGTATCCATGAGGATTTCGACCCACTCTTGATGTTCTGGGGTGAAATTAGCTTTGTTTTCATCCATCGCTTTCGCCAATAAATTGACATGGCTAGAATCAATCACTATTTCACCGAATCGCATTAAACCTGCAAATTTACGTTTCGCATCTCCTTCCGGAAAGCTATCTACAAAACGTTGATAAGCATCGTAGTCACAAACCAGTAATTTTTTAAAACAATCAATTACGCCAACATGGTGACCAATCGCCAAAGAGTAATACATCACCTGTTTTGCTTGCTCTGGCACTTGTTCATCGTTTTCGACGAAACGCTCGTTTAATAAATAGAAAAAGACTTTCGTTGTCATAACATTCCCATTTTTATAGGGGCAATCACTTGCCCCATCATTAATTATCCCGAAAACGGCATACTAATCGCATGCAAACGATTGACGATTTCGCTTAAACGCGGATCGGCTTCGCGTTCTAGGTATTCACCTAAACGTACACCAAATGGCACTTTATCATTTTCTGTCATCATTGCCATAAATTGGTTAGCGATGTTGCCGCCTTGACGATAACCGGCAAGACGACGTGCTTCACGTTCAAGACTAATACGCAAATCTAACGGAATGGTTGGGAAACGCAATTTAGCTTCTGCGTTAGGATCAGCTTTTTCTTGTTTACCTTTGAGTTTTTGATCAAGCAAACCAAGCGCGACAGCAAAACCATAAATAGTGGCGGCAGGTGTCGGTGGACAGCCAGGGATGTACACATCAATTGGTACAATTTGATCACTACCGCCCCAAACGCAATAAAGATCGTGGAAAATACCGCCGCCGCAACCGCAAGCACCATAAGAAATACAGATTTTAGGATCGGGCGCAGCTTGGTAAGCACGCATTGCTGGTGTGCGCATCGCACGGGTAACCGCACCGGTGAATAATAAAATGTCTGCATGACGAGGTGAAGCGACCACTTTAATACCAAAACGTTCTGCATCGAATGTTGGCGTAATGGTACTGAAAATTTCGATTTCACACCCATTACAACCGCCGCAGTCCACACGATAAACATAAGCTGAACGTTGAATATCTTTCAGCAACGTTTGTTTCATTTTGGCAATATTTTCATCAATACTAAACGGTGTTGATATGCCATTGACCGGCATTGGAATTTGTGTGTTCATCGTCTTTCGCCTCCTGCTAAAACGTTAGGTACATCAACCGCACTTTGTTCTCGTTGTTCGAGTGCTTTTTTGAAATTCAAGCGAACCGGCTCTTTAAAGTCGATTAATTTCATCCGCATGTTGGATTCCATATTCGCGGTTTTTTCTAAGCTGTGCTGACGTTTACAAACCGGACAAGTATGCAACTCCGCCAATTTTTGTTTCACTAATTCTGGTTTATCCAAAGTTTGTTTGAATAAATCAATGGTGTAATTCAGTTCTTTATAAGAAATAAACGGTTGACCACATTCCTGACAAGTTACTGTAGCAAAGGTAGTTTCTTGGAAAAGATCCTGTTTATTGGTCACTGATAGTTCAAAATCTTGTGATAAGCGAATGGCTTTGGTTGGGCAAACTTCTTCGCAACGTCCACAGAAAATACAACGACCAAGGAATAATGACCAGGTACGTTCGCCTGTCACTGGATCCGTTCTCATGGTCAACGCATTGGCTGGACAGGCAATGGTACAAGCCGCGCAGACTATACATTGATCAGAATTGAGTTCCGGTTTTCCTCTAAAATCATCATCAACTTCATAAGGTTTGAACGGATATTTGGTGGTAACATCACCGGCTTTAAATACCGTTTTTAGTAATTTAAACATTTTCCGCCTCCCCTATTTCAATGGTGAATTTTTACGTTCGATACCGTAGCGTTCAATCTCTTTATAATCCACGGTTTTCGCTTTGCGTTTACGTACATCCACCACGGTGACACGGTCGGTACAAGAATAGCAAGGGTCAAGACTACCAATAATAAGTGGCGCATCAGACACAGTGTTGCCACGCAACATATAGCGCAAGGTTGGCCAGTTAGCATAAGTGGCAGCACGACAACGCCAACGGAAAAGTTTTTGGTTGTCGCCTAGCATTGACCAGTGAATATCCTCACCACGTGGCGCTTCCGTAATCCCTAAAGCAAAACGTCCTGGCGTATAATTGAAACCTTCTTTTAAGATTTCACCACTCGGCAAATTGTCCACCATGTAATCAATGATATTCATAGACTCAAACACTTCATTAATCCGCACTTTCACACGGGATAATACATCACCATTTGCTTCAGTGAAGAGATTGAAAGGGATATCGCCATAACCGGAGAATGGGTGTACTTTACGCACATCACGCGCAAAGCCAGAACCACGAATCATTGGACCAACCGGACTGAAGTCACGAGCGATATCTTTTGCCAAGACACCAACGCCAACCGTACGTTGTTCCATATTCGGTGTATTTAATAAAATATCGGTTAAGGTTTTGAGTTCTTCACGCATTTCACCGATAAGCTTGATACATTGCTCACGTTGATGTTTCAACATATCACGACGCACACCACCGATAAGGTTAATACCATAGGTTTTACGTGCACCAGTTAGCACTTCAGCCAAGGTCATGGATTTCTCACGAACACGGAAGAATTGCATAAAGCCGGTATCAAAGCCAGTAAAGTGGCTAGATAGACCTAAGTTTAATAAGTGACTGTGTAAACGTTCTACTTCTAATAAAATCGCACGAATCCATTCAGCGCGTTTTGGAATTTGAATTCCCAAAGCGCTTTCTACGGAATTAGCATAGGCCACACTATGTGTGAAACCACAAATTCCACACACACGGTCAGCAAGGAAGTTAACTTGGTCGTAATCCATACGGGTTTCCGCCAATTTCTCCATACCACGGTGCACATAGAACAAACGATAGTCCGCATCAATGATATCTTCCCCATCCACGAATAAACGGAAATGTCCTGGTTCATCCGAAGTGATATGTAACGGGCCAAGTGGAACAATACGTGCTTCGCCTTTTTCGTTAATAAATTCGTATGTTTCTGTCGCGGTTGTCGGATCGGGACGTAAACGATAGTCCATTGAGTCTTTACGTAATGGATAAAGATCATCCGGCCAATCATCTGGCAACACTAAGCGACGTTGGTCAGGTAAACCAACGGCTTTCAAACCATACATATCGAATAATTCACGTTCGCCCCAAACAGCTGCTTTGACTTTTGGTGTCACTGACGGAAATTCTAAGCTCACAGGATCAACTAAGGCTTTAATAGTGATAAAAGTTTTCACTTCCCCTTCCATGGAAAGCACGTAGTACACTGCATAGTTGCCATGAATTGAACGCTCATCATTCCCGAATACCAAAGGTAACCAACCTTCATGTTGATAATAAAGGTATTCAACTACATCAGGTAACATATTGGTTTTAATGGTAAGGGTAACCTGATTTGGTGTTGACCACTCCTCATCCAAAATGGTATTTGGAAATTTTGCATTGACTGCTTCAATGTAATTTTTGCCAATCATTTTGGCTGGATCGACTGATGTATTTTTAGTTAATTCCATATATTTATCCCTCCTGTCGATCATTGCGCTAAACTTTGCCAAGGTAAAACTAACATTTCACCAAAAGACACTTGTTCAGATCCGAGTACAATTCCGACCGCACTTTTTAATAACTGCAAAATTGGTTCGGCAATATGAATACCCATAATAAACATGAATAACAATAAAATTGCCATCGCCACGAGTGAAACTTTGTTCACATCCCCCACTTCAACATTATCTGGCTGTTTGCCTAATACAGTTTTTAATACCATTAAAGACAATCCAGCTAACACAATAGTGAGTAAAATTAAACAGAATACCATTAACCAAGTTTTACCTGCGTAAATACCAGCAACAGCAATACTGAATTCACTGACGAACACGTTAAATGGTGGAATACCACCTAGTGCTAATGCACCTCCGGCAAATAATACCGCTGTCATTGGTGCTACACGCCATAAACCACGAACTTGGTTCATATCACGGGTTTTATATTTTAATAATATGTTACCTGAAGCACAGAATAACAAGGTTTTTGCTAAACTATGGTTGATAGTATGTAATAAACCCGCAAATACGCCGATTGGGCCTCCTAAACCAAAGGCAAAGCTTATTAAACCCATATTTTCAATACTGGAGTATGCCAATAAGCGTTTGATGTCGAACTGAACGATAATAAACAACGCCGCAACCAATACAGAAAGTAAACCAAACACCAATAATAAGGTTTGAGGGTAAGTTGGACCAACTGCTTTAGAAACTAAGATGTAATAACGCAATACCACCAACATGGCACAATTCAATAACACAGCTGATAGAATTGCACTCACTGGACTTGGTGCCTCACTGTGTGCATCAGATAACCAAGTATGCATTGGAAATAGACCGCACTTAGTACCAAACCCAACCAAAATAAAGGCAAAAGCAAGGTACATGAGCATCGGATTCAAGCCTGTTGCTTGTTGATTGATTTCTGTCCAAAAAATAGCTTGGCTTGGATCAGCTAAAAGATTTGTTCCATTAGAGAACGTTAAAATTGTGCCATACAATCCAAACGCTACCCCCACTGAACAAATAATGATGTATTTCCATGCAGCCTCAAGAGAGGTTTTTTGTTTGTATGTACCGACCAAGAATGCAGAACTTAATGTGGTTGCTTCAATGGCTGCCCACATCAAAATCACATTATTGGTGATCACAGAAATAATCATGGTGAAGAAAAACAGATGCAAAAAGCCGTAATAATTGCAGTATGTTTTCAAATCAAGATGCCCTTCGCGATATTCAGTACCAATATAACCGATAGAATAAATACCGGCTAATGTTCCAACAATAGCGATGAGCCCTAAGAAAATAGCAGATAGACTGTCGATGTAAACCCAGTTATTTAATGCACTGATTTCCCCCTGAGTTAGCACGCCATTAATAATTTGTAAGGTAAATGCTAACATCAAAATCAAACCTGTAACATGAAGTGCGGTACAAATTGTCCGTGCTTTTGTCACGCCACAAGCGAAATTGGCAAGTGATATTGCTAAAGGTGCGATTAATAACGCGATTATCCATTGTTCATACATAGCGTTACCCCTTCAAACTCATAAGTTGTTTTGCATCTAATGAATGGAATGTACGGTAAATTTTGTTTACCAACACCACCATTATGATGACGGCAAAGATAGCATCTGTGGCAATTCCGATTTCCACTAACTCAGGTGCTTTATTTGCCAATAAGGCTAATGTGAGATGAGAACCGTTTTCCATCAAACAATAACCGAACACTTGTTTTACGATATTACGTTGGCTAACAATGCAAACTAAACCTAACAAGAAGTGACTTAATGACACTGATAACGCCGGTTTAAGATGCGCAACCAACGGTAAATCGATTGGGACAACGACAAAGTAGCACAATGTCACTATCACTGCTGTGATCGGGATCAACCAAGCGATATTTATTCCTGCTGGAGTTTGACTTTCATCAACTTTTTTCATCGCATAGATTAAAATCGCGGGTACCAAAACCACTTTGGTAATAAATGCGCTGATTGACCACATGTAAAGTTCATGGGCTTGCATTTCATTAGCGAGATATACGAACAGTAATACCAACACTAACGATTGCAAACTGTAAAACAATGCAGCTTTTTTGGCGGTTCGAACCATAATTACGCAAAGAGAGGTAATAATGAGTAAACACGCAAGTCCATTTATCATTAACATAGAGTCCTCCTTAACCTAACCCGCCAAACCTAGCCAATATGCAGCAATGAAGCTAGAACATACAGACATCACCATGAGAATCACTAATACAATACTCATTGAAAACGTAATTGGTTGTGCTTCAGCCACTGCTTCTGACGGTTTACCGATGACGCATTGTCCGAATTTATACAACAACCACACGAATGTCGCGGTAGATTCAACTAAAGCAAGTACCATTAACCAAGTAATCCAGCCATATTCATTGCCTAATTCAAATCCGGCCGCAAATAATGGATATTTACTGAAGAATCCGTTAAACGGCGGCACCCCGGCAATAGCTAAAGCGGCTACGCCAAATCCTGCCCCTACCACTGGCATCGTACGCATAATGCCTTGTAGTAATGGCATAGAACGAGTTCCTGTCGCATAACTTAATGAACCCGCGACCAAGAAGAATAAGCTTTTCGCAAAAGCATGGTTGAAGATGTAGCTAATCGCTGCAACAAAGGCCAATTTAGAACCTAATGCAGCAAGAGAAATCCCAATGAAAATATAAGACAGTTGGGTAATGGTTGAATACGCCAATAAACGTTTTAAGTCAGTTTGTGGCAAGTACATTAAGAAGCCGTAAATTAAGGTAATCATCGCCATGATGATGCCGACTTCTCCCACAATATGTGGAATCTCACCAGCAGACATAACTGAACGAGCGAAGATATAGACCCCAACTTTAACCATTGATGCGGCGTGCAAATACGCGCTCACCGGTGTTGGTGCTTCCATCGCATTTGGCAACCAAATTTGCATTGGTAATTGTGCTGATTTACCCCACGCAGCAAACATTACACCGAATAACACGATGGTTTTCGCACTCGGATCTAAATGTTCTAACGCGGTGATAGAGAAAGTACCTGATTGGCTGAATAAATAGGCTGCGGCAATATATAACCCGATTGCCCCCACGTGGGTGATAATCAAGGCTTTCATTGCGGCTGCTTGAGCTTTTGGTGTTTGGTAATAACTGATTAATGCCCAAGAACATCCCCCAGTAATTTCGAAGAACAATAATTGTCCTGTTAAAGTTGAGGAATACACCAAGCCCGCCATGGCACCGATAAAGATGAGCAAGAATGCATAAAAACGTGGTAACCCATTATGTGGGTGTTCACGGTTTTTATCAGTTAAGTAACCACAAGAATATAAGCAGATTAAGAAACCTAAGGCCACAACGGCAAAGGCAATTAATGTACTGACTGCATCAAGCGTTACACCAAAGATCGCGGTTTTATCAAAAGCGACGATGTCATAAGTGACGCTTTGATGACCATCGGCAAACCATTGTCCTGCGACTAACAAGGTTCCCAGCGTAGCAAGCGCAGCAAATACTGTGGCAATTTGAGCAAAATGTTTTTTGTTCAAACCGACAATAAACGCCCCTACGAAAGGTAAAATGATTGTAATCAGAGCTAAACGTTCCATATTTGTCCTCCTTACAACCCAGTGAAGTAAAATACAAACGCCAACACAGAAATGCCGAAGCCGACCACGGTTAAACGTCCTGTTAACATAAAGCGGGTACGAGAAAGTGTGTTTTCAAAGACACAAGCCAATACGAACACCACTAATAATTTCACGAAGAATAAAATGCCACCTAAAATGACCGCACTTAAGCTCATCTCTGTCGGGATACCGAAAGGAAGCAACACGCTCACAAAGATAGATGCCACAACCATAGATTTTAAACTTAAGCCGATTTTTAATAAGGCGAGTGCTGGACCAGAATATTCAGTCAATGGACCTTCTTGTAATTCTTGTTCTGCTTCTGCCAAATCAAATGGAATTTTACCCATTTCAATAAATACGGCGAAGAATGCTGCAGCGATAGCAATCACTGTCGCAATTGGATATTGCCAAGTGTTTTCGGAAAGTGCATTACCGATAACCGCAAAATTGGTTGAACCGGCAATTAACGCAATGACAAGGAATGCCAACATGAGAATTGGCTCTACCAAGACACCTAATGTGACTTCACGACTTGCCCCTAAACTTGAGAATGTGCTGTTTGAATCCAAACCCGCAATTGAAAAGAAGAAACGGAACAAGGCGAATAAGTAAATCACGGTGATTAAATCACTGCCAGCGCCAAATGGTGCAACACGAGTAAATAAAGGCAAACTCATAGCGACCACCATCACGGTGCTAATTAACACATAAGGCATCGCTTTAGAAACCCAACCCGCATTGTCAGGCCAAATGTTTTGACGTTTCATTAATTTCGCAATATCGCGATAATCTTGTAACAAACCCGGACCGCGACGAGATTGAATGCGAGCACGGATCATACGTGAAATACCGGAAAATAACGGTGCAAGGGCCAGCAAAATCAAGGCTTGCACAATGGCAAAAACAAACATTCCGGCAGATGTTGCAATTTCTGAAGGTAACGTAATCATCTTCAACCTCCTACATCAACGCAATGGAAAGTAGTATTGCCACCAAGGCAATCACGAAGTACACGCAGTACACACGGAAGTCACCTTGTTGCAACCATTGGATTTTTGTTCCTAACCAAGGAATAAAACGAGCGATTGGCATCGTCATTTTTTCTTCCCAGAAAGGTTCAGCTTTTGTTGCACCTTTAATTACCGCTTGGATGCCTTTATCACCTAAAGGTGCGGGATCCAACACTTCGCGCAAGGTATAAAGTGATTTGAAAATCGTACGCAACGGACGAGTGAAACTACCTGCAGAGGCCGCCATATCTTGTTCATAAGCATAACCACAAGCCCATGGATTGCCTTTTGCACGATCGGATAAACGTTGATTTTTGGTGAAGGCGTAAAAACTAAATGGCAAGAAGAAGAATGCCAATAGCATGATAGTCACCATCGGTGTTGAAAGCGCGGTATGCGGTTCAGCTTGCGCAACCACCACACCATTTTGAGCTAACATTAGCGGTTCGCTATGAGCAAGTGCGGTCGAAATTTTCGCAATTATTGGAGTCACCACAGATGCGCCTACACCTAACAATACACAGCATAAGGCCAATACAGCCATCGCAATTACCATTGGTTTTGGCACTTCGCGTGCATTGGCTGCTTTTTCGCTACGTGGTGCACCACCGAAGCTGATACCGTACACTTTCACGAAACAAAGTGCTGCTAACGCACCCGTTAATGCCAACATAATGATGGCAATCGGACCTGCAAGTTTTAAGACGAAATCATCACTTTGGCTCAAGGTGAATAAAGATTGATAAGTAAACCATTCACTGACAAAACCGTTAAACGGTGGCAATGCAGAAATCGCCATGGTACCGATTAAGAAACAGAACGCAGTGTAAGGCATAAGTTTGCCTAAACCGCCCATTAAGTCCATGTCTTTAGTATGCAAGCGATACATTACAGAACCTGCACCTAAGAATAACAAGCCTTTGAATACGGCATGGTTAAGTAAGTGGTATAACCCACCAAGTAAGCCCACGGTTGCTAATACTGGATGATGTGTCGCGATACCAATCATACCAACGCCCACACCCATCATAATGATGCCGATATTTTCTACCGTGTGATAAGCCAAGAGTTTTTTGATGTCATGCTCAGCCAAGGCATAAAGTACACCGAGCACAGAAGAGACTGCACCGAAACCAAGTACGATAACGCCATACCAAACATTGGTAGAACCGAGAAGATCGACGCCGACTTTAATGATCCCGAAGATACCGATTTTAACCATTACACCAGACATCATCGCAGATGCATGAGAAGGTGCAGCTGGGTGAGCTTTCGGTAACCAACTGTGTAATGGAATCATCCCTGCTTTAGCACCAAAACCTAAAAATGCCAAAATAAAGGCTGTAAAGGCAAGCGGTGCCGGTAAAGTGGTTTGACGGAATGCGCTAAATTCAAAGCTACCGGCATAGCAGTAGAAAATGAAGAAGGCGATCATAATTAATACTGAACCGGCATGCGCAATAAAGAAATAAAGCAAGCCCGCATTGACGGCATTGTCATCTTGTTCGGTAAGGACTAAGAAATAAGATGCCAATGACATCATTTCAAAGAATACAAGGAAGTAGAAGGCATTATCGCTGGTGACTAACGCAACCATGGAAGCGATAAATAAATTCATGAAGAAACCCATAGAACCTGCGCCTTTACCTTTGTATTCTTTCACATAAGAGAAAGAATAAAGTGCGGTCACAATAACTAATAAAGAAATGACGCACACCATAAACGCCGCCAATCCGTCAATGCGGATGGAGAACGAGGCAAATTCAAATGGGGTTTTGAAAACATCAACGACTGTGTCGCTGCTGATCAGAACGGGGATGCAAGCAACAATACCTAACACTCCAGCAAGTACACCGGTCACGCCGGATATATTGATTGAAAGTTGTTCGTTTCGTCTCACTGCGAGCGAAATAAACGCACCTACGACATAAATCAACAGGGTCGTGATGAGTAAATTGATTGGTAAACTCATAATATCACTCCATTGATTACAAGTTAAACACACTAATTATCTTGGGATAGCTGGCGAAGAAACCATTGCCATTTCACGTTTTCTTTCGTTAGCCTGTTTGATACTCTCATCACTAATAATAAATAACGTTTTGGTCGGGCAGGTTTGCACACAAGCCGGACCATCTTCACGGAAATAGCAAAGATCGCATTTCACCGCAATGGCTTTCACACCTGGTTGCCATGCCAACATATTGTGTAAATCCGTATTATCTGGTGCAGTACGAATATCTCGTTTTACCGCATCAGTGAAGGAGAATCCTTCATAATAGGTTGGTACGTCAATCGGTGCAGAACCATGTTGGGTAATTGCACCGAATGGGCAAGCAATACCACAAAGTTTACAACCGATACAGAGACTTTCGTTAAGTTGAATAGTGTCATTGATATGTGTGATTGCATGCACCGGACACACGGTAGCACATGGTGAATCATCACAATGACGACAGAGAATTGGCACGGTTACATCATCATTACGCATGACTTGTAAGCGTGGAAAAGATTGTAATCCGAAAGCTTTATGCACTTCGCTACAAGCGGCCATACAGGTGTTGCATCCAATGCAATCCTTCGGATCACCGATTACAAAACGATTCATACATTCCCCTCCTTGTATGTAAATAACGTTTTTTACAATAACCACTCTAGGAGTAAGGATACTCCTGTAAAAAAGTAAAGCTCAAGAACTAATTCGAAAATTTGTGATTAAGATCAAAAGATTTCCATTGTTTTTCTATTACTGTGATGCACCTGTTAAATAACAGTGAAACATAATAATTTTATGTTAAAACATGTGAACAGATTTTAAACAAAAATGCAGTAGCCTTATTTAAAATATGGCTATACAAATTTAGGTGCTTACATGATAAAATTTCACACTCGCAGTACGTTTATTGAAACACAATAAACGATTTATCTCATAAACATTCTAACTAAGGACAGATTATGTGTTTAGGCATTCCTGGACAGATCATTCAAGTAGCTGACAGCGCATTACAGCTTGCTGTAGTCGATGTGTGCGGAGTTAAAAGAGAGGTTAATATTTCATTAATTTGTCAGGATGACCCCAAACCTCTCGTTGGTAAATGGGTACTCGTGCATGTGGGTTTTGCCATGACAATTATCGATGAAGAAGAGGCCAAACAAACGCAAGAAGCCTTAATTGCCATGAGCCAGCTAGAACACGAAGTCGGCGATTTTCTTGGCTTAAATCAAAAATAAACAGGATTGCGTTATGCAAGGGATCGAATTACGCATAAAAGGAAAAGTTCAGGGCGTGGGATTTCGCCCTTTTGTTTGGCTTCTGGCAAATCAATATAAGTTAAACGGAGATGTAAATAACGATGGACAAGGCGTATTAGTTCGTTTTGTCTCTCCACCAGCAGACGCACTCAAGCAATTTTTATCCGACCTACAAAATAAACTCCCGCCGCTAGCACAAATTACTGATATTACTCAGCGTCCAATAGATTGGCCAGAAGCAACTGCCGTAACGGGCTTTACCATTCGGGAAAGTGAAAACAATCGAATGGACACGCAAATTATTCCTGATGCAGCAACCTGCCCACATTGTTTAGCTGACTTATTCGATCCCAATAACCGACGCTATCATTATCCTTTTACTAACTGCACCCATTGCGGTCCGCGTTTTACTATTATCAAGGCGATTCCTTACGACCGAAAAAACACGGCAATGGCTTCTTTTCCACTTTGTCCACAATGTGAAAAAGAATACAAAGATCCCGCTGATCGTCGTTTTCATGCTCAACCCAATGCTTGTTCTGTTTGCGGCCCCCATATCTGGTTGCAAAATAGAGAACAAGTACTCGCCACTCATGAAATGGCTCTAAAACAGACCGCACTTTTATTGCAACAAGGCAATATCGTCGCAGTTAAAGGTTTAGGCGGTTTCCATCTAGCCTGTGATGCGAATAATCAAAAGACTGTTGATTTATTACGTCAACGGAAACATCGTCCGACAAAACCGTTAGCCATTATGGTGCCTGACCTGCAGTTTTTACAGGATTTGAGTTCTCAAGAAACAGAATTACTAACCAGCAGTGCTGCGCCAATTGTACTTCTTTCAAAACACAAGGTGCCGCATATTGCCGATAACATCGCGCCAAACTTACAGGAAATCGGAGTAATGCTTCCAAGCAACCCACTGCAGCATTTGTTGTTACGAGCGGTTAATCGTCCGCTCGTGATGACGTCTGCGAATGCAAGCGGACATCCTCCTGTATTGAAAAATGAACATGCAGTGGAACAATTAGCTGATTTAGCTGATTTTTATCTTTGTCACAACCGCGATATTTTGCAACGTGCTGATGATAGCCTTGTTCGCGTTGCCTTCGATGGATTAGAAACGCTGCGTCGTGCTCGTGGCTATGTGCCAGATGAAATACCACTTGAAACACAAAGCACAAAAAATGTGTTGGCTTTAGGGTCTGATCTGAAAAATACATTCTGCCTGCTACGTCACAATAAAGCCGTACTGAGCCAACATATTGGCGATACAGCAAATGAACAAGTGCGGTCACAATTGAGTGAAAATCTTGAATTATTTCAGCAGATTTATCAATTTAAACCAGACATCATCGCGGTTGATGCTCACCCCGGCTATTTTTCATCTTCCATCGGGAAACAACTTGCTGAACAGCAACAAATCCCCTTCATCGAAGTACTGCATCACCATGCACACATTGTCAGTGTCATGGCCGAGCAGCATTGTAATGAACCTGTAATCGGTCTTGCACTAGACGGTATAGGCATGGGCGAAAATGGACAACTTTGGGGAGGCGAATGCCTACTCGTTGACTATCAACATAGTCAATATTTAGGTGGTCTGCCGGCTGTTGCTCTACCAGGCGGTGATCTTGCGGCCAAACAACCTTGGCGTAACTGGCTGGCTCACTTGCATCAATTTGTGCCACAATGGCAAGAAATACTCACAAAAACTTGCGCTGAACCGAATTGGCAAATACTACTCAATGCCATTGAGCGCGGACTCAATTGCCCACCTATATCATCTGCAGGGCGTTTATTTGACGCCGTAGCTTATGCTCTCGGTATTGCACCAGCCATTGTTTCTTGGGAGGGCGAAGCCGCCTGTCATTTAGAAGCACTGGCAAATACCTCATCTTTGGCGACACAAGCACAAAGTGCGGTCAATATTCCAGTAAAAATGCCGCTTATCGGCAATAAACTGGATTTGGCTTATTTCTGGCAAAGTTGGTTAAATTACCATGCGCCTGCCCCAGATAAAGCCTTCGCCTTTCACTATGCTCTCGCCCAAGGTTTTGCTGAACTTGCGACAAATCAAGCACGAAAACACCAATGCCGTACCATCGTGCTATCCGGCGGTGTGATGCATAACCAACTGCTACGTCGTTTATTAAAAGAAAATTTGAGCGAATTCCATGTACTAAGTGCGCATAAACTACCAATGGGTGATGGCGGACTCAGTTTAGGTCAGGCGGTTATTGCCATGCATAGAAACTGATAATCTCTAATATTAAATATAAGAAAAAGAGTTAATCGAAAAGTAACGATTAACTCTTTTGTTTTTTGTATTTCTTTTTTATAGCGGAATACTGGAAAAGAAAACCAATAGTAACGGTGGCAGAATATTCGTGACAAATCCGAATGAAATCGCAATTGGCGTGACTTCAATACCTCCCGCTTTTTGGATAATTGGTAAAGTGCAATCTATTGCTGTCGCACCCGTAATCCCAATTGCAGTCGAACGGAAATGACGCATAAATAATGGGATGACAAATAAACTGACAATTTCACGGGATAAGTCATTAAAAAAGGCAATACTACCCTGTACTGGTCCCCATGCATTGGTTAATACCACGCTGGATAACGAATACCACCCCATTCCAGAGGCAAACGCCAATCCTTGCGTAATTGGCATAGCCAAAACGAAAGCAGCAATGATACCGCCTAGTAATGAAGTAAACGTAAACACCATCCCTGTTTGGAAACCTCGTTTATTGAAAAGGGCCTCTTTTAAGGAAATACCGTTATTTCTTAGTTGGATCCCCACAAAGAAAATCAGTACGATCAATACATACAGATTAATTCCAGTAGGCAACATGAGATAGGATTTGAATAAGAAACCACAAAGGGTGCCGATCACCACCGTGCCGGAAAGTTTGAGCGAGTCAATTAAGGAGTGCCAGCGAGAATCAATTTTACCTTGTGATTTAAGTGGCTCAGCGGGGTTAAAGCGATCGTAAAGCATCAGGCCAATCATATTTGAACCCAAAATGATCGCAGATAACGTCAATGCGGTTGTACCAATAATAGGGAGTTTATGTTCTAAATCATCCAATTGACCAAGCAAATACCCCATTAAGAAAAGGATGATGTAAAGCAAAAACATGACGATATGATTAATCTTTGCGATATAGGATTTATTATTGACCTTCAGTAGATAGCCTAACACCATCGGTACCAAGACAATTAATAAGCCATTTATCATATCCTGCATCATACTTCTCCTTTCTTATTCCATTGAAGCTAGCATACCCCTTTTCGTCCTCTTTTTCAAAGCGCATAAAAAAAGTGCGGTCAAATCAACCGCACTTTTAATCATCTGAAAAATCAAAATTTATTAGCCATTTACTTGGCGACGTGCTAATACAGCATCGGATAACTGTTTTAACACGATTTCGGTATCTTCCCAACCGATGCAAGCATCAGTGATACTTTGTCCGTAAGTTTGCGCTTTACCATCGACTAAATCTTGACGACCTTCAACAATATGACTTTCTACCATGACACCAAAGATCTGTTTTGAACCACCTGCGATTTGCTGGCAAACATCTTCACAAACTTCCATTTGTTTTTTGAATTGTTTGCTACTATTTGCATGGCTAAAATCAACCATTACATGTGGAATACGACCTGATTTTTCGATCTCTGCACAAACTTTTGCAACATCTTCTGCTTTATAGTTAGGACCTTTATCCCCACCACGTAAAATGATGTGGCAGTCTTCATTTCCTTTTGTTGAAACAATAGCAGAATGACCAAATTTTGTCACAGATAAGAAGTAATGCGAAGCTTCTGCTGCCCCCATTGCATCTAAGGCGACTTTTACGCCACCATTTGTGCCATTTTTAAAGCCTACCGCACAAGATAAGCCTGAAGCTAATTCACGATGAACTTGAGATTCAGTTGTTCTCGCACCAATTGCGCCCCAGCTCATGAAATCAGCTACATATTGTGGTGTGATCATATCTAAGAACTCACCCGCTGATGGTACGCCTAAGTTGTTAATATCTGATAATAATTTACGTGCTATACGCAAACCATCATTTAAACGATATGTATCATTTAAATAAGGATCATTAATTAAGCCTTTCCAACCCACTGTTGTACGCGGTTTTTCAAAGTAAACGCGCATCACTACTTCAAGTGTATCTTTATATTTATCACGTAATACTTTTAAACGTTTTGCGTAATCTAATGCGGCTTTAGGATCATGAATAGAACAAGGACCAATTACTACAAGTAAACGGTCATCTTTTCCATGAATAATATTGTGTGCGTGCAAGCGGGTTTTATGAACTAAATCAGCCGCTTCTTGACTTGCAGGAAATTTTTCTAATAAGGCAATTGGAGGTAATACCTGATCGACTTTTTCAATTCGGGTATCATCATTTGCAACTTTTACTTCGATTTCTTCTTTCTTCGTCGCCATATGTCACTCTCTAAATCTTAAATGTTGTGCTTAAATCTAATGGCGTTACTCTACACCTATTTTTTGTACTAGTAAACTAGTTCATTTGAATTCTTACACAATTATTATGTGATTGCGTAAAATTTATACTACCTAAGCAGTAAAATAGGGCGTTATTAAACTATATTTCCGCCTTGGCTGGCAAGGTTTTTGACATAAAAATAGGTTGTACCAGCCCTATTTAAACAGAATGATTCTTTTATCCTTCAAATTAACAAAGAGGTTTAGATAAATGCGGGCAAAAAAAACAATTTCAACATCTATCGCACTTTTTAAAAATATTTTTTCAATGCCCTTGTTTTTACTGAACATCCCCCTCATTTTTTTGTCTGATTGAACACTTATTCAATCATTTATTTTTACTTGGAGAACTCTATGAAGAAAAGAAATTTTGTATTAACCGGTATAGCATTAGGTTTAAGCGTGTTTGCAACCTCTTTATCCGCTCAAGCGGCTATTCCCAATGAGATTGTCGAACAAGGTAGCCTTGCGCCAATGTTAGAAAAAGCACAAGCAGCAGTTGTGACCCTTTCTGTTGAAGGCAAAGCAAAAGCAAACAGCCGCTCAGCATCACCTGATGATATTCCAGAAGAATTTAAATTTTTCTTTGGTGATCAATTTGGCGAACAATTTGGTGGAGATCGTGGTGCATCACGCAACTTCCGTGGTTTAGGTTCTGGTGTGATCATCAATGCCGATAAAGGTTATGTTTTAACTAATAATCACGTGGTAGATGGTGCGGATAAAATTACCGTAAAACTACAAGACGGACGTGAATTCAAAGCCAAACTTGTTGGAAAAGATGAACAATCTGATATCGCTTTAGTGCAAATCGAAAAACCAACAAATCTCACCGCGATCAAAATGGCTGATTCAGATAAATTACGTGTTGGTGATTTTACCGTTGCTATTGGTAACCCATTCGGTTTAGGTCAAACTGTAACCTCTGGTATCGTTTCAGCACTTGGCCGCTCTACTGGTTCAGATAGCGGTGCGTATGAAAACTATATTCAAACTGATGCTGCGGTAAACCGTGGTAACTCTGGCGGTGCATTATTGAACTTACAAGGTGAATTGATTGGTATCAATACGGCTATTATTTCTCCAAGCGGCGGTAACGCCGGGATTGCCTTTGCAATTCCAAGCAACCAAGCGAACAATCTTGTGCAACAAATCTTAGAATTTGGTGAAGTACGCCGTGGTTTACTCGGTATTAAGGGCGGTGAATTAAATGCCGATTTAGCGAAAGCCTTTAATGTCAGTGCACAACAAGGTGCTTTTGTGAGTGAAGTCATTCCAAATTCTGCTGCCGAAAAAGCAGGCTTAAAAGCAGGTGATGTAATTACCGCAATGAATGGTCAAAAAATCTCAAGCTTTGCCGAAATGCGTGCAAAAATCGCGACTTCTGGTGCAGGCAAAGAAATTGAACTTACTTATTTACGTGATGGTAAATCTGAAAACGTAAAAGTGACCTTACAAGCAGATGATGGCACTCAAACTGCGAGCAAAACGGAACTTCCAGCATTAGATGGTGCAACCTTAAGCAACTATGATGCAAAAGGCGTTAAAGGTGTGGAAATTAGCAAAGTACAGCCAAATTCAATGGCTGCACAACGCGGTTTAAAATCGGGTGATATTATCATCGGCATCAACCGCCAGCCAATTGAAAGCACACAAGACTTACGCAAAGCATTAGATGAAAAACCATCAGCTGTTGCACTCAATATCTTACGTGGCAAAAACAACTTCTACTTATTAGTACAATAAAATAAAAAAGAGCGGTCAATTTGATCGCTCTTTTCCTTTATTCCGATATCATAAACTGCTCTCTCAATTGATGAAGTTGATCGCGTACTGCAGCGGCTTTTTCAAACTCAAGATCTTGAGCAAATTTATACATTTGTTGTTCCAATTTCTTAATTTGTTGTTGGAATTCTTTGGCTGATTTAGGTGCATTGTAAAGTGCGGTCGGTTCAGCTGCCGTTTTTCCACGCTGTTTCGATTTCGCTTTTTGATTTGCACCTTGACCAATATCTAATAATTCGCCGACTTTCTTATTCAATGCCTGTGGAACAATACCATGCTCTTCATTGTATTTCATTTGTTTTTCACGACGGCGATTCGTTTCGGTAATGGCTTTTTCCATAGATTTAGTCATGCTATCAGCATACAAAATCGCTTTACCATTTAAGTTTCGAGCAGCACGACCGATGGTTTGGATTAAAGATCGTTCAGAACGTAAGAAACCTTCTTTATCCGCATCTAAAATCGCAACAAGAGAAACCTCTGGAATATCTAGCCCCTCACGTAATAAGTTGATGCCGACCAACACATCGAATTCACCTAAACGTAAATCACGAATAATCTCTACACGCTCAACCGTATCAATATCTGAATGCAAATAACGCACACGAATGCCGTGTTCGTCTAAGTAATCCGTTAAATCTTCCGCCATTTTCTTCGTTAGCGTCGTCACTAAAACACGCTCATTTTTATCCGCTCTTTGACGCGCTTCAGACAGTAAATCATCTACTTGAATGGATACTGGACGAATTTCAATTTGCGGATCGAGCAAGCCCGTTGGGCGTACCACCTGATCGACAATTTCACTGCCCGATTTTTCTAACTCATAAGGACCAGGTGTCGCAGAAACGTAAATGGTCTGCGGCGCTAAACGTTCAAACTCTTCAAAGCGTAATGGACGGTTATCCAATGCAGAAGGCAAACGGAAACCATATTCCACTAAGGTTTCTTTACGAGAACGGTCACCACGATACATCCCGCCAATTTGCGGCACAGTCACGTGTGATTCATCAATAATTAAAATCGCATCAGACGGCATATAATCAAATAATGTCGGAGGCGGTTCGCCCTCATTTCGGCCAGAAAGATAGCGTGAATAGTTTTCGATTCCTGAGCAATAGCCAAGCTCATTCATCATCTCAATATCAAATTGTGTACGTTGAGTAATACGCTGCTCTTCCAGCAATTTATGTTCCTTGATGAAATATTCACGGCGTTGCGCAAGCTCCGCTTTGATTTTTTCAATGGCATCTAAAATACGCTCTCTTGGCGTCACATAGTGGGTTTTCGGATACACCGTAAAACGCGGAACAGCGCCAAAACTTGTGCCCGTTAAAGGATCAAATAAACTTAAACGTTCAATTTCATCATCAAATAACTCAATTCGTACCGCTCGATCGTCAGATTCCGCAGGGAAAATATCAATCACTTCGCCACGCACACGGAATGTACCACGCTGAAAGGCCTGATCGTTTCTTGTATATTGTAATTCCGCTAACTTCGCTAAAATCTGACGTTGATCGATAATGGCCCCTTGCTGTAAATGCAACATCATCTGTAAGTAGCTATCTGGATCGCCCAAACCATAAATCGCTGATACAGACGCCACTACAATAGTATCTCGACGTTCTAAGAACGACTTGGTAGCCGAAAGACGCATCTGTTCAATCTGATCATTAATAGAAGCATCTTTTTCGATAAAGGTATCACTACTCGGTACATAAGCTTCTGGCTGATAATAATCATAGTATGAGACGAAATATTCCACTGCATTTTCTGGAAAAAACGCTTTCATTTCCGCATAAAGCTGAGCAGCGAGGGTTTTATTTGGGGCAAGTAACATCGCCGGGCGATTTAATGTCGCTATGACATTTGCAATGGTAAATGTTTTGCCTGACCCCGTTACCCCTAGAAGTGTTTGATGGGCCAAACCATCCTCTAAATTTTCAACTAATTTTTCGATTGCTTGGGGTTGATCACCGGAAGGTTTAAAATCAGAATGAAGGATAAAAGGCTTAGTATTGATTTTCTCTGCCATAAGTGCGGTCAATTTTTTAGGTATTTTAGAAGTGGAGTTATTTTAGCACATTTATTGCTCCAAATTGAGCGATAAAAATCCAAGTTTTACACATACTTAGGCGTGTCAAGTCTTAAACACTTCAAAATTGAAAAATATTTTATTTTTTTCGCTGGACTTTATGCAACATATTGATATTTAAAAGAATATTCACTTATGGCTAATAGATGAACAATTTGAGACAAAGCCAGTCTGCATCAGTGGTTGGCCATTTTAAACAAAAACAATCCACAAAGTTATCCACAGGCTTTGTGGATAGCAAAAATGGTAAATTTTTTTGTGATTTTTTTCATTTTGAGTATTGACAAGCGACAGGTCGCTCATTAAAATGCGCGCCTATTCTTTGTGATACCAAATTTATTCCTCCTTAGTTCAGTCGGTAGAACGGTGGACTGTTAATCCATATGTCGCAGGTTCGAGTCCCGCAGGAGGAGCCAAATTTCTCTTTTGGTTTAGCTTTCGTTTGTCTCCTTTTACGAATCCTAAATTAGTAGCCAAAAGAATTTAAGCCCATCGTGTTAATGGGCTTTATTTTTATCTAATCTATACTGATTTAATGAATTATCAGACTAATTTAATGCTGAGCGATCATCGATTAAATTATCGCATTCCCAGCCGATATAATCGCCAGAAAACTCCATGGCTAGCTTTTCAAAGCGCTCTACCCACTCGAAGATCTCATTACTGTCTAATGAAAGCTCTTGCTCCAATTTCACCATAAAATAAGGCTCTTCATCTTCTTCTGTTTGAATGGCTTGGCTGGAATATTTCAACGTATTAAAAGACACTTGTCCGAGCGTTAATTCATCCATAAAGGGAAACATTTTCTCTTCTTCGTCAAAATGGAAAGTATGTTCGATTAAATAAGTGTCACTTAAATTACGCCCTTTGCTATTCAGCATGCTCAAAATCTCTTCTGTCGCATTTAATTTCATTTCTAATGGTGAAGCCAACAAGAAATCGAAATAGGTATCCCAATTTGGATCATTCTGTACGTTGATTTCTGAGACAAAATCGAGTTGTTGAAGGGTTTCTTTAAGCAAAGCATCATGTTCACAATAGAAATGCATTTTTGCCTGATGGTTACAAATAAAGTGCCCTGCAAAAAAAATATTTGGAAGTGCGGTCAATTGTGCAAGAATTTTAAAAAGACGATTAATCAATTTTTCATATTCGTCCTCATTCGGCAAACCGTCCTCATCTCCCTGATAAGGCACGGTAAATTGCACAACTTTACTAAGATGTTTACCATGATAAACATCTAAATCTTCAATATTTGCGGTAAACACGGCAGGCATGCCATTCACTTGTGAACGATAATTCTGCCAATTTGCCATATCCATGCTGCTTTCCTATTTAAACTCTGCCCAGATTGGTGCGTGATCGGACGGTTTTTCCATTGCACGAATATCCAATGCAATTCCAACATCAACGCAACGCTCTGTTAATTGACGGTTCACTAAAATATGATCGATACGTAATCCACGGTTATCATCAAAACCTTTTGAGCGATAATCAAACCACGAGAACTTGTCATTGACTGTTGGGTTTAATTTACGGAACGTATCTTCTAAACCATAATCGTATAAGCGTTGATACCATTCACGCTCTTCCGGTAAGAATGAACATTTGCCAGTACGCAACCAACGTTTGCGGTTTTCATCGCCAATGCCAATATCTAAATCGCTTGGGCTAATATTCATATCCCCCATAATTAAAACTGGATTGGCTTTATCGTGATCTTGTTCTAAATAGCGTTGAAGATCCGCATAAAATTTTTCTTTTGCCGGAAACTTGGTTTCATGTGCACGACTTTCGCCCTGTGGGAAATAGCCATTAATTACCGTTAACAAACCAAATGGCGTCTCTAAATCCGCCATAATAATGCGCTTTTGCGCATCTTCATTATCTGTTGGAAAACCACGACGCACCGCTTTGGGTTCTTGTTTGGTTAACAGTGCTACACCGTAATGCCCTTTTTGCCCATGGTGAAAAACGTGATAGCCAAGATTTTCAGTAATCGCATAAGGAAAATCTTCATCTGCCACTTTAATTTCTTGTAAACCAATCACATCCGGTTGGTATTTTTCAATAATTGCTTCAAGTTGATGAGGGCGAGCACGTAAACCATTAATATTAAAAGAGATAAATTTCATTTTTGTTCCTAATGTGAAAAATTGTAGCTATTATACAAAATAATTGAAATCTTAACTGCACTTTTCCTCTGTAATGGACGAAGTTACGCCTATTAATGTGATTACGCTTCAGTTGCAATCAAATGAATTTACTCCTCCTTTCTCATTAAAATTTTTCCTAAAAACGCACTTTATAAATAAAACTAACTTGCTTATACTGGCGGCGCTTTTATTACTTTACTCGGATCATTTTATGAATATTTATGCTTACTTGTGTTTTCTCACCACAATAGCCATTCTTATCAGTTTTATCACACGTAAACTGAACGATAATATCCAATATACTATTGCCATCACTGCCACCTCCATGGCTGGCTCGCTTTTCCTAGTGTTATTGGGATATTTCGGCTGGTTTAATTTGGATGACATTGCAACACGCGTTATCGAACGCATTGATTTTAAAGATTTCTTATTGAACGGAATTTTAGGCTTTTTGCTCTTTGCCGGCGCCTTGGGCATTAAACTTCCAGTCTTAAACAATCAAAAATGGGAAATCACCACTTTCGCTCTGTTCTCAACGCTTGCCTCCACCTTTTTTATTGGTTTTCTACTTTATGGCGTAGCTTTACTTTTCGGTTGGCATATTGATTTAATTTACTGCATCTTATTTGGTGCACTCATATCGCCTGATGACCCGATTGCCGTACTTGCCATTATCAAAAACTTAAAAGCACCAAAACGCTTATCTATGCAAGTGGAAGGCGAATCACTTTTTAATGATGGGATTGGCTTGGTAATTTTCACCACGGTTTTTGCTGTCGCATTTGGTGGTCATGAACCGACAGCAAGCGGCATTCTCCATTTATTTTTTAAAGAAGCTTTAGGCGGGATTGCATTTGGATTGGTTTTAGGTCTATTCGCCCATTATCTGATTTCAGCAACCGATGATGGTTCGTTAGAAATTCTTTTGACCTTAATCGTACCCACTGCGGGCTTTATGCTTGCTAATCTCTTACATGTCTCAGGTGCATTAGCGATGGTTGTCGCCGGGATTTTAATTGGGAATTGGACAAGATACACAGGCTTTTCTCAACAAAGCCAACGCTATTTAGATCACTTTTGGGAAATGATTGATCACTTCCTTAACTCCTTACTCTTTATCTTGATCGGTTTAGCGATTTTATTGATTCATGTATCTTGGCAAGGGTTAATCTTAATTATCCTTGCTATTCCAGTTTGCTTAATCTGTCGTTATGCAAGTGTTTGGCTACCATTCCAAGTCATGAAACGCTACCGTAAATACAATCCTTACACCATGAAAGTGCTCACTTGGGGCGCATTACGAGGTGGACTAGCGCTCGCTATGGCACTTTCAATTCCAAGCGGTCAATTTTATATTGAAGGATTAGAAATGGATGTTCGCGATCTTATTTTAGGTATGACATATGCGGTAGTAGCATTCTCAATTCTCGTTCAAGGCATGACAATTGAAACCTTAATTCGTAAATCAAAAGAAGCAACCATGCGTGAACGTGGCTATACGGGTATCGGATTAGCGAAATAATCAATCACGTTTATATCTTTGGCTCAGCATTTGCTGAGCCTATTTTTGGAATCTGAGAGATGACTCCTTCACGATGCCACCACTCTCCTTCTTTAGGAGGGATAAACACATCAAATGCCTGACCTTTAAATTCAAATTGCAATCTTGCAGCATGCAAATAAGTGCGGTCAATATTTTCAGTGTTTTTACCATAAAGCGTATCGCCTAAAATCGGACTCCCTAAGCTTTTCATCGCCACACGCAATTGATGGGTTTTACCAGTTTGTGGCTTTAAGATAAATAATCGTAAATTAGGCTCACAACTTACACTTTCAAAACGCGTAATTGCGGGATTTTCTTTCGATTGGCAAAGTTTCCAAGCCCCATTACGAGCCTTTTGCATATCGCCGACAATCAATCCTTGCTTCTTTTTGGGCTTTTGATTGCTGAGTGCAAGATAAGTCTTTTGGATATGATGTTCAGAAAAAAGTCGGAAAAATTCAGCCGCACTTTCAGCATTCAATGCAAAGATGAGTAAACCTGATGTCACTTTATCTAACCGATGCACAAGCCAGACTTGTGGCACGCCAAACTGCTCAGCAAGCAAAGTGGTTAAACCAATTTCACTTTGATCTTTATGCACACTTATCCCACAAGGCTTATAAATAATGATAAAATCATCGGTCTGATAAATAATGTCTAATTTCATAAGTGCGGTCAAAAATTAATGAGTTTTGAACATATTATACTGGTTTATATTATTCCCGTGTTAATTTGGGTAGCAGTTATTTCTGTCACCTTGCGTTTACTCGTCAAAAAACAAGCGGTTTCTGCTACGTTGTCATGGCTGATGATTATCTACCTTGTGCCACTGATTGGCGTCATTGCTTATTTAATTTTTGGTGAGATTAAACTCGGTACGCGCCGAGCCAAAGCCTTTCAGTTGTTAAAACCTAAATATACCCAATGGCTTCAGCAACTGTCAGAACAAAAAGATCTGGTTACACATTCCCAGGATCCTCGTTATCGTGCTTTATTTAAACTAGTCCACCACCGCTTAGGTATTCCGAACATTCGAGGTAATGAATTACATATTCTCGACACGCCAGAAAGCATCATTCGAAGTATCATTCGTGATATTCAACAAGCACATCATTCCATTAATATGGTGTTCTATATTTGGAGCAATGATGGCATGATTAATGAAGTGAAACAAGCCTTAGAAGAAGCCGTGCAACGTGGAGTTAAAGTTTGTCTTTTACTCGATTCCGTTGGCAGTAATGCTTTTTTGAAAAGCCCTGTTTGTAAAGAAATGCGAGCAAAAGGCATTGAAATTACCGAAGCGCTACATGTAAATTTATTCCGGATGTTCTTCAGCCGAATTGATTTACGTCAACATCGTAAAATCATCATCATTGATAATCAAATTGCCTATACAGGCAGTATGAATATGGTAGACCCAAATTTCTTCAAACAAGACAGCAACGTAGGCAATTGGATAGACGTGATGGTACGAATCAACGGTCCTGTTTCACCGATTTTAAACAGCTTACATGCTTGGGATTGGGAAATTGAAACCATGGAAGAATTACCTCTTTTATTGCCAAATTGTCCACTTGTGGAAATTGACGATAACGACACCCATTCTGTGCAAGTTATTGCGAGTGGTCCCGCATTCCCAGATGATTTAATAGCTCAATCTCTTGCAACAGTCATTTATGCTGCAAGAGAAAGTATTGTGATCACATCACCTTACTTTGTGCCAAGTCACAATATTGCTGAAGCATTACGCATTGCCGCATTCCGAGGTGTTGATATCACGCTCATTTTACCTAAGAACAATGATTCCTTGATGGTTCGTTGGGCGAGTCGAACATTCTTTGATGATTTACTCGAAGCGGGTGTCAAAATTTACCATTTTGAAGCAGGACTTCTCCATACAAAAAGTGTGTTAATCGATAACAAGCTTGCACTCGTTGGTACGGTAAATATGGATTTACGCAGTTTTCTGCTTAACTTTGAAATCACCGTTGCCGTAGAAGATCGTAATTTTGCCAATGAAGTGGCCACACTCCATGAGAATTATTTAGCGAATTCCTCCGTACTCGATATGCAAGAATGGATCAATCGTCCTTTCTATCATCGAATCATCGAGCGGTTATTTTTCTTGTTTAGTCCATTACTCTAATTTTCACAATAAATACAAAAAAGGCGTACCATACGGTACGCCCTTTCTTTTTTTCACGTTTATGCTTAACGTTTTTTCACGATAAACACTAAAGCCACTAAAACAACCGCTGTTGTCACAAATCCAGCTAAACCTGATTCTGTAAAGCCTACCACAATGTAGCCTACAGCACTTGCTGTTGCGACAGTTGCTGCATAAGGTAATTGTGTGGTGACGTGATCCATGTGGTTACATTTTGCCCCAGTTGACGACAGAATCGTTGTATCCGAAACTGGTGAACAGTGGTCGCCGCATACCGCGCCTGCCATAACTGCAGACAAACAAGGAAGTAATAATTCTGGTGCTGAGTTAGTCGCCATTGCCGCAGCGATTGGTAACATTATGCCAAATGTTCCCCAGCTTGTCCCTGTTGAGAATGCCATTGCTGAACCAAGGATAAATAAAATCACTGGTAAAAATTGAACTGGAATGCTGCCACTCACTAAAGAAGATAAGTATTTACCGGTTTGTGCATCACCCACCACTTTATTGATTGTCCACGCAAAGAATAGGATTGCAATTGCACCTAACATAGATTTAATACCGGCAATCCACGCTTTTCCGTATTCTGGTAAAGAAACTTGACGCTCAAGAATAATCAATAATGTTGACATAGCAACCGCACTTGAACCACCAACAACAAGCGAAATACCTACTGTTGTATTTTCAAATGCACCTAAGAGGCTAAATGGTTTTCCATCTGCTGCTAAGGCCTCACTACCTGTGTGAATCATCATAAAAACAGTGACGGTAATTAAGACTAAAATCGGTAAAATTAAGTTGCGAACTTTACCTTTCACACCTTCAATGACTTCTTCTTTATAATCGCGCTCCATGGCTAATTTTTCATGACGTGCCATTGACGCAATATCAAATGAGAAATAGGCCACAAAGAATACCATTAATAATGAGAAGATCGCATAGTAGTTCATTGAACTCATGGCGACGAATGCGCCCATTGGTGTATAAGAGGTAATAGAATATGTCGCCAATAAACCTGCTACGAGAGTAATAATGTACGCCCCCCAGCTTGATACTGGCATCATGACACACATTGGTGCAGCAGTAGAATCAAGAATGTATGCTAATTTTGCACGAGAAACTTTGAAACGATCAGTAACTGGACGTGCGATCGCACCTACAGCAAGACTGTGGAAGTAATCATCGATAAATGTCACAAACACTAAAGATGCTGCTAATAATTTCGCACCACGACGACCTTTAATTTTATTTTGAGCCCATTCAGCAAACGCACGGTTGCTGCCTGACACAGTTAAAAGTGCGGTCAATACGCCAAGTAAAACTAAGAAAAACACAATATTCATATTTGAATTCATGCCTTCTTCGCTACTATAAACTAATGCCACAACATTATCTTTTAAATAAATAAGTGCATTCAATGGGTTGAAATCAACCAACATTAACGCACCGACAATAATCCCTGCACTTAGGGACACCAAGACCCGGCGAGTTGCAATCGCTAAAACAATTGCAAGTAATGCGGGTATAATTGAATAAATAGATGAAGAATAATCGACTAGTTCCATTAAGTTATACCTAATAATTTAATGGAGACAACGGCAAGAAAAGACACAATTATGACCAGACCGAACCGTAGCGCTCCATAGTTAATACACAAAAACTATGACAGTCACGTTCCTTTCGAAGACGTGACCAACCGAATAAGATGACGCCTATTCGATTTCGGCAATCATTCCTTTCCTTTCCCTTCAACGCTATCCACTCCAGGAAAATACTTATAATGACCGCACCTCTACTGTTGTATAGGATGGTGAGAGATTACATTAAAATGAATGAAATTACCAATAAAATCTTGCACTTTCAGTGAAATCTATTCTTTTATTAAAAATGACGTATTAAGTTGTTAATTCATTGTTACACAATTTTATGAGTGAACGATTGCAATAGTATAGAAAACAGGTCACTCCATAATATGGAGTATGATGAGATCAGACCAATTAATTCTTTAATTTAGACGAATTAATATTTACCAAATATATTATTTTCGTTATTATTGTCTTCCTTAAAATAATTAAGCATTCACACACATAAAAAAGAGGACATCATGAACGAATTAACAAAAGGTTTAACTAACCTTCGTAGTTTACGCGCCGCTGTACGCGATTTAACATTAGAACAAGCTGAAAGTTCACTTTTAAAATTACAAGCTGCTGTTGAAGAAAAACGTGCTCAAGCAGCTGAAATTGAACAAGCTGAACAAGAGCGTCGTGCGCGTATCGCAAAATATAAAGAATTAATTAAACAAGAAGGCATCACTGCGGAAGAATTAACCGCCATTATTGGTATTGCGCCTTCTTCAATTCGTAAAAAACGTGAACCTCGCCCAGCAAAATACAAATATACTGATGAAACTGGTCAAGAAAGAACATGGACAGGTCAAGGCCGTACACCTCGTGTGATTCAAAAAGCCTTAGATAAAGGTGCCTCTTTAGCTTCTTTTGAAATCTAATTTCACATTAACAATGTAGAACCCATTTTTATGGGTTCTCTTTTTTTATTTATCTTGCAAGATATTCATTATGTTAGAAAAGAAAATATTACTAACCGATTGTCCTGATGATAAAGGCTTAATCGCCAAAATCACCAATATTTGTTACAAACATCAATTAAATATCCTTCACAATAATGAGTTCGTTGATTTCGAAACAAAACATTTCTTTATGCGTACCGAATTGGAAGGTATTTTTAATGAAGAAACCTTGTTAGCTGACTTAAATTATAGTTTGCCTGCTGGGACAAATTGCCGCCTAATTAGCGCAAAACGTAAACGTATCGTGATTTTAGTCACCAAAGAAGCGCACTGCTTAGGTGATATTTTAATGAAAAATTATTACGGTGCGTTAGACGTAGAAATTGCGGCTGTAATTGGTAATCACGATAATTTACGCGAATTAGTTGAACGCTTTGATATTCCATTCCATTGTGTCAGTCATGAAGGACTCACGCGTGTAGAGCATGATAAATTACTGGCTGAAAAAATTGATGAATATGCGCCTGATTACATTGTATTAGCAAAATATATGCGTGTATTAAATCCTGAATTCGTGGCTCGTTATCCAAATCGTGTCATCAACATTCATCACTCATTCTTACCCGCATTCATTGGTGCAAAACCCTATCAGCAAGCTTATGAACGCGGTGTCAAAATTATTGGTGCAACAGCCCACTTTATTAATAATGAATTGGATCAAGGTCCGATCATTATGCAAAATGTGATTAACGTGGATCACACCTACTCTGCCGATGCCATGATGCGTGCAGGGCGTGATGTGGAGAAAACAGTATTAAGCCGTGCGCTTGATCTTGCCTTACATGATCGTATTTTTGTATATAAAAACAAAACGGTGGTCTTGTAATGAAAGCTATCACCTTAGGGCCGATTTCTCGTATTGAAGGTGAAATCAACTTACCGGGTTCGAAAAGTTTATCGAACCGAGCATTATTATTAGCGGCCTTAGCTAAAGGCACCACAACGGTCACTAACTTGTTAGACAGTGATGACATTCGTCATATGTTGAACGCCCTTAAAGCTTTAGGGGTGAATTACCAACTATCTGAAGACAAAACTTGTTGCGAAGTTGAAGGCTTAGGTGGTGCATTTCAGGTTGAAAATGGCTTGTCACTGTTTCTCGGTAATGCCGGTACGGCAATGCGTCCTTTAACAGCGGCACTTTGTTTAAAAGGCAAAACTGAAGGCGAAGTTATTTTGACCGGTGAGCCTCGTATGAAAGAGCGTCCAATCAAACATTTGGTAGATGCACTTATTCAAGCGGGCGCTAATGTTCGTTATTTAGAAAATGACGGTTATCCACCAGTTGCGATTCGCAACCAAGGGATTAAAGGTGGCGTAGTTAAAATTGATGGTTCAATTTCTTCTCAATTTTTAACCGCACTTTTAATGACTGCACCGCTTGCTGAGGGCGATTTAGATATCCATATTGTGGGTGATTTAGTCTCAAAACCTTATATCGATATTACTCTCGCGATGATGAAAGATTTTGGTATTTCGGTTGAAAATCAACATTATCAAGTGTTTAAGGTGAAAGGTAACCAATCCTATGTCTCACCGGGCAAATACATGGTGGAAGGTGATGCTTCATCCGCCTCTTATTTCCTTGCAGCTGCCGCGATTAAAGGCCGCGTAAAAGTGACAGGAATTGGCAAACATTCCATTCAAGGCGACCGCCTATTTGCTGATGTGCTAGAAAAAATGGGTGCCAAAATCACTTGGGGTGAAGATTTTATTCAGGCAGAACAAGCAGAGCTCCACGGCATTGATATGGATATGAACCATATTCCTGATGCCGCTATGACGATTGCCACAACCGCTTTATTTGCAAAGGGGGAAACCGTTATTCGCAATATTTATAACTGGCGAGTGAAAGAGACCGATCGCCTTGCTGCAATGGCGACTGAATTACGAAAAGTCGGTGCAGATGTTGAAGAAGGTGAAGATTTTATTCGTATTCAACCGCTTGCGCTCTCTCAATTTAAGCATGCTGAAATCGAGACTTATAACGATCACCGTATGGCAATGTGTTTTGCGTTGATTGCATTATCGGATACACCCGTCACGATTTTAGATCCAAAATGTACGGCTAAAACGTTCCCAACATTCTTTGATGAATTTGAGAAACTAAGTATTCGAAACTAATTGCTAAAATAACAAAAGGCGAACAAATTGGTGTTCGCCTTTTTCTTTCCAAAAATACCGTCAAAAATGACCGCACTTTTCACTACTCTTCTGAAGTTGGAATTTTATGACGAACCATCCAATAAATAACTAAAGCTAATACACTACAAGCCAAAATGACCAAAGCCGTTGAATAGAAAATATTGCCTATCCCGACTAATGGTGAAACCACGCCGCCTAAAAAGAATGGAGCAAAACCTAATAAAGCTGATGCACTACCTGCATATTGACGTTCACTTTCCATGGCTAAAGAAGAAATAGCGGGGAAAGTAATGCCCATTAATAACAACATCGCAAAGAAACCGATTTCGACAAATAACCAGTTCGGCTGGATGATTAATACGGCAATGGTATAAAGTGCAGCAACCACAAAAGCAAATACGCCAATCGCTAAAGCCTTACGATTTGGCAATTTACCGCCAACATTTGCCCCGATGACTAACGCCGCGCCATTCGCACCAAAACATAAACTAAAGATAAATGCACTCAACTCATAAAAACTTTGAAAAATAAATGGCGAAGCTGAAATATAGGCAAACATGGAACCAAGCAAGAAACTTTGAATTCCTACATAGCTCATAAATAAGCGATTTTTGATAATCACACCAAACGTCAAAAAGGTGGAAAATATTGAACCTTGTAAGCGATTTTCGACATTCAAACTTTCTTTTAAACGGAAACAGAAAAGCAAAACAATCACACCAATCAATGCAAGGAAAACAAATACGCCTTTCCAACTGATGTATTCCAACAATAAACTACCAAGGATTGGTGAAATAATTGGGGCGAGCCCATTAATTGTCATTAATAAACCAAAGAAACGAGTCATTTCACGGCCACGATAAAGATCCGTTGCGACTGCACGAGAAATAACCACACTTCCTGCTGAAGAAAGCCCTTGAATCACACGCAAAACAATCATCGCTTCAATATTTGGTGCATAAACGATTAAGACCGTGCTGATAATATAAATCACCAATGAAATAATAAGCGGAATCTTTCGCCCAAATTTGTCACTGAGTGGCCCGAGAAGTAACTGCCCTACCGCCAGACCAATCATGGCAGTGGTGAGCGTAAGTTGTGTCATTGAGGCGCTTGTTTCAAAAAAGCTCGCGAGTTGCGGCAGTGAAGGTAAATAAAGATCCACCACAAATGGTCCAAAGGCAGAAAGGACACCGAGTAATAACACAAGAAAAAGTTTTGAATTTGCTTTCGCCATGAGAATCCTCAAGAAAAATAAAAAGGCTGATTTTAACTTATATCCGTACAATTAATAAACAAAAAAGCACCGAATATTCGGTGCTTTTGCTTATTACTTCTGAATGGAAGATAAAAATTCTTTGCGAGTTTCGCGATCTTCTAAAAAGACTCCACCATAGGCTGATGTCACAGTATAACTGTGGGTATCTTTTACCCCGCGCGCTTTCACACAGAAATGTGTCGCTTTCACATAAACTGCCACATCATCTGTTTCTAAAATGGTTTGAAATACCGTTAAAAGCTGTTCAGTTAAACGCTCTTGTACTTGTGGACGTTGCGCAAAAAACGCCACAATGCGATTGATTTTAGACAAGCCAATTACCCAATCTTTCGGGTAATAGGCGACGGCAACATTGCCATCAATCGTCACAAAATGATGTTCGCAAGTACTGGTTAAGGTGATGTCATTCACTTGCACCATTTCGCTCACTTTCATTTGGTTTTTGATTTTCGTCATTTTCGGGAAATTGGCATAATCCATTCCACTGAAAATTTCATCAATAAACATTTTGGCTAAGCGATTTGGTGTTTCTTCTAGGCTATCATCACGTAGATCTAACCCAATCAATTTCATCACTTCACGCATATGCGAAGCAATCGCCACACGGCGCTCATCTTTACATTGAGTCGGATCAATCATTGGTGTTTCGATGCCTTTGGCTACCAAGGCGCGGCGGACACTTTCCGCATCAGGTGAAATAGCGTTCATTCACTTTCTCCATTTATAAAAAAATAATGCGTCATTCTAGCAAAAGATGAATTATTCGTAAAATGCGAAAAATCACCCTAATTTATTAATTTCCTTCATATTGTATTTCGGGCTACAATATATCCACTTTTATTTCGCTCAACCCAAAGGATTGATTATGTTGCCACTTGAAGATGCCTTGGCGCAAATGCTCAACCAACTTCCCTTCCCAACAAAAACTGAAACACTACCTTTAACTGAAGCCGCAGATCGTGTCTGTGCGGAAGATGTGATTTCTCCGATTAACGTGCCTTCTTTTGATAACTCCGCGATGGATGGCTATGCAGTTCGTTTAGCCGATTTACAGCAATCCATGACGCTTTCTGTCGCAGGAAAATCCTTTGCGGGTAATCCGTTTCAAGGGGAATGGGGAGCGCAAAGTGCGGTCAGAATTATGACGGGTGCGATGATTCCAGAAGGTGCAGATGCGGTGGTGATGCAAGAAGATGTCACCGTTAATGAAGATGGAACTGTGACTTTTTCCGCATTACCAAAAGCCAATCAAAATATTCGCCGTATTGGTGAAGATGTGAAAAAAGGTGATGTGGTATTACATCAAGGGGATGAGTTAAATGCCGTTTCTTTACCTTTACTTGCATCATTAGGCATTGCTGAAGTCAAAGCATATCCACGCTTAAAAGTGGCTGTGCTTTCAACGGGTGATGAATTAGTGCCTGTTGGCAAACCATTAGAAGCGGGACAAATCTACGATACCAACCGTTTCACCGTGAAATTAATGCTAGAAAAATTAAATTGTGACGTGCTCGACTTCGGTATTCTGCCGGATAACCAAGCAGAATTTGAAGCGGCTTTTGTGAAAGCACAAGCTCAGGCAGATCTTGTCATCACGAGCGGTGGCGTTTCGGTGGGTGAGGCTGACTTCACGAAAACTGTGTTAGAAAAAGTAGGCCAAGTGAATTTCTGGAAAATAGCAATGAAACCTGGCAAACCATTTGCATTTGGTAAATTAGAAAATGCTTGGTTCTGCGGTTTACCTGGCAATCCGGTTTCTGCATTAGTGACATTCTATCAATTGGTTCAACCGGCTATTGCCAAATTAAGCGGTAAAAAACACCCGAAAAAACAACCGCACTTCCAAGCGATTGCCCAAACCAATTTGAAAAAATCACCAGGACGTTTAGATTTCCAACGTGGTTTCTATCAAATTAATGAAAATGGTCAACTTGAAGTGCACCCTGTTGGTTTCCAAGGCTCGCATTTATTCAGTTCTTTTGTGAAAAGTAACTGTTTTATTCGTCTTGAAAAAGATCGCGGCAATGTCGCTGCGGGCGAAATCGTCACCATTGAACCGTTTAATCACCTATTGGGGCAATAATGGCTGAATTAAGCTACGAAGAAGAACTGCGTTATAACCGCCAAATCATCTTAAAAGCGGTTGATTTTGACGGACAAGAAAAGCTGAAAGACAGCCGCATGTTAATTGTCGGTCTGGGTGGTTTAGGCTGTGCGGCAAGTCAATATCTTGCCGCCGCTGGCGTGGGTCATTTAACCTTGTTGGATTTTGATACCGTATCGCTTTCCAATTTGCAACGTCAGGTGTTGCATACCGATAGCCGATTAAATATGCCTAAAGTGGAATCGGCAAAAATTGCGTTACAACAGATTAATCCTCACGTCGAAATTGAAACCATCAATGCGCAACTTTCCGAAGAAAAACTCGCGGAAATCATACCGCACTTTGATGTGATATTAGATTGTACCGATAACGTGGATATTCGTAATGCGGTCGATCGTGGTTGTGAGAAAGCGAAGATCCCGCTAATTTCTGGTGCGGCGATCCGTTTAGAAGGACAAGTTTCTGTCTTTACTTACGAACCCAATACTCCAACCTATCGCCAACTTAGTCAGCTCTTTGGGCAAAATGTTTTAAGTTGTGTAGAGGCGGGCGTACTAGCGCCAATTGTAGGTGTTGTTGGCTCTATTCAAGCCTTAGAAGCCATTAAAGTGCGGTTAAAAATCGGTTCAAATTTATGTGGACGCTTGCTGTTAATTGATGGATTAACCATGCGTGTCCGAGAAATGAAATTACCCGTCTAATAGTTGGACAGATCACAAGTCTGTCCTTCTCTCAAAATTACCCACAAATAATTATCCATCCCCTCGTGCATTACCCAAAAACAAATGCTATTATCTTATTCGACAATTCATTTGTCTATATCGCAAGTTTTGTGTATAGGAAAATGGTAGACACTTCAAAAATCTCTTCATTTTATACCGCACTTGCAAATCATCATTTCATCATTTTAAGGATTAACTCTCTCATGAAAGAGGTTTTGCAACAATTTAAACAAAATTATCTGATTAAATACTGGAATCCTGTCGCGGCAGTTATTGCTGCGGGGCTTATTTCAGCTTATTACTTTGGGGTAACCGGCACTTATTGGGCTGTTACGGGGGAATTTACCCGTTGGGGCGGTCATGCTTTGCAAGCGCTAGGTGTCGATGTGTCCGACTGGAGCTACTATAAAATTATCGGCATGCAAGGCACGATTTTTACTCGTATTGATGGCGTGATGATTTTAGGTATGTTCGCGGGATGTATTTCGGCTGCACTTTGGGCAAACAACGTAAAATGGCGTAATCAACCGCACAAACGTCGTATTGTTCAAGCCCTCATTGGTGGTGCATTAGCCGGTTTCGGTGCACGTTTAGCAATGGGCTGTAACCTCGCTTCTCTCTTCACCGGTATTCCACAATTTTCGGTTCACGCTTGGTTCTTCACTATTGCCACTGCCATAGGTACTTATGCCGGGGTAAAAGTTACCTTACTTCCGATGTTCCGCGTGAAATTAGAATTGAAAAAAGGCGCGGCAAAATTACAAGAAACTGACCCGAAACAAGCAAATCGTCGTTTTTGGATTGGTATGGTCGTCTTTTTTGCTTACTTAATTGCTTCACTTTATGTGATGACAAACTCTATCAAACTGGGTTTTGCGATGCTTTGTGGGTTAGCTTTCGGCTTATTAATTGAACGTGCTCAAATCTGCTTTACTTCCGCTTTCCGTGATTTATGGGTAACGGGTCGTGCTTATATGGCAAAAGCCATCATCTTCGGTATTCTCGTGGGTACGCTTGGCGTATTCAGCTACATCCAATTAGGCGTACCCGCCAAAATCATGTGGGCGGGGCCAAATGCAATTATCGGTGGTTTATTATTTGGCTTCGGTATTGTGTTAGCCGGCGGATGTGAAACCGGTTGGATGTATCGTTCAATGGAAGGTCAAGTTCACTTTATGTGGGTAGGCGTGGGTAATGTTGTTGGTTCAACCTATTTAGCCTACGCATGGGACGATCTTGCCCCTGTGCTTGCGTTAGATTACGAAAAACTTAACTTATTGAAATCCTTTGGCCCTGTTGGCGGTTTATTAGTGAATTACGGCTTGCTTATTCTCTGCTTAATCGCTGTCGTTTGGTGGGAACGCCACTTCTTGAAAAAAGCCAAAGCAAAAATTGCGGCAGTGAATCCACAAGCTTGTGGCTGCTAATTAAATATTAACGAATTCATTCCAAAAAAGAGGACATTATTATGGCATTTACTGTTGTTCAAAAATTAGATAAAGATCCAAAAGACATCACCCCAGATTACACGTTAGATACGCTAGGTGAACCTTGCCCGTATCCAGCAATCGTGATGCTCGAAACCATGCCACAATTACAAAAAGGCGAAATTTTAGAGCTATTAAGTGACTGCGCCCAATCCATCAACAACATTCCTGTTGATACTAAAAATCACGGTTACACACTATTAAGCGTAGAACAAGATGGCACTAAATTACGCTATTTGATTCAACGTTAATGTAAAAAGTGCGGTCAAAATTGACCGCACTTTTATATTTAATAGAAAGAAAAATCGAGAAATAAACAAAAGTTGTGATACCTAGTACTTACCCCCAAGGCTTAGCATCAGGCTTGCTGTGTTTTTTTCGCCATTGAACACATACAGGTCTATTCCACATTGTTCTTTCTTCACAAATTGGTCCGCCTTTTAAATACCAGCCTTTTTTCTCTAAACAAAGATTCACCTCCGGCTCATCACTTTCACCAGTAACAAAATCCATACCACAATCCGACATATCTTTTTTTCTTCTATCAAGAAATTTAATTAAAACATCAGGATCTGAATCAGGAAATAATGCATCTGCATTATGTAAGCGCCAATGATCATGTGGTGGCGGAGGCTGAAAACCACCAAAAGAACAACCAAATAAAGTTAGAGATAATAATAGTAGTAATGTAAATCTCATTTTATAGCTCCATCGCCTATTTTGATTCTGGAAAGTTAGTGAATCCCTTCTTAAAGTTCGGTTATTTAATCATATAAGCACTAAAAAACATATAAAAAACCGCACTTTAATCTCTCAAAGTGCGGTCAGTTTTACTTCAGTTTTTTGCTTATTTGTTTAATGCAGTAAGAATGTCATCAACACGTTCTTTTGCATCACCAAAGAGCATTTGAGTGTTTTCTTTGAAGAATAATGGGTTTTGAACGCCTGCGTATCCCACCGCCATAGAGCGTTTGAATACGATAACGTTTTGTGCTTTCCATACTTCTAACACTGGCATACCTGCGATTGGACTGTTTGGATCTTCCATTGCAGCTGGGTTTACGGTGTCGTTTGCACCGATAACCAATACCACATCAGTATCCGCAAAATCATCATTGATTTCATCCATTTCAAGTACGATGTCATAAGGCACTTTTGCTTCCGCTAAAAGTACGTTCATATGACCCGGTAAACGACCTGCAACAGGGTGAATACCGAAACGCACGTTAATGCCACGCTCACGCAATTTCGCCGTAATTTCAGCTACTGGATATTGTGCTTGTGCTACTGCCATACCGTATCCAGGAGTGATGATCACAGAGCTTGCATTTTTGAGTAATTCAGCTACTTCTTCAGCCGTTGTTTCACGGTGTTCACCTTGTTCTTCATCAGAAGACACTTGAACATCATTACCAAAACCACCTGCGATAACACTGATAAATGAGCGGTTCATCGCTTTACACATAATGTAAGAAAGAATCGCACCAGAAGAACCTACTAATGCACCAGTAACGATAAGCAAGTCATTGCTTAGCATGAAACCTGCTGCAGCCGCAGCCCAACCAGAATAAGAGTTAAGCATTGAAACCACAACCGGCATATCCGCACCACCGATAGATGCCACTAAGTGCCAGCCGAATGCAAGGGCAATCGCGGTCATGAGTAACACTGGGAAGATATTATCTGGGTTGTTTAAGAATGCCACCATCAAGAAAGCTGAAACCACTAAGGCCGCTAAATTTAATTTATGGCGGTGTGGCAACATTAATGCTTTTGAATTGATTTTTCCGCTTAATTTACCAAATGCTACGATAGAACCCGTGAATGTAACCGCACCGATGAAGATCCCTAAAAATACTTCAACGTTATGGATATTCATTAACACAGGATCGGTTTCGTGTGTTAAACCGTAACTATTAAAGCCTACGAGCACTGCTGCTAAACCTACAAAGCTGTGAAGGATCGCAACGAGTTCAGGCATTTCAGTCATTTCAACTTTTAATGCACGTTGAACACCAATCACGCCACCGATGATCATCGCAATGATGATCCATAATGTGCCTTCAGATTGTGGGCCGAAAATGGTTGCAACAAGGGCGATTGTCATACCGACAATACCATACCAACAACCAGCTTTTGCCGTTTCATGTTTAGAAAGACCGGCTAAGCTCATAATGAAAAGTAATGCAGCGATAATATAGGCTGCTTGTACTAAACCTTCAGACATCGTCTTCTCCTTAACCTTTTCTAAACATCGCCAACATACGTTGGGTTACACGGAAACCACCAAAGATGTTGATGCTTGCCACCAAGATTGCCACAAAGGCTAATGCATCAATAAATAAGTTGCCTGTTGGTTGTCTAATTTGCAGTAATGCACCCACAATGATGATACCTGAAATCGCATTGGTTACCGCCATAAGTGGGGTGTGTAAAGCGTGGCTGACGTTCCAAACCACGTAGTAACCGACTACACAAGCCAATACGAATACGGTGAAGTGAGAAAGGAATGCTGCTGGCGCCACAGATGCAAGCCAGAGAAATAACACACCTACACCTGCCATCACACCGTATTTGATGCGAGGATCTGCCGGTTTTTCTTCCTCTTTTTTAACCGCACTTTGTGCCGCTTTCGCTTCTTGTTTTGGTTGTGCTGATACTTGGATTTGCGCTGGTGGAATTTCTTCACCATCACGTACCACAGTCACACCGCGTAATACCACATCGTCAAAATCGATATTGATCTTGCCGTCTTTTTCTTTACAAAGTAGTTTTAATAAATTAACTAAGTTTGTACCGTAAAGTTGGGAAGATTGTGTTGGTAAGCGACTTGGGAAATCAGTATAACCAATGATTTTCACTTGGTTTTCAGTGGTGACGACTTTACCTGCTTCAGTGTAAGCACAGTTACCACCAGTTGCAGCGGCTAAGTCCACCACCACAGAACCTGGTTTCATGGAATCAACCATTTCTTTCGTGATCAAGCGAGGGGCAGGTTTACCCGGAATCGCCGCAGTGGTAATAATGATATCCACTTCTTTCGCTTGTTCCGCATAAAGCTCCATCGCGCGGCGGTTAAATTCTTCTGACATTACTTTCGCGTAACCATCGCCGCTACCGCCTTCTTCTTTGAAATCAATTTCTAAGAAAGATGCGCCCATACTTTGTACTTGTTCTTTTACTTCTGGACGAGAGTCAAAAGCACGTACAATCGCACCAAGACTATTGGCTGCACCAATCGCGGCAAGACCCGCTACGCCAGCACCAATGACTAACACTTTTGCTGGTGGTACTTTACCTGCTGCGGTAATTTGTCCAGTGAAGAAACTACCAAATTCATGAGCCGCTTCAATCACCGCACGATAACCAGAAATATTCGCCATAGAGCTTAATGCATCAAGCGCTTGCGCACGGGAAATACGTGGCACTGAATCCATCGCTAATACATTAATTTTTTTCGACGTGAGTTTTTTCATTAAATCCGGATTTTGTGCGCGCCAAATGAAGCTCACAAGTGTTGCACCTTCCTTCATTTGATCAATTTCTGCATCCGTTGGTGGATTCACTTTAAAAATTATATCCGAATGCCACACTTCTGAACTTGAGCCAATTTTTGCGCCGGCGTCGATAAATGCTTGGTCTTCAAAACTCGCTTTGAATCCTGCATCGTGTTCTACAATGACGTCAAAGCCCAGTTTTAAGATCTGCTGAACCGTTTTTGGCGTCGCCGCCACACGATTTTCGCTCTCAAGCAGTTCTCTAGGTACACCAATTAACATAAATGTTTCCCTCTGGTTGATGAAATTTCAGACAAACTCACGCCTGTCCCTGTCTCTTAAATGACAAAAAGTCATGCAACAATAAATGTATCACTTATTGTGGTTATTTGGGGAATTTTTTTAACTGGTTTTACAAGATATTGTGATAGGGATCATAAAAGAATCGAGAGAAATGTGTAGTGTGTTTAACTTTTAGCCTAACGAAATAATGATTCATCAGAAACTAATTAATCAAAAATAGATGAAAAACTGACCGCACTTAGATACGAAAGAAAGAAAAAGCCCAATATGACTATCGGGCTCTATGTTTAATTTGTTCCACCAACGGTGATTTCATCAATTTTCAAGGCTGGCTGACCGACACCGACCGGTACACTTTGACCATCTTTGCCGCATACACCGATACCAAGATCTAAGTCAGTTTCATCAGCAACCATAGAAACTTTTTGCATCACATCGATACCGCTGCCAATTAATGTAGCGCCTTTAACCGGTTTGGTGATTTTGCCTTTTTCAATAAGATAAGCTTCAGATGTCGAGAACACAAATTTACCTGAGGTGATATCCACCTGCCCTCCACCAAAGTGCGGCGCATAAATACCGCGCTCTACAGAGGCGATTAAATCATCAAATTTACTTTGACCCGCCAACATATAGGTATTCGTCATTCGCGGCATTGGTAAATGCGCATAAGATTCACGACGACCATTTCCTGTCGGTTTCACGCCCATTAATCGTGCATTGAGTTTATCTTGCATGTAGCCTTGCAAAATCCCGCCTTTGATTAAAACGTTACACTGGCTTGGCACCCCTTCATCATCAATGGTTAAAGAACCTCGGCGATTTTGTAATGTGCCATCATCCACAATCGTACATAATGGCGACGTCACTAACTCACCAATTTTACCCGTAAATAGGGAACTTTCTTTACGGTTGAAATCCCCTTCTAAACCGTGTCCCACCGCTTCATGAAGCAATACGCCCGGCCAACCTGCCCCTAATACCACTGGCATTAATCCTGCCGGTGCTGCGACCGCACTTAAATTCACAAGGGCTTGACGAACGGCTTCTTTTGCAAAATTAACGGCACGAATATCCCCATTTACTACATCAAAGAACCAATCTAAGGCAAAGCGACCACCTGAACCACAACTGCCCCGCTCACGTTTACCATCTTCTTCAACAAGAACCGAAATGGATAAACGCACAAGCGGACGAATATCTGCAGCAAGTGTGCCATCTGTTGCAACCACTAACACTTCTTCATAAATCGAACTTAATGCTGCAGAGACATGTGTAACACGAGGATCTTCAGCTCGAGCGGTTCGATCCACTAAGTGTAATAACTCGATCTTTTTCTCTTTACTTAAACTTTCTAACGGGTTAATCACTGCATAACGCTGAACCGCATTCACCGTATTAAATGCTTGAGGTGAAATTAAATTGCCTTCTTTAATTTGTGCGATACCTTTTACGGCCTCTGCACATTGTTGTAATGAGGCTAAGTTGATTTGGTCAGAATACGCAAAGCCTGTTTTCTCACCAGAAACTGCGCGTACACCGACACCGCGATCAATATGAAAGCCACCTTCTTTAATAATACTATCTTCTAATACCCAGCTTTCATCTTGGCTTAATTGAAAATAAAGATCTGCATAATCAATATGACGATGTGACATCACATCAAAAATATTAAGCAATGATTGATGAGATAAATTGCTTGGTGCAAGTAAGGTATCTGAAACCTGTTTTAACATTTGTTCTCCGACATTTATAAAATTTAATTCTGCCAAATCTCCCCTCGCCCCTCTTTGCTAAAGAGGGGGATAGTTTTTGACTAATCTAAATTATCCAATCCAAATTGGTATAAGGCATTTTTCTTATAACCATAAAGTTCTGCCACAATCGCAGCCGCTTTTTTTAAGGGTAATTCTTTGGCGATCAAAGTGAGCGCTTTAATTGCTTGTGGTGCAAATTCGTCGATATCTTCTGATTTGGGTTTGCCTTCTACAATTAATACCATTTCACCTTTTGTGCGATTCGGATCTTCACTTAACCATTGACGAAGATCGCTTAATTTATCCCCTGCAATGGTTTCCCATGTTTTCGTAATTTCACGGGCAAGTACTACATAGCGTTCGCCACCTAATACATCTTGCATATCAGCAAGGGTATCTAAAATGCGGTGGGTTGATTCATAGAAGATTAAAGTGCGGTCTTCTTCCGCAATATTTTCTAACTTATCTTTACGCGCCTTGGTTTTGGCAGGTAAAAAGCCTTCAAAACAAAAACGGTCTGATGCAATACCCGATGCGCATAATGCAGTAATCGCGGCACAAGCACCTGGTAACGGCACCACTTTAATGCCAGCCTCACGACATTGACGGACTAAATGAAACCCCGGATCGCTAATTAAGGGGGTTCCCGCATCTGAAATTAATGCAATATTCGTACCTTGTTTTAGCTTTTCGACCAACACATGAGCTTTTTCTTGTTCATTGTGATCATGTAAGGCGAAAAAAGGCTTTTTGATACCATAATGACTGAGCAATAAACCACTGTGACGTGTGTCTTCCGCGGCAATTAAATCCACTTGTGAAAAGGTCTCTAAAGCACGTTGTGTAATATCCTGTAAATTCCCGATTGGCGTAGCGACAATATATAAAATTCCGGTTAAATCATTCATTTTTGTTTGCTTTTACATTGTGAGATAAGTAAGATCGCCCATTATTGATTTATTCATTATGGAGCGAATATGTCTATTCTATTACAAGGCGGTCGTTTTAAAAAACGTTTAATGCCGATTTTATTGTCTGTTGCATTAGCAGGTTGTTCTAACTTATTTGGTAGCAGCTTTACCCAAACATTACAACGTGATGCCAATGCGAGTTCTGAATTTTATATGAACAAATTAGGGCAAACACAGGATAAAGAAGATCAACAAACATACAAACTCTTAGCTGCTCGTGTATTAATTTCTGAAAATAAAGTACCTCAAGCGGAAGAGTTATTGACGGAGTTAGTTGACTTAAACGAAGCACAACAATTAGATCGCACGTTAATTGAAGCACGCATCGCCGCAGCGAAAGGCAATAATGATGTTGCTGAAGGTAAATTACGTGCACTCGATCTGACTAAATTAAGTCCATCACAAAAATCTCGTTATTACGAAACCTTTGCTCAAACAGCTGAAAATCGTAAAGACGTGATTGAAGCGGTGAAAGCGCGTATCAAAATGGATGAAAACTTAACAGACATGCAGCGTCGTAAAGATAATGTTGATAAAACTTGGTCGTTACTCCGTTCTGCGAATACTGCTGTTATCAATAATGCCTCCGATGAAGGTAGCGTAGCATTAGGCGGTTGGCTCACCTTGATTAAAGCTTATAACGACAACATCCGTCAGCCAGTACAATTAAGCCAAGCGTTACAAAGTTGGAAATCCGCTTATCCAAACCACGTTGCGGCAACCTTTTTCCCTAAAGAGCTAGAAAGCTTGTTGAATTTCCAACAAACGAATTTAGCTCAAATTGGTTTAGTCTTACCTTTAAGCGGCGATGGCCAAATTTTAGGTACAACGATTCAATCAGGTTTCAATGATGCAAAAGGTGACTCAACCATTCCAGTACAAGTGTTTGACTCATCTACCACCCCGATTAATGACATTATTGCACAAGCAAAAGCATCGGGTATTAAAGCGTTAGTGGGTCCATTACTGAAACAAAATGTCGATGCCATCATTGCGAATCCAAGTGCAGTACAAGGCATGGATGTGCTCACATTAAATGCAACAGCAAATACTCAAGCAATTAACCAAGTCTGTTATTACGGTTTATCTCCGGAAGATGAAGCAGAGTCTGCGGCGAACAAAATGTGGAAAGATGGTATTCGTAATCCAATTGTTGCAATGCCGCAAAATGATTTAGGACAACGTGTTGGTAATGCGTTCAACGTGCGTTGGCAACGTTTAGCGGGTACAGATGCGAATATTCGCTACTATAACTTACCAGCTGATATTACCTACTTCTTCCAAGGTGCGCCGCAAGATACAAGTGCACTTTATGTCATCTCTTCACCAGATGAATTGGCTGAAATCAAAGGTTATTTAGATACCAGCAATCCAAACGTTCGTATTTATGCAAGCTCTCGTTCTAACGCGGCAAGTAATACACCAGAATACTATGCGAAAATGAATGGCGTTCAATTTAGTGATATTCCATTCTTTAAACAAAGCGATTCTTCACAATATCAAAAAGTGGCAGGATCAACCGGTGGTGAATTCCAATTAATGCGTTTATATGCGATGGGTTCTGATGCATGGTTGCTCATCAATCACTTTAATGAATTACGCCAAGTACCAGGTTACACCTTAAGTGGTTTAACCGGTCAGCTTAGCGCGGATTCAAACTGTGATGTGGATCGCGATATGACATGGTATCAAGTACAAGATGGTAACGTGGTAGCGGTTGCGAACTAATCCATGTTTTCATTAAAACGTCAACAAGGGGCGGGCTTTGAACATCAAGCCCGCCTTTTCTTAGAGGCTAAGGGGCTTAAATTCATCGCGGCGAATCAACATTTCAAATGCGGTGAATTAGATCTCATTATGCAAGACGGACAAACTATTGTATTTGTTGAAGTTCGTCAACGATCCAGCTCAGCATTCGGATCCGCTGTTGAAAGCGTGGATTGGCAAAAGCAACAAAAATGGCTAAATGCCGCAAATTTATGGCTTGCCAAACGTAACCTAAGCCTTGAAGATGCGGATTGTCGTTTTGATCTTATCGCCTTTGGAAAAACCGCCAGTGATATCCAATGGATTCCTAATTTTCTCGATTAACCTTTTCCGATTATGTTACAAAAAGTTAAAGATATTTATAGCGAAAGTATTCAGATTCAAATCTCGGCTTCGAGTCTATTATCAGAAAATATTGCAACTGCCACACAAATGGTGATGCAATGTTTGTTAAGTGGTCATAAAGTGATTGCCTGTGGCGTCGCTCGCTCTTACGCGAATGCGCAATTCTTAGTGTCAAATTTGCTTAATCGTTATGATTTTGAGCGCCCTAGCCTGCCATCCGTACATCTTAGCCTTGAAAGTGCGGTCGGTTCTTCACTGGTTTTTGATCAACCTATCGATCAGCTTTATCAACATCAATTTAACGCTATCGCTAAACCTGGCGATTTATTAATTGCCTTTGCGCCGCTTGGTACAGAAAAAGCGGTGCTGAATACGATTGCGAATGCCGTCAATAAAGAAATTCAGGTCATAGCCTTAACCGGTGCAAACAATGATGCGATTCAAGGTGTGTTAGCTGAAGCGGATTTAGAAATCTCTATTCCTGCAACGAAAGAAGCGCGTATTTTGGAAAATCATTTATTCGTCATAAATGCACTGTGTGAGCTTGTTGATAGCACACTTTTTCCAAGAGCTTGACATTAAAGGCTTTTCCAACCAAACTATTTCTAAAATTAATTGACTAATTAATTAACTCACTCATTTATAAAAAGGAGATTAATGATGAAATTAACCCCATTAAAAAAACTCGCCTTCGTACTTGGTGCATCTATTATGTTACAAGGCTGTGTGGCGGCTGTACTTGGCGGTGCAGCAGCAGGTGCTAAAGTCGCAACGGATCCTCGTACAATGGGGACGCAAGTCGATGATGAAACTTTAGAAGTAAAAGTTGAAAATGCATTAGATAAAGATGCACAAATTAAATCGGAAGGTCGTGTCCATGCCGTTTCTTATAGCGGACGTGTGTTATTGATTGGTCAAGTACCGAGTGAAGGCGTGAAAGAAACCGCAACCAGTCTTGCAAAAGGCGTGGACGGTGTGAATGATGTCTATAATGAATTACGTGTGGGCAATAAAATTAACTTTGGTCAAATTACCAAAGACAGTTGGATTACCACACAAATTAAATCAAAACTCTTCGTTGGCGATAATGTAAAAGCCACAGATGTGAAAGTGCTCACCGAAAATGGTGAAGTATTCTTACTCGGAAACGTCACTCAATCACAAGGTGACTCAGCGGCAGAAATTGCAAGTAAAGTTACTGGTGTTCAAAAAGTCGTCAAAGTATTTAAATACTTGAATTAATTAAACTTTTAAACATTGAAGTGCGGTCAAAAATCATCTCGTTTTTGACCGCACTTTTTTCTTTACAAAGATTTACAAAAAAGATCCTGCTTAAAAAAACATCACTTCGAAAAAAAGTTATTTGTTTTAAATGACTTATCTTTTGTCAATAATGTAAGTAAAAAATTTACTGCTTGAATTCAATTTTAAAACACTCTATCTTGTGCATCGTTATTTTTCATAACACTATATCTTGTGTTTTTTTAAAGTCATCTCTCTAGCAGGTTTTATCTCCCATGAACAAAGGATTAATGGTTACAAAGCGCGATGGTACGCTTGAACAAATCAATTTAGACAAAATTCACCGAGTGATTACTTGGGCGGCTGAAGGCTTGGAAAACGTGTCTGTTTCTCAAGTTGAATTGCGTTCTCATATTCAATTTTATGAAGGCATTCGTACCTCTGATATTCACGAAACGATTATTAAAGCAGCGGCAGACCTAATCAGTAAAGATACCCCGGATTATCAATATCTTGCTGCACGTCTTGCGGTTTTCCATTTACGCAAAAAAGCGTATGGCCATTTTGATCCGCCTCGTTTATACGATCATGTGAAAAAATTAGTGCGCATGGGCAAATATGATCCTGCACTTTTAGCCGACTATACTCGTGAAGAATGGGATGAAATGGATGGGTTTATTGATCACTGGCGTGATATGACCTTTTCTTATGCTGCTGTGAAACAGCTAGAAGGAAAATACTTAGTTCAAAACCGTGTAACCGGTGAGATCTATGAATCTGCGCAATTCCTTTATTTATTAGTTGCAGCGAGCTTATTCTCCAAATATCCGCAAGAAACCCGTTTGGATTACATTCGTCGTTTCTATGATGCGACATCAACCTTCAAAATTTCTTTACCTACGCCTATCATGGCGGGGGTTCGTACACCTACGCGTCAATTCAGCTCTTGTGTATTGATTGAATGTGGTGACAGCTTAGACTCTATCAATGCCACCTCTGCAGCAATCGTGAAATACGTTTCACAACGTGCAGGTATCGGGGTAAATGCCGGTGCAATTCGTGCGTTAGGTAGCCCAATTCGTGGTGGTGAAGCATTCCACACTGGCTGTATTCCATTCTATAAACACTTCCAAAGTGCCGTCAAATCTTGTTCACAAGGTGGCGTACGTGGTGGTGCGGCGACAGTTTACTATCCGATTTGGCACTTAGAAGTTGAAAGCTTATTAGTATTGAAAAATAACCGTGGTGTGGAAGATAACCGTGTTCGTCACATGGACTACGGCGTGCAGTTAAACAAATTAATGTATCAACGCTTAATTAAAGGCGCAGACATTACTTTATTTAGCCCTTCAGATGTACCTGGACTTTATGAAGCCTTCTTTGCTGATCAAGATAAATTTGAAGAACTTTACGTGAAATATGAACAGGATCCAAATATCCGCAAACGTGCTGTAAAAGCCGTTGAATTATTCTCTTTATTAATGCAAGAACGTGCATCAACCGGTCGTATTTATATTCAAAACGTGGATCACTGTAATACTCACTCACCGTTTGATCCGCTTGTTGCCCCAGTGCGTCAATCTAACTTATGTTTAGAAATTGCATTGCCAACTAAACCATTACAACATTTCCATGATGAAAATGGTGAAATTGCACTTTGTACACTTTCAGCGTTCAACTTGGGTCAATTAGATGATTTAGACGAGTTAGATAACTTGGCGGATCTTGCAGTACGTGCATTAGATGCATTACTAGATTACCAAGACTACCCTGTTCCTGCAGCGAAACGCTCTTCATTAGGTCGTCGTTCACTTGGTATTGGTGTAATTAACTATGCGTATTATTTAGCGAAAAATGGTGTGCGTTATTCTGATGATTCAGCGAACGATTTAACTCACCGTACATTTGAAGCGATTCAATACTATCTATTGAAAGCCTCCATGAACTTAGCGAAAGAATTAGGTGCATGCGAATACTTCAATGAAACCAATTACGCGAAAGGTATTTTACCAATCGATACGTATAAGAAAGATATCGATAGCTTAACGCAAGAACCATTACATTATGATTGGGAAACATTACGTCAAGAAATCAAAGAATTCGGTTTGCGTAACTCAACCTTAACCGCATTAATGCCGTCAGAAACCTCTTCACAGATTTCTAACGCAACAAATGGTATCGAACCGCCACGTGGTCATGTAAGTATTAAAGCGTCAAAAGATGGTATCTTAAGACAAGTGGTACCGGATTATGAAAACTTAAGTGATAACTACGAGTTACTTTGGGATATTCCAAGTAATGATGGTTACTTACACCTAGTAGGCATTATGCAAAAATTCGTGGACCAAGCGATCTCTGCAAATACCAACTACGATCCAAAACGTTTTGAAGACGGTAAAGTGCCAATGAAAGTGTTGTTAAAAGATCTTTTAACCGCTTACAAATACGGCTTAAAAACCCTTTACTATCAAAACACCCGTGATGGTGCGGAAGACAGTCAAGAAGATTTAGATGACGGCTGTGCAGGCGGTGCTTGTAAGATTTAAGGCGTTATATGACTTTATTACAGGAAATTATTGACGGCTGTGTAAATCACAGCCTTTCATTAAATGAAACTTTAATGAAATGCAAAATCCTTGCTTATCGCCTAAAGAATGAAGAACTTAAAAATTGGGTTAATAGTGAAATAAATGGATATGACAATAAAGATTGTTTTCCTTCTTATCGTATAATCCCTGCTCACTCTAAAGGGAATTTTCAGTCTTCAACCCACATTTTTAAAGATTTGAATATTCCGTCTACAACGATACACAAAGAATTTAGAGAATATGTAGACACATGCTATATGTCTAGAGGAGTTTCAACTTTAGAACATTTACTTAATAACTCAACTTCAGATATTTTAACCGCTGATTGGGATCATAATTTAATTGTCCTAGAAGGTCACAAAATTTACAAAGATCTAGTTTGTTTAAATGCTTGGCAAGAAATTCCCGTCTCTGCAGTTACTGAGATATTAGAAAAAGTACGAAGTATAATCCTTGATTTTTGCTTAAAGATAGAACAAGAATATCCCCTAATTGGAGAACAGCCAGTGATAGACTCTCCCGATATAAAAAAAGTTGAACAAATTGTTCAAAATACTTTTAATTTCTATGGAGGAACTCAAAATGTTGCAACAAATAGCAAAGAGTTCTCTCAAAAAATTCAAATGAACAATACCGAATTATTTGAAAAAATAGCTGATGGCATTAATTCCATATCAAATATTGATATGGAATATAAAAATGAATTGCTAAATCTGCTAACTCAAATGAAAGAAGCTAATAATAGTAAAACGTTTAGTGAAAAATATAAAAACTTTATTGGATTAATCAGTGATCACGCCAATATACTTACTACTCTAGCACCGTTTATACCAACTTTAACAAATTTATTAGGACATTAACATGGCATACACCACTTTCTCACAAACTAAAAACGACCAATTAAAAGAGCCAATGTTCTTTGGTCAAAACGTTAACGTTGCGCGTTACGATCAACAAAAATATGAGACATTTGAAAAGCTCATTGAAAAACAACTTTCTTTCTTCTGGCGTCCGGAAGAAGTGGATGTGTCGCAAGACCGTATCGACTATGCCGCGTTACCTGAACATGAAAAACACATTTTCATCAGTAACTTAAAATATCAAACCTTATTGGATTCTATTCAAGGCCGTAGCCCGAACGTCGCATTATTACCGTTAGTGTCTATTCCTGAATTAGAAACCTGGATTGAGACTTGGACCTTCTCTGAAACCATCCACTCTCGTTCTTACACACACATTATTCGTAACATTGTGAACGATCCATCTATCGTGTTTGATGACATCGTGACTAACGAAGAAATTATCAAACGTGCACGTGACATTTCTTCTTATTACGATGACTTAATTCGTGATAGTCAACTTTACAGCCTATATGGTGAAGGAACTTACACGGTAGATGGCAAAGAATGTGTGGTGACATTACGTAACTTGAAAAAACAACTTTACCTTTGCTTGATGAGTGTGAACGCACTTGAAGCAATTCGTTTCTATGTATCCTTCGCTTGCTCGTTTGCCTTTGCAGAACGTCAATTAATGGAAGGTAATGCGAAAATCATTAAATTTATCGCACGTGATGAAGCCTTACACTTAACCGGTACGCAGCATATTTTAAACATTATGGCTGCTGGTCAAGACGATCCTGAAATGGCAGAAATTGCGGAAGAATGTAAACAAGAAGCCTATGATCTATTCTTAGCCGCAGCAGAACAAGAAAAAGAATGGGCGGATTACTTGTTCAAAGACGGTTCGATGATCGGTTTGAACAAAGATATTTTGGTGCAATATGTAGAATACATCACTAATATCCGTATGCAAGCCGTTGGTCTTCCATTGCCATTTGGTGCACGTTCTAACCCAATTCCATGGATTAACGCATGGCTTGTTTCTGATAACGTACAAGTGGCGCCACAAGAAGTTGAAGTGAGTTCTTACCTTGTTGGTCAAATTGACTCTAAAGTCGATACCAATGATTTCGGTGATTTTGATCTCTAATTAATCACGCGATACAAAGAGCGGTCAATATTTTCTGAGTTTAAAACCTTTGGAAAATTGACCGCTCTTTTGTTTACATGAATATCAAGACATGGTGATAAGCGTTTTGATTAAAAAAATAGCACAATTTAGCTTTCCTACCTTTATCGCTAACACTTTCCTCATAAAACAGATGACTTCATTAAAAAAGGCTTAACAAAAAACCATGCTATGGGTAGAATAGAAGAAACCTTTTTATTTTCAATAAATCACATTCTAATTACAAACTAGCGAGGTAAAGGATATGTCAGAACAAGAAGTGAAAGAATTAGATCTCAATGGCGAAATGCTCGTTCGCCGTGAAAAATTAGCCGCATTACGTAAAAAAGGTAATGCGTTCCCGAATCAATTCCGTCGTGACGCCCTTGCTCAAGATTTACATGATAAGTACGAAGCCGAAGATGGTGAAGTATTAAAAGAAAAAGCCATTGAAGTTGCCGTTGCTGGTCGTATTATGACCCGTCGTGCAATGGGTAAAGCCACCTTTATTACCTTGCAAGATATGAGTGGTAAAATCCAATTATACGTTGCTCGTGATAACCTTCCTGAAGGCGTTTATGCTGAAGATGTCGGTAACTGGGATTTAGGCGATATCATTGGGGTGAAAGGTACACTTTTCAAAACCAAAACCAATGAATTGACTATCAAAACAACGGAAGTTCAACTTTTAACCAAAGCACTTCGTCCGTTACCAAACAAATTCCATGGTTTAACCGACATGGAAGCACGTTACCGCCAACGTTACTTAGATTTAATTTCTAATGAAGAATCTCGTCGTACTTTTGTGATTCGTTCAAAAGTAGTGGCGGGTATTCGTGAATTCTTTATTTCTAAAGGTTTCATGGAAGTTGAAACGCCTATGCTACAAGTGATTCCAGGCGGTGCATCTGCTCGTCCATTTATCACTCACCACAATGCATTAGACGTTGATATGTACCTTCGTATTGCACCAGAACTTTACTTAAAACGTTTAGTGGTTGGTGGGTTTGAACGTGTATTTGAATTAAACCGTAACTTCCGTAATGAAGGGGTTTCTGTTCGTCATAACCCAGAATTCACCATGCTTGAATACTACCAAGCTTATGCTGATTATCACGATTTAATGGATAATACCGAAGAATTATTGCGTAAATTAGCAATTGATATTCTTGGTACCACCATTGTGAAATACGGTGATTTAGAATTTGACTTCGGCAAACCATTTGAACGTATTACATTACACGATGCAACCATTAAATACGGTGCAGATAAAGGTATCGTAAAAGAAGATCTTTATGATTTCGATCGTGCAAAAGCAACCGCTGAGCGCTTAGGTATCGAAGTACAAAAATCTTGGGGCTTAGGTTCTATCGTGAATGCGATCTTTGAAGAAGTGGCTGAACATCACTTAATTCAACCAACCTTCTTAATGGCACACCCTGCAGAGATTTCTCCGCTTGCACGTCGTAACGATGAAAACCCAGAAGTAACAGACCGTTTTGAATTGTTCATCGGTGGTCGTGAAATTGGTAACGGTTTCTCAGAATTAAACGACGCCGAAGACCAAAACGAACGTTTTGATGCACAAGTTGCAGCGAAAGAAGCAGGTGATGATGAAGCGATGTTTAAAGATGATGACTTTGTTGTTGCACTTGAACACGGTTTACCACCAACAGCAGGTGAAGGTTTAGGTATCGACCGCTTAGCAATGCTTTTCGCTAACGCACCATCTATCCGTGATGTGATCCTCTTCCCTGCAATGCGTCAAAAATAATTAAATTAAAATAACATAAAAGGAAGTCTATCGGCTTCCTTTTTTATTATTTAAAAGTGCGGTCATTTTTAACCGCACTTTCATAAAAAAGAGATAACCGCTTTCACCGTTATCCCTTTTACATTCCAATTGAAATTATTTACCCCAAACTTCTTCCGCGATACTACGGATAAATTCGAGTTTTTTCCATTGTTGTTCTTCTGTCAGAATATTCCCTTCTTCTGTTGAAGCAAAACCACATTGTGGACTTAAGCAAAGTTGATTGATATCCACATATTGTGCTGCTTCTTTAATACGAGCAATAATTTCATCACGGTTTTCTAACTCACCCGATTTTGAGGTTACTAATCCTAACACCACTTGTTGATTCTTAATAAAGCGTAAAGGTTTGAAATCGCCTGCACGATCACTGTCATACTCCAAGAAGAAACCATCTACATTACAATGACCAAATAAGGTTTCTGCGATAGGCTCATAACCACCTGCCGAGAACCACGTTGAACGGAAGTTACCACGACAAATATGCATTGTAATCGCTAAATCAGCTGGTTTCGCAGCTACGATTTTGTTTAACATATACACATAATCTTTAGCAATCTGATCTAAATCTAAACCGCGTTCAGTATAGGTTTTACGTTTATCTTCCGCACAGAACTCGCCCCAACTGGTATCATCCAACTGTAAGTTACGGCAGCCTAATTTATAGAAGATATTCATCGCATCAATATAAGCATCAGCAATATCATCTAATAACAACTGATTGTTATCTTTATAACGTTCAATTGGCTGATAATCTGTGGCTCGTACTGTACAAATTAAATGAAGCATAGACGGAGAAGGAATGGTTAATTTAACTTCAGTCTCCCCTGCCATTTTTTGCAATGAGCGGTAATGCTCTACGAAAGGATGGCTCTCTGAAAAACCGATCTTATCCACAATTTTTAACGTTTTCGGACGGACATTATCGTGCTTAAATTGCACTGAAAATTTTTCAGCATCCACTTCTTTCACGCCATCTAATGCCGCTAAGAAATCTAAATGCCAAAAAGTACGACGAAATTCACCATCGGTCACTGCATGTAATCCAACATTTTTTTGATGTTCAACCAATTTAGCAATTTCTGCATCTTCAACTTGCGTTAAATCAGCACAAGAAATATCACCACAACTGCATTGATGACGAGCCTGTTTTAAATTCTCTGGACGTAAAAAACTGCCTACAATATCAAAACGATATGGCGCAGAAGTCCGAATTGTGGCATTTGGAAAAAGTTTACTCATTTTGCTTTCCTATATTTAATTAATTCTAAGATAGACTGAGTGTAACAAAATTAACGTCCTCATTAAAGATTTAGACGTCTAGATGGATGTGAATTTTATTGTAATTTTATATGAATGGAATTGATATAAAAAGAAAAGTGCGGTCATTTCTAACCGCACTTTAGTTTGAAATAAAAACTAACTTACAAAACTAGACACATAAGAAATTATGGTTTTTCCACTTAATATCGCCATGATAATCACCACAAACCAGCCCGCAAAAGCTAAGCAAATTGGATGTTTATAGCTTCCAACAATGTCACTTCGGTAAGCAGCTAGCAGAATTAATGCGAGTGCAATTGGGAGAATTAAACCATTCAATGTTCCCACAAAGACTAATACCGCTGCAGGTTTTCCGACAGTCACCAAAACAACCGTAGAAATCACGATAAAGGCGATAATCCAACGATTACGGTTACGTTCAATAGTTGGACAAAGGCTGGTTAGGAAGGAAACTGAAGTATAAGCCGCCCCAATCACTGATGTAATCGAAGCCGCCCAAATCACGACGCCAAATAACACTTGACCGAAATTGCCTGCCACGTATTCAAAAGGTGTTTCAGCAGGGTTTTTAGGATTAAGTGGAACGCCTTTTACCACGATACCCAGTACCGCGAGGAATAACACAATTCGCATAGTTGAAGCGATCAAAATAGCCGATACAGAACTGCGACTCACTTCTGCCATGGCTTTTTCACCTTGAATGCCTGCATCTAATAAACGATGTGCTCCTGCAAAGGTAATATAGCCCCCTACGGTCCCTCCAACTAATGTCACAATAGCAATCGGATCAATTTGTTCTGGAATAAAGGTGCGATATGCCGCCTCAACAACAGGTGGTTCCGTTTTAAACATGACATAAAATGTCAGTGCAATCATGATAAAACCCATTAATTGGGCAAAACGATCCATTAATAATCCCGCTTCTTTACGCAAGAAAATTAAAATGGCAATAATACCACTAATGATCGCTCCCGTTTCTGGCGCAATACCGAACATCGAGTTTAAACCAAGACCGGCACCGCCCACATTACCAATGTTAAACGCGAGACCGCCCATCACAATAAGTGCAGCAAGGAAATATCCTGCGCCAGGGAAAACCTCATTAGAAATATCCTGCGCGCGTTTTCCTGATACCACCACAATTCGCCAAATATTAAGCTGAGCACCAATATCTAACAAAATCGATAGCAAAATCACAAAGCCAAAACTGGCTAATAAGGTGTTTGTAAAAGTTGCCGTTTGAGTTAAAAAGCCCGGACCTATTGCTGAAGTTGCCATTAAAAATGCCGCCCCCAGCACCGCATTTCGGCGGTGAGTGATTGATGCCATAAAGCACCTCCCTTGTTAAATTGATGTTGTGTGTTATGTTTATTCGGCTTATGCCGTTATTGTTATATAATTTTTTTCTAATTCTTCCACAATGCGTGCCGCAAACTGTAGAGAATGTTGATTATCGCCATGTAAACAGATACTTTCTGCTTTTACTGGCACAAGGTTTCCATCAATGGCTTTGACTTGACCTTCTGTTACAATTTGTAACACTTGTTGAATGGCTTCCTCATCAGACTCCACCATTGCATTCGGTTGCGAACGAGGCACTAAACTTCCATCAGGCATATAATGACGATCCGCAAATACTTCTGAAATGGTTTGCAAACCTTCTTCCTCGGCTATACGCAGCATTAAGCTGCCCGCTAATCCCATTAATTTAAAATGTGGATCAAACTGATAAACGGTTTGAGCAATCAAACGAGCAAGCTTTTCATCTTTTGCAGCTTGGTTATATAAAGCACCGTGCGGCTTAACATAACTAATTTCCGCCCCTTCCCCATCACAAATCGCTTTTAATGCGCCAAGCTGATAACGCAAATGCACAATTAACTCCTGTTCAGGTAAATCCATTTGAGTACGCCCAAAGTTTTCTCGATCTGGAAAGCCAGGATGAGCTCCAATGCGAACCTGATTTTCTTTCGCAAATCTGACTGCACTTTGCATTTCTTTTGCTCCACCAGCGTGTAAACCGCAAGCTATATTGGCAGAAGAAAGTAATTTCAATAATGCCCCATCAAAAGGAAAGCCTTCGGCAATATCGGCATTTAAATCAATTTTTTTCATCGACAATTCTCCTAATTTGATCGAGGTATATCTCATTTTTACGACGTAATTTTGCGGCCTGTTCTAAACTAACTGCCTCGAATTGAATGGTTGATCCTAAACGTACCTGTGCCAACGCACCAAGATCCGCCTCGATCACATTGGCAATTTTGGGATAACCGCCCGTAGTTTGTGCATCAGCCATCAAAATAATTGGTTGACCACTTGGTGGAACTTGTACGCTACCAAATTGAATCGCGTGAGACAGCATTTCTAGCGGTTGCTTTAATTCTAATTTTTGCCCTTGAAAACGATAGCCCATGCGATCACTGCTGCTTTGTAACGTCCATTTACTTCGCCACCAATAATATTGAGATTTTCGTTTAAACGCTTGATATTCAGAGGACGGTAACGCATGGATCGTATGCTTAAGTGGAATGGGTGCAATCCCAATTTCACTACGTAAAATAGGATCATTTACCGTTTGCAATTGATCGCCAACTTGTAAACAACGCCCTTCTACACCGCCTATTTGAGCTCGAAGATCCGTACTACAAGAGTTCAATTCTTGGGGTAAGATAAAACCACCTTGAACACATAAATAGCCATACATACCAATTTTTGCACGTACCATTTTCAGAACTTGCCCCGCTCTCGCCTGATAACGCCAATAGGCAAAAATCGGTTTGTCATCTAAGGTCATTTCATAAAATGCCCCTGTGACGCAAAAATTCATATCTTGCTGAAATTGTAATGTAAGACCACCTAAAGGCACTTCAATTGCTGGGGCTCCCTCTGGATTTCCCAGCAGAATATTGCCTGCACGTAATGCCAATTTATCCATTGCTCCAGAGTGACTAATGCCAAATCGACGTAACCCAAAACGGCCTAAATCCTGCATTGTGGCACGGGATTGCACATCAATAATATGAATCATAATTCAATGCCCTCCACAACAAATTTCACCGTATCGCCAGCTTGTAATAAAGTAGGTTGCGCCTGATTTTTGTCAAAGAGCGCTTGCTTGGTATGGCCGATTAATTGCCATCCACCTGGAGAGGAAAAGGGATAAATGCCAGTTTGAGATCCACCAATACCCACAGAACCTGCAGGAACAACTGTTCGCGGAGTGGCTCGACGAGGCGTGTGTAAGCATTCAGGTAAACCACCTAAATAGGGAAAACCAGGTTGGAAACCAATCATATACACGGTATAGATAGGTTCACTGTGCATTTGAACTATCCGTTCAGGAGTAGTGTTATGTAACTTGGCGACTTCAGACAAGTCCTGGCCGAATTCACCGCCATAAATTACTGGAATTTCAATATGACGACCTTGAAATGTAGAGACTTTCAATTCTGCCCAATGTTGTTCCAAGCGTTGAATAAGCGGTTCAAAATCCACATAAAAATCCGTGAAGACCGTAAGATTATTCATTCCCACGACAACTTCTACAATATCTTGCTCAGACTGTAGTTGATTGGCAAACGCCCAGAGTTGGCGTTGTTGTTGAAGTGAAGCTGGTGGTGGTAAAGAGCAAACCACCGCCGACTCGCTGATCGGGGTTATATTCATAGGATACCCTTTATTATGATGTTGTGTTGTTTGTTATTTTTTTGTTACACCTCTCTTTTAAAGGATATTTATAGCTTTTGTCAAGGCTTTATATTGAAAATAAAGTGTGATGCAGATCTCATTATTCATATTTTGATCTCAATCAAAATTATGAAATAGCGTATAATTTAGGTGTCTGTTACTTAACAATGATAAAAAAGGAATAAAAATGAAAACATTGAGTGAATTTATTGTTGAACGCCAAGCAGAGTACCCAAATGCAAAAGGGGAACTTAGTGGTATTTTGTCTTCTATTCGTTTATTAGCAAAAATCATTCATCGTGATATCAACAAAGCGGGTTTAACCAATATACTTGGCCAGTCTGGTGTCGAAAACGTGCAAGGTGAAAGCCAAATGAAATTGGACTTATTCGCCCATAACACCATGAATGCGGCCCTTATGTCGCGTGAAGAGGTAGCGGGTTTTGCTTCTGAGGAAGAAGAAAGCTTTATCGCTTTTGATACTGAACGTGCTCGCAATGCAAAATATATTATTTTGACCGATCCTCTTGATGGTTCATCTAATATTGATGTAAACGTTTCAGTTGGGACGATCTTCTCTATTTACCGTCGTGTTTCACCAATTGGCTCGCCAGTTACCTTAGAAGACTTTATGCAACCAGGTAATAAACAAGTGGCGGCGGGTTACATCGTGTATGGTTCATCCACCATGTTGGTTTATACCACAGGTCATGGCGTGAATGGTTTTACTTATGATCCTTCAATCGGTACCTTCTGTCTTTCTCATGAAAATATGCAAATGCCAAAAGAGGGCAAAATCTACTCCATCAATGAAGGACAATATCTCAAATTCCCACAAGGGGTAAAAAAATACATTAAATACTGCCAAGAAGAAGATAAAGCAACTAACCGCCCTTATGCATCACGTTATATTGGTTCATTAGTGGCGGACTTCCACCGTAACTTATTAAAAGGCGGTATCTACATTTATCCAAGTGCAACTAACTATCCAAATGGTAAGCTTCGTTTGCTTTATGAAGGCAATCCAATGGCATTCTTAGCAGAACAAGCGGGGGGTATTGCATCTGATGGTTACAATCGAATTTTAGATATTCAACCAAGTGAACTTCACCAACGTATACCACTTTTCATCGGTTCCGCAGAAATGGTGAAAAAAGCAGAAGAAATGATGAGAGAATTTAAAGAAGATTAAACTCCTAAAGTGCGGTCAGTTTTGACCGCACTTTTTTAGTAAATAAAAAGGCGAACCTTATCAGTTCGCCTTTTTCATTAATGGTTTGTTAATTAATCTCGTTTTCTCGCCAGTAGCCACCAAATAATCGCCATAAACAAGAGACTTGGCATCAGTGCACCTAAAAAAGCTGGTGCATTAAATACCACACTCATTTGTCCAAAAATTTCATTAACAACATAGAACAAGAATCCAAAGCAAATCCCCGTTACGATTCTCGCTCCTGCGGTGACACTACGTAATGAACCAAAGATGAAAGACAATGCAAGCATCATCATTACCCCCACAGAAACCGGCTGTAAAATCTTACGCCAATAGGTTAATTCAAAACGACGAGAGTCCTGTCCTGTTTGTTTTAAGAACGCAATATATTCATACAAACCGGAAATGGATAATGATGTTGGACGTAATGAAACTGCGCCTAATTTATCTGGCGTTAAGCTCGTCGCCCAATCTTCTGTTAAACGGTTTGTCGTGGTAATTTGCTCTTTTGATACCGCTGAATTATTGACTTGACGTAACTGCCATTGATTATTTTCTGCAGAATATTGTGCTTGATTCGCATGCTTCAAATGAGTGAGATTACGTTGGTCATCAAAAGTATAAATATAAATATCTTCTAATTTCGCATCATCTTTAATTCGACGCACATAAACGAAATTATTACCGTCTTTTGCCCATACACCATTTTTCACCGAAAGCATTGAACCACCGGAAAGTGCACGAGTACGCATATCACGGGCAAACTGTTCAGTTTGTGGAATCCCCCACTCACCAATAATCATGGTAAAAAGTACCAGTGGAAGTGCTGTTTTCATGACGGCTAATCCAATTTTAAAGCGAGAAAAACCTGCAGATTGCATTACCACTAATTCACTTCGGCTGGCTAAATTACCTAACGCAATTAAGGCTCCTAACAAGGCCGCCATTGGGAAAAAAGTTTCTACATCTTTGGGAATGGTTAAGCCTGTATAAGCCACGGCTTGCCAAATATCATAAGAGCCTTTACCTACGCTACGAAATTGCTCTACAAATTTGATAATTGCCGAAAGACCAACTAACGTAAATAGTGTGGCAAAAATTGCCCCTAAGATGCTTTTACCGATATAACGATCAAGAGTATTCATCAACATTGTTATTATCCTTTTCTGAATACACGACGGAATTTATGCATAGCGGTACTATCCCAACTATTCAGCACAATCCCTAAAATTAAAAAGGCGATATTTACCAACGGCATTAATAAACCTGCATCAAGCTTACCTGCGCCACCCGCAGATTTAAATGAACTTTGTAATAAGAAGTAAATTAAATAAAGCAATAATGCTGGTAAGATTTTCGCGAAACGGCCTTGGCGAGGATTCACTTTACTCATTGGTACAGCAATAAGCGCCATTAAAGGCACCGCTAAAATTAAGGTAATTCGCCAATGCAATTCTGCTTTGGCTGCTGGACTTTTATCTTTTAATAATTGTTCAAAAGATAATTCAGCCGCTTCATCGCTTTCTGTATTTGTCTCTTGATGGCCTAAATACGCTTGGTAATCATCAAAATGTGTAATACGGAAATCAGGAAGCACGGATGTGCCTTCTACACGCAAGGTATTTTGTAAATTCAGCACTTGATCGCCATTTGGTAACGCTTTTAACTCACCTTTTTCAGCGGTAACCACTGATGGCTTCGTTTGCCCTTTGGCTTTCATTTGGAAAAGATAAACATCACTGATTTGATTACCATTAATCTTATCAATGAATAAAACGAAATTATTGTTACTTGTGGACATGAATTGACCCGAAGTCAACGCACCCATGGTAGGATTTGCTTTAGCATCTTCAACAATGGCTGCTTGTTTTTGAATCGCCCATGGGGAAAGCCACAAAGCGTTGTAAGCTGCCAAGCCCGCAGTGAGTAAAGAAAGAATTAACGCCACGCGAACAAGAATACGTTGTCCCACACCACAAGCACGCATTACCGTAATTTCACTTTCTGCGTAGAGACGACCGAAAGTTAGCAAAATGGCGATAAACAAACATAATGGCAACATTAATTGCGCCATTGTTGGCATCCCTAATCCGAGTAAAGAGAACACAAGATCGGCAGGCACTTTACCATTTGCCGCTGAACCAAGTACGCGAACAAGTTGTTGGCTGAAGAAAATTAAAAGCAAAATAAACAAAATCGCAATTTGGCTTTTAAAGACTTCTTTTGTTAAATATCGGGTTAATATCATTCTTTTTTCTAACTAAAAAACACGGGAAACTGGCTAATTTAGATGGCGTATGATACCTTATTTTCACTGATTTAAATAGCAAATTAGCAACATAAGGAAATAACATGAAATATCAAGCAAACTCAACCGCACTTTCTCAATCAACCGATTGCCTTATCATCGGCATTTATGAGAACAACGAATTGACAAAAAGTTTCAATGAAATCGACCAAATCACAAAAGGCTACCTCAGTCAGTTAGCCCAAAGCCAAGATCTTTCAGGCAAAATTGGCCAAGCGACTCTGCTTCATTCGTTACCAAATCTTGCCGCTAAACGCGTGTTAGTAGCAGGTTGTGGCAAAAGAGGGGAAACGACTGAACGCCAATTTAAACAAATCATCCAACGTGTTACCCAAACATTAAAAGAATTAAATATTCAACAAGTGGTAAATAATTTAACGGATGTGGAAATCAAAGATCGCGATCTATTTTGGAATGTGCGTTTTACTGTTGAAACCATCGAACATAGCCTTTATCAATTTGATGAATTTAAAAGTAAAAAAGCTGATGCTATCTCACTTCAAGAAATCATTTTTAATATCGATGACGCACAAGCTAAGCAAGCCATCGCAGAAGCGCAAGCCATCGCTCATGGTATAAAAGCTGCGCGTAATATCGCGAATATGCCACCTAATATTTGTACACCGGCTTATTTAGCAGAACAAGCTAAAAAATTAGCTAAAACATCAACCGCACTTTCCCTCGATGTGATTGATGAAGAAGACATGACAAAACTTGGCATGAATGCGTATTTAGCTGTATCTCGCGGTTCACAAAACCCAGCTTATATGTCTATTTTACATTTCAACAATGCGCCTGATAAAAACGCAAAACCAATCGTGTTAGTGGGTAAAGGTTTAACCTTTGATGCGGGCGGCATTTCTTTAAAACCTGCCGCAGATATGGATGAAATGAAATACGATATGTGCGGTGCAGCGTCTGTTTTCGGTACAATGAAAGCTATTGCAGAATTAAACCTGCCATTAAATGTTATCGGCGTATTAGCAGGTTGTGAAAACTTACCTGATGGCAATGCTTATCGTCCAGGTGATATTCTTACCACGATGAACGGTTTAACCGTAGAAGTGTTAAATACAGATGCGGAAGGACGTTTAGTACTTTGTGATGCGCTCACCTATGTAGAACGTTTTGAACCGCAATATGTGATTGATGTCGCAACCCTAACAGGTGCTTGCGTGGTGGCGTTAGGCCAACATAACAGCGGCTTAGTTTCAACTGATGATGCCCTAGCTGAACAGTTATTACAAGCTGCACAACAAACTACTGATAAAGCTTGGCGTTTACCGTTGAGTGAAGAATATCAAGAGCAATTAAAATCTCCATTTGCTGATTTAGCCAATATTGGGGGGCGCTGGGGCGGAGCGATTACTGCAGGCGCATTCCTCTCCAACTTTACGAAAAAATATACTTGGGCGCATTTAGATATTGCTGGGACAGCTTGGCTTCAAGGCTCCAATAAAGGTGCAACAGGTCGTCCAGTATCTTTATTAACACAATTCTTAATTAACCAAACTAAATAATTAATACATAGGGCTAACATTACGTTAGCCCTAAATTTTTCTCAAAATCTGATCGCACTTTATTCCAATTCGAATTCCATCAGTAATGGATTATGATCTGACGAAGTAACCACTTCTGATGTCGCGCTTACCACTTTTACGCCTCGCGTAAAAATATAATCCAGTGGATAACCTAAAAATCTAACCCGCTCATCTTGAGAGAGCACCACAGAATCTAAGCCATATTTTTGCATCAGATTATTCACTAAATTAAGACGAGTTTCATTCCACGCATTAAAATCACCAGACATGATGATAGGGCCTTGATGATTTTCAACAAAGAAAAAGAGCTGCTCTAACTGGGTTTGATAAGTGGAAATACCCCATTCAAAATTAATTAAATGCACATTAATCAGTAGCAAACTATCGCCTTTTTCTAATGGAAAATTCATCACACTTGCCACTTTAGGTATTTGTATTAATGGTTCAGCTACGCCACCACCGCAATACCATTCTGGTTGCGTGTTGGTGAATGTTTTTACACCTGATAAGAGATCTTTAAAAGAAAAAGAGGACACAAAAAGTGCGGTCGAAAATGTACTTAAATTTTGATGCTGCGTCGCCTCTTGTAATAACACAAAATTCGCTTGTTTAGAAAGTCGCGCTAAATCTTCTTGCCAACCTTTATCTTGCCCTTTATGTACATTCCAAGTTATCAAATTAAAACGAGAACTGGCTAATTTAGGTACCGAATGATCAGCCTTGTCACATTGCATATTTAACTTGTTTTTAAAAGGAATATAACTCACTTTTTGTGACGTTTTTAGTTGAATAAATGTACGGTCAAAAATCGTTAAATTCGTAAAAAAATATCCAGCACCTAAAACTACTAACACTAAGCCAATAGTCAAAAATCGATAGATTCGCTTCATTATTGTCCCCTCTCTATGCTCGAATAATAACACCTCATCAAAGCAATGCAACTTTCACTTTAATACGGCATCAATACCTACCTACAACATGGTAACTTTAACTTTTAGCTTTGATTTAAATCATACTTTGCTAAAAAATCCGTTGCATTTTTCTTTCATTATCTTAGTATTTCACTCAACTTTTAACTCTACCTCATCAATAAGGAGATTCATTATGTCTTTTGGAGATAAAAAATTAAGTGAAATTGCTGTCAGCGTACCTGGCTCAACTTCTCTACTTCGTAAATACGATTTAGATTTCTGCTGTGGCGGTTCTGATACACTTGCAAACGCAGCAGCAGAAAAAGGATTAAATTTAGCAGAAATTGAAACCCGTTTAACCGAGCTTCAAAACAGTAAAGCAGAAAACCCTGAAGAATATTGGGTTAATGCAACTTATCCTGAAATTATCGATCATATTTTAGTTCGCTACCATCAACGTCACCGTGAACAACTTCAAGAATTAATCGTCTTAGCGGATCGTGTAGAAAGTGTTCATGGCGATCGTGAAGATTGTCCAATGGGTGTTGCGGCTGAATTACGCAATGTCTATGAAGATTTGAGCAACCATATGATGAAAGAAGAGCACGTGCTTTTCCCAATGATCAAAGCAGGTAATTATATGATGGCGCAAATGCCAATTCGTATGATGGAAATGGAACATGCAGAACACGGCGAACATTTAGATGTATTGAAATCATTAACAAATAATATGACGCCTCCAGCAGATGCTTGTAATACATGGCGCGCACTTTATAGTGGCATCCAAGAATTTGCAGACGATTTAATGATGCATATTCATCGTGAAAATAATATTTTATTCCCACGTGTTATTGCTGAAAATCACTAAGCGAAACTCATATAAAGAAAAGGGCGAAATCATTCGCCCTTTAAAATTAGCCTAAAACTGACCGCTCTTTATTTCTCTTCACTGCCTTTATATAAACGGTTTTTATACAAATAGCTGCCAAGTAAAGCATGTGCCAACGCTTCTTTTTTCATTTCTTCCGGCACCTCTTTTTCAGTTAATGTGTCTTTTTCCTTATCGTAAACATAGCCTTTTGCTTTACTATTTGGTGTTTGGATAACGACATCATGATTACCTTTCATTAACGCTTGCGTTTGATCGAATTGCATAAAGGCACGATCTGGATTCACATCTTTCGTTAAATCAAAGCCAATCATCGGATAATTACCACTTACACCCGCAATAGAAAGCAAGGTTGTCGGCATATCAATTTGGCTCACTAAACGACTATCTCGGCGTGGCTCTACATTATCCCCTAAAATTAACGCTGGAATATGGAAATGCTTAATTGGTACTAAGCTTGCACCCGCTGCACGGGAATCATGGTCTGCAATCACCAAGAACACGGTATCTTTCCAATAATTAGATTGTTTCGCTAATTTGAAAAAATAACCAATGGCATAATCCGCATATTTTGCGCTGTTATTACGGGTTGCTTTCGGTTGTTCGTAAAGCTCAATTTTGCCATCAGGAAATTCAAAAGGATCGTGATTGCTTGAACTGAACACTAAGCTAAAGAATGGTTTTCCTTCATTCTGTAATTGGGTAAAGGTTTCGTTCGCTTTATCAAATAAATCCTCATCACTCACGCCCCAAGTCGCAGTAAATTTCGGATTTTGATAATCCTTTTGATCGATAATATTTTGGAAGCCATTGCCATAGAAGAAGCTTGCCATGTTATCAAAGTGTTTTTCACCACCATAAATGAAGGACGTGTTATAACCTTGTTTAGCAAGTAAATCTGCAATGGTAAAGAAACCACTTTGACTATTATTTAATTTCACTACCGCACGTGCTGGAGTAGGTGTAAAACCTGCTGTTGTGGCTTCAATACCCCGTACAGAACGTGTACCGGTCGCATAGAGATTTTCAAATAACCAGCCTTCTTTGGCTAATTTATCAAATTCCGGTGAAAGAGGTTTTCCGCCTAATGTACCGACAAATTGCGCGCCAAAACTTTCTTCCAAAATAATGACGATATTTTTCGGTTTACCTTGGTAAGTGGCTTGGTTTTTCGTTAAGGTTGGAATCTTCTCTGAAATATAATCACTTTCAGGACGGCCACGGCTTGCTTTAACAATACGCAACATTTCATCGGTATCCATTTTGCCATAGGCTTCAGAAGAAGCTCCTTCATCTTTAAATTGTTGGGCGGCATAAAGAACGGAATAACCCGAATTCAACACGAGAGAATTTACTAACCCATCGGAAGAGAAAGCCACCATCGCAGGGTTAACACCACGGTGTTGGAAACTAGAACGTGCCCCTAAAAAGGCAACTGCAGTCACAAGCAATGCGACAACAGGACGTAATTTCCAACTCATTGGGCGTAAGTTTTTCACTGCATAACCAGATAGTTTCCAATAACAGAAGAAAGCCGTAACGGTAAAAATAAGGCTAAAAATGACCGCAGTTAAATGGCCTTCCATCAACATTGAAAAGACTTCTTTCGGATAAATTAGATATTCGATAAACAGACGGTTTGGACGGAAATCGTAGGTTTCGATAAATGCCGGTGTAGCGAGTTCCATAAACAGAATAAACACACTACCAAGGGTAAGCCAGATGCGTAAAATCATTTTCCAAATACGGCTATTATGAAATAACACCGTAAATAATGCTGGCACACCAAATAGATAACACAAAGCCACGATGTCCATACGCAAGCCTTGTAAGAATAATTGCCCCCAGCCCGCTACCGCAGAGACACGGTCTGCCTGCCAAATCGCAAGCCCAAGACGAGACAAGGTGAAAATGATCAGATTAATGATGACGAAGAGAAAAATCGGATATAAAGGAGAACGTGTTTGTTTCATTTTGACACTCATAAGTCCTGAAGGTATCGCTACCCTTTGATTAATTTAAAGCACATGAATGTGCCATTCCTTCCATAGACAGATAAAAAAACACAAAGTGCGGTTAAAAATATCATCATTTTTGACCGCACTTTGGAAGAGAAAGATTAAGCTGCAACTAATGCTTTTAATTGTTTTTCATAAGCTGCCCAATCTATAATTGGACGTGTTGCTACACCTGTTTCCATCGCTTTTTTCGCTACTGCAGAAGAGACAGTAAACAATAAGCGTGGATCAAATGGTGTTGGAATCACATAATCAGGTCCAAAAGATAACGCACCATAATTAGCAATAATTTCTAATGGAACCGGTTCTTTCGCAAGACTTGCAATTGCATGAGAAGCCGCTAATTTCATTTCCTCATTAATCGCCGTTGCACCTACATCTAATGCACCACGGAATAAGAATGGGAAACAAAGTACGTTATTTACTTGGTTTGGAAAATCTGAACGACCAGTACAAACAATCGCATCTGGACGAACTGCTTTCGCTTCATCCGGTGTAATTTCAGGTACTGGGTTAGCTAATGCAAGAATTAATGGATTCTCTGCCATGGTTTTCACCATTTCAGGTTTTAATGCACCCGCTTTAGAGCAACCTAAGAACACATCGGCTCCCTTAACGGCATCCGCTAATGTGCGCCAACCATTATCTTCAATAGCGTAGAATTGTTTGGTTTCATCCATATTATCGCCACGGCCTTTGAAAATCACACCTTTAGAGTCACACATGGTGATATTTTCTTTTTTGAAACCTAATGCACGAAGCAAGTTAGTACAAGCAATAGCAGAAGCACCTGCGCCATTTACTACTAAGCGAACATCTGCGATATTTTTTCCAATAATTTCTAAACCATTTAATGCTGCCGCACCGACGATAATGGCTGTACCGTGTTGGTCATCATGGAATACCGGAATGCCCATACGTTCACGCAACGCTTTTTCGATGTGGAAACATTCCGGTGCCTTGATATCTTCAAGGTTAATACCACCAAAAGTAGGTTCTAATGAAGCGATGATATCGATTAATTTATCTGGATCATGTTCATTGATTTCAATGTCGAATACATTGATGCCTGCAAATTTTTTGAACAATACCCCTTTCCCTTCCATAACAGGTTTTGAGGCAAGTGCACCAATATTTCCTAAACCTAATACTGCTGTACCATTTGAAATCACTGCAACTAAGTTAGCACGAGCGGTATAACGGCTTGCTGCTGAAGGATCTTTTTCAATTTCTAAGCAAGGCTCTGCAACACCGGGAGAATAAGCAAGAGCTAAATCATGTTGGGTTTCTAGCGATTTGGTTGGGGTGACAGCAATTTTTCCTGGAATTGGGAATTCATGAAAATCTAATGCGGCTTGGCGTAATTGTTCGCTCATATAAAAATACTCCATTTTCACTTAGGCTAAATAAAATTTGCGCCATTATACTCTCTTTTTTAGAGAAATTTGTGATATACCGCAAAAATTTTACAAAATGATTACAAAATATGAGTGAAATCGACCGCACTTTTTGTCTTTTCTTCACATTTTGAACCAAAAACGTTACTATGTCGCAAAAAAACATGCAGGATGTAAATAATGAGTTTATTTTCTAAATTTAGAAGTGCCATCAATAAATTACAACGGAAAGCGATTAACAAAACCTTTCAAAAACGGTTAACTAACCAAGGCATGTCAGTGATTTCAGCAAACTGTGTCGGTGCATTTATTTTGCACGACCTCAATCAGCCTTTTAATTCTCCCTTTGTTAACCTTTATTTAGACCCAAGCGATTTTGTTCGCTATCTACAGAACATCACATTCTATCAAGCACAACCGCTTCAATTTATACAAACTGAAAAACCATATCCTGTTGGTTTATTAGGTGATCTTAAGGTGCACTTTATGCACTACCACTCCGAACAAGAGGCTCGGGAAAAGTGGGAAGCACGCTCACAGCGTTTAGACCTCGATAATTTGTTTATTATGATGACAGATAAAGATGGTGGAAAAGGTGCAAAATATGAAGACTTGCAAGCCTTCGATAACTTGCCTTATCCAAACAAAGTCGTCTTTACCCACAAGCCATATCCCGAATTAAAATCCGCTTTCTACATTAAAGGCTTTGAAAACGAAGGCGAAGTGGGCGATTTATTTACTTTTTCCGGTTGGAATGGCGAAAAATATTACGACCAGTTTGATTACGTCAGCTGGTTCAATCAAAAATAAGAGTTTACGATGCGACTAGATAAATTTATTGCTGAGAATACAGGCTTAACCCGTTCACAAGCCACCAAGGCCATTCGCCAAAGTGCGGTCAAAATTAATGGTGAAATTGTGAAAAATGGTGCGACCAAAGTAAGCCTAGAAGATGAAATTTATTTTGAAGATGAATTGTTGCCTTGGGTAGAAGAAGGGCAATATTTTATGTTGCATAAGCCACAAGGCTACGTTTGCTCTCACGATGATGGAGACTACCCAACCATTTATCAGTTCTTTGAACCGCCTCTTTCTGGCAAGTTACACAGCGCTGGACGATTAGATGTGGATACCACAGGACTCGTGCTATTAACGGATGATGGTCAATGGTCACATCGTATTACTTCACCAAAACATCAATGCGAAAAAACCTATTTAGTCACTTTAGCCGATCCAGTTGAAAACCATTATGCTTCAGCCTGTGAAGAAGGTATTCTGCTACGTGGTGAAAAAGAACCCACTAAGCCGGCGAAATTAGAAGTATTAGATGATTACAACGTTAATTTAACTATCTCTGAAGGACGCTATCATCAGGTGAAAAGAATGTTTGCTGCACTTGGCAATAAAGTGGTTGCACTACACCGTTGGAGAATCGGTAACGTTGAATTAGATGAAAGCTTAGAAGAAGGCGAATTTCGTCCACTCACTCAGGAAGAAATCGACAATTTAGTGAAATAATATGAGCCAAAATATTAAACCTACCTTTATTTTTATCGCCACGCTCGGCATCCTCTCGATGCTACCGCCTTTGGGCGTGGATATGTATATTCCGTCCTTTTTAAATATTGCTGAAGACCTAAATATCAACTCCGAGCAAGTTCAGCACACGCTGACATTCTTTGCTTACGGCATGGCAGCAGGACAATTATTCTGGGGGCCCTTTGGCGATAGTTTTGGTCGTAAACCGATTATTTTATTAGGTGTCATTATTGGTGCTATCACGGCTATTATTTTAACGGGCATTCATTCTATTGGTAGCTTCACTGCACTGCGTTTCATTCAAGGCTTCTTTGGTGCTGCGCCTGTGGTGCTTTCAGGGGCGTTATTACGAGATTTATTTAGCAAAGATCAACTGTCTCGAATCATGTCCACCATCACGCTTGTCTTTATGATCGCACCGCTTGTTGCGCCAATAATTGGCGGATATATTGTGAAGTATTTCCACTGGCACATGATTTTTTATGTGATTGGTACGATGGGATTTCTTGCAGCATTACTCGTCTTTTTCATTATTCCTGAAACCCATAAACAAGAAAACCGTATTCCACTACGCCTAAATATCATTGCTCGTAACTTTATGATGCTTTCAAAACAAAAAGAAGTGTTAGGTTATATGGCGGCCGCCTCTTTTGGATTTGGCGGTTTATTTGCTTTCGTCACTGCAGGGTCTATTGTCTATATCGGTATTTATGGCATTCCAGTCGATGAATTCGGTTATTTCTTTATGATCAATATTGCCATCATGACAACAGCCTCCTATCTCAATGGGAAATTTGTATTGAAATTAGGTGCTGAAACCATGTTACGTATTGGTATTGCTGTACAATTCATTTCAGGAATCTGGCTATTTTTAACCGCACTTTTTGATTTCGGTTTTTGGCCAATGGCTATTGGCGTAGCCTTTTTTGTTGGACAAAATCCATTAATCTCCTCAAATGCCACAGCCTCTATTCTAGAAAAATTTCCAACGATGGCGGGTACAGCAAATTCATTAATGGGAAGTGTACGTTTTGGTGTAGGTGCGGTGATGGGTTCCTTGGTAGCTAGCTTTAAAATGGAAACCGCTGCACCAATGCTCTATACAATGACAGCTTGCGTGGTCATTTCAGCCCTTGCTTATTACTTCCTGACTTATCGAAATGAACGATAAAGTGCGGCCAATTTTCAGATCAATTTAAAACAATAAAGGCGGGACTCCCCCGCCTTTGTCATATTCCATCAAAATTTATTTCCAAATTCGATGATCTAATACTCGTTTTTTAATTTCAGGATAGAGGTCAATTTTAAATTCGGGCTCTTTTCCTTCTTTTAATTGACGCTGATAGTCTTTCATTAACTTCCACACAATTGGGGAAAGTAAAACAATCGCGACTAAGTTAATAATTGCCATCACAGCCATCACAGTGTCTGCAAAATTCCACACAACATTACCTGATTTTACCGAGCCGAAATAAACGAAGAATAATACCGATAAACGGAATGTCCATACAAACCACGGTTTATTTTTAATAAAGCGAATGTTACTTTCTGCGTAAGCATAGTTACCGATAATAGAGGAATAAGCGAAAAGCAATAAAATAAAAGCTAAGAAGTGTACGCCAAACTCCCCAACATGATAACGCAATGCGTTTTGCGTTAAGGAAATACTTTTCAGTGTTTCACTGCCATAGTTATCAGAAAGCAGAATAATTACTGCCGTACAAGTACAAACGATCATGGTATCCACAAACACACCAAGCATTTGCACTAAGCCTTGGCTAACCGGATGTTTTACATGAGCAGCTGCTGCGGCATTTGGGGCAGAGCCCATCCCCGCTTCATTAGAGAATAATCCACGTTTAATCCCCATCATCATGGCTTTGGAGACTAAAGCACCAAACATACCACCAGCGGCTGATTGGAAAGTAAAAGCACTTTTATAAATATTGGCGATTACCGTCGGAATCATATCAATATGCATACCTAAGATAATTACCGCCATGATTAAATAAAAGAGTGCCATCATCGGTACTACGCTACTAGAAATGGTCGCAATACGTTTTACACCACCGAAAATAATTGCAGCAGTTAATACCACTAAAACCAGACCTACATATTCACCTTGCCAATCCCAAGCATTTTTAGTTGCTTCTACGATTGAGTTTGCTTGAACTGAATTAAATGCAAAACCAAAAGTAAAAATAAGTGATACCGCAAACGCTACCGCTAAGCAACGTGATTTTAAACCTTGTGTAATATAGTAAGCGGGGCCACCACGGAAAGAACCATCTTTATCTTGAATTTTGAATACCTGTGCTAAAGTCGATTCCGCAAAAGCACTCGACATCCCAATAAATGCCGTTACCCACATCCAGAACACCGCACCCTCACCACCAAGTGCAATAGCTGTCGCCACACCACTGATATTACCTACGCCAACTCGACTAGCGAGCCCAGTTGCAAACGCTTGGAATGGCGTTAAAGAATTTCCCTCTGCTGCACGTCCAAACCACATTTCACGAATACTTGTAGGGAAAAGACGTAACTGCACTAACCCAGTAGTAATGGTAAAAAATAGACCTACACCTAATAAAATAACAATGGTGATATTCCATAATGGCTCATCAAAATGTTCGATAACCCATGTTAATCCCTGTTCAATCCAGTTCCCAAATTCTGTCAGCATAAAAACCTCACTTAAAAAATCCATATTCTGATTGTAAATAGACAAAAGAAAAAATCCAGTTTTCTTAGAGGAAAACTGGATTCTTATCCTATAACATAAAATTTATTCAAATTTTCACTGTATTTTTAGATTAAATCTATTCACAGTTTAAAAATAATGCGGCAGCACCACGAACACCACCGGAATCACCATGTTTTGCTTTTTTGATTGGAGGCACTTTTGCACTACGCATTAAATGAGCAGGCAATGCTTTTGGTAACGCTTCATAGAGATAATCAAAATTCGATAAACCACCACCGAGCACAATCATATGCGGATCAAATGCAGTGATAATATTGCCGATAGAAATAGCCGCTAATTCAACAAAAATACGAACAAAATCAACCGCACTTTCCTCTTTCGCATAAAAGCGATCGATAATCTCTTTGGCTGATAACTCTTCCCCTTTTAAATCACGGTACAACATTTCAAAGCCGCGACCGGAAATATACGTATCTAAACAGGCCTGATTGCCACAACCACATTGGTAAATTGGCGCTTTATCCCAGCCTAATAGCTTTAAGGCATGATAATTTAATTGAAGGTGGCCTAACTCCCCAGCCATCCCGACTTGTCCTGAGTGAATTTTGCCATTAATTACAAAACCACCACCGAAGCCCGTCCCCAAAATAAGCCCTAATACAGAAGGATATTGGGTATTTTCTTCATCACAGGCTTCAGAGAGAGCAAAACAATTTGCATCATTTTCTGCCCGCACTTCACGATCTAAAACGCGTTCAAGATCGGCTAAAATGGGCTTATTATCTGCAACACGAATATTCGTCACTTCAGCAAGCCCAGTTGTTAAATTAACAAATCCAGGCAAACCTAAACCTACTGTGCCTTTTTCACCAAAGTGGGCATCAGCACGTTCTACTAGCGTTTTGATCGCCTGTAACCAATCTTGATAATCTGTTTGTGGCGTTGGCACGCGCTCGGTATAAAGTTTTTCTAATTTTTCATTAAAAGCAGCCAATTCAATCTTTGTGCCACCGATATCAATACCGTAATACATATTGTCTCCTCAAAGAGCGGTCAAAATTGTTGGAATGTCTGGACTGTATTTTCCTTGAAATCAAAATGAAAATCCATGATAAAAATCATATTTTCTACAAGCAATAAAAAGACCGGCTTTATCACTCAAACCGGTCTTTGATGCTATTTATTGTTAAACAAGCCTTTCTTCTGCAAGAAACCAAAAATAATCAAATGAACAATCCACGCCGAAATTATCGCCACAAATAAATCGATTGGATAATGCATTCCAAGGCGTACGCGGCTAATCAACATTAATACGCCCCAAATGGTCATCGCACCAATAAGCAATTCTGCTTTAAAAGAACGCTTCCCTAATAATTGGCTAAATCCAACGGCTAACATAAGCCAAGTAGCGGCAAAAATAGAATGACCAGATGGGAAAGAATAACCGGTTTCATCTTCATAATGGGCTTTTAGCCATGCTGGCGTATCGGCTTGGGTCGAATAAAATTTATCCACTAATTTCGCACGTTCTGAACGATCTTGATGATAAAAGGCATCCGTAGTACTTTCTGTTTTTTCCGCTAAATAGACGGTAAAAGGACGTGGCTCGGCAAAAACCGTTTTTAAACCTGTTTTAATTACTTGTGTGGATAATACCGACAGCCCCATTACAATCACGCCCATAATCCATTGTTTACGATTTTCAAAAAGAAAACGGAAAAGTAAAGCAAATACACCACAGGTAATTAAAGCGTAAGGTACGCTACCAGTTTCGGTTAAAAGATAAAGCCAATAATCCCATTCCATTAATTGGTTGTTTCCATGCCAATGATAAGCAAAACCCCAAACAAAAAATGGTACAAGACAAAGGAATAACGTATATAATGACAGCCTTTTAAACATTGTTGCCTCTTGATAATAAAAATAAAGTGCATATTTTAGCAGAATAAAGTTGAAAAAAGGATAAGTTATGTCAAAAATCCAATTGGTTGCCCAAGCCAATTTGCCTACCGAATATGGCATATTTAAAATGGTCGGATTTGAATTTCCCGATACCAAAAAAGAACATGTCGCGTTAGTGATGGGTGATATTTCAAACCCAGATGAGCCAGTGCTCGCCCGCATTCATTCTGAATGCTTAACGGGTGATGCATTACACAGTTTAAAATGCGATTGTGGTTTCCAGCTTGCCGCCGCATTACGTCAAATTAGCGAAGCGGGTCGAGGTGTGTTGATCTATCATCGTGAAGAAGGCCGTGGCATTGGTCTAATTAATAAAATTCGTGCTTATTCATTACAAGATCAAGGCATGGATACTATTGAAGCCAACCTTGCATTAGGTTTTAAAGCCGATGAACGTAACTTTAATGTGTGTGCCGATATGTTTGAATTATTAGGTGTGAAGCAAGTTCGCTTGATGACAAACAACCCGCAAAAAGTAGAAACGATGAAAAAAGCGGGCATTAATATTGTAGAACGCGTACCATTAAATGTAGGTGAAAACCGTTACAATACGAAATATCTTGATACTAAAGCGAAAAAAATGGGCCATTATATTGTGCATAATAATGAAGAACATTTAATGACTTGCCCACATTGCCAAGAAGAAGTGATTTAACAAAAAAGCCATACAACTGTATGGCTTTTCTTTTATCAAAACAATTATTGATTAACGCCCCAATGACGAGTGTCTTTATCAAATTTCATGCCCGAATGGGATCCTTCCGAACCATTAAAATAAACGTCTTTATTTGCGCAAGCTGAAATTACTAATGCACCAAGAACAATAAGAATTAATTTTTTCATTGTGTTTACCTTTTTTAAAACTAAGTTGCCAAAATTGTATCATAATTCTCTCCGTATTTTCCTGCTTAAATTAGTCCTTTTCTTGCAAAATTTATCTTTGACTTCTACAATACCGCCTCATTTTTAACTTGTAGTTCGCAAACCTCCTACATAAAAAAACTAGGTATCCTATGAATATTTCAAATCCTAATCACAATCGTAAAGCCCTTGTGATCTTCTCAGGTGGACAAGATTCCACAACCTGTTTAATTCAAGCCATTGCTGAATATGGCGTGGAAAATGTGGAAACGGTCACCTTTCAATACGGTCAACGTCACGCTATCGAATTAGAAAAAGCCTGTTGGATCGCTCAGGATCTCGGTGTGAAACAAACGTTGATTGATACATCCGTCATCAAATCCATTACCCATAATGCCTTAATGGATGCCAATGCGGATATTGAGCAAAAAGATGGTGAATTACCGAATACTTTTGTGGATGGCCGCAACGCACTCTTCTTATTGTATGCCGCGATCTATGCTAAAAGACAAGGTATCAATGACATTATCACGGGTGTATGTGAAACAGATTTCAGTGGCTATCCGGATTGTCGTGATGTGTTTATCAAATCCATGAATGTCACCCTTAATTTAGCCATGGATTATCCGTTCAATTTAAAAACACCGTTAATGTATCTTACCAAAGCACAAACGTGGGCATTAGCCGATGAATTAGGTGCGTTAGATTATATTCGTCAGCACACTCATACTTGCTACGAAGGTGTTGAGGGAGGATGTCGAGAATGTCCAAGCTGTAAATTGAGAGATAAAGGCTTACAGGAATATTTAGCTACAAAAGCAAAAGCTTAGTATCGAGATAATTTAACCCATAACAGATTTAATAGGTTCAAATGAATCCAAAGTGCGGTCAAAATTCACATCAAATTTTGACCGCATTTTTACTTGATATAGTATCCTTCTCTTTTCTCATCTTTGATTTTATAAACGCGTCATTTTTTGATAAAATCACGCTAATTTTTTATAAATAAGTAACTAATTTTAAAAATGACTACAAATTATTCTGCTCAAGAAATTACGGTTCTAAAAGATCTCGAACCGGTGCAAATTCGCCCCGGCATGTACACGGACACGACTCGTCCAAATCATCTTGCACAAGAAGTTATTGATAACAGTGTGGACGAAGCCCTTGCGGGTTTTGCCACCAAAGTTGAAGTGATTTTACATGCGGATCAATCGCTTGAAGTCATTGATAATGGACGCGGGATGCCTGTGGATATTCACCCAACTGAAGGGGTTTCAGGTGTCGAAGTAATCTTAACCAAACTTCATGCTGGCGGTAAGTTCTCAAATAAAAACTATGAATTTGCCGGTGGTTTACACGGGGTAGGGATTTCTGTCGTCAATGCCCTTTCTGAACGCGTTGATATTCAAGTTAAACGTAACGGCGAAGTATATAAAATTGCCTTTGAAAATGGCGTAAAAGTAGAAGAATTAGAAGTCATCGGGACTTGTGGCAGACGTACAACCGGTACCACCGTCCACTTCAAACCAAACCCAAAATATTTTGATAGCAAGAATTTTTCTGTCAGCCGTTTACGCCACTTATTGCGTGCGAAAGCCGTGCTTTGTTCAGGCTTAGAGATTAAATTTGTCGATAAAGTGAATAACACCGAAGATGTATGGTGTTATCAAGATGGTTTATCCGATTACTTAACCGAAGCAGTGAATGGTTTTGAAACCTTGCCTGAAAAACCTTTTGTCGGTGAATTTAAAGGCTCCACCGAAGCGGTAAGCTGGGCATTATTATGGTTGCCGGAAGGTGGTGAGCTTATTGCAGAAAGCTATGTAAACTTGATTCCAACAGTACAAGGCGGAACACACGTAAATGGTCTTCGCCAAGGTTTGCTCAATGCCATGACTGAATATTGCGAATTCCGCAATAAATTACCACGTGGCGTGAAATTAACGGCAGACGATATTTGGGATCGCTGTGCTTATATTCTTTCACTGAAAATGCAAGATGCTCAATTTGCCGGCCAAACCAAAGAACGTTTATCTTCCCGTCAAAGTGCGGTCTTTGTTGCGGGTGTTTTAAAAGATGCCTTCAGTTTATGGTTGAATCAAAACGTACAGGATGCAGATCGCTTAGCTGAAATGGCGATCAGTTCTGCACAACGTCGTCTGAATGCAGCCAAAAAAGTTGTACGTAAAAAATTAGTGAGTGGTCCTGCTCTACCGGGTAAATTAGCCGATTGTGCATCACAAAATTTAGAAAAAACCGAATTATTCTTGGTAGAAGGTGACTCTGCGGGCGGATCGGCCAAACAGGCGCGAGATCGTGAATATCAAGCGATCCTACCTTTACGCGGAAAAATCTTAAATACTTGGGAAGTAGCCAGTGATCAAGTGCTTGGCTCAACGGAAATTCATGATATTGCTGTGGCGCTTGGTATCGATCCTGATAATGAAGACTTATCTCAACTTCGTTACGGTAAAGTCTGTATTTTAGCCGATGCGGACTCTGATGGTTTGCATATTGCCACCCTACTCTGTGCACTCTTTTTACGTCATTTCCCGAAATTGGTTCAAGATGGGCACGTTTATGTGGCAATGCCACCACTCTATCGTATCGACTTAGGTAAAGAAGTCTTTTATGCCTTAGATGAAAACGAAAAAGAAGCGATTTTAGAACGCTTAAAAGGTAAAAAAGGCACTTTAAATGTACAACGATTCAAAGGTTTAGGTGAAATGGATCCATCACAATTACGTGAAACCACCATGGATCCGAATACACGCCGTTTAGTTCAATTAACCTATGAACTAGGCGAAGATCAAGGCGCGGAAACATTAGAGTTAATGGATATGTTACTCGCCAAAAAACGAGCGGAAGATCGCAAAAATTGGTTACAAACCAATGGCGACCAAGTGGATTTAGCTGTTTAATTATTTGAGGTCAATCATGAACGAACAACGTCGAGATTTTTTTAAAAACAGTGCACTAGGCCTAGCAACAATTACATTAGGTGCTGGTTTAAGCCTTATTCCTTCTGCTCAAGCGGAAGAAAAAGCCTCAAATACAGCAACCACTGCAGTTGAGAATTTACCAGAGATTGAAGCTGAACTGACGCTTGCGCCAAATGTGCCAAAACCGATTGAACGTAACTATCCGGCAAAAGTCGTGGTAAAACTGACCGCACTTGAGCAAATTATGGATTTAATGGATGGTGTGCAATTTAAATTTTGGACATTAAATGGTAGCGTGCCTGCGCCGTTTATTCGTGTGCGCGAAGGCGACATGGTGGAAGTGCAACTTTCCAACTCAGCGAGTTCAATGATGCCACACAGTATCGATTTCCATGCTGCAGCCGTACCAATGGGCGGAGCACTCGCAAGTGAAACGCCACCAACACGCACATCTACCTTCCAATTTAGAGCGTTACGTTCGGGGATTTATCTATACCACTGTGGCAGTCAGCCTGTGGATATTCACCTTGCCAAGGGGATGTATGGTTTAGTTTTAGTTGAGCCCAAAGAAGGCTTACCAAAAGTGGATCGCGAATTTTACATTATGCAAAGTGAATTCTATACCAAAGGTGAATTTGGCGATCCTGGCTTGCAACCATTCAGTATGCAAAAAGCCATTGATGAACGCCCTGAATACGTCCTCTTCAACGGTAAAGTCGGTGCAACTATGGACGGAAATGCCTTAAAAGCGAAAACCGGTGAAAGCATTCGTCTATTTGTAGGCAATGCTGGACCAAATTTATGCTCTTCTTTCCACTTAATCGGTGCGGTATTTGATAATGTGTATGTGGAAGGCGGTACGCTTGTTAATCATAATGTTCAAACTACCCTGATTCCATCCGGCAGTGCCACCATGGTGGAAACACGAATTGATGTACCAGGTACTTATGTTTTTATGGATCACTCGATTTTCCGTGCTGTAAATAAAGGCACGATGGGACAAATCGTGGTCGAAGGCGAAAAAAATCCGAATATTTATTCCGGAAAACTAAAAGACGAAGCCTTTAAAGAAGCCAATCCACAAAAACCACAACCTGTTCCTTACGAAATTGACAGTCATAAAGGAATGGAGATGGGGCATTCTCATCACGAACATTCTGATGCGAGTTCTGGTGCAACAAGAAAATAGATTAGAAGAATATGAGCAATATTAATTACGAAGGCATCGAGCAGATGCCACTTCGCACCTTTACAGAAAAGGCTTATCTTAATTATTCAATGTACGTCATCATGGATCGTGCATTACCTTTTATTGGCGATGGCTTAAAGCCCGTTCAGCGCCGTATTGTCTATGCGATGTCTGAACTGGGGTTAAATGCCGCGGCAAAATTTAAAAAATCTGCGCGTACTGTCGGTGATGTGTTAGGTAAATTCCATCCACACGGCGACTCCGCCTGTTATGAAGCCATGGTATTAATGGCTCAGCCCTTTTCTTACCGTTATCCTTTAGTGGATGGCCAAGGAAACTGGGGGGCGCCAGATGATCCTAAATCATTCGCGGCAATGCGTTATACAGAATCTCGCCTATCCAAAATTTCTGAGATTCTATTAACTGAATTAGGTCAAGGTACCGTTGATTTCCAACCAAACTTTGATGGCACTTTAGAAGAACCACAATATTTGCCTGCACGTTTGCCTCATATTCTGTTAAACGGCACCACCGGGATTGCAGTCGGGATGGCAACCGATATTCCACCACACAATATTAATGAAGTGGCGGATGCCGCTGTCCTGCTATTAGATAATCCAAAAGCAGGATTAGATGATGTACTCAATATCATTCAAGGCCCAGATTTCCCAACTGAAGCGGAAATTATTTCACCAAAAGATGATATTCGAAAAATGTACGAAACCGGTCGTGGTTCTATCAAAATGCGTGCAACATGGCATAAAGAAGACGGTGAAATCATCATTAGTGCACTTCCTCATCAATCTTCACCATCAAAAATCATTGCGCAAATTGCTGAACAAATGACGGCGAAAAAATTGCCAATGGTAGAGGATATTCGTGATGAAGCTGATTACGAAAACCCTGTGCGTATTGTACTTGTACCTCGTTCAAATCGCGTTGACACGGATGCCTTGATGGCGCATTTATTTGCTACGACTGATCTCGAAAAAAGCTATCGTGTGAATATGAATATGATCGGGCTTGATCATAAACCAGCCGTGAAAGGCTTACTTCAAGTTCTTACCGAATGGCTGACATTCCGTCGTACAACAGTAACGCGTCGTTTACAACATCGTTTAGATAAAGTACTCGCTCGTTTACACATTTTAGATGGCTTGATGATTGCTTTCCTCAATATTGATGAAGTGATTGAAATTATTCGTACTGAAGATGAACCTAAACAAGTTTTAATGGCTCGCTTTAACTTAAGTGATGAACAGGCAGAAGCCATTTTAAACTTACGTTTGCGCCATTTAGCCAAATTAGAAGAACATCAATTACAAGCTGAAAAAGATAAACTTGAAGAAGAGCGGTCAAATTTAGAGTTAATTTTAGGATCTGAACGTCGCTTAAATACCTTGATAAAAAAAGAAATTCAAGAAGATGCGAAAAAATACGCCAGCCCTAGAATGTCTCAATTAGTTGAGCGTGAAGAAGCGAAAGCCATTTCTGAAAGTGAAATGACTCCAGCTGAACCAGTCACGGTCATCTTATCTGAAATGGGCTGGGTACGATGTGCAAAAGGTCATGACATTGATCCGGCTGGATTAAGCTACAAAGCAGGCGATAAATATCTCGCTCACACTTGCGGTAAAAGCAATCAACCAGTGATCTTTATTGATAGTACTGGTCGTAGTTATGCTTTAGATCCATTAAGCTTGCCTTCTGCGCGTTCACAAGGTGAACCGCTCACCGGTAAACTGACATTACCGGCCGGTGCGACCATTGAACAGGTTATTATGGAACCTGAAAAACAAGAATTATTGATGGCATCAGATGCAGGATATGGTTTTATTTGCAAATTTGAAGATTTAATTGCGCGTAATAAAGCAGGAAAAGCCTTGATTTCTTTGCCAGAAAATGCGAAAGTCTTGAAACCTGAGACACTTTCCGAGTCGGCCTCACTTCTTGTGTCCCTCACTTCAGCGGGGCGAATGCTGATTTTTCCGGTACGGGATTTACCGGCATTATCAAAAGGGAAAGGCAACAAAATCATCAGTATTCCAGCCGCGAATGCAAAAGCGCGGTCAGAATTATTGGTGAAATTGTTCTTAATTTCAGAGCAAGCCAGCCTTGAGTTCCATTCCGGTAAACGAAAAATCACATTAAAACCGGAAGATCTGCAAAAATTCCGTGCGGAACGCGGCAGAAAAGGCTCCCAATTACCACGTGGATTACATAGTAATGTTGACATTGTGGTGGTTGAACCTGAACACAACTCATAAGAATTCTCGAAACCAAACTAAATAGGAGGATATTTCGTGAATATTGTTTTTGATACCTATCAAACACTTGCTTTAGCAAGTTTTGTATTATTACTCGGTTTTTTTCTAGTAAAACGCATTCGAGTTTTACAAACATTTAATATCCCTGAGCCTGTTGTTGGCGGCTTTATTGTGGCTATTGCATTAACCATTTTATACAAAGTAAATGGCACGTCATTCACTTTTGAGAAAAGCTTACAAACATCTATGATGTTGGTATTCTTCTCCTCTATCGGTTTAAGTGCAAACTTTGCTCGCTTAATTAAAGGCGGAAAACCATTAGTTATCTTCCTATTGGCGGCAGCAATACTCATTGTTTGCCAAAATGTCATCGGTATTTTAGGTACTGAATTATTAGGCATTGATCCTGCTTACGGCTTACTTGCTGGTTCAGTTACCCTAACCGGTGGTCATGGTACAGGTGCAGCATGGGCAGAAACATTCACTAAAGAATTTAATCTACCAGCTGCGACAGAAATCGCTATGGCGTGTGCTACATTTGGTTTAGTCTTTGGTGGTATCTTAGGTGGTCCAGTATCTCGTTATTTATTAAATCATCAAAAACAAGGTGAGAACCCAGAGAATGATGAAGTAGATGACGTACAAGAAGCATTTGAGCACCCAACTTATAAACGTAAAATCAATGCGCGTTCAATCATTGAAACCATCGCTATGCTTTCTTTATGTTTACTCATCGGTCAATATTTAGATGGCTTAACAAAAGGTACACACATTCAATTACCAACATTCGTATGGTGTTTGTTTACAGGTGTAATCATTCGTAACAGCTTAACTCACTTATTCAAATTCCAAGTGGCTGATTCAGCGATTGACGTATTAGGTAGCGTAGGTTTATCTATCTTCTTAGCAATTGCGTTAATGTCTCTCAAACTTTGGGAATTAGCAGGTCTTGCAACAGATGTATTAGTTATCTTAGCGGTTCAAGTTGTCTTCATGGCTTTCTTCGCTATCTACGTCACATACCGTATGATGGGTAAAGATTATGATGCGATTGTATTAAGTGCAGGTCACTGTGGTTTCGGTCTCGGTGCTACACCAACAGCCGTTGCTAACATGCAAGCGATTACCAGTCGTTTCGGACCATCTCACAAAGCGTTCTTAATCGTACCAATGGTAGGGGCTTTCTTTATCGACTTATTAAATGCCGGTATCTTAAAAATGTTCTTAAGCGTTGTTGAAGCGCTTCACTAATAAAACGTTAAAAAGAAAGGCTGACATTTTGTCAGCCTTTTTATTTACTTGCTACTCAGTAAGTGTCTTCACTAAATCCATCACAAATTCTAACCGCTCTTTGTTTTCTGGAAGTGCTTTCACAAACTTAAATTTTAATGGCCCATCAAAGCGATAAACAATTGGATTTTGTTGAATTAATTTGATGAATTTTTCTGGATCAACTTTTGCTGAAGGTGAGAATTCAATAAAGCCACCTTGAGCCCCTGCATCGATTTTCAGTACTTTTAATGGTTTCACCATTAAACGCATTTCAGCAATTTGTAAAAGATTTTTCGTTGCTTCAGGTAATAAACCAAAACGATCAATCAATTCAACTTTTAATTCATCTAACTCTTGTTTGCTTTCTGCTGCTGCAATGCGTTTATAGAACGACAAACGCATATTCACATCGCCCAGATAATCCTCAAGCAATAGGGCTGGAACACGTAACTCAATTTCGGCTTGCTGATGTGTAATCTCTTCTAATAAAGGTTCTCTCCCCTCTTTTAAGGCTTTAACTGCTGCATCAAGTAATTCCATATAAAGTGAAAAACCGATACTTTCAATTTGCCCACTTTGTTCATTCCCTAATAATTCACCTGCACCGCGAATTTCTAAATCGTGCGTTGCAAGAATAAAGCCTGCACCTAAGTTATCTAAACTTTCTAATGCCTCTAAACGACGTTTCGCATCTTTCGTCATTAATTTCGGCGGAGGTGTAAGCAAATAGGCATAAGCTTGGTGGTGAGAACGTCCTACTCGACCACGCAACTGGTGAAGCTGTGCCAAGCCAAAATTATCTGCACGTTCAATAATAATCGTATTTGCCGTTGGTACATCAATCCCCGTTTCAATAATAGTGGAACAAACTAATACGTTATAACGTTGATGATAAAAATCACTCATCACGCGTTCAAGTTCACGTTCTCGCATTTGACCATGACCAATCACGACACGAGCTTCTGGTACAAGTGCGGTCAGTTTTTCAGCCGTATTTTCAATACTCGCCACATCATTATACAAATAATAAACTTGGCCGCCACGTAAAATCTCACGCAGAATCGCTTCACGAATAATTAAATCATCTTTCTGACGAACAAATGTTTTGATACTCACTCGGCGAGCCGGTGGTGTTGCAATAATAGAAAGATCGCGAATACCATTCATCGCCATATTCAAAGTACGAGGAATTGGTGTTGCGGTAAGCGTTAAAATATCAATATTCGCTCGAAGTTGTTTAATTTTCTCTTTTTGTCCTACACCAAAGCGATGTTCTTCATCGATGATGAGTAAGCCAAGATCCGAAAACTTCACATCGGATTGAATTAATTTATGGGTTCCAATCAGAATATCGACTTTTCCTTCGGCTAAATTTTCTAAGATTTGTTTTTGCTCTTTGGTTGTTTTAAAGCGAGAAAGTACTTCCACATTAACCGGCAAATTAGCAAAACGATCTTTAAAATTCTCGTAATGCTGTTGAGCTAACAAGGTTGTAGGGACTAATACAGCCACTTGTTTATGGTTCATGACCGCCAAAAATGCGGCTCGCATCGCTACTTCAGTCTTCCCAAAGCCCACATCACCACAAACTAAACGGTCCATTGCTTTTGGTTGACACATATCCGAAATGACTGCGTTAATCGCCATGGCTTGATCATGCGTTTCTTCAAAAGGGAAGGTTGCAGCGAATTGCTGGAATTCCTCACGCTCATATTTAAATTCAAAGCCTTTTTTCACTTCTCTTTGAGCATACACATCAAGTAATTCCGCAGCCACATCACGAATTTTTTCAGCGGCTTTTTGACGCATTTTCGCCCATGATTCATTACCTAATTTATGTAATGGCGCTGTTTCATCTGAGCCGCCTACATATCGACTAATCAAATAAAGAGAACCAACTGGCACATAAAGTTTGGACTCATTCGCATAATTGATCAGCAAATATTCTGCTTTTAAGCCCCCTGTATCAAGCGTAACTAACCCACCATAACGCCCAACACCATGATCTAAATGCACCACGGGCTGCCCTATTTTTAATTCAGCTAGATTACGCACTAAGGTATCTGGATTGACAGCCTTACGTTTATCACGCTGACGTTGCTGTACTCGCTCACCTAAAATTTCATGTTCAGTAATGACAGCTAATTTGGCCTCATCAAGAATAAAACCTTGCTCAAGACGACTGACCCACAGATTAAACTTGTCTTGATTGGCTTCAGATAAGGTTTTAATTTGTTTTGGTTTAATTTTTAATGGTGAAAGTAAATCCAGTAAAGTTTCACGTCGTCCTTCAGTTTCAACTGAAAATAAAACATCTCCTTTAAAATGCTCAATAAACTGACGAAGTTGCGATAACGGTTCTTTTTGCTGTGATTGAATGGTCAAGACAGGTAATGCGGACACCGCTAAATTTTTCTGACGAACAGATGACCGCACTTTTTCTGCTTTAAAATTAATTTTAGGATAATTTTTTAATGCATGATTTACTGCATCAATACTTAGCCACAAACGTTCTGGCGGCAAAAGAGGGCGCATTGGATCGACTTTTCGATGCTCATATCGCTGTTTTGCATCAAGATAAAAACGTTCACCTTGTGCTTGATTTGTTTCCATATCCACAAACAACGTTTTTTCTGGCAAGTAATCAAACAACGTTGCCATTTCATCAAAGAATAACGGCTGCCAATATTCAATCCCTGAAATTAATGTGCCTTTACTGATTTGCTGATAAATATGTTCTGGATCACGACGAATTTCACCAAAGGTTTCTCTAAATTGTGTGCGAAAAAACTCAATACCTTTCTCATCTGTTGGAAATTCGTGTGCAGGTAATAAATTAATAGATTGAATTTCATCTAACGTTCGCTGCGTATCGACATCAAAAGTACGAATCGAATCAATTTCATCATCAAAAAAATCTAAACGAAATGGAACCGCACTTCCCATTGGGAAAAGATCTAAAAGTGATCCGCGCACAGCATATTCACCATGTTCTAGTACTTGCTCTACGGAACGATATCCTGCTGACTCTAATTGTAATCGCAATTTTTCAATGACAATACGGTCACCTTTTTTAATCAGAAGGACATTGTGCTGTAGATATTTCGGCGGGCACACACGTTGCATTAATGTGCTAATCGGTAAAACAAAGATACCTTTTTTAGTATTTTGTAAATGAAATAACGCACTTAAACGCGAAGAAATAATTTCTTGATGAGGAGAAAAAGAATCATAAGGCAACGTTTCCCAATCAGGAAAAAACTGAACGGGCTGAGAAGTTAAATCCAGTAAAACTTGTGATAAACGAACCGCACTTTTGGTATCCGGTGTCACAACCACAGTCAATCCATCGTATTGCTCTGCAAGTTCACTAACAGCAAGTGCATCTGCACTCGCTAATACATTGCCAAGAATTTTATGGTCATTGGGCTGAGTTGGAATATCAAAATTAAAATAGGTTGTTTTCATAAGCGCGGTCAATTTTTATCTCATTTTTGCGTGAATAGCTGATTAGTTTAGCAAATTCACTCTACTTTTCAATATTTATCTGTATAAAAAAACAGGGTTTAGTTAACCCTGTTTCCTTTTATTTTTTGAGTGGTTCTAGTGGTTTCTCTTTTTTTACCTTACCATCATCATCAAATTCAATGCGTGGCATACAACCTCGACAACTACCTTTATCTAAACCAAGCTCACTGCAAAATTTATTATATTCATCTACCGCTTTACGGAACCAACCTTTTTTTTCTTGTTCGCTCATTTTGCCTCCTTTTTTAATTTTTGTGCAATTTCCGAACGTAATAATTTTAACCCATTTTTCTTATTATAGGGTATCTGTTTTGTGATGAAATAATCTTTCATTAAAGGGCAATCTTTTTCATCTAAATTCATTAAAAATCGACGAATTGCCGGCAAAGCAGAAGCTAAAGTGCGGTGAAAATAAGCAAAATTTTTTAAACTTAACCAATCTTCGTCAAGCAATTCCCAATCCACTGATCTGGTATTAAATTCCTGAGCTAATGGATGGAAAGACAAAGGCATATTCCGTTGAAAAGATTGCGTTGCTTCTTTTTCTAATTCAATCCCTTGTGCAGAAAGCCCTTTTAGAGCGATAGTTGAATAACAGCCACTACTTGCCTCTAAATGCTCGCCTAAATAAACAAGAGAAAAACCACATTTCTGCCAAAATTGAGCCAGTTCTTTGGTATAACCAAAACTCACTGATAAATAATCCAGATCGGCATTTTGTGTGATGTATTCAATAAGTTGTGTACCAATACCATGCTGCTGCCACATAGGCTGGACCGCAATTCTCGAAATACGTAAAGAATGCAATTCACAAGCCTTTTGTTGTTGAGCATGAAAACAAAGTGCTTGAGGCACGAGATTGCCTTTCGGGCGTCTAATCCCTTGTTGAATTGCTTCAATGAGGGCTGAATCTTCAATCCCGCCTTCTTTTAATGCCCAAACAGCGCCTAGTAAATTTTGCTCACTTTCAGCGGTAAAAAAACACTGTGAATTGACATCAAATAATCGCCGTAGATCTAATGGTGATGTACGATAATGAGCTAATGTCATCAACCCATAGAATTGAGACAATGAAGAAAGTATTTCCTCTTGTGAGCGTTCAGTAATTTGACAGAACTTGCTTTTATCGTATACCGTTTGTTTAAACTCATCCTCTACATTCAATAATAAAAGCTCATCGATAAATGCCTCTAAAGCATCATCTTTCGACCAACGTAGCGGTTCAATAAGCTCAAAGTCAGAGAAAGTGCGGTTAATTTTTTGCTTAAATTTAAGCTCAAAGCCTCGCCCGGTTCCCTCATAACTATGAATAGTTGTCGTAAATAAAATATGCTTAAAATGATGGGAAAAAGCAGTAAGTTGAGCAATCGGCAACATTGCCGCCTCATCAACAAAAAGCCAAGCATTTTCAGAAAAAGAAGGATCATTTTGCAAAGCAAGGAAAAGTGCATCTGGTGCAATAAAGATAATCTCTTTTTGTGAAAATTCACCCAAAATATTGACCGCACTTTTATTTGGAGCTGTGAGGTAAATTTTAGTATCCAGTTGATTCGCTAATAAGCCTGCTAGAGCTGATTTCCCTCTTCCTCGTTTGGCAGTAAGAAAGTAGAGTTCAGATTCTTTTTGTAAGATTTGCTCAATGATTTTCTGCTGATCTAAGGTCGCGTTGTGATTTACAAATTCTCGCTGAAAAGTGCGGTCAAATTTTAAATCATTTTGATGATAAAGGACGGGAAAACCATATTTATGAATACAATGCTTAAAATATGCAATAAATCTTGGCGTCGTAATTGCCTCAAGCGAACCTGACCAACGAAGACTATCTTCGTCTATTTGGGAATGAAGTTTCTCCCAATTTGATAGCAAGACAATTAATGCACCATTCATTTTCAATGTACCGGCCGCAATGGCGAGCGCCTCTAAATGGATACCTTTTCGTGCATCAAACAAGATCGTCTCAAACTCTTGCCCAAGAAGATTTTGGGTTTTAGAAAACTCATTAATGATCAAGGTATTTGCCGGCAAATTAGACGGCATATTCTCACTGATCAAAATCTGAAAATGACGTGTCATGAATTATTTTTCTAAATATGCTTCTAATTCAGCTACATTTTGAGACCATTCATTACTGAGTTGTTCTATCCATAAAGTAATATCAGATGTCCAATTGGGTAATGACGTGTCTTGAGCCTGTTTTGCGATATTTTGAATATTAACAAGCCCTACTGATGCTGCAGCGCCTTTTATTTTATGTGCCACATCTGACACCATTTGTTGCATATCTGCGTTTGTAAGATAATCTTCATACGCTGTTTCTAATTCATCTAAATAAATTGGCATCCACTGTTTGAATAACTCTACATTAGCTTTAGCTTGTGATTTTCCAATTAACTCAATAAGTGAAATATTGATGCCTTCTTGAACTTGAGGGAGCTCTTCTTCATCAGAGGTAGTCTCGATATCATCACCTAAGAATGTTTTAAAACACTGACGTAATTCCGTCAGAGAAAGAGGCTTACGCAACACACCATCCATACCCTGATTTTGATATTCCTCTTCGCTGTGCATAACGTTTGCCGTAAAAGCTATTAAAGGTGGAAGAAAATCATAAATCCCTTCTTCATAGTTTTTACGTAAATAGTATGCAATATCAAAGCCTGACATATCTGGTAACTTAATATCAAGAAAAACAATATCATAAGTATTTTTCTCAAATAATTGAATAGCCTGTTCACCATTCATCGCAACATCAACATAATGCCCTTGCCTTTCAAGAATACTTTTAGCCACAACCACATTCAATTCAACGTCTTCTACTAATAAAATAGAAAGATGCTGCATGGCTTTTTCAGCATTACCATCATGAGCCTGAGCTTTTTCTGCAATGATCGTTAAGTAAAAGGTTGAACCTTTTTCCAATTCACTTTCAACCGTTAAATCCCCTTGCATTAATTGAGCTAAATTCTTAGAAATTGCAAGACCAATGCCACTTCCCGCAGAACGATGAATATTATCTTTAACCTGATAGTACATGGTAAAAATCTTATCTAATTCGCAAGGTGCAATTCCTGCTCCCGTATCAGTAACACTAAATTGATACTGATTATCTTGCATTTTCTGCACCCTTAGAATAACTTCACCTTTGTCAGTGAATTTGACGGCATTACTAATTAAATTCCAAAGAATTTGGCTAAGGCGAGCACGATCGAGATAAAGCCAATTAGGTAAATTATCATCCAGCTTTAAAGAGAATTTTAGCCCCTTTTGCTCCGCCATCAAGGTACCAAAATTATAGAAATCATTAAGTAGTGAATGGAAATCGCAAGGCTGGATATTTAATTCAATGCGCTTAGAATCGATCTTATCTAAATCAATAATATCACTAAAAATATGACCTAAACTGACCGCACTTAGATTAATTGTATTGAGGTAATTTTGTTGTTGTTCTGTTAATTTGTCATCTAATAGGATTCGGCTAAGACCAATAATCCCATTTAAAGGCGTACGTAACTCATGGCTAATTGTTGCCAGTAAGGTACTTTTATCACGACTATTTTTTTCTAATCGAGCAAGCGTTTTAGACAGCTCTAAACGGGAACGTTCTAGTCGTTCAACAAGTAGCGTAAAAAAATAAATAACAAAAGGCGCAGTAAATAAACCAAAAGTGATTGAGCGAGCAATATCACTCCAATGAATGCCATCACTAAGGAGCGTGCTTAATAAGATTTGTATACAGATAGCCAAAATCGCAAGAATAGCGATACCAAGTAAAGAGAAACGAACTCGACCTAATCGAATAACCCAATCAACATAACGTTGCGCAAAATATCTAAAGTTTTTCATGGTTTATATTGAGAAATAAAAATTGAGATCATTCTATATAATTTTTAATAAAAATCCATAAACAAAAACCCCAAGCCATTTAGCTCGGGGTTCTACATTCACTACCTGG